>NZ_CP009832.1:2742611-3428264 GCF_000959525.1 Burkholderia multivorans ATCC BAA-247
CGCGAACATGCTCGCGGCGCAGAAGATCATCAGCGCCGACGATCTGGCCGCGATCGAGCGCGGGATGGCGCAGATCAAGGGCGAAATCGAGCGTGGCGAATTCGAATGGCAGCTCGATCTCGAGGACGTCCACCTGAACATCGAGGCGCGCCTGACCGCGCTGATCGGCGACGCAGGCAAGCGCCTGCATACGGGCCGCTCGCGTAACGACCAGGTCGCGACCGACATCCGTCTGTGGCTGCGCGGCGAAATCGACCGCATCGGCGGGCTGCTGAACGATCTGCGCGGCGCGCTGATCGACCTCGCCGAGCAAAACGCGGACACGATCATGCCGGGCTTCACGCACCTGCAGGTCGCACAGCCCGTCACGTTCGGCCATCATCTGCTCGCGTACGTCGAGATGTTCTCGCGCGACGCCGAGCGCATGCGCGACTGCCGCACGCGCGTGAACCGTCTGCCGCTCGGCGCGGCCGCGCTCGCGGGCACCAGCTATCCGATCGACCGTCATGCGGTCGCGAAGTCGCTCGGCTTCGACGGCATCTGCGCGAACTCGCTCGACGCGGTGTCCGACCGCGATTTCGCGATCGAATTCACGGCCGCGGCCGCACTCGTGATGACGCACGTGTCGCGCTTCTCCGAAGAGCTCGTGCTGTGGATGAGCCCGCGCGTCGGCTTCATCGACATCGCCGACCGCTTCTGCACGGGCAGCTCGATCATGCCGCAGAAGAAGAACCCGGACGTGCCCGAACTCGCGCGCGGCAAGACGGGCCGCGTGAACGGCCATCTGATGGCGCTGCTCACGCTGATGAAGGGCCAGCCGCTCGCGTACAACAAGGACAACCAGGAAGACAAGGAGCCGCTGTTCGACACGGTCGACACCGTCGCCGACACGCTGCGCATCTTCGCGGAGATGGTCGCCGGCATCACGGTAAAGCCGGCCGCGATGCGTGCGGCCGCGCTGCAGGGCTTCTCGACCGCAACCGACCTCGCCGACTATCTGGTCAAGCGCGGGCTGCCGTTCCGCGACGCGCACGAAGCGGTCGCGCATGCCGTGAAGATCTGCGACGACCGCGGCATTGACCTCGCGGATCTCTCGCTCGACGAGATGAAGCGCGAGCTGCCGAACGTCGCGCACCTGATCGGCGACGACGTGTTCGACTATCTGACGCTCGAAGGCTCGGTCGCGAGCCGCAACCACCCGGGCGGCACCGCGCCCGACCAGGTGCGTGCGGCCGCGCGGGCCGCGCGCGCCGCGCTCGGCAAGTAAGCGCAGCACCCTCACCGCGGACGCCTGCACGGCGTCCGTTTTTTTTCGCATGCGCCGCCACGCACCGCCCTTTTCCGGATGACCCCGATGACCTTCTCCGCCGCGCTCTTCGACATGGACGGCCTGCTCGTCGATTCGGAGCGGACCATCATGAACGCGTGGATCGACGTGTCGAACGCGCACGGCGTCGCGCTGACCGTGGCCGACTACCTGCAGATCGTCGGGCGCTCGTTCGCCGAGGGGCAGACGATCCTCGCGCGGCTGATCGGCGACGTGGACACGTTCGACGCCGTGCGCATGCGCGTACGCGAACAGCTGGCCGCGCCCGAACCGCATCCGAAGTTCCCGCTGAAACCCGGCGCGCTCGCACTGCTCGACACGCTCGCACAGGCCGGCATTCCCTGCGCGGTCGCGTCGTCGTCCGCGCAGGAGGTGATACGCGCGCGGCTCGACGCGGTCGGCGTGCTGCCGTACTTCCAGGCGATCGCGAGCGGCACCGAGGTCGCGCGCGGCAAGCCGGACCCGGCCGTGTACCGGCTCGCGGCCGAGCGCCTCGGCGTGCCCGCTCACGCGTGCGTCGCGTTCGAGGACAGCGACTTCGGCGTGCAGTCGGCGGCCGGTGCGGGCGCGTCGGTCGTCACCGTCCCCGATCTGAAGGCGCCGACGCCCGAGGTCGTCGCGCTGAGCCTGCACGTGCTCGCGTCGCTCGACGATGCGATCGCGCTGGTGCCGGCGTGGTTCGGCCGGCACGATACGCAGCTCGCCTAGGCACCGGTTCGCCGCGCGGCACGCGAGAGCGCCATGCAAAACGGGCACCGCAGGGTGCCCGTTTCGTTTTGCGTTTCGTTTGCGTTCCGCTTCGCGTCGCGCCGGAAAAAGCCGCGGCGGTCAGCGGTTGCCGGCCGTCTCGGACAGCCGCTTCATCGTCGCGATGCGTGCGCCGATCAGATCGACGCGTCCGTCCTCGCCGACGAGCGGCGCGGTCGCATCGCGAAACGCGAACCACGCGCGCTGCGCGCGCACGAGCGTCGCGGCCGAATGCGCGGGCATCTTGCGGCGCAGCTTCTGGTAATAGCGGTTCAGATCGAACACCGCGTGCTCGCATGCGGCGTCCTGGTCGCACGGCCGCACGCGGCCGACCGGCGCATCGCGCGTGACGTTCGCCGGCTTGCCGTTCGCCGGTGCCGCAGCGGCCTGCGCGCCGCTTCCGACCGCCGCCGGTATCGCGGCAGGCGGCGCGTAGCGTTCGGCCGCGGCACGCAGCGCGAGCGCGCGGCTGCGCACGGGCTGCAGCTGCATGTCGGCGCTCGCCATCGTGTACATCGTGCCGCTCGTCGTGTCGTAGACGGCCTTCAGCAGATGCGCTTCGTCCTTGCGCCACGTGAGCCAACGCCGCTGGCTCTCCTGCCAGCCGCGCTTCGCGTCGGCCGGTGCATTCTTCAGCAGGCGCGCGTAGGCGTCGTCCATCGCGGCCTGCCACTGCTGCTGCGCTTCGTTCATGCACTGGATCTGGCCGGCCGTCGACGACCGGTCGCGCCGCGCGAGGCACTGCCGCATCGCGACGTCGATCGGATCGGCCGCCGCGACTTCGGCATGCGCGAGGCCAGGCGCCGCCGAGCAGACCGCCCAGACGGCGAGCGCGGCGGCCGCCGCGCGCACCGCCCGGATTCGTCCCTGCGCCGCCATCAGTCGCGCACGCAGTCGACGAAGTACTCGACGCGGCCGTTCACCTCTTCCGCGACGAGACCGTGGATGTCGGTATGGAAGCCCGGGAAGCGCTCGTTGAAGTCGCGCGCGAACCGCAGGTAGTTCACGATCGTCTTGTTGAAGCGCTCGCCCGGAATCAGCAGCGGAATGCCCGGCGGGTACGGCGTCAGCAGGATGCTCGTCACGCGGCCTTCGAGCTCGTCGAGCGGCACGCGGTCGATCTTGCGGTGCGCGAGCTTCGCGAACGCGTCCGACGGCTTCATCGCGGGCTCCATGTCCGACAGATACATCTCGGTCGTCAGGCGCGCGATGTCGTTCGCGCGGTAGACGTCGTGGATCTGCGTGCAGAGATCGCGCAGCCCGACGCGCTCGTAGCGCGGATGCTGCGCGACGAATTCGGGCAGCACGCGCCAGAGCGGCTGGTTGTTGTCGTAGTCGTCCTTGAACTGCTGCAGCTCGGTCACCATCGAGTTCCAGCGGCCCTTCGTAATGCCGATCGTGAACATGATGAAGAACGAGTACAGGCCCGTCTTCTCGACGATGATGCCGTGCTCGGCCAGGTACTTGGTGACGATCGCGGCCGGAATGCCGGTCTCGCCGAACTCGCCGTCGACGTCGAGCCCCGGCGTGATGATCGTCGCCTTGATCGGGTCGAGCATGTTGAAGCCTTCGGCGAGCGGGCCGAAGCCGTGCCAGCGGTCGTTCGGCTTCAGCATCCAGGCTTCGCGCGAGCCGATCCCTTCTTCGGACAGATCCTCCGGGCCCCACACGCTGAAGAACCAGTCGTCGCCATATTCGGCGTCGACCTTGCGCATCGCGCGGCGGAAGTCGATTGCCTCGGCGATCGATTCCTCGACGAGCGCCGTGCCGCCGGGCGGCTCCATCATCGCGGCCGCGACGTCGCACGACGCGATGATCGCGTACTGCGGGCTCGTCGACGTATGCATCAGATACGCCTCGTTGAAGCGATGCTTGTCGAACGTGCGGTTCTCCGAATCCTGCACGACGATCTGCGATGCCTGCGAAATGCCGGCGAGCAGCTTGTGCGTCGAGTGCGTCGCGAACACGAGCGCGCCCGTGCGCGGACGGCCGTCGCCGATCGCGTGCATGTCGCGATAGAACGGATGGAACGCCGCGTGCGGCAGCCATGCTTCGTCGAAGTGCAGCGTGTCGAGCAGATCGCCGAGCAGGTCCTTGATCATCTCGACGTTGTACACGACGCCGTCGTAGGTGCTCTGCGTGATCGTCAGGATGCGCGGCTTCAGGTCGGGGTTCTGACGCAGCGCTTCGCGCGCGAACGGGTTCGCCTCGATCTTCTTGCGGATGTTCTCGGGCTTGAACTCGTCGCGCGGAATCGGGCCGATGATGCCGAAGTGGTTGCGCGTCGGCGTGAGGAACACGGGGATCGCGCCCGTCATCGTGATCGCGTGCAGGATCGACTTGTGGCAGTTGCGGTCGACGAGCACGATGTCGCCCGGCGCGACGGTCGCGTGCCAGACGATCTTGTTCGACGTCGATGTGCCGTTGGTCACGAAGAACAGATGATCGGCGCTGAAGATGCGCGCCGCGTTGCGCTCCGACGCCGCGACGGGGCCCGTATGGTCGAGCAGCTGGCCGAGTTCGTCGACCGCGTTGCAGACGTCCGCGCGCAGCATGTTCTCGCCGAAGAACTGGTGGAACATCTGGCCGAGCGGGTTCTTCAGGAACGCGACGCCGCCCGAATGGCCGGGGCAGTGCCACGAATACGAGCCTTCGTCCGCGTACTTGACGAGCTCCTTGAAGAACGGCGGCGCCAGCGAGTCGAGATAGACCTTCGCCTCGCGGATGATGTGGCGCGCGACGAACTCCGGCGTGTCCTCGAACATGTGGATGAAGCCGTGCAGCTCGCGCAGGATGTCGTTCGGCAGATGGCGCGACGTGCGCGTCTCGCCGTACAGGAAGATCGGGATGTCCGCATTGCGGCGGCGCACTTCGGTGACGAACGCGCGCAGCTCGATGATCGCGGTCGCGAGCTCGGGCAGTTCGCCGTCCGGGCCGATTTCGCCGAGCATGAGTTCGTCGTCGTCGATCGACAGGATGAAGCACGAGGCGCGGCTCGACTGCTGCGCGAACGACGTCAGATCGCCGTAGCTCGTGAGGCCGAGGACTTCCGCGCCCTCCTTCTCGATCGCTTCGGCCAGCGCCCGGATGCCGGAGCCCGAGATGTTCTCGGAGCGGAAATCTTCGTCGATGATCACGACGGGAAAACGAAACTTCATGGGCGATTCTCCAAAAAGAACGACCGCGGCGCGTCACGCGCAGCGGTCACCCGGAAACTGGTGAGACGTTATGCAAGCAGATCAGGTTTTCGGCAGCGTGACACCGCGCTGCCCCTGATACTTGCCGCCGCGATCGGCATACGACACGTCGCACACCTCGTCGCTCTCGAAGAAGAGCACCTGCGCGACGCCTTCGTTCGCGTAGATCTTCGCGGGCAACGGCGTGGTATTCGAGAATTCCAGCGTGACGTAGCCTTCCCATTCGGGTTCGAACGGCGTCACGTTGACGATGATCCCGCAGCGCGCGTACGTGGACTTGCCGAGGCAGACCGTCAGCACGGTGCGCGGGATGCGGAAATATTCGACGGTGCGGGCCAGCGCGAACGAGTTCGGCGGGATGATGCACACGTCGCCCTTGAAATCGACAAACGAGCCCTCGTCGAAGTTCTTCGGATCGACGATCGTCGAGTTGATGTTCGTGAAGATCTTGAATTCGTCCGCGCAGCGGATGTCGTAGCCGTAGCTCGACGTGCCGTAGCTGACGATCCGGCGACCGTCCTCGGACGCGCGGACCTGATCGGGCACGAACGGCTCGATCATCTTGTGCTCTTCGGCCATGCGCCGAATCCATTTGTCGGACTTGATGCTCATATCGGGGCGCCAGGAAACGCTGCGTGACGGTAAACGGAAACGAAGGCCGCCGGTTCGACGCGGCGGCCGCAGAAGGCGCACATTTTACGCGATCATCGGCGCGCGCACGCGGCGGCCGTCATCGGATCACGCCGCAGGCAAGCGCGGGCCCCGCGCCGTGCTGCGGAAACGCGGGGTCGCTCGCGTCGCGATGGACCAGCGCCGAGCGGTTCAGCGCCGAGCGCACGCCGTCGAGGGCCAGATCGGGCGCGACGATGAAACCGGCGGCGACGCCGTTCGCGTCGGCGTGGATGTTGCCGAGATCGCCGGCGACGCGCGCGCCCGCGCGCAGCCGATCGGCGGCGGGCGCGAACACCTGGCCCGCGCTCGAGCCGTCGCCCGCATTGCAGTCGCCGCGCTCGTGCACCTGCAGCGCATGATCGCTGTTCGGCGGCAGGCCGACGAGGTTGTAGGTCACCTGCACGCCGTCCGGGCGCTCGACGAACGTCACCGTGCCGCGCGTTTGCGAACCGACCGTCGGCTGCAGTTGCGCGTCCGCGCGTTTTTCGTGCGACGAGGAAAAGGAGGTGCAGCCGGCCAGCAGGCCCAGCACGGCGGCCGCCAGCAGCGCGCGTCGCGCGCGGCCCGCGTACGCGCCGAGATGTCGTTCGTTCATTCGATCCTCATGCCGGCCGGCGGCCGTTCGATGCGGCAGCCGTGCCGGGCGGGTAAAGGGACCCGGGGGAAAGTCGCCATGATACCGCGCCTTCCGGCGCCGTAAACAGCGGAAGGGCCCGCCCCGCAAGGGTTTTACGTATTTTGAACAACGATCGACGGGAACTTCGACGTCATGTCGCGCGCGCGCTCGGCAATCGCGAGCGCGACGCCGCGTGCGATGTCGCGATAGCGCCGCGCGAGCGCGCCGTCGGGCTCGGCCGCCACGGTCGGCGTGCCGCTGTCCGCGCGCTCGCGGATCGCGATGTCGAGCGGCAGGCTGCCGAGCACGGTGACGCCGTAGTCCTTCGCCATGCGCTCGGCGCCGCCGGCGCCGAAGATGTGCTCCTCGTGGCCGCAGTTCGAGCAGATGTGGATGCTCATGTTCTCGACGATCCCGAGGATCGGAATCCCCACCTTCTCGAACATCTTCAGCCCCTTCTTCGCGTCGAGCAGCGCGATGTCCTGCGGCGTCGTGACGATCACGGCGCCCGTCACCGGCACGCGCTGCGCGAGCGTGAGCTGGATGTCGCCCGTGCCGGGCGGCATGTCGACGATCAGGTAGTCGAGCTCGCGCCAGTTCGTCTGCCGCAGCAGCTGCTCGAGCGCGGACGTCGCCATCGGGCCGCGCCACACCATCGGGTTGTCTTCCTCGATCAGAAAGCCGATCGAGTTCGCCTGCAGCCCGTGGCCGACGAGCGGGTTCATCGACTGGTTGTCCGGCGATTCGGGGCGCTGGCCGTGGATGCCGAGCATCGTCGGCAGCGACGGGCCGTAGATATCGGCATCGAGGATGCCGACCGACGCGCCTTCGGCCGCGAGCGCGAGCGCGAGATTCACGGCCGTCGTGCTCTTGCCGACGCCGCCCTTGCCCGACGCGACCGCGACGATGTTCTTCACGTTCGGCAGCAGCTTCACGCCGCGCTGCACCGTGTGCGCGACGATCTCCTGCGACACCGCCACGCGCGCGTCGCGTACGCCCGGCACGGCCGTCAGCGCGGCCGCGATGCGCGCGCGCACGTCGTCGTACTGGCTGCGCGCCGGGTAGCCGAGCACCACGTCGACCGTCACGGCGTCGCCGTCGATCGCGACGTTGCGCACGCCCTTGTTCGCCGCGTACGGGCGGCCGGTATTGGGGTCGACGACAGCCGCCAGCGCGGCGTCGACTTGGGCCCGGTCAATGCTCATCGAAACTCCGTCAAAAACGTTTTTTTCGCGCGCAAACGTCAAGAAATATCAAATAACGCGGCGAATATCGAGAAAAGTGAAAGAATCTGTTGCATGCCATTGCGCGAACGCGCGAGCCGGCGCACTCTTCGCGTGCGGCACGCTATGGGGCCAAATCGGCCACCAACCGCCTATATTGTAGAGGCTGACGCGTCGCGCTGTCCGAACAGCCACGCTGGCGGACAGGGCATGCGGCCGCCTCGGCGGCTGCCGCCGGCGCAGGCCTGCCCTCCTTTTTCGGGCGGCCGTGCAGGGAGCCGTAACTGTTGTTGTTGTCGACTCGTTCAACCAAGAGAGGAATCCAAGATGAACATGAAAATCGCGACTCGCCTGTCCGTCTTCGCACTCGCCGGCGCCCTGCTGGCGGGCTGCGCATCGCAGCAAGGCACCAACACGGCCGTCGGCACGGGCACGGGTGCAGCGCTGGGCGCGGGCATCGGGGCGCTTGCCGGGGGCGGCAAGGGTGCGGCGATCGGCGCGGGCGTCGGTGCGCTGGTCGGCGGCGTGACGGGTTACAACTGGCAAGCGATCAAGAACAAGCTCGCGCCGTCGGCTGCGCAGACGGGCACGCAGGTCACCGAGCAGCCGGACGGCTCGCTGAAGCTGAACGTGCCGAGCTCGGTCACGTTCGCGACGAACCAGTACGCGATCACGCCGGCCTTCACGCCGCTGCTGAACGACCTGGCAACGACGCTGAACCAGAACCCGCAAGTGACGGCGTCGGTGATCGGCTACACCGACAGCACGGGCTCCGCGCAGCTGAACCAGACGCTGTCGCAGAACCGCGCGCAAAGCGTCGTCAACGCGCTGGTGCAGCGCGGCGTCGCGGGCAACCGCCTGTCGGCACAGGGCATGGGCCCGTCGAACCCGGTGGCCGACAACTCGACCGAAGCCGGCCGCGCACAGAACCGCCGCGTCGAGATCTACCTGCGCGCGCCGCAGCACCAGTAAATCGCGCACGACACGCCGGGCTGCGCCGCAGGATGCGCGCGCAGCCCCGCCGGACAAGGGATTGGAGGCGGCCGGTAACAAATCGAAAAAAATTTCGAACTTCTGTCGCGGTCCGTGGTCTTTCTTTACGGTACGCGGCTGGTGTTACCGGCGCGTCACCATTCTCCTCTTGTCGTTGTTGCTCCGGGGCCGAATTCGCCCCGGTTTTTTTTGCCCGCCGCTCGTCTGCTGCAACGCAACATCGTGCCGCACTGCCGGCCCGGCTGCCGAGCCGCCGCGCGCCCGCGCCGGCGCCGCGCCTGCCCGGTCCGCGCCCCTGCTAGAATCGCAGTTTCCGTCGTTTTCCGCTGTTCCTCTACAGACCCTATGTCCGCATCCGACCTCACTTCCGTGCAGGCCGCGGCGCCGCAAGGCCGCCGCCAGATCCTCGTTACGTCCGCCCTGCCCTATGCCAACGGCCAGATCCATATCGGCCACCTGGTCGAGTACATCCAGACCGACATCTGGGTGCGGACGCTGCGAATGCACGGGCACGAGGTCTACTACATCGGCGCCGACGACACGCACGGCACGCCGGTCATGCTGCGCGCCGAGAAGGAAGGCCTGACCCCGAAGCAGCTGATCGAGCGCGTGTGGGCCGAGCACAAGCGCGACTTCGACAGCTTCGGCGTGTCGTTCGACAACTTCTACTCGACCGATTCCGAAGAAAATCGCCAGCTGAGCGAGAAGATCTACCTCGCGCTGAAGGACAACGGGCTGATCGCCGAGCGCGAGATCGAGCAGGCGTACGACCCGGTCAAGGAAATGTTCCTGCCGGACCGCTTCATCAAGGGCGAGTGCCCGAAGTGCCACGCGAAGGACCAGTACGGCGACAGCTGCGAAGTGTGCGGCTCGACCTACCTGCCGACCGAGCTGCTGAACCCGTATTCGGTCGTGTCGGGCGCGACGCCCGTGCGCAAGACGTCGAAGCACTACTTCTTCCGCCTGTCCGACCCGCGCTGCGAGACGTTCCTGCGCGAATGGGTAAGCGGCCTCGCGCAGCCGGAAGCGACCAACAAGATGCGCGAATGGCTCGGCGACGCCGGCGAAGCCAAGCTCGCCGACTGGGACATCTCGCGCGACGCGCCGTATTTCGGCTTCGAGATCCCCGGCGCGCCGGGCAAGTACTTCTACGTGTGGCTCGATGCGCCGGTCGGCTACTACGCGAGCTTCAAGAATCTGTGCGATCGCAACGGCATCGACTTCGATGCGTGGATCCGCGCCGGTTCGAGCGCCGAGCAGTACCACTTCATCGGCAAGGACATCCTGTATTTCCACACGCTGTTCTGGCCGGCGATGCTGCAGTTCTCGGGCCACCGCACGCCGACCAACGTGTTCGCGCACGGCTTCCTGACCGTCGACGGCGCGAAGATGTCGAAGTCGCGCGGCACGTTCATCACCGCGCAGAGCTATATCGACACCGGCCTGAACCCCGAATGGCTGCGCTACTACTTCGCCGCGAAGCTGAACGCGACGATGGAAGACATCGACCTGAACCTCGACGATTTCCAGGCGCGCGTGAACAGCGACCTGGTCGGCAAGTACGTGAACATCGCGAGCCGCGCGGCGGGCTTCCTGATCAAGCGCTTCGACGGCCGCGTGCAGGACAGCGCAATGAACCATCCGCTCGTCGCGAAGCTGCGCGAAGCGATTCCGCAGATCGCCGCGCACTACGAGGCGCGCGAGTACGGCCGCGCGCTGCGCCACACAATGGAACTCGCCGACGAAGTGAACGCCTACGTCGACGGCGCCAAGCCGTGGGAGCTCGCGAAGGATCCGGCCAACGCGGTCGCGCTGCACGAAACCTGCAGCGTGAGCCTCGAAGCGTTCCGCCTGCTGTCGCTCGCGCTCAAGCCCGTGCTGCCGCGCGTGGCGGAAGCGGTCGAGGCGTTCTTCGGCATCGCGCCGCTCGCGTGGGCCGATGCCGCGAAGCCGCTGTCGTCCGCGCAGCCGATCAAGGCCTACCAGCACCTGATGACGCGCGTCGACGCGAAGCAGATCGAAGCGCTGCTCGCCGCCAACCGCGATTCGCTGCAGGCCGACGCAACGGCCGCCGGCGGTGCGGGCGCCGCGGCCGCGAAAGGTGCGAAAGCCGCGAAGGCCCATGCGAAACCGGTCGCCGGGAATCCGGTCGCCGCGAACGGCGCCGACGACGCAACGATCTCGATCGACGATTTCGCGAAGATCGATCTGCGCATCGCGAAGATCGTCGCGTGCCAGGCCGTCGAAGGGTCGGACAAGCTGCTGCAGCTGACGCTCGACGTCGGCGAGGAGAAGACGCGCAACGTGTTCTCCGGGATCAAGTCCGCGTATCAGCCCGAGCAGCTCGTCGGCAAGCTGACGGTCATGGTCGCGAACCTCGCGCCGCGCAAGATGAAGTTCGGGCTGTCCGAAGGGATGGTGCTCGCGGCCTCGGCGACCGACGAGAAGGCCGAACCGGGGCTCTATATCCTCGAGCCGCACAGCGGCGCGAAGCCCGGCATGCGCGTGAAGTAAGCAGCGCGCCTCGCCCGCCCGAACCGCCCCGCACCGCCCGTGCGGGGCTTTTTTTCGTCGGTCAGCAGCGCGGGCCGGCGAGCGTGTTCTCAGCGCCGCCCGAACCAGCGGTCGAAGCGCCGCGTGTAGTTGAGATCGACGCCCTGGAACGTGCCGCCGTACGCGGACACCGACCAGAAACGCGTCAGGTTGATCGTCGCCTTGAACGCGTTGCTCGCCGACTGCAGCCCCTGCTCGTAGCCGAGCACGAAGCGTTCGTTGATCGCCTTCGAGATCTGCACGACCTGCGGGTCGGTCAAGCCGACGTCGCTGCGGCCGATCGAGAATTCGTCGAGCCCGAAGGTCTGCGCGACGCGCTTGCCGGTCGCGCTGCCGAGCAGCGCGAGCGCGGCCGTCATCGTGTTCTGCTGGCCGATGTTGTTGCCCTGGTCGGTGCCGTGGCCGAACAGCAGCCACGACAGCTTTTCGTTGTCGGTCACGTTCGGCTCCGACACGAGCTTGACCGTCGGCGACTGGATCGTGCCCGTCACCTGCACGCCCGCTTCGACTTCCTGATTGCGCCGCATCGCGAGAATGTTGACGCCCGGATTCGATACCGGGCCGTTGAACGTGAAGAAGCCGTTCTCGATCGCGAGCTTGCGGCCGAACGACGTGTAGGTCGACCCTTCCGTCACGCGCACGTTGCCGATCGCGCGCAGCGGCACGCCCGGCGCGCTCATCACGGTGATCGTGCCGCGCAGGCCGAGATCGGCGCCGTGCCCTTTGAAGCGGAAGTTGTCGCCGAGGCCGATGTCGATGTTCGCGCGCGGCGCGAGCGACGGCGCAGGCTTGTCCGCGGCCTTTTGCGGCTTCGCGGCCGCGGTGCCGGTCTGCGTTTCGCCGCGCACCGTGCCGTCCGGCCGCACGATCACGACGTCGTCCGACAGATGCGGTGCCGATTCTTCCGGCAGATCGAACAACGCGCGATCGACGACGAACTTGCCGTCGATCGACAGCGCGCCGCGCGGCCCGTCGTTGGCGACCGTCGCCTTGCCGGACAGCGACAGCTTGCGGTCCGGCGCCGCGAACAGTTCGAGCTTGTCCGCGACGATGCTCGCGGTCAGGTCCGGCGCTTCGCCGTCCAGACGCACGCGACCGAGCGCGCGCAGCGTGCCGTCGCCGCCGTGGAACTCGACCTGCTGGAATTCGACGAGGTTTTCCGCGAGCCGCACGCGCACGACGCCGTCCTTCAGCTGCACGCCCTGATCGACGAGCGTCGCCGAGAGATCGTCGCCGGTCAGCATCCCGGACACGTTCGGCTTCGCCGGCGTGCCGGCGACCGTCAGCTTCAGCGCGGCGCGCCCGCCGAGCAGGTAGCTCGGGCCGAACAGGTTGCCGGTCGCCTTCAGCGACGGAATGTCGGCGTCGATGCGGCCCGACAGCGGCCCGTCGTCGGCGACGGCGAGCACGCCGTCGCGCGGCGCGAGCGGCACCGCGACGTTCGCATCGAGCGTGCCGATCCGGTTCGCCTTCGCGGCCGCGGTCACGTTCACGCGGTTGCCGGGGCCGAACGCGGCGCGCGCCGACAGATCGGTCAGCCCGAGCGATGCGATCCCGCGGCCGGTCTCGATCGTCACGTCGCCGCCGCGACGCTTCATCTGCAGATAGCCGGTCGCGGTCGCGCCGAGCGAAAAGTCCCAGTCGGCATCGAGTACGACGTCGGTCCGCACCGGCGGACGCTCGCCCGTCAGTTCCTGGCGCACTTCGAGGAAACGCGCGACCGATGCGCCGCTCACCGCACCGGCCGAACGAATCTGGCCGTGGTCGAACACGAACGACTTCAGGTCGATCGCCGCACCTTCGAGCGTGAGGCGCGCCGCACCGAGCGTCACGCGGCCCGTGCCGGCCGACACGGTCAGCGGCGTCTGCAGCGCGACGGCCGGCGTGCCGCGGTTCGCGAGACGCGTGACCGTGCCGTCCCAGCGCATGCCGTCGCGGCCCTCGGTCACGCCGCCGTTCGCCGCGAGCGTCATGTCGATCACGCGGCCGCCGGCGGCGCCGAGCGCCGATGCGTCGAACGTATGCTTCGCGCGCGTGCCCTCGAGGTTCGCGCGCAGCGACTTCAGCTGCAGCGAGCCGAGTGCGATGTCGCTCGCGTCCGCGGTGAACACGAGCGCGCCGTGCGCGCCGTCGCGGATGTCCGCGCGGCCCTGCGCGGCGCCGATCCGGTTCGACCCGACGACCACGTGCTCGGCCTTGTACGTGGCCGTCACGTTCGGGTGCGCGAAGCTGCCCGTCAGATCGCCCTGCGCCTGCACGAGCCCCTGCACGCCGAAGCCGAGCCGGTCGAGCTGCGGCGCATCGACGACGAAATTGAGCCGGTCGCCCGGCGCGCCGAAGCTGCCGTGCAAATCGACGCGGTTGCCGGCGATCGACAGATTCGCATTGCTCGGCAGGATGCGCGCGCCCGCGAGCTGCACGACGCCCGCGCCGGTCAGCGGCACGCCGTCGTAGACGCTGTCGCCGAGCTTGAACGTCGCCTTCGTCGACAGTTGCGGCGCAAACGCGCCCGATGCGGTCAGCGTGCCGTTCACGCGCGTGTCGCCGCGGCCGGCCGGCCCCTTGCCCTTCGCGGGCGCCTTGCCGGCACCCGCCTTCGGCGCGCTCGCGGCCGCGAGCAGCAGCGGATCGAACGCGGTCAGCGTGGCCTTCGCGTCGTAGCTCGAATGCGCGTCGTGGCGGAACGCGCCGGTCAGGTCGATCCGCCCTTTGCCGGCCGTCACGCGCGCCTCGCTGATCACCGTCTGCTGCGCGGTCAGCGCGACCTTCGCGCGTGCGCCGAGCGCGAGCTTCGGATCGGTCAGGTCGAAATCGACGGTCGTCGCGTCGCCGGCAAGCGTCACGCCGAGCGGGCCGCCGAGCCGCATCGGCCGCAGCGCGGCGACGAACGCGTTCAGATCGAGGTTCGCGACCTTCAGATCGAACCGGCCCTTGCCGCCGCTCAGCGTGCCGCCGCCCGTCACGCTCCCGTCGCGGATCAGCTTCAGCGCGAGTCCGTCGATGCGCTGCGCGTGCGCATCGAGATGCACGGTCGCGTGTGCGTCGACGATCGGCAGCAGATGATCGCCGAGCGTGCCGGGCTTCGCGTTCACGATCGACACCGGCCCCGTGACGGCGAAGCCGTGCGGCTGCGCGGCACCGGCCGGCGCCGTCACCGGCTCGAGTGCGGCGCGCACCGCGAGATCGGCGGCTGGCGCGCTCGGCGAAATCGCCTTCGGGTTCACGTGATCGAACGCGAGCGACGCGCGCGTGAGCGGCACCGTGCCGAACGGCGCGGCCTCGACGTGCGCGCGTCCGTTGAGCTTCATCCCGCTCGCGTCGACGTCGGCGACCAGCGCCTCGAGCGAGCCCGACACGCGCGCGCGCGCATCGACCGGCTCGTCGGCGAACTTGCCCGCATAGGTCGCGTCGCCCGTCAGCGCGAACGGCTTCATGCCGTCGAGCTTCGCACGCGCGGTCAGCGAGCCGTACGGCGTATCGATGCTGTCGAGCGCCAGTTCGTGATGGCGGCCGTCGCTGCGGCCGTTCAGCGCGATGCGATCGAGCTGCGTCGTCGAGGCGCCTTCGTGGATCGCCAGATGATCGATCCGCAGATCGCCGATCCGCAGCTGCAGCGGCAGCCGCAGGTCCTGCGGCGCCGCGCTCGGCGTCGACGGGCCCGGCGCGATCCGCACGTCGATCGTCCCCGCGCGCAGGTACGCGATCGACAGCCGCAGCGGCGCGCGTGTCAGTGCCCAGCGGCCGTCGAGGCGGTCGACGCGCACTTCGGTGCCCGCGCCGCCGGGGCTAGTCCATGCGACGTCGCGCAGCCGCACGCCGGTCGCGAGCGCGCCGCCCTGCAGCGTGCCGGCGAGCCGGCCGCCGAGCACGCGCACGGCCGTCTGCCACGCAAGCCGCGTGCCGCGCTCGGTCGTCGCCGCGGCGAACACGAGCGCGAGTGCGAGCACGACGAGCAGCACGAGCGCCACGAGCGTCCAGCCGGCCACCCGCAGCGCACGGCCGCGCCGCCGCGGGCGCGGCGGTTCGGCCGGCGCGCCGTCGGGCGAATCCGGATCGTGGGGCGGCGGCGTGTCGTTCGGGTCCTTCGTCATGCGGATCGTCGTCGGTGTAGCGGTTCGTTCAGAATGCGATGCCGAGCGTCAGGTACGGACGCACGCTGCGGTTGCGCAGCCCGTACGCGACGTCGACGTTGATCGGGCCGACCGGGCTGCGCCAGCGCGCGCCGATGCCGACGCCCGGATAGAACACCTTCTCGCCCCACGCATCGGTCGCGGTGCCGATGTCGAAGAACGTCGCGGCGCCCCAGTCGCGGTTGAACCAGTGCTGGTATTCGGCGGTGCCCGTCATCAGGTACTTGGTCGGCAGCACCGAGCCGTCGACGCTATTGCCGATGCTCTGGTAGCCGTAGCCGCGCACCGAGTTCGAGCCGCCCGCGCGGAACAGCAGCGACGCCGGCACCTGGGACGAGCTGCCGCTCGTGAATACGCCGCCGAGCTCGGCGCGGAACACGAACAGGTCGCGCTTGCCGATCGGCACGTACTGCTGGCCGCGCGCATAGCCGCGAATGAAGGTCTGGTCGGTCAGCACGCCCTTGATCGCGAAGCCGGCCTCCGCATGGATCAGGTTGCCCGAGCGCGGAAACAGCGGATCGTCGACATTGCGGCGCGTCCACGCCCACTGCGGCACCAGCGCGCGGCTCGTGGTCGGGCCCGCGCTGTTCTGGTCGAGCCGGTCCTGATAGAACATCAGCGAGTACGCATAGTCGATGAACTGCCCGGTGCGCGTCCGCTGCGCACCGACGCGCGCACTGTAGATGCGCGTGTCCGACACGTTGGTGTTCGTGTACGACGCGAGCACGCTGTTGGTCCAGCCGCGTTCGCCCGGCGGCATCGACAGCTGGATCTGCCCGTACTGCTGGATCTGGTCGAGCCGGCCCGATACGGTGAGCGGCCACGCGGCGCCGAACGTGTTGAGGTATGTGTACGAGCCCTGCACGTGCGGGCCCGTATCGGTCGCGTAGCCGACGCCGCCGCGTATGCTGTTGTACGGAAACTCGCTGACCTTCACGTGTACGGGCGTGCGCTCGGGCTTGCTGACGTCGTCGCCGACGTCGATCGCGACGCTCGCGTAGTACGGCGTGTTCTGCAGCTGCCGCTGCAGTTCGTTGATCCGCTGCACGTCGTAGATCTCGCCTTCGGACAGCGGATTCACGTTCGTGACGATCCGCTCCGGATAGCGGCGCACGCCGTCGACGTCGACCTTGCCGATCGTAAACGTCGGGCCGCTGTCGAACGTGACCGCGAGGGCCGCGCGCTGCGTGCGCGGGTCGATCCGCGCTTCGGACGACACGATCTTCGCGCCGAGGTAGCGACGCGCCTGCAACTGCCGCAGCGCCGCGTTCTTGGCGCCGTCCCAGTCGGACTGCGTAAACGGGTCGCCCGTCTTCAGCGAGAACGCGAAACGCGTGGCGGCTTCCTGCTTCGGATCTTCGGTGTCGACGGGTCCCTTGAACGTCAGGTCGACCGACGACACGAACGTCTGCGGTCCCGGTTCGACGGCGACGCGCACGTCGCGCTTGCCGTCGCGCGTGCGCACGTCGGTGCGCACGACCGGCGAGAAATAGCCGGCCGTCGCGGTCAGGTCGCGCACCTGCTGCGGCGTCGCGGTGACGAGGAAGTCGAACTGGTCGTCGGTGATGTCGTCGCGCTTCGCGAAGCGCGCGATGTCGAGATGCGCGCTCAGCAGCTTGCGGATCGCGCGCGGCGCGTCGATGTCGACCTGGTACTTGGCCTGCGCCGGCAGCGCGAAACAGGCGACGAGACAGCCTGCGAGCGCGGCGCGCGCGGTTGCGCCGGCGCGGCGCGGTGCCGGATCGCGCGAGGCGCGGCGGGCCGCGTCATGCGCCGGAAGTCGTTGCTGGTTCGCGTGCCCCGCCAAATATGACCTCGCCCTCGGTTGTCACGATTTCATGGAAAACCCTGTATTTGACCACAGGGTAGCGGCCGCGCCCGCGCGGACGCCGCTTTGATGCTTGGGCGCAACGCCCGGTGCGCCGCCGGACGCCGGACGCCGCGCACCGGGCGCCGGCCCGCCGATTCGACGCGCGATTGACGCCGGCTGTTCCCCGCGATGCGGTAAAATCCCGCCATCGCAGAACCCGGCGCGTCGTGCGCCATGCCAACGGAAAGCCAAGCCATGCCGTACCAGTCCGACGTCACGCAATTCCTGAACCAGCTCAAGCAGCAGAAGCCGACGCTCGAAGAAGAGCAGCGCAAGGGCCGCGCGCTGCTGTGGGACAAGCAGCCGATCGACCTCGACGAGCGCGCCGAGCAGCAGCAGTCGCGCGTGAAGCAAACGCCGTACGTCTACTACCAGAACTTCTGACGACGTGAGCACCGCCGACGAGGCCAGCGCCGCCCGCGAGGACGACGCGGTCGCCGCGCCCGCGGGTGCCGATTCGACGCCCGACACGGTCGACGGCGTCGCGGCGTTCGCTCGCCTGTACGGCGAGCCGTTGTTCAAGCTGCCGCAGGATCTCTACATCCCGCCCGATGCGCTCGAGGTCTTCCTCGAAGCGTTCGAAGGCCCGCTCGATCTGCTGCTGTACCTGATCCGCAAGCAGAACTTCAACGTGCTCGACATCCCGATGGCGCAGGTCACCGCGCAGTATCTCGGCTACGTCGACCAGATCCGCGCGTCGAATCTCGAGCTGGCCGCCGAATATCTGCTGATGGCCGCGATGCTGATCGAGATCAAGTCGCGCATGCTGCTGCCGGTGAAGAAGGCCGATACCGGCGAGGAAGCGGAAGATCCGCGCGCCGAGCTCGTGCGCCGGCTGCTCGAGTACGAGCAGATGAAGCTCGCCGCGCAGCGCCTCGACCAGTTGCCGCAGCTCGGCCGCGACTTCCTGCGCGCCGAGGTCTACATCGAGCAGAGCATCACGCCGCGCTTCCCGGACGTGAACGCGGACGACCTGCGCGCCGCCTGGGCCGACGTGCTCAAGCGCGCGAAGCTCGTCCAGCATCACAAGATTTCCCGCGAGGAACTGTCCGTTCGCGAACACATGAGCCTGATCCTGCGCCGGCTGCAGAACGCGCGCTTCATGGAGTTCGCGGATCTGTTCGACACGTCGCGCGGCGTGCCGGTCGTCGTCGTCAACTTCATCGCGATGCTCGAGCTCGCACGCGAATCGCTCGTCGAAATCACGCAGGCCGAGCCGTTCGCGCCGATCTACGTGCGCCTCGCGTACCTGCCCGCGTAACGCGCGGCCGGCCGCGACCGGTGAAATAGAACGACCGTTCCCTTTTCGGTGCGTCCGCTGGCCAAATCCACTACAATCCGCCGACGCCCGCCGCGTGGTCTGCGCGCGGGCGCGTTTCACTCCGACCCCGACGCCGCCTGCCGCGGCGGCAACGCGCGCACGCGCGAGGAATTCGCTACCCGATCATGAAAGTCATCAGCTCGATCCAGGAACTGCGCGACCAGCTGCGCGGCCAGAACCGCACGGCGTTCGTGCCGACGATGGGCAATCTGCACGAAGGCCATCTGTCGCTGATGCGCCTCGCGCGCCAGCACGGCGATCCGGTCGTGGCGAGCATTTTCGTCAACCGCCTGCAGTTCGGTCCGAACGAGGATTTCGACAAGTATCCGCGCACGCTCCAGGACGACATCGAGAAGCTGCAGAAGGAAAACGTCTACGTGCTGTTCGCGCCGACCGAGCGCGACATGTATCCGGAACCGCAGGAATACCGCGTGCAGCCGCCGGACGATCTCGGCGGCATTCTCGAAGGCGAGTTCCGGCCGGGCTTCTTCACGGGCGTCTGCACGGTCGTCGCCAAGCTGATGGCCTGCGTGCAGCCGCGCGTGGCCGTGTTCGGCAAGAAGGACTATCAGCAGCTGATGATCGTGCGGCGCATGTGCCAGCAGCTCGCGCTGCCGGTCGACATCGTCGCAGCCGAGACCGTGCGCGACACGGACGGCCTCGCGCTGTCGTCGCGCAACCGCTATCTGTCGGACGCCGAGCGCAGCGAAGCGCCGGAACTCGCGCGCACGCTGCAGCGCGTGCGCGAGCGCGTGCTGGCCGGCGAACGCGACCTCGGCAAGCTCGAGCACGACGCGCGCACCCATCTCGCGGACCGCGGCTGGGCGCCCGACTACATCTCGATCCGCCGCCGTGCGAACCTGATCGCACCGAACGCCGCCGAACTCGACGCCGGCGAGCCGCTCGTCGTGCTCGCAGCCGCGAAGCTCGGCGCGACGCGCCTCATCGACAACCTGGAAATCTGACGGCCGCCGAGCGCCCCGTCACGACGCATCACGGAGACATCATGCAGCGCCACATGCTCAAATCGAAAATCCATCGCGCGGCCGTCACGCACTGCGAGCTGCACTACGAAGGCTCGTGCGCGATCGACGAAGACCTGCTCGAAGCGGCGAACATCGTCGAAAACGAGCGGATCGACATCTGGAACATCAACAACGGCGAGCGGTTCTCGACGTACGCGATCAAGGGCGAGCGCGGCAGCGGGATGATCTCGCTGAACGGCTCGGCTGCGCGCCGCGCGCAGCTCGGCGATCTGGTCATCATCGCCGCGTTCGCGATGGTCGAGGAGGCCGAACTGCAGGCCGGCTGGAAGCCGAAGCTCGTGTTCATCGACGAAGGCAACAAGATCAAGGGCCACCGCGATCACGTGCCGACGCAAACCTGGACCTGAGCGGCCCGCCGCAACGACGAAGGGCTGGATCTCCGCCACGCGCGGACATCCAGCCCTTTTTATTTTTGGCCGTGGCCGGCGCTGCGCGCTCGGGCCGCCGGCCGGCATTCACGACGCCTTCGCGACCTTCGCCCCCTTCCCCGCGCTGCGCTCCGCCCATTCGACGATCGGCCCCCACTGCTCGAGATCCTTGTCGACGCGGCTTTTCGCGACGTCCCAGAGCGTCAGGCCGTGCGCGGCGATCTGTACGTAGTTCTGCGTGTCGCGCAGGTAGCCGAGCACCGGCAGTCCGAGCCCCTCGACGAAACGGTGCAGCTGGTCGGACGAACGCGTGCGCGCGTCGACGCGCATCCCGACTATGCCGACCTCGACGCTGCCCTTGCGTACGGCCTTTTCGGTCGCGAGGCGTTCGAGAAACTGCTGCGTCGCCAGAATATCGAACATCGACGGCTGCAACGGCACGATGACCTTGTCGGCCAGCTGCAGCGCGACGTTCAGCCGCGTGCCGTGCAGGCCGGCCGGCGTGTCGATCACCGCGTATTCGAGGCCGCGCGGCGGCTTCGACGGCGCGTCCGGATCGAGATTCCACGCCTCGATCGTCGGCAGCCCGGCCGGCCGCAGGTCGAGCCACGCATGCGCGGACTGCTGCCGGTCGAGATCGGCGAGCGCGACCCACGCGCCCTGCGCCGCGAAATAACCGGCAAGGTTGGTGGACAGCGTGCTCTTGCCGACGCCGCCCTTCGGATTCGCCACCACGATGACCGTCATGAATTCCCCCGAAAAAGCCGCGCGGCGCCGGCTGCATGGCCGGCGCCGCTCATTGCGGATACAGGGAGCGATGATATCGGTAAAACGGGTATCGCCGAAACGGGTTGCACCGATCCGCTGCCGTGCGCGGCCGGTACGCCTTCCCTATGTCGCTTACGCGCGTCGCGGTTCGGCGCCCGATGCGTCGAGCGCGAATGCGCCGCCGCCGAGCAGCGCCTGCACGACGAGCGTCACCGCCCAGAACGCCGGGTATTCCCAGCCGCCGTGCGGCGCGCCGAAACTCCAGCCGTTCGGCAGATGCGCCGAGACCGCGCCGAGCATGAACGGCAGCAGCACGAGCGCGGCGAGCCGCACGCGCACGCCGGCGAGCAGCGCGAGGCCGCCCACGAGCTCGACGAGCGTCGTCAGATAGGCGAGCCAGCCCGGCAGGCCGATCGACGCGAAAAACTGCGCGGTGCCGGGCAGCGTGAAGACGAATACCTTTTGCGCGACGTGCGCGAGATACAGCACACCGAGTGCGACACGCAGCAGCGTCGCGGCGAAATCGTTCAGGCGATCGGAATTCATGGCGGGTTCCTGTGAGAGTGAGTGATCGAATGGATCGCACTCTATTCGAAGCGATTTCTCGGATAAACACGCCGTTTCGCTTTCACTCGTTCTCAATGGGAATTAATCGAGGCAGGTGCCACGGGGCATGGGCCATGGGCCATGGGCCATGGGCCATGAGCCGTGAGTCACGAGTCAGAGCCGCGAGCCGCCGCTCGCCGGGCCTCGCCGGGCCTCGCCGGGCCTCGCCGGGCCTCGCCGGGCCTCGCCTAGGCTCGCCGGGCGGGGCCGGGCCAAGCCGAGCCGAGCCGAGCCGAGCCGAGCCGAGCCGAGCCAAGCCAAGCCAAGCCGAGCCGAGCCGAGCCGAGCCGGGCCGAGCCGGGCCGAGCCGGGCTGAGCTGAGTCAACCACGCCGAGCCGGGACACGCCGCTCCGAGCCCCACTCCCGCCCGCCGCCGCGCGACTCAGCGAAACGCCGCGTACAGCGCGCCGAGGTCCAGATGCGCGGCGAACGTGTCCGCGAGCCGCTCCAGCGACGCCTCGCGCAGCGCCGGATAATCGATCCGTTCGGCGCGATCGAGCCCGGCCCACGCGAGCAGCGCCGTGCATGCGTCCGGCGCGTCGAACAGTCCGTGCACGTAGGTCGCGAGAATCTGCCCGTCCGCGGACAGCGCGCCGTCTGCACGCATGCCGCCCGCCGCCGCGCCGTCTTCCGCCAGCTCGAGGGCCGGCGACGCGAGCGCGGGCCCGCGCGTGTCGCCCATATGGATTTCGTAGCCGTGTACCGCGGCGGCGCCCGGCAGCGCGAGGCGCCCGGTCACGTTCTTCAGCGTCTTGTCGGGCTGCAGCGTCGTCGCGAAATCGAGCAGCCCAAGCCCCGGCACGCTGCCGGGCGCGCCTTCGAGGCCGAGCGGATCGTCGAGCGTGCGGCCGAGCATCTGCATCCCGCCGCAGATGCCGATCACCTTGCCGCCGTAGCGCAGATGGCGCTGGATGACCGCTTCCCAGCCCGCCTCGCGCAGCCACGCGAGATCGCGCTGCACGCTCTTCGAGCCGGGCAGGATCAGCAGGTCGGCGTTCGGCACGGGGCCGCTTTTCCAGTACGTGAATTCGACCTGCGGATGCGCGCGCAGCGGATCGAAGTCGGTGTGATTGCTGATGCGCGGCAGCGCCGGCACGACGACGCGCAGCACGCCCGCGTCGCTGCGCGCGGCCGCGCTGCGCGCCTGCGCGGGCAGCATGTCCTCAGCATCGAGCAGCAGCCCGTGCAGATACGGCAGCACGCCGAACACCGGCTTGCCCGTCTGCGCGCGCAGCCAGTCGAGGCCCGGCTCCAGCAGCGCGATATCGCCGCGGAAGCGGTTGATCACGAAGCCGCGCACGCGCGCGCGCTCGCTGTCCGACAGGCATGCGAGCGTGCCGACGAGATGCGCGAACACGCCGCCGCGGTCGATGTCGGCGACCAGCACGACCGGACAGTCGACGCGCTCGGCAAAGCCCATGTTCGCGATGTCGCCTTCGCGCAGGTTGATCTCGGCCGGGCTGCCGGCACCTTCGACGATCACCGCGTCGTAACGCGAGCGCAGCCGCGCGTACGATTCGAGCACCGCATCGAACGCGACCGGCTTGTAGTCGTGATACGCGCGCGCGTTGAGGTTCGCGCGCGCCTTGCCGTGGATGATCACCTGCGCGCCGCGATCGCTGGTCGGCTTCAGCAGCACCGGATTGAAATCCGTATGCGGCGCGACGCCGGCGGCCAGCGCCTGCAGCGCCTGCGCGCGGCCGATCTCGCCGCCGTCGGTCGTGACCGCGCTGTTGAGCGCCATGTTCTGCGGCTTGAACGGCGCGACGCGCACGCCGGCGCGGCGCGCAAGGCGGCACAGGCCCGCGACGAGCGTGCTCTTGCCCGCGTCGGACGTCGTGCCCTGGATCATCAGCGTGCCGCGCGGCAGCAGGTCGGGTGCATTCATCGTGAGAAAAATCCGGAGCGACGCAAAGGCGGCATTATCGCCCGCGTCGCGACGCGCGGCGCCGTTACAATCACGCGATGATTCCGCACGACCTCACCTTCGTTCTCGGCGGCGCGCGCTCGGGCAAGAGCGCCTACGCCGAACGGCTCGCCGCCGACAGCGGCCGCCCCGTCACCTACATCGCGACGGCCGCCGCGACGGCCGACGATGCCGAATTCGCGAGCCGCATCGCGCACCATCGCGCGCGCCGGCCCGCGGACTGGGGCTTCGCCGATGCGCCGGTCGCGCTCGCCGAGACGCTCGCGCAACTCGACGATCCGCGCGCATGCCTGCTCGTCGACTGCCTGACGCTGTGGCTCGCGAACCTGCTGTGCCCGGCCGACGGCGAACCGCTCGACGCGGCACGCTACGCGGCGCACGTCGATGCGCTCGACGCGGCGCTGCGCGGCGCGCGCGCGAAGGTGATCGTGGTCAGCAACGAGATCGGCCTCGGCGTCGTACCGCTCGGCTCGGTCACGCGCCGCTACGTCGACGAACTCGGGCGGCTGAACCAGCGCATCGCGGCGCTCGCGACGCGCGTGACGCTGCTCGTCGCGGGCCTGCCGCTCGACATCAAGCCGGGAGCGCCGACATGCTGATGCTGTCGCTGCCGATCGTCGCGATGCTCGCGGTCGCGGCCGCGTTCGTCGACCGCGTATTCGGCGAGCCGGCCGGCTGGCATCCGCTCGTCGCGTTCGGACGGCTCGCGGCACGCATCGAGGCCGCGCTGAACACCGGCCGGCGCGGCCGCATCGCCGGCGTGGCCGCATGGGCGGCGGCCGTCGTGCCGCCGGTCGCGCTCGCCACCCTGCTCGCGGCCGCACTGCCGTGGCCGCTCGCGGCCGCGCTGCACGTCGCGCTGCTCTGGTTCGCGCTCGGCGCGAAGAGCCTCACCGAACACGTCGCGCCGATCGCCGCCGCGCTGCTGCGCCGCGACCTCGACGCGGCGCGCACGCTGACCGCGCGCATCGTGTCGCGCGACACGAGTGCGGCCGACGAAGAAGCGCTGTCGCGTGCGGCCGTCGAATCGGCGCTCGAAAACGGCAATGATGCGATCTTCGGCGCGCTGTTCTGGTTCGTCGTCGCCGGCGGCCCGGGCGCATTGCTGTTCCGCCTCGCGAACACGCTCGACGCGATGTGGGGCTACCGCACGCCGCGCTTCGCGACGTTCGGCTGGGCCGCCGCACGCATCGACGACGCGCTGAACTGGATCCCCGCGCGTCTGACCGCAGCGAGCTACGCGCTGCTCGGCGACACGGCCGCCGCCTGGCGCTGCTGGCGCACGCAGGCGCACCGCTGGGACAGCCCCAACGCGGGCCCCGTGATGGCGGCCGGCGCCGGGAGCCTGAACGTGCGGCTCGGCGGCCCGGCCGTCTATCACGGCGCGCTCGAGGATCGCCCCGCGCTCGGTACCGGCGCGCTCGCGACGGCCGCGCACGTCGTCGCCGCGCTCTCGCTCGTCACGCGCACGCTCGCACTGTGGCTCGCGCTGCTCGTCGCGAGCGCCGCGCTCGTCATGGCCGCTCATCATGTCTGATACTCCGATCGCGCACGGCGGCAATCTGTACGAAGCCGCGCGCCGCTACGGCATTCCCTACGAGGCATGGCTCGACCTGTCGACCGGCATCAACCCGGTCGGCTACCCGGTGCCGCCGGTGCCGGCCGACGCATGGCGGCGGCTGCCCGACGACGGCGATGGCCTCGCCGGCTGCGCGGCGCGCTACTACGGCGTGCGCGACGATGCGCACGTGCTGCCCGTCGCCGGCAGCCAGGCCGCGATCCGTGCGCTGCCTGCGCTGCTGCCGCCCGGCGACGCCGGCGTCGCACCGCTCGCATACGGCGAATATGCGCCCGCGTTCGCGCGGCACGGCCATCGCGTCGTGCCGCTCGACATCGCCGCCGACGCACTGCCGGCCACGCTGCGCCATGCGATCGTCGGCAACCCGAACAATCCGACCGCTGAATCGGTTTCCGTCGGGCGCCTGCTCGGCTGGCATGCGCAGCTCGCTGCGCGCGGCGGCACGCTGATCGTCGACGAAGCGTTTGCCGATACCGGCGCCGTCGATTCGCTCGCGTCCTACGCCGATCGGCCCGGTCTCGTCGTGCTGCGCTCGGTCGGCAAGTTCTTCGGTCTGGCCGGCATCCGCGCGGGCTTCGTGCTCGCGCACCCCGCGCAAATCGGCGCGCTGCGCGCGCTGCTCGGCGCGTGGACGGTCGGCGGTCCCGCGCGCCACGCGGTCGCCGCCGCGTTCGCCGATCGCGCCTGGCAGGCCGCCGCGCGCGAACGGCTCGCGGCCGACGGCGCACGACTCGCCGCGCTGCTGCGCGCGCACGGCTTCGCGGTGCGCGCGACGCCGCTGTACAGCTGGACCGACGACGCGCGCGCGGCGGCGCTGCATGCGGCGCTCGCGACGCGCGGCATCTGGACGCGCTACTTCGCGCAACCGTCGAGCGTGCGCATCGGGCTGCCGGGCAGCGAAGCCGAATGGCAGCGCATCGCCGACGCGCTCGCGCAATGCGTGCCGACGCTGGAGCGCGCATCGGCATGAACACCCGCTCGTTGCGCCCGCTGCTGTCCGCAGCCATGCTCGCGCTGCTCGCCCACGCGCCGCTCGCACACGCGGACGTCAGCGCACGCGACGACGCCGGCCTGACCGTCACGCTGCCCGCGCCCGCGCGACGCGTGATCAGCCTCGCGCCGCACGTGACCGAACTCCTGTACGCGGCCGGCGGCGGCGCCAAGCTCGTCGGCACCGTCACGTACAGCGATTACCCGCCGGCCGCGAAGTCGGTGCCGCGCGTCGGCGACAACAAGGCGCTCGACCTCGAGCGGATCGCCGCGCTGCGGCCGGACCTGATCGTCGTCTGGCGGCACGGCAATGCCGAGCGACAGACCGATGCGCTGCGTGCACTGCACATTCCGCTCTTCGTCAGCGATCCGAAGCATCTGGACGACATCGCGTCGTCGCTGCGCCGGCTCGGCACGCTGCTCGGCACGCAGCCGGCCGCCGATGCGGCGGCCGCGTCGTTCGAGCGCGACATCGCGGCCCTGCGTGCACGCTACGCGGCGCGCGCGCCCGTCACGGTGTTCTTCCAGGCATGGGACCGCCCTCTGATGACGCTGAACGGCACGCATCTGATCAGCGACGTGATCGCGCTGTGCGGCGGCCGCAACGTGTTCGCGTCGCTGAAGCCGCTCGTGCCGACCGTCACCGACGAAGCGGTGCTTGCCGCGAATCCGGAAGCGATCGTGACGACGAGCGGCGGCGCGACGCGCTCGGACCAGGCGCTGCCGAGCCTCGAACGCTGGCGTGCATGGCCCGCGATGACGGCCGTCGCGCGCAACAACCTGTTCGCGATCGACGGCGATCTGCTGACGCGACCCGCGCCGCGCATCGCGGACGGCGCAGCCGCGCTCTGTACCGACCTCGATGCTGCACGCGCGCGCCGGCCGGCGCACTGAAAGACGATCGCGGCCGCCGTTCTGCGCGCCGGCGCGTGAACCGGCGCATGCCGTGCCGATAACGCGCTACGCGTCGTCCCATTGCACGACGTCCCACGCATCGCCGCCATCGTCCGCTCGCAGCCAGACGACACCGCCCGTCGGCACGGGCCGCGCGAGCAGCGTGTCGAGCGGCACGCGCAGCACATGGGCCGCGAACGCGCGAATCACGCCCGCATGCGTGACGATCCATTGCGGGACGCCGAGCCGCGCGATCGCGTCCGCGCGCTGCACGACGCGTGCGGCAAACTGCGCGACGCTTTCGCCGCCGTGCGCACGCGCATGCATCAGATCGGCAGCCCATGCATCGAGCGCCGCACGGTCGATGTCGTTCCAGCGCTGCATTTCCCACGCGCCGAAATCGAGTTCCTGCCAGCCGGCGTCGCGTTCGCACGGCACGCCGCACATGTGCGCGAGCCGGTCGGCGACCGTCGCGCAGCGCGTGAGCGGACTCGTGCCGATGCACGCGGGCAGCGGCGCGCCGAGTGCGGTCAGCCGATCGTGCAGCAGGCGCGCGGCCGCGTCGGCAGAACCGGCGAGCGGCACGTCGGTGCGTCCGTAGCAGACCCCCGACGCGACCGCGACGGCCGGATGACGGATCAGGACGACATCCATCCGAGCATCACCAGATAGATCGCGAGCTCGCTCGCCTGCTGCGCGAAGCCGAGACAGTCGCCCGTATAGCCGCCGATCCGCTTCACGAAATAGCGCGCCGCACACGCGCGCACGAGCGCGAGTGCGACGAGCGCCGCGACGCCCGCGCGCCAGTCCGGCCAGAACAGCCACGGCAGACCGAATGCGGCCGCCATGCACGCTGCGCGCGCGTTCATCCGCTGCGCGACCGGCTTCGCCTTGCCTTCGGGCCGCACGTAGTCGAGCGACAGCAGCAGGCTCACGGCCGCCGCGCGGCTCGCCGCATGCGCGGCGATCATCGTCCACGCGGCGCGCAGCGGCGGCATCGCGGCCAGCGCCTGCCACTTCAGGCCGAGCGCGACGATCAGCGCGACCGCGCCGAACGTGCCGATCCGCGAGTCGTGCATGATGCGCAGCACGTCGTCGCGCGTATAGCCGCCGCCGAACGCGTCGCAGCTGTCGGCGAGACCGTCCTCGTGAAACGCGCCCGTCGCGAGCAGGGTCGCGGCCATCGACAGCCCGACGGCGATCGACGCGGGCAGCACGCGCAGCGCAGCGAGATAGACGAGCGCACCCCATGCGCCGACGCAGGCGCCGACGAGCGGGAAATAGCGCGCGGCCTGGTCGAGATCGCCGGCCGCGTAGCCGATCGCCTTCGGCACCGGCACGCGCGTGAAATAGCCGAGCGCGACGAAGAAGTACCGCACTTCCGCGCGCACGCCGCGGGCCGGCTCACGCATCACGATTGTCGACGCCCGCGGATTCGAAGCTCGCCATCTCGGCGAGAAACGCGGCGGCCGCGCGCACGAGCGGCAGCGCGAGCGCGGCACCCGTCCCTTCGCCGAGCCGCAGGTCGAGCGCGAGCAGCGGCTTCGCGCCGAAATGCTCGAGCATCCGCCGGTGGCCGGCCTCGTGCGATGCGTGCGAGAACACGCAGTAGTCGCGCACGCCCGGCGCGAGCCGCTCGGCGACGAGCAGCGCGGACGTCGAGATGAAGCCGTCGACGAGGATCGTCATCCGCTCGCTCGCGGCCGCGAGGTACGCGCCCGTCATCATCGCGATCTCGAAACCGCCGAACGTCGCGAGCACGTCGAGCGGCGCAATCGCGTGCGAGTGCCGCGCGAGCGCACGCGCAAGTACCGCGCGCTTGTGCGCGAGACCCTGATCGTCGAGACCCGTGCCGCGGCCGACGCACGCGTCGATCGGCACATCGAGCAGCCGGCTCATCAGGCACGCGGCCGCCGACGTGTTCGCGATCCCCATCTCGCCGAAGCCGATCACGTTCGTGCCGAGCGCCGCATGATGACGCACGCGCGCCGCGCCGGCCGCGAGCGCCGCCATCGCGTCGTCGCGCGTCATCGCCGGCTCGACCGCGAAATTGCGCGTGCCGCGGCCGATCGGCAGCGACACGAGCCGCTCGGACGCCGGCAACGGCGACGCGACGCCCGCATCGACGATCTCGAGTTCGCTTTGCGCGACGCCCGAGAACGCATTGATCGCCGCGCCGCCGGCGAGAAAGTTGGCGACCATCTGCGCGGTCACCGATTGCGGATACGGGCTCACGCCTTCCACCGCGATCCCGTGATCGCCGGCGAACACGATCATCGCCGGGCGCTGCACGCGCGGCTGCTCGGTGCGCTGGATCAGCCCGATCTGCAACGCGAGCGCCTCGAGCTGGCCGAGACTGCCAGGCGGCTTCGTCTTGTGGTCGATCACGTGCTGCAGGCGCTTGCGCAGCGCATCGTCGAGCGGCGCGATCGGCGGAAGGAATTCGGTCGGAGTGGTCATCGAAAGGGAGCCTCGTCGGCGCGGCTTGCGCCGTACGCCGGAACAATGGAAATCATGCGCGCCGCTCGGGCCACGCGGGCAGCAATGCATCGCGGCCGTTTTCACGGATCAGCACGAGCGGATAGCCGAACGCGTCGCTCGCCCGTTCGGGCGTGAGCACGTCGCATACCGGCCCGGACCATGCTTGGCCGCGGCCGTCGAGCAGCAGCGCATGCGTCGCGAAACGTCGCGCGAGATTCAGGTCGTGGCACGAGAACAGCACGGTGCGCGCGCGCGCGTGAACCCAGTCGGTCAGCGCGGTCAGGCAGTCGATCTGGTGATGCAGATCCAGATGCGCGAGCGGCTCGTCGAGCAGCATCAGCGGCGCGTCCTGGCACAGCGTCGCGGCCAGTGCGACGCGCTGCCGCTCGCCGCCCGACAGCGACAGCACGTCGCGCCCTGCGAGCGCGCTCAGGCCGAACGTCGCGAGCGCGGCGCGCGCCGCCTCGCGGTCTCCGTCGCGCTCCCAGCCCCAGCCGGCGAGATACGGAAAGCGGTTGAGCAGCACCGTGTCGAACACCGTCGCGCTGAATGCGTCGTGCAGTTGCTGCGGCATCAGCGCGCGGCGCTGCGCGAGTTGCGCGGGCGGCCATGCGGACAACGGCCGGCCGTCGATCTCGACATTGCCGCCGGCCGGCGGCCGCAGTCCCGCGAGCGTCGCGAGCAGCGTCGTCTTGCCGGCGCCGTTCGGGCCCGCGACGCACCAGATTTCGCCGGGCCGGAACGCCTGCGTGAACGCCGCGAGCAGCGTGCGTGCGCCGGCCTTCAGCGTCAGGTCGCGCGCTGCGTAGGCGCCTTGTTCTGCGGCATCGAACCTGGCCGCGGTCATCGTGTCGGCCTCCTCAGCAACATCCACAGGAACACCGGCACGCCGATCAGCGCGGTCATCACGCCGACCGGCAATTGCGCGGGCGCGATCGCGCTGCGCGCGAGCAGGTCGGCCGCCATCACGCCGCTGCCGCCCGCGAGCATCGCGGCGGGCAACAGCATGCGCTGATCGTTGCCGAACGCGAGCCGCAGCGCGTGCGGCACGACGAGGCCGACGAAGCCGATCGTGCCGGCCGTCGTGACCGCGGCCGCGGCGGCGAGCGATGCGGCGAGATAGACGCGCACGCGCAGCCGCGCGACCGGCACGCCGAGCGCGAGCGCCGCCGCGTCGCCGCGCAGCAGCACGTTCAGCTGCGGCGCGGCCGGCAGCGCGACGGCGGCGGCGAGCAGCAGCGCACCCCACGCGAACCATGGCGCGCTCGCGCCGTTCAGATCGCCGGTCAACCAGAACAGGATGCCGCGCAGCCGCGCATCGGGCGCGATCGACAGCAGCAGCGTGACGAGCGCGCCCCAGCCGGCGGCCATCACGACGCCGGTCAGCAGCAGCCGCGGCGATGCGTCGCGCGATTCGCCGCGCCACAGTTCGCGACGTGCGAGGCCAAGCACGAGCGCGATCGACACGAGCGCACCGGCGAACGCCGATGCATCGACGAGCCACCACGCACCGCCCGCAATCATCGCGGCGAGCGCGAAGCCGGCCGCGCCGCCCGACACGCCGAGCACGTACGGCTCCGCGAGCGGATTGCGCAGCAGGACCTGCAACAGCGCGCCGGCGAGCGCGAGCAACGCGCCGCACGCGAAGCCGGCCAACGCACGCGGAAGCCGCAGCGTGCGCACGATGTCGGCGAACAGCGCAGCATCGCCCGTCGCGTCGCTGCCGTGCGGCACGAGCGCCGCGAGCGCCTGCCACGGCGACATCGCCACGCTGCCGATCGACAGCGACGCGACGAGCAGTAGCGCGGCGGCGGCCGCGAGCGCGGCCCAGATCGCGGCGGCGCGACGCGCGTTCATACGGCGCGCAGCGCACGGCATGCCGTGCGCTGCGTGTGCGCGCGAATGCGCGCGATGGCCGCAGCCGGCACGGGCGCGGCGGCGCGGGAGGTCACGATGATCGGCAAACGAATCGTCCTGGTCGGGCGGGTTGGCGAAGCGAGGTGCGCGGCGCTGCGGCCGCGCGCGATCTGCGCAATATAGAGGAAAGCGCCGGCATCGACGCTGCCGCGCGGACGTCGGCCGCAGGTCGAGCATGTGGCGGCGTGCGCGAGCCAAGGTCGATGCTGCGGCGCCGCTGCGCGCGAGCGGCTGCCGCCCGCAGAGCGACGCGCACCATGGCGCCCGCCGCGCACGCATGCACACGCACCGGCGCAAACACAGACGCGGGCACGAACGGCGCCGCAGCGAACGGCGAAGCCGCACGCGGCACGCGGCGCCAGGCGGACGATTGGGGTCGGCATCGAAGAAAGTCCCGTGAAGCACTGCGCGTCCCGCCTCCCCGCAGGCCGCGCGTCACGAAGCCCGCACGGGCTCCCCGCCTCGGCCGGTATCCGGGCTGGCGGCGCACCGGCTCGCCTTCCCGCGCGAACGAACGCGCAGTGGCCCGCGCTTGCGTGCATTGCACGCGAAACGCGCCCGAGCCGGCCTGCATCGAACGATGCGGCCGCTTACCGTTGCGGGGGCAGCGCAGGCGAGCGGCGTCCTGGCGAACGCGCGCATTCCTGCTTCCCGTTTAACCGCGCGTGTCACGCGCGAGCACCGAGGCGGCGCCAGTTTAGGAGCGGGCCGCGCGAGCGTCAAGAATCGCGCCTGGCAAGCGCGAATCCCGCGCACGATCCGCGGATTCGCGGCAAGAAGCAGGGGTGTTACGACTGGAAACGTTACAGATGTCGGAATGCGCGTTATTCCGCGCTAAAATGCTGGGTCTTTAGAGGACGCAGCAGATGCTCAACGAACTCGAAACCCTATCTCAAAATATTGGCCGGCTGATTTCGCTGAACAAGCGCTATCACTCGGAACGGCTCGCGCTCGAGGAGCAGGTCGCGCAACTGCGCGCGGAAGCGGAAGCGGTGCGTGCGGAACTCGCGCAGCTGCGCGACGAACGCAATGCGCTCGAGGCCGAACGCGACACGCTGTCGGCGAAGATCGACGACGCGCAAGTCAAACTGAACGCGATCCTCGAAAAGCTGCCGCGCACGAAGAGCGCGGAGCAAGCCGACAATCAGCTCGACCTGCTGGATGCGCAGGCGCGCACCGATAGCGACGACGCGGCCAGCCACGGAGAACATGCATGAGCACGAAGCAGATCGAAGTCTCCATTCTCGGTCAGAGTTATCGTCTCGCCTGCTCGGCCGAAACGGAAGCGGCGCTGCTCGAAGCGGTCGCGCGCGTCGACGCGGAAATGTCGAAGATCCGCGCCAACAGCTCGGTGCGCGGCACCGATCGCATCGCGGTCATGGCCGCGCTGTCGCTCGCATCGGAATTGCTGCGACTGCAAACGAGCGTGCGGCACGGTGAAGCATTTCCGGCCGAGGAAATCCGGCGTACAATGCGCCAGATGAACGAACAACTCGGTGCGGTGCTCGCACAGCACGAGACGCAGTAAATCTTCGAATCGATGCGTCGATTCCCCTTGATCTCCACGATCAACGGTGGTCAAATTGGCGCAACGATTCACAGTTCAGTCAGCTTCCCTGCCTGGTTCGCCAAGGTCATATATTCCTTGAACCAATGCCATGTGCACGGTTGCGGAAATTTGTAGCACGGGCGCGCGCGTCACTCTGTCTGATGTACCCGAAGTGCTGCTAACTGCGACCAATTCTGAACCTCAGGTTCAGGATGCCGGCCTAGCGGCTAAGGCGGGGGCCTATCCAACGGCATCGGGCGAGTCCCGATGCCGTTTCCTTTTTCAGGGTCCGTCTGCGTATCGCCTGCGCACGCACGCTGTCGCTGCCACGCGTGCACGCGCCGATCGCGATCGCCCTCACACTGCCTCTTTTTGCGTCGATTACGATCCATGCAATTCTGGCTGATGAAGTCCGAACCGGACGAAGCGAGCATCGACGATCTCGCGCACGCCCCGCAACGCACGCTGCCGTGGACCGGCGTGCGCAACTATCAGGCGCGCAATTTCATGCGCGACACGATGAAGATCGGCGACGGCGTGCTGTTCTATCACTCGAGCTGCCCCGAACCGGGCATCGCGGGCCTCGCCGAAGTCGCGTCGACGCCCTACCCCGATCCCACGCAATTCGATCCGAAGAGCCCGTACTACGATCCGAAATCGTCGCCGGAATCGCCGCGCTGGCTGCTCGTCGACGTACGCTTCGTGAAGAAGACGCCGCTCGTGCCGCTCGCCGCGCTGCGCGAGCACGACGAGCTGGCCGACATGCGCGTGCTCGCGCGCGGCAATCGGCTGTCGATCACGCCCGTCACGCGCGCCGAATGGAAATTCATCACCGAAAAGCTGATGAAGTGACGATGTCGAACGTCAAATCCCGTCAGCTCGCGCCGCCCCGGCGGAACTCGCGACGCGCTCGCGCAGCCTAAGCATCCGCTGCCGGACCGATCGGGTGCGGCAGCGTTTTCGTTGCGCGGCCAGCCCGCGTCGTGCACGCGCGAACCGCGTGCGCGCCCTCGCACAAGGAGAGTCCAACAATGACCAAGAAATCCGCCGTCGCGCTGTCGCTCGCGCTCGCCGCCGCCGTTCCCGTCGCGTTGACGCTTGCGTCGCCTGCCGCGCACGCGCAGGCCATGAACCCCCATTTCCCGGAACCGGCCGGCGTGCTGTCGCTGTCGTCGCAGGCGAGCGCCGACGTGCCGCAGGACATCATTCACATCACGCTGTTCTACGAGCAACAGGCGAAGGATCCGGGCAGCCTGACGTCCGCGCTGAATCAGCGCGCCGACGCCGCGCTCGCGCAGGCGAAGGGCGTGTCGGGCGTATCCGCGCACACCGGCGCGTTCTCCGTCTATCCGAGCACCGATCGCGACGGCAAGATCTCCGCATGGCGCGGCCGCACGGAAGTCGTGCTCGAATCGCGCGATTTCGCCGCGGCGTCGAAGCTCGCGGGCCAGCTGTCGAATCTCATGCAGATCGCGAACGTCGAGTTCTCGCTGTCGCCCGAAGCGCAGCGCGCGGCCGAGCAGAAGCTCACGACCGAAGCGATCAAGTCGTTCCGTGCACGCGCGGACGAAGCGGCGAAAGCGTTCGGCTACAGCAGCTATACGATCCGCGACGTCAACGTCGGCAGCGGCCGCAACGTGCAGCCGTATCCGCGGATGATGGCGATGGCCGCCGCACCGATGGACAGCGCGAAGATGAGCGCACCGATTGCGGTCGAAGGCGGCAAGGCGACCGTGTCGGTGACGGTCAACGGTTCCGTGCAGATGAAGTAACCGTAGCGCGCGGGTCGCGCCGCGCCAGCAGCATGTAAAAACGCCGGCCCGCAGGCCGGCGTTTTTTGTTGCGCGATGCCGATACGCGCGCTTGCGCGCATCGGCCCCGCATCGGCTCGCATTACGCGGCGGCCGCAGCCGTGCGGCGGCGCCGATACGCCCACACCATCAGCGCGATGCCCGCGACGATCATCGGCAGCGACAGCCACTGCCCCATCGACAGCCCGAGTGCAAGCAGACCGAGGAAATCGTCGGGCTCGCGCGCGAATTCGACGGTGAAGCGCGCGAGGCCGTAGCCGATCAGGAACAGCGCGGAGACGGCGCCCATCGGCCGCGGTTTGCGCGCGAAGAAGAACAGCACGAAGAACAGCGCGATCCCTTCGAGCGCGATCTCGTAGAGCTGCGACGGATGACGCGGCAGCATCTGGTATTGCATGAACACGTCGGCGAGATGCCACTTCTCGACGAGCTCCGGGTGCTTCGGCAGCCACGCCGCATCGTCGCGCATCGCGCCGGGAAACAGCATCGCCCACGGCGCGCCCGGATCGGTCACGCGACCCCACAGCTCGCCGTTGATGAAGTTGCCGAGTCGCCCCGCGGCGAGCCCCGTCGGCACCATCGGCGCGACGAAGTCGGTCACCTGCAGCCAGTGGCGCTTGCGCTGCCACGCGAACAGCACCATCGCGAGCGTCACGCCGAGAAAGCCGCCGTGAAACGACATCCCGCCTTCCCACACCTTGAACACGTCGAGCGGATGCGACAGGTAGAAGCCGGCCTTGTAGAACAGCACGTAGCCGAGCCGGCCGCCGAGCACGGTGCCGAGCACGCCGTAGAACAGCATGTCGTCGATGTCCTTCGCGGTCCAGCCCTGCGCAGCGACGTGCGGCAGCTTCAGCCGGATCCGGCCGACGACGATCGCCGCGATGAAGCCGACGAGGTACATGAGGCCGTACCAGCGCACGGCCAGCGGCCCGAGGTGGATCGCAACGGGGTCGAAATTCGGGTGAATGATCATGGATTAGCGATGAAGTTTTCGAATGCGCACGGCGCCGGCTGACGCGCGGCACCGCGCATTGGACGGCACACGCGCGCCATCGTTCACGTCAGGCGGCGGGCGCCTGCGCACGCACGACCTCGATGAACGCGGCCAGCACGGGGCTTACGTCGCCGGTGCGCCAGACGAGGCCCGTCTCGACGACGGGCGCGTCGCCGGCGAGCGGCCGGTAGACCACGCCGGTGCGCCGCAGATTACGCAGCGATTGCGGCACCAGTGCGACGCCCATGCCGGCCGACACGAGGCTGACGATCGTCTGCATCTGGATCGCCTCCTGGCCGATGCGCGGTATCGCGCCGGCCGCGCCGTAGCAGCCCGTAATGATGTCATAAAAGCCGGGCGCCAAACGGCGCGGAAAGATCACGAGCGGCAGCGCGGCGATCTCGGCGAGGTGTACGGGCGTGTCTTCCGGCGCGTCGGACGCGCCCGCCGGCATCGCGACGACGAGCGGCTCGCGCACGACCGGCAGATACGACAGCCCGGCCGCATGACGCGGCGGCACGGGCGGAATCACGAGCCCCGCGTCGATCCGGCCCGCGACGAGCTCGTCGATCTGCACGTCGCTCGTCGCTTCCGCGAGCTGCAGGCGTACCTGCGGATAGCGCGCGCCGAATGCGCGCAGCAGCGACGGCAGCAGCCCGTAGTCGGCCGTCGAGACGAACGCGAGCGCGAGCGAACCGGCCTCGCCGCGCGCGAGGCGCCGCGCGAGCGGCGGCAGCGCATCGGCCGCCGCGAGGAGGCGCCGCACGTCGGGCAGCAGCGCCGCACCGACCGCCGTCAGCGCAACCGAGCGTTTCGTGCGGGCGAACAGCGCGACGCCGAGCGCGTCCTCGAGCGCGCGGATCGCCTGCGAGAGCGGCGGCTGCGTGATCGACAGCCGCTCGGCGGCGCGGCCGAAATGCCGCTCGTCGGCGACGGTCACGAAATAGCGCCACTGGCGCAGGTCGGGCGTCGGTTCGGCCATCGCTCACTCATTCGCAAAAACACTTAATAAGCGACAAATAATATATTGGACACGCGAATACGGAAACGCCATCCTTGTTCGAGCCGCACCGCACGGCGCGCCCGCGCGATTGGTCCGGCCCCACAACAATCGATGGAGCTCCCCATGTCGTACAACCGTCGCTCGAAGCACATCACGCAAGGCGTCGCCCGCTCGCCGAACCGTTCGATGTATTACGCCCTCGGCTATCAAAAGGAAGATTTCGACAAGCCGATGATCGGCATCGCCAACGGGCATTCGACGATCACGCCGTGCAACGCAGGGCTGCAGCGCCTGTCCGACGCGGCCGTCGAGGCGATCAAGGCGGCCGGCGCGAATCCGCAGATCTTCGGCACGCCCACGATCTCGGACGGCATGTCGATGGGCACCGAAGGGATGAAGTACTCGCTCGTGTCGCGCGAGGTGATCGCCGACTGCATCGAGACCTGCGTGCAGGGCCAATGGATGGACGGCGTCGTGGTGGTCGGCGGCTGCGACAAGAACATGCCGGGCGGGATGATCGCGCTCGCGCGGCTGAACGTGCCGGGCATCTATGTGTACGGCGGGACGATCCGCCCGGGCCACTGGAAAGGCAAGGATCTGACGATCGTCTCGGCGTTCGAGGCGGTCGGCGAATTCACGGCCGGGCGCATGTCGGACGAGGATTTCGAAGGCATCGAGCGCAACGCGTGCCCGACGTCGGGCTCGTGCGGCGGCATGTACACCGCGAACACGATGAGCTCGTCGTTCGAGGCGCTCGGCATGTCGCTGATGTATTCGTCGACGATGGCGAACCCCGATCAGGAAAAGGTCGATTCGGCCGCCGAATCGGCGCGTGTGCTCGTCGAAGCGGTGAAGCGCGACCTGAAGCCGCGCGACATCATCACGAAGCAGTCGATCGAGAACGCGGTGTCGCTGATCATGGCGACCGGCGGCTCGACCAATGCGGTGCTGCACTATCTCGCGATCGCGCATGCGGCCGAGGTCGACTGGACGATCGACGACTTCGAGCGGATCCGCAAGCGTGTGCCGGTGATCTGCGACCTGAAGCCGTCGGGCCGGTACGTCGCGACCGACCTGCACCGTGCGGGCGGCATTCCGCAGGTGCTGAAGATCCTGCTCGATGCGGGCCTGCTCCACGGCGACTGCGTCACGATCACGGGCCGCACGCTCGCCGAAGAGCTGAAGGACGTGCCGTCCGTGCCGCGCACCGACCAGCAGGTGATCTTCCCGATCGAGCGCGCGCTATACAAGGAAGGCCATCTCGCGATCCTGAAGGGCAATCTCGCCGAGGACGGCGCGGTCGCGAAGATCACCGGGCTGAAGAACCCGGTGATCACGGGCCCGGCGCGCGTGTTCGACGACGAGCAAAGCGCGATGGACGCGATCCTAGGCGACAAGATCCGCGCCGGCGACGTGCTCGTGCTGCGCTATCTCGGCCCGCAAGGCGGCCCCGGCATGCCCGAAATGCTCGCGCCGACGTCGGCGATCATCGGCAAGGGGCTCGGCGAATCGGTCGGCTTCATCACCGATGGCCGCTTCTCCGGCGGTACGTGGGGGATGGTCGTCGGCCACGTCGCGCCCGAGGCCTTCGTCGGCGGCACGATCGCGCTCGTGCAGGAAGGCGACTCGATCACGATCGACGCGCATAAGCTGCTGCTGCAGCTGAACGTCGACGATGCGGAGCTCGCGCGCCGCCGCGCCGCATGGAAGCAGCCGGCGCCGCGCTATACGAGCGGCGTGCTCGCCAAGTATGCCGCGCTCGCACGGCCGGCGAATCGGGGCGCGGTCACGGGGTGACGTGCGGCCCGTCATGCGGGCTGTTTTCGGCGGTGCGGCGGCTCGGCGGTGCGGCAGTCCGTCCGCCGCGCCCCATCGGCAGCGCGCCGAACCGGCGTCTTCTTTGCTCTTATAATGCGCGGACCGTGAAGCCGGCCGTGCCGCCGGCGGAGAACCGCATGAAACAAACGATATTGCGCGCGCTGCTCGCGACGCTGCTGGCCGGCGGCGCGGCGGCCGCGTCGGCGCAGCAGGCCGACGGACTGACGCTCGCGCAACGCAAGAACTGCATGGCCTGCCATGCGGTCGGCAAGCCGCTGATGGGCCCGTCGTTCCACGACATCGCGCGCCGCTATGCGCCGCGCGGCGATGCGGCCGACTATCTCGCGCAGTCGATCGTAAAGGGCAGCGTCGGCGTGTGGGGAAACGTGCCGATGCCGGCCAATACGCAGCTGACGACCGCCGAAGCGCATACGCTCGCGCAATGGGTGATGTCGCTGCACTGATTCGAATCGGATGAAAACCGGCTGCGGCGCGCTCGACATGCGGCCGCATCGCCGCTGCGCCGCTGCGCCGGAGTGGCCCGCTCGCCGTTCAGTCGGAACGCGTGCCGCGGCGCCGCGCGATTTCCTCGTCGACCGCGTCGCGCACCCAGTCCATCACCTCGGTTTCGAGCGCCAGCGCCACTTCGCGCGTGATCTGGCCGACCAGCCACGCCGAATGGTCGTGTAGCGCCTCGCGGCAGCGCGCTTCGATCGCGTCGCGCCCTGCGCCGGTCAGATAGGCGGTCAGACGGTTGCGCAGGCGCTCGGCGACATGCTGCGCATCCTCGGCCGTCAGCACTGCCACCGGCTCGTCGGCGGCGGGCACAACGGCTTCAGGCAGCGTGTCGTCGACCGCGGCGCGGCCCGGCGACCGTGCGGCTGCACTGGCGGCGTCCCCCGACGGCACGTCGGCGGCCAATGTCGACGACAGCGGCGCGCCCATCGCCGCGTCTTGCGCGACGACCTGCCGCGCGGCGCCCGGCTCGGCCGGCGCATCCGCATCGCGCGCCGCCGCCGCGTCGGCCGGCGGCCATTCGACTGCCGGCACGTCGGGTGTCGGCACCGGATGCACGGCGACGACTTCGGGATCGGCTTCGGCTTCCGGCGCGGCGGCCGGCACGGTAGACGACGCGGTAGCCGGCGCCGCGGCCGCGCCGCCCGGCACGAGCACATCGGTCAGTAGCGGCAGCGCCGCGTCGTCGTGCAGCGAGTGCTGCGCCTGCGGCGCCTGCGGCGGCACATCGGCTTCGCGCGCCTGCGCGCGTTCCGGCCGGCCCGGCACGAGAACGTCGGTCAGCGTCGGAATCGAGGATGGTTCGGGTTGTGTCACGCGAGCACTCCGTCGACGGTTTCGGCTAGCCGCCCTGCTTGTAATTGTTCAGCGCATAGCCGCGATCGCGGTAGAAGCGATAGCGTTCACGGCCTGCGGCCAGTTCGTCCGGCGCATTGCCGACCACTTCGAGCAGCCGCTCGAAGCGCGCGAACTGCGCGGGCACGGCCGCGCCGAGGTTCAGCAGCACGTGGTAATGCGGCGCCTTGTCGAGGTCGGCGGCGAGCACGATCGGCGTGCCGGCCGCGTGCGCGCTGTCGACGCCGCAATGCGGAATGAAGTCGAGCGGCGAAAACGTCCACAGCCGCTCGTCGAGCGCGCGCAGGCGTGCGGGCTCCGCGACCACGACGACCGGCTGCCCCGCCTGGTAGGCCTTGCGCAGCAGCCGGCACGCATACGCGAGCGAATCGCCGACGTTCGAATGGAAATCGATCCGCGTCATGACCCGCGTACCCGCATCGTCGTCGCTCGCGCCATTACTGGCCGGCGCGGTCGATCAGGAACTGCGCGAGCAACGGCACCGGACGGCCGGTCGCGCCCTTCGCCGCCCCGCTCTTCCACGCGGTGCCCGCGATGTCGAGGTGCGCCCACGGGTAGTTCTCGGTGAAGCGCGACAGGAAGCAGGCGGCCGTCACGCTGCCGGCCGGACGCCCGCCGATGTTGGCGAGATCCGCGAAGTTCGACTTCAGCTGATCTTGATACTCGTCGTCGAGCGGCAAACGCCATGCCGGATCGTTCGCCTCGCGCGACGCGTCGAGCAGTTCGCCCGCGAGCGCGTCGTCCTTCGAGAACAGCCCGCTGTTGTGATGGCCGAGCGCGATGATGCAGGCGCCCGTCAGCGTCGCGATGTCGATCACCGCCGCCGGCTTGAAACGCTCGGCGTACGTGAGCGCGTCGCACAGGATCAGGCGGCCTTCGGCGTCGGTGTTCAGCACCTCGATCGTCAGCCCCTTCATGCTCGTCACGACGTCGCCCGGCTTCGTCGCGTTGCCGCCCGGCATGTTCTCGCAGGTCGGGATGATGCCGACGACGTTCAGCTTCAGCCCCATCTCGGCGACCGCGCGAATCGTGCCGAGCACCGAGCCGGCGCCGCACATGTCGTACTTCATTTCGTCCATGCCCTCGCCCGGCTTCAGCGAGATGCCGCCCGTGTCGAAGGTGATGCCCTTGCCGACCAGCACGATCGGCGCGGCCTTCGCGGCGGCGCCCTGATAGTGCAGCACGATGAACTGCGGCGGCTCGACCGACGCGCGCGCGACCGACAGGAACGAGCCCATCTTCAGCGCCTGGATCTGTTTCAGGCCGAGCACCTCGGCCTTCATCCCCCAGTCCTTCGCGAGCTGCTTCGCGGTGTTCGCAAGATAGGTCGGCGTGCAGACGTTGCCCGGCAGGTTGCCGAGGTCGCGGGTCAGATCCATCCCGTTCGCGAGCGCGACGGCCTGCTTGACCGCGACCTTCGCGGCCTTCTCGTCGGCCGGCTCGACGCTGAACACCACGCGCTTCAACGTATGCGAGACCGGTTCCGGCTTGCTCTTCATCTGCGTGAACCGGTAGGTCTCGTTGCGCAGCGCGAGAATCGCCGCGCGCACGCCCCAGTCCGAGCCGCGCTCGTCGACCGGCAGCTGCGCGAGCGTGAACGTGACCTGGACGACCTTCGTCGCGAACAGCGCGCGCCATGCGGCCGTGACGGCGTCGTTGTAGGCTTTCTGGTTGAAAGCATCCTGCTTGCCGAGGCCGACCAGCAGCACGCGCGACGCGCCGATGCCCGACACCTCCGGCAGGAACAGCGTCTTGCCGCGCTTGCCGTCCATGTCGCCGGCCTTCACGACGCGCGAAATCAGTCCCTTGGTGGCCGTGTCGATGTCCAGCGCTGCGCCCGACAGCGTCTGCGCTTCGAAGATGCCGAGCACGATGCAGTCGGACTTCCCGGTCAGGAACCCCTTCGCCTCGCCTTTGCTCCAATCACAGCCTTTTATGCTAAAGTCCATCGCGCTTGTCCTCGGATAAAATCTGGGCTAAGGATGAAAGCCGCAATTATCCGCTATTTTTCCCGTGGCGGCGCGAGCGCCGCACCACGCGGGCGCTGCCTCCCGCCCTCTTCTCTTCAAGAATGATCTTCGAACGCTCCCTCCAGCGCGAGCTTGCGTATACGGCTGGTGCCGTGTTCATGGTGCTGCTCACGATCATGCTCACGACGATGATGATCCGCATCGTCGGCTATGCCGCGTCCGGCGAAGTCGACCCGAAGGACGTCCTCGTGCTGATCGGCCTGACCGTCATCGGCTATCTTGCGGTGATGCTCGTCGTCACGCTGTTCGTGTCGATCCTGTTCGTGCTCACCCGGTGGTACCGGGACTCCGAAATGGTCGTCTGGCTCGCGTCGGGCGTGAGCCTCACGCGGCTCATCAAGCCGATCGGCGTGTTCGCGACGCCCATCATCGTGCTGATCACGTTCTTCGCGTTCGTCGGCTGGCCGTGGTCGAACCAGCAGAGCCGGCTGATCAAGGCGCGCTTCCAGCAGCGCGACGAGATCTCGCTGCTCGCGCCCGGCCAGTTCCGCGAATCGGCGTCGAACCATCGCGTGTTCTTCATCGAGAAGATGACGCCCGACCAGAGCAAGGTGCAGAACGTGTTCGTCACGTCCACCGAGAACGGCAAGGTCAACGTCGTCGTGTCGCAGACGGGCCACACCGAAACCACGAAGGACGGCGACCGCTTCGTCGTGCTCGAGGACGGCCGCCGCTACGACGGCACGCCCGGCCAGCCGAACTTCAAGATCATGGAGTTCGAGCGCTACGGCGTGAAGATCACGAGCAAGCCGGTCGTCAACGTGCCGACCACGAGCAGCACGCCCACGCCCGAGCTGCTGCGTAACCCGACGCGCGACAACCTCGCGGAATTCGCGTGGCGCGCCGGCCTGCCGCTGATCGCGATCAACCTGATGGTGCTCGGCATTCCGCTCGCCTATCAGAACCCGCGCCGCAGCCGCACGATCAACCTCGTGATGGCCGTGCTGATCTATCTGACCTACTCGAACCTGCTGAACGTCGTGCAGGCGCAGATCGAGCAGGGCAAGATGTCGTTCGGCGTCGGGCTCGTCGCGCTGCACGTGGTCGTCGCGGCGATCGTCGCGTTCATCTTCTGGCTGCGGGTGCGCAATCGCCCGCTTTTCACACGCGCGCTGTTCGGCCGCTCGGGAGCATGATCGATGCGGCTCTATGAAAAGTACTTCGCGCGGCAGATCTACGTCACGTTCGTCTTCATCCTGTTCGCGTTCTCGGGCCTGTTCTTCTTCTTCGACCTGATCAGCGAACTGAACTCGGTCGGGCACGGCAACTACAAATTCGGCTACGCGGTGCTGCGCGTCGCGCTGCAGACGCCGTCGCGCTTCTACGAAATCATCCCGGTCGCCGCGCTGATCAGCGCGATCTACGTGTTCGCGCAAATGGCCGCGAACTCGGAGTTCACGATCTTCCGCGTCTCGGGCCTCGCGACCAACCAGGCGCTGCGCTCGCTGCTGAAGATCGGCGTGCCGCTCGTGATCGTCACCTACCTGATCGGCGAGTTCGTCGGCCCGTACGCCGACCAGCTGTCCGAGCGCGTGCGGCTGCAGGCGCTCGGCGCATCGGTGTCGTCGAACTTCCAGTCCGGCGTATGGGTGAAGGACACGCTCGCCGCGCGCGAGAACGGCGAGCAGGTCACGCGTTTCGTGAACGTCGGCAGCCTCGCGCCCGATTCGACGATCAGCAACGTGCGGATCTACGAATTCGACGCGAAATTCCAGCTGAAGAACGTGCGCATCGCGCAGACGGGACGCTACGAGCCGCCCGGCCACTGGCTGCTCAAGGGCGTGACCGAGACGGAACTGACGCCGATCCGGCCGATCGCCGGGCAAGCGCCCGATGCGCTGAACCCCGTGTACCGGTCGCAGCAGGTGTCGCTGCCCGAATACCGGCTGCGCTCGGATCTCACGCCGCAGATCCTGTCCGTGCTGCTCGTGTCGCCCGAGCGCATGTCGATCATCAACCTGTTCCGCTATATCCAGCACTTGCGCGAAAACCATCAGGACACGCAGCGCTACGACATCGCGCTGTGGCGCAAGCTGCTCTATCCGTTCGCGGTGTTCGTGATGCTCGTGCTGTCGCTGCCGTTCGCGTATCTGCATACGCGTGCGGGCGTGGTGGGCGTGAAGGTGTTCGGCGGCATCATGCTCGGGATGAGCTTCCAGCTCCTCAATACGCTGTTCTCGCATATCGGTACGCTGAACACGTGGCCCGCGCCGCTCACCGCAGCCACACCGGGCCTGATCTATCTCGCGCTCGGGCTGTTCGCACTGAAATGGGTCGACCGGCACTGAGCGCCGCGCGCCCGACGGAGGATTCGACATGAATGCGCACGGCATCGTCCTGTTCGGTCATGGCGCGCGCGATCCGCGCTGGGCCGAGCCGTTCGAGCGGCTCGCCGCGCGGCTGCGCGCCGCCGGCAGCGCCGCGCAGGTATCGCTCGCGTTCCTCGAACTGATGACGCCTTCGCTCGACGCCGCGGTTGCCGCACAGATTGCGGCCGGCTGCACGCGCGTGACCGTCGTGCCGGTGTTCTTCGGCCAGGGCGGCCACGTGCGGCGCGATCTGCCGCAACTGATCGACGCGTGCCGTGCCGCCCATCCCGGTGTCGAGATCCGCTGCGCGACGGCCGTCGGCGAAGACGACGGCGTGCTCGACGCGATCGCGCGCTACTGCATCGACCAGCTCGAACGCGACGCCTGAAAGGCAATGCGCAGCGCATAGCGCACCATGACAAACGCCGGCAGATGCCGGCGTTCGTATTTTGGGGGACGGCGCGAAGCCGTCGCATGCGGCGCCGTCGTCAGGCCGCGTTGCGCAGCCGGCCGCCCTCCGCTCCGCGTTGCGGCTGCCGCTCGGCGAGCGCATCGCCGATCATCAGCAGGCTCGGCTGCGCCGGATCGAGCCACGCCTGCGCCGCGCCGGCTGCCATCTCGGCGAGCGTGAGCGTCAGCGTACGCTCGCGCGCGGTGCTGCACGCCTCGACGATCGCGACCGGCGTCGTCGGCGCACGGCCCGCGTCGATCAGCTCCTGCGCGATGCCCGGCGCGCTGTCGCGCCCCATGTAGTAGACGATCGAGTCGGCACGCGCCGCTTCGCGAATCTCGTCGCTGCCCGGCGCGCGGCTGTGCGTCGCGAACGCGACGCTGCGTGCGACGCCGCGCAGCGTCAGCGAGCGCTTCAGCGTCGCCGCGCTCGCCAGTGCCGCCGTGATGCCCGGCACGACCTCGTAGTCGATGCCGGCCGCTTCGAGCGCACGCATTTCCTCGTCCGCGCGGCCGAACAGCATCGGATCGCCGCCCTTGAGCCGCACTACGCATGCGTGTTCGCGCGCCGCGTCGACGATCTGCTTGTTGATGAACTGCTGCGCGGTCGAGCGCTGCCCGCAGCGCTTGCCGACCGCGATCCTGCGTGCGTTCGGCGCGTAGTCGAGCATCTCGGGCTCGACGAGCGCGTCGTGCAGCACGACGTCGGCCGCGGCGAGCAGCCGCGCGCCGCGCACCGTGATGAGGTCCGCCGCGCCCGGCCCTGCGCCGATCAGATACACCTTGCCCATGTTTGTCGCTTCGCCTTCATGCGGGCGACGCTACCGGCGCGCGCCGCCGCGTGGCGGCAGCGCGATGCCGGTTACGCCGAAAACGCCCGGATCATCCCTGCGGCGACCGTATGATGGGTCGCCTCGTCGATCAGCACGAACGCGCCCGTGCCCGGATGCGCGTCGTACGTGTCGCACACGATCGGTTTTTGCAGCGTCAGCGCGACGCGGCCGATGTCGTTCATCTTCAGGTCCTGACGGTCGGTCGCGTGCGACAGCGTATGCACGTCGAGCACCTGCTTGACGCCGCCGATCTTCGCGAACACCGTGCTCGTCGTCTGCTTCAGCAGGTACTTGCGCTGCGGCGACAGCGGCGTCTCGTCGAACCAGCACAGGTCCGCCTCGAGCTTCTTCGCGGGCGCGACCGGCTCGGCGGCCGTCACGAACATGTCGCCGCGCGACACGTCGACGTCCTGGTCGAGACGGATCGTCACCGTCTGACCCGCGAACGCGTGCGGCACGGCCGCGGTGCCGCCCGGCACCGGCGCGATGATCTCGGCGACCGTCGCGGGACGGTTCGACGGCAGCACGACGATCTCGTCGCCGACCTTCACCTCGCCCGACTCGATGCGGCCCATGTAGCCGCGGAAGTCGTCGGCCGAGCTGCCGTCCTGACGCGCGACCCACTGCACCGGGAAGCGCAGCGCATCGTGCGCCTGCGTCGCGACCGGCAGCGACTCGAGCACGTCGAGCAGCGGCTCGCCCGCATACCACGGCATGCGCTCGCTCGCGCCGACGATGTTGTCGCCCTTGAGCGCCGACACCGGCACGAAGCGCACGTCGGTCAGCCCGAGCTGCTTCGCGAGCGCGACGTACGCGTCGCGGATCTCGTTGAAGCGCGCTTCGCTGTAGTCGACGAGGTCCATCTTGTTGATCGCGACGATCACGTGCTGCAGCGCGAGCAGCTTCACGATCGCGCTGTGGCGCTTCGTCTGCGGCAGCAGTTCGGCAACGCCGTTCTCGACCGTCACGCGCGTCGCGTCGATCAGGATGATCGCGGCATGCGCGGTCGACGCGCCCGTCACCATGTTGCGCGTGTACTGCTCGTGGCCCGGCGTGTCGGCGATGATGAACTTGCGCTTGGCCGTCGCGAAATAGCGATACGCGACGTCGATCGTGATGCCTTGCTCGCGCTCGGCTTCCAGCCCGTCGGTCAGCAGCGCGAGGTCGAGCTCGTCGCCGACCGTGCGCTTGTTCTTCGCACGCGACAGCGCGGACAGCTGGTCGGACAGCACGGCCTTGCTGTCGTACAGCAGGCGGCCGATCAGCGTGCTCTTGCCGTCGTCGACGCTGCCCGCGGTGATGAAGCGCAGCACGCCGAGGTCTTCGGTGTTCTCGATGATGCTCATGATGTGAATGTCCCCGTGTGCTTCAGAAATAGCCTTGCTTCTTGCGCTGCTCCATCGCGGCTTCGGAGGTCTGGTCGTCCATCCGCGTCGCGCCGCGCTCGGTGATCTCGGTCACCGCCGTCTCGGCGATGATCTTCTCGACGTCGTCGGCGTCGCTCTCGACCGGGCAGGTGCAGGAAATGTCGCCGACCGTGCGGAACCGCACCTGCGCGATCTCGCTCGTCTCGCCCTCGCGCATCGGCGTGAGCGGCGTGACCGGCACGAGCAGCCCGTTGCGGCGGACGATCTCGCGGCGATGCGCGTAGTAGATCGACGGCAGCTCGAGGTTTTCGCGCGCGATGTACTGCCACACGTCGAGCTCGGTCCAGTTCGAGATCGGGAACACGCGCAGATGCTCGCCCTTGTGCAGGCGCGCGTTGTACAGGCTCCACAATTCCGGACGCTGCGCCTTCGGATCCCACTGGCCGAATTCGTCGCGGAACGAGAAGATGCGCTCCTTCGCGCGCGCCTTCTCCTCGTCGCGGCGCGCACCGCCGATCATCGCGGTGAAGCCGTGCGCGTCGATCGTCTCGAGCAGCGTGACGGCCTGCGCGGCATTGCGCGAATCGGTCTCGCGGCGCAGCACGACCGTGCCGCGCTTGATCGAGTCCTCGACGTGACCGACGATCAGCTCGGCGCCGATCTCTTTCGCGCGGCGATCGCGGAAGTCGATCACTTCGTCGTAGTTGTGGCCCGTGTCGATATGGACCAGCGGGAACGGCAGCGTGGTCTTGCGGTTCGCGCCGAGACCGAACGCCTTCAGCGCGAGGTGCAGCACGACGACCGAATCCTTGCCGCCCGAGAACAACAGCGCCGGCTTGCTGCATTCGGCGACCAGCTCGCGCAGGATGTGGATCGACTCGGCTTCGAGCCAGTCGAGATGGCCCATGCGGCTGTCGGCGCCGGTGGGCGGGGCAAAGGCGGATTGCTCGAGCGTCGTGCTCATGGTTTCAGTCCTTCTCTTCTGGGTTCGTGCAGCCCGCTGTCGCGAGCGGCGCAATATCCGATCTTGTCGTTCGGGCTTCAGTGCGATGCGTCGGCGCTTGCGGGAATCGGCGTGATCGCGATGTGCAGACCGCATTCCTTCGTGTCGCGCGACTCCCACCACCAGCGGCCCGCGCGGCTGTCCTCGCCGGGACGGATCGCACGCGTACACGGCTCGCAGCCGATGCTCGGATAGCCGCGCGCATGCAGCGGGTTGACCGGCACGCCGAATGCGTCGAGGTACGCCCACACGTCGCGCTCGGTCCAGTCGGCGAGCGGATTGTACTTCGCGATCCCGCGCGCCTCGTCCTGCTCTTCCTCGTGCAGCTCGGCACGCGTGACCGACTGCTCGCGGCGCTGGCCCGTGACCCACGCATCGACGTCGGCGAGCGCGCGGTTCAGCGGCTCGACCTTGCGGATGTGGCAGCACGATTTCCGCAGCTCGACGCTTTCGTAGAATGCGTTCAGTCCGTGCTCGGCGACATAGCGATCGACCGCATCCTGCTGCGGGTGGAACTGCTCGATCTCGTACCCGTAGCGCTCGCGCACGCGGTCGATCATGCCGAGCGTCTCGGCATGCAGGCGGCCCGTGTTCAGCGAGAAGATGCCGATCGCGAGACCCTTCGACAGGATCGCGTGCGTGAGCAGCATGTCCTCCGCGGCGAGGCTGCTCGCGAGCTTCACGTTCGGATGACGCGCGGCGATCTGCGCGAGCAGCGCATCGAGCCGCTCGACCTTCGCGGCGAGTTCGGGCGTCAGCGCGGTGGCGGTCGCGTTGCTCATGCGCTCACCTTGGCAGCGGACGTCGCTACGTCGGCCGTCGCTGCGCGGCGACGGAACAGCGGCGCCGGCTCGTCGAACGCGCCCTGATAGCGCTGCGTGAATTCGCCGAACGCATTCAGCGCATCGTGGATGTCCTTGTCAGCGCGCACCGCGAACGCGTCGAAGCCGCAACGCGACATGTACAGCAACTGGTCGCGCAGCACGTCGCCGATCGCGCGCAGCTCGCCGGTCCAGCCGTAGCGCTCGCGCAGCAGCCGCGCAATGCTGTAGCCGCGGCCGTCCGCGAAGCGCGGGAAGTCCACCGCGATCAGCGAGATCGCGTCGAAGTCCGGCGCGAGATCGGCCGGTTCGCTGTCCGGCGCGAGCCACACGCCCAGTTCGTCCTTCGTCTTCGCGGCGACGAGCGCCGCGCGCTCGGCCTGCCACAGGGCGAACGGCACCAGCACCTTGCCGGCCGGCAGCGCATCGACCGCGGGCAGCGCACCGTCTTCCGCCGCGCGCACGACCTGCCATGCGTCGTCGATCACTGCGCGGTTCTTGATAATCGAAGCCATCTGCAAATTCCTTCTACCCGGTTGGTTACGCGTTCACGGCCTGGCGCGCGGCATACACGCGCTCCTTGAACGGCGCGATGCCGATGCGATCGTACGTGTCGATGAAGCGTTCGCCGTCGATGCGCGCTTCGACGAACGTGTCGATCAGCGTCGACACGACGTCGGGCACTTCTTCGGCGGAGAACGACGGGCCGATCACGCGGCCGAGGCGCGCGCCGTTCTGGCCCGTGCCCTGCTCGCCGCCGAGCGACACCTGGTACCACTCGGCGCCGTCCTTGTCGACGCCGAGGATGCCGATGTTGCCGACGTGGTGGTGACCGCACGAGTTCATGCAACCGGAAATGTTCAGCGACAGGTCGCCGAGGTCGTACACGTAGTCCAGATCGTCGAAGCGCTGCTGGATCGCGAGCGCGATCGGGATCGACTTCGCGTTCGCGAGCGAGCAGAAATCGCCGCCCGGGCACGCGATGATGTCGGTCAGCAGCCCGATGTTCGGCGTCGCGAAACCGGCGGCCTTCGCCTTTTCCCAGATCGCGAACAGGTCGCGCTTCTTCACGTTCGCGAGGATCAGGTTCTGTTCGTGCGACACGCGCAGCTCGCCGAACGAATAGGCGTCGGCCCAGTCGGCCACCTGCTCCATCTGCTCGGCCGTCGCGTCGCCGGGCGCCGCGCGGTGATTCTTCAGCGACAGCGTGACGGCCGCATAGCCCGGCACCTTGTGCGGCGCGACGTTGCGCTCGACCCAGCGCGCGAACGCCTTGTTCTCGAGCAGATGCTGTTCGAACGAGGCATCGGTGTCCGCGAGCTTTTCGTAGACGGGCGGCCGGAAGTACTGCGACACGCGATCAACTTCCGCCTGCGTGAGCGTCGACGGGCCGTCCTTCAGGTGCTGCCACTCTTCCTCGACCTGCTGCGCGAACTTCGCCGGCGACAGCGCCTTGACGAGGATCTTGATGCGCGCCTTGTACAGGTTGTCGCGGCGGCCGTAGCGGTTGTACACGCGCAGCACCGCTTCGCAGTACGTGAGCAGGTGCTGCCACGGCAGGTCTTCCTTGATCACCGCGCCGACGATCGGCGTGCGGCCGAGGCCGCCGCCCGCGAGGATGCTCGCGACCACTTCGCCCTGCGCGTTCTTCTTCAGATACACGCCGAGATCGTGGATCTGCACGGCCGCGCGGTCGTGCTTCGAGCCCGATACCGCGATCTTGAACTTGCGCGGCAGCCACGCGAATTCCGGATGAAACGTCGACCACTGACGCAGGATCTCGGCCCACGGACGCGGATCGATCTCTTCGTCCTGTGCCACACCGGCGAACTGGTCGGCCGTGATGTTGCGGATGCAGTTGCCCGACGTCTGGATCGCGTGCATCTGCACCGACGCGAGCTTCGCGAGGATCTCGGGCGTTTCTTCCAGCTTGATCCAGTTGAACTGGATGTTGGAACGCGTCGAGAAATGGCCGTAGCCGCGATCGTGCTCGCGTGCGATGCGCGCCAGCATCCGCAGCTGGTCGCTGCGCAGGTTGCCGTACGGAATCGCGATGCGGTGCATGTACGCGTGGCGCTGCATGTACAGGCCGTTCTGCAGGCGCAGCGGGCGGAACTCGTCTTCGCTCAATTCGCCCGACAGCCGGCGGCGCACCTGATCGCGGTACTGCGCGACACGCTCGTCGACGATCGTCTGGTCGTACTGGTCGTACTGATACATTCGGGGACCCCAGGGTTTTCGTGGTGACCGCGCGACGTCCTAGCCACGTCGCGCCCGAATCTCCGTTCCGCCTGCCGCCGGCCTTCCGCTGCCCGGTGGATTGCTAATGACGAAAACAGATATCCATATTTGAAAAACTCCGGTGAATCGTAATAAACTCGCCTTATATTTCAAACGACTAAAAAATTCTGTTGATATGCGGAAGGGTTATAAATGAACCTGCACCAATTTCGCTTCGTGCGCGAGGCCGTCCGGCAGAATTTCAACCTCACCGAGGCCGCCAAGGCGCTGTACACGTCGCAGCCGGGGGTCTCGAAGGCGATCATCGAGCTGGAAGACGAACTGGGCGTCGAGATCTTCACGCGCCACGGCAAGCGCGTGCGCTCGCTGACCGAGCCGGGCCGCATCATCCTCGCGTCGGTCGAGCGGATTCTGCAGGAAGTCGAAAGCCTTAAAAGGGTCGGAAAAGATTATGCCGCGCAGGATCAGGGCAACCTGACGATCGCGGCAACGCACACGCAGGCGCGCTATTCGCTGCCGGCCGCGATCGCCGAGTTCAAGAAGCGCTTCCCGAAGGTGCATCTGTCGATCCTGCAGGGCAGCCCGACGCAGGTCGCCGAGATGGTGATCCACGACCAGGCCGATCTCGCGGTCGCGACCGAGGCGATCGCCGACTACAAGGAGCTCGTGTCGCTGCCCTGCTTTCAGTGGCATCACGCGGCCGTCGTGCCGCCCGATCACCCGCTGCTCGAACGCAAGCCGGTCACGCTCGACGATCTCGCGCAGTATCCGCTGATCACGTACGACGACGCGTTCGCGGGCCGCAAGAAGATCAATCACGCGTTCGCGCTGCGCGGGCTGTCGCCGGACATCGTGCTCGAGGCGATCGACGCGGACGTGATCAAGACCTATGTCGAGCTCGGCCTCGGCGTGGGGATCATGGCCGACATCGCTTTCAATCCCGAGCGCGACCGCAACCTGCGGCTGATCCCGGTCGGCCATCTGTTCGGCAGCAACGTGACGCGCGTCGCGCTGAAACAGGGTGCGTATCTGCGCAGCTATGTGTATACGCTCGTCGAACTGCTGTCGCCGACGCTGAACCGCAAGCTGATCGAGCAGGCGCTCAAGGGCGAATCCGAATCGTACGAGCTTTGAGCCGCGTGTATAACGACAGGGGCGCATATCGCGCCCCTTTTTGTTGCTCGACGGAGAATCCCGCATGACGCTTTCCGCCCTGCTGCGCCGCGCCGCCGGCGCCGCCCTCGTGCTCGCGTGCGCGACCGCGCATGCCGACCTGAAGGTCGGCGTCGACCTGTCGTCGACCGGCCCCGCCGCCGCGATCGGCATCACGAGCAAGAACGCGATCCTGATGTGGCCGAAGACGATCGCGGGGCAGCCGCTGCAGGTGACGGTGCTCGACGACGCGTCCGACCCGGGCGCCGCGGTGCGCAATATCCGCAAGCTCGTCGACGAGGATCACGTCGACGTCGTGGTCGGGCCGAACATCACGCCGGCCGCCCTCGCGGCGCTCGACGCGGTCGCGGCCGGGCAGACGCCGATGATCACGCTGGTCGGCTCGGGCGCGATCGTCGAGCCGCAGGAAGGCGCGCGCACCTGGGCGTTCAAGATGGCGCAGAGCGACCGCGCGATGGCCGACGTGATGACGCGCTACATGGCGAACCACGGCGTGAAGACGGTCGGCTTCATCGGCTTCGCGGACAGCTACGGCGACAGCTGGCTCAACGAGTTCACGCGCTTCGCCGAGCTGCGCAAGATCCGCGTGGTCGCGACCGAGCGCTTCAACCGCACCGACGCGAGCGTGACCGGCCAGGCGCTGAAGCTGATCGCGGCGAAACCGGACGCGATCCTGATTGCGGGCTCGGGCACGCCGGCCGTGCTGCCGCAGCGCACGCTGATCGAGCGAGGCTACAAGGGGCCGATCTACCAGACGCACGGGATCGCGACGCCGGAGTTCATCAAGCTCGGCGGCAAGGACGTCGACGGCACGCTGTTTCCGACGCAGCCGGTCGTCGTCGCGCGCACGCTGCCGGCCGACCATCCGGCGCGTAAGGCCGCGCTCGCATTCGTCGACGCGTACGAGGCGAAGTACGGCACCGGCACGGTCACGCAGTTCGCGGGCGATGCGGCCGGCGTCTATCCACGGCTCGCCGATGCGGTCGGGCGCGCGGTGAAGCTCGCGCAGCCCGGCACGCCCGCCTTCCGGGCTGCGCTGCGGCGCGAGCTCGAGCGCGCGCACGAGCTCGTCGTGCCGAACGGCGTCGTGAATACGAGCGACAAGGACCACGTAGGACTCGACCAGCGCGCGAGCGTGATGGGGATCGTCAGGCACGGGCAGTTCGTCTATCTGAGCCAGTGACGGCGCGGCCGCGCGGCTTGCCCGGCGCGCGGTTTTCGGCCATAATCCGCGTTTCGCCGCGCACGATCGCATGCGCGGTCCGAACAAGCCCAGGTGGTGAAATTGGTAGACGCAGGGGACTCAAAATCCCCCGCCGCAAGGCGTGCCGGTTCGATTCCGGCCCTGGGCACCAGACAACGGAAGCGCAGCTTCTCCCCGCCGCAACACCGGCGCGCGGCGGCTGCCTCCACCACGCGCTCGCACCGCGACGCACCCGCATCGAGCCCCGTGTCGACGACCGGGGCTTTTTCTTTATCCGCGCCGTCCGCGCGCGGCCGCGCTCAGTTCGTCAGCTCGCGGACGAAATCGAGAAACACGCGCACCTTCGCCGACACGAGGTTCGACGCGTGGTAGTACGCGTAGAGCGGAAAGGTCTCGTCGGTCCAGTCCGGCAGCAGCAGCGTCAGCCGCCCTTCCGACACGATGTCGCGCGCGTACAGCTCGAGCAGCTGCGCGACGCCCGCCCCGCCGAGACACGCACCGAGCAGCGAACCGGTATCGTTGACCATCAGCCGGCCGGCCGCCGCGAACGGCACCACCTCGCCGCCGCGATGGAATTCCCATTCGAACGGCCGCCCCGTGACCGGATCGCGGATCAGCACGCAGCGATGGCCATCCGCGAGGTCGCGCGGATGCCGCGGTTCGCCGTGGCGAGCGACGTACGCAGGCGACGCGCAGGTCAGCACGCGCGTCTCGAGCAGCAGCCGTGCGCGGTACGACGACGGCTCCGGCACGCCGAAGCGCACCGCGACGTCGAAACCGTCGGCGACGAGGTCGCCCATCCGGTCGCGCACGCTGATCTCGACGGACAGATCCGGAAAGCGCTCGAGGAACGCGGCCAGCTTCGGCGCGAGCACGTAGTGGCCGAAGGTGCCGTCGACGTTCACGCGCAGCCGCCCCCTCACCTTCTCCTTCGCGCGGCCGGCGTCGAGCGCGGCATCTTCGATGCCGGCCAGCAGCGGCGCGACCGCTTCGTAAAAGCGTCGCCCTTCGTCGGTCAGCGTGATCGCGCGCGCGGTGCGGTTGAAGATCCGGATCCCGATCCGCTCCTCGAGCCGCGCCACCGCGCGGCTCACCGCCGGCTGCGTCAGGCCGATCGCTTCGCCCGCGCGCGCGAAGCTGCCGGCCTCGATCACGGCCGACAGCACGCCGATTCCGCTCAAAAGCCTGCTGTCGAATCGCATTAGACGTACTTTTTGTCATTCATGATCTGCACATTATTCATTATTTTTATTGAGTGCGGCGGCTTACATTGGTCCTGTCGCCGGCCACGCCGGCATTCACGAACAAGGAGCAGGACATGAACACATCGGACCAGGTCGCCGTCGTCACGGGCTCGTCGCGCGGAATCGGCGCGGAAATCGCGCGCCGTCTCGCGGCCGACGGATTCAAGGTCGTCGTCAACTACGCGGGCAACGGCGACGCCGCACGCGAGGTGGTCGACGCGATCGCGGCGGCCGGCGGCCAGGCGCTCGCCGTGCAGGCCGACGTCGCGGACGCGAACGCGGTTGCCGCACTGTTCGACGCAGCGACGCGCGCGTTCGGCGGGATCGACGTCGTCGTCAACAGCGCCGGCGTGATGAAGCTCGCGCCGATCGCCGACTTCGACGACGCCACATTCGACGAGACGATCGCGATCAACCTGAAAGGCACGTTCAACGTATGCCGCGAGGCGGCGAAGCGCGTGCGCGACGGCGGCCGCATCGTGAATCTGTCGACGAGCGTGATCGGCACGCGCCTGCCGACCTACGGCGTCTACGTCGCGAGCAAGGCGGCCGTCGAAAGCCTCACGCAGGTGCTCGCGCAGGAGATGCGCGGGCGCGCGATTCGCGTGAACGCCGTCGCGCCGGGGCCGGTCGCGACCGAGCTGTTCCTGCGCGGCAAAGGCCCGGAGCAGATCGAGCGGCTCGCCAAGATGAATCCGCTCGAACGGATCGGCCAGCCCGGCGACATCGCGGGCGTCGTCGCCTTCCTCGCCGGCCCGGACGGTGCGTGGATCAACGGTCAGATCCTGCGCGCGAACGGCGGGATGTGCTGATCGCGGCGCGTCAACGCTGCGCGCAGAACGCGAGGATCGCATCCCCGACGGCCGCGGGCGCCTCGCGCTGCGGAAAATGCCCGACGCCGTCGAGCAGCTGCCGCTCGTAGCGACTGCTGAAGAACCGCTCGCGCCCCGCCGAGCTGTCCGGGTGATTGCACGTATCCGCGCCGCCATGCAGAACGAGCGTCGGCACCGACAGCACGGGCGCCGGATTCAGCCGCGCGTCGTCGTCCGCATAGGACGGCGTGCCGGGCACGAAGCCCCAGCGATGCCGGTACGAGTGCAGCACGACGTCGATCCAGTCCGGTCCGTCGAATGCGACGGCGGCCGCGTCGAACTCGTCGGGCCGATACCAGCCGGGCGGCGACCACGTATCCCACATCAGGCGCGCGAACGCGCGGCGATCGTCGCGCAGCGCCTGCTCGCCGCGGGCCGTCGCGAGGAACCAGTGGTACCAGTAGTTGCGCGCCTGCTGCAGCGACAGCGGCTGGTGCGGATCGTTGGTACCGTATCCAACCGACAGCATCACGAGATGCGAGGCGGCGCCGTCGCGCAGCCCGCACGCGTTGGCGGCCGCCCGCGCGCCCCAGTCGTGCCCGACCAGCACCGGCCGCTCGATACCGAGCGCATCGGCGAACTCGAGCACGTCGCGGCCGAGCGCGGCGAGCTGCCCGCTGCGCGGCACCGACGCATCGCGAAACCGCGTCGGCGCAAAACCGCGCAGTGCGGGCGCGAGCACGCGATAGCCGCGCGCGGCGAGCGCTTCGGCGACCGGCGTCCAGCCGACGGCGCTGTCCGGCCAGCCATGCAGCAGCACGGCCGCACGTTGGCCGCGCGGATTCCATTCGAGATAGGCGATGTCGAGCGACGCAGTGGTCGCATGGGCGTAGGCAGTCATCGTGTGCCCCCGTCGATCGGATCGTTCGATGGTAAGCCCGCATTTCGTCACGATTCACGGAGTATCATCGATCACTCATCACATTTCATGTTGAATTGGCCGATGGAACCGCTGACCGATCCCGCGTCGACGTCGCTCGACATTGCGCTGCTGCGCACCTTTCTCGAAGTCGTCGACAGCCGCGGCTTCGCGCCGGCCGCCGAACGGCTTGCGCTGACGCCGTCCGCGGTCAGCGGCCACATCAAGCGGCTCGAACAGGCGGCCGGTACCGTGCTGCTCGCACGCACCACGCGGCGGATCGCGCTCACGCCGGCCGGCGACACGCTGTACGCGTATGCGCGCAACATCGTCGACATGGAGCGCGAGGTGCGCGCGCGCCTGCGCGGCGCGCCCGCACACGGGCGGCTGCGCGTCGGCGCGTCCGAGGACTTCGCAGCCGCGTGGCTGCCGCAGGTGCTGCGCGCGTTTCGCGATCGCGATCCGTATGCGTCGATCGAACTGAAGGTCGGGATCACGGCGTCGCTGCTGCGCGAGCAGGCGCTCGGCCGGCTCGACGTCGTGTTCGGCAAGCAGTGCCGGCAGGTCGAGGCGGCCGGCGAACTGCTGTGGGAAGAGCCGCTCGAATGGGCGTTCGCGGCCGACGCGACGCTCGATCGCGACCGCGAAGTGCCGCTCGCGTTGTTCCCCGAGCCGTGCGTGTATCGCGACGCGGCCGTGTCGGCGCTCGCCGCGTCGCTGCGCCCGTTTCGCGTGCTGTTCGAAAGCGGCAGCATGGCGGGCTGCGTGTCGGCCGCGCTCGCGGGCTTCGCGGTCACGGCACTCGCACGCAGCCAGCTGCGCGCCGGACTGCGCACATGCGGGCCGGCGGACGGCCTGCCCGCGTTGCCGGCCGCGCGGTTTTACGCATTCGCGTCGAAACCGAACGGCGTCGGTGCGGCGCTGATCGATGCGGTGCGGGACACCGGTCGCACGCGGCAGTTCGCGGCCATGCCGCGCTGAATGGCGTGATGCGGTGCGCGTGTTGCCGCGGGCATCGCGTCGCGTGTCGTATTGCGCCGGATCGTGCCGTACCGCGCCGTCAGTCGCGATCCGCGTCGGCGACACGCTCCGTCAGCGCATCGGCCATCAATTCGCCGAACCACTCGACGAACGCGTTGAGCCGCCGCGACCGATGGCGGCGATGCGGATACACGGCCGAGACATCCATCGGCGCGGGTCGATGCGCGCGCATCACTTCGACGAGCGAGCCGCTCTCGAGCAGATGCGCGACGTCGAAACGCGGGATCTGGATCAGCCCCATCCCGGCGATGCAGCTCGCGATATACGTTTCCGCGTTGTTCACGACGACGCGGCTCGGCAGCGTCAGCGTGTGCCGGCCCGCGTCCGTACCGTACTCCCAATCGACCTCGCGCCCCGTCGTCGGCGATGCATAGCCGATCGCCCAGTGTCCGTGCGCGAGCGCGTCGGGGTGCTCGGGCACGCCGTGCTCGCGCAGATAGTCGGGGCTTGCGCAGTTGATCAGCGCGAACTGCCCGAGCGGGCGCACGACGAGGCTGCTGTCCGCGAGCCGCCCGACGCGAATCGCGCAGTCGACGCCCTCCTGCACGAGATCGATCGACCGGTCGGTCGAGCCGAGCGACAGCTGCAGCTTCGGATGGCGGCGAAACAGCGCCGGCAGGGCGGGCGCGATCACGCGGCGCGCGATCCGGCTCGGCACGTCGACGTTCAGCCGGCCGATCACGTCGCGGTCGCGGCGCCGGAACAGCCGGTCGAGTTCGTCGGCTTCGGCCAGCAGGCGCCGGCCGCGCTCGAGCAGCACCGTGCCGTCGGCGGTCAGCTGCACCTGGCGCGTCGTGCGATGCAGCAGCCGCGTGCCGAGCGCCGCCTCGAGCTGCTGGACGGCCGCCGACACCGTCGCGCGCGGCACGTCGAGCGCGTGCGCCGCCTTGATGAAGCTGCCCATCTCGGCAACCTGAAGGAAGATCCTGACCTGATCGAGCTTGTCCATGTGGCTGCGTGCGCCGCCGGCGCCGAAAACGAAAAAAGGCGCGCGGGCATGCCCGCACGCCTCTCGATTGTCCACGCAAACCGCCCAGTATGGCGCGGCCGCGCGGTATCCGGCGCGTACTTCGTCGCTTACTTCGTCGTATAGCCGCCGTTGATCAGGATCGTCTGGCCCGTGATCCACCAGCCGTCCGTCACGAGATGGCGGATGAACGGCACGACGTCCTCGATGTCGGTCAGCCCCGTCTTGCTGAACGGCGACAGCGCGGCCGCCGTCTTGTGATACGCGACCGCATCGGCGCCTTCGGCCGGATAGAAGAACGGCGTATCCATCGGGCCGGGACCGACGGCCGTCACCGAGATCCCGCGCGCGCCGTATTCCTTCGCGGCCGCACGCGTGAAGTGCTCGACGGGCGCCTTCGATCCTTCGTACGCCGCATAGAACGGCGTGAACGCGCCGAGCAGCGACGTGACGAGCGTGACGAGCTTGCCGTGATCCTCGAGATGCCGGCCGGCTTCCTTGATGAAGAAGAACGCCGACTTGCTGTTCACGGCGAACATCTCGTCGTACTCGGCCTCGTCGATCTCGACGATCGGCTTCTTCAGCACCTTGCCCACCGTGTTGATCGCGATGTCGATCTTGCCGAAGCGCTGCTTCACGTCGTCGAAGAGCTTCGCGACCGCGGCGGCCGTCGTCAGGTCGGCCTGGAACGTGTCGGCCTGCGCACCGGCGGCGCGCAGCGCGGCGGCCGTCTCGTCGGCCTGCGCGCGCGTCGCCGCGCTGTTGTAGTGAATCGCCACGGCCTTTGCGCCGTGGCTCGCGAGATCCCGCGCGATCAGGCCGCCGAGGTTCTTCGCGCCGCCTGCGATCAGGACGACCTTGTCTGCGAGCGTGTGAGTGGCCACGGTTGACTCCTTTCCGGTTGAAGAAGCTCCGAGTTTAGGCATGCGCGCCGCCGCGGTCAGCCGGCCGCGGCTGGATGGATTATCCAGAAAAGCCGCCCAATCGCAGCAGGCGGCCGGCGGCGGCGCCGAACGGTGCGCGATCGCACCGACCGGCGCGGAAAAACGGCGTTGCGCTCAGCGCGCGTGACGCTGCGCGTCGATCTTGCCGAGCAGCCATTGCATGCCCGCGAGATGCTGCTGATCGTGGCTGCACAGGTAATGCAGCAGCCCGCGTACGGTGAGCGGGCCGTAGCCTTCGAATTCGCCCGTGCGCGCGAACTGCTCCGGCGTGAGACGCGACACGATCTCGAGCGTCGTGCGGCGCGCGTCGCGAAACGTCGCGAGCACCTCCGATGCGTACGCGGCGTCGTAGCGCCGCTCGATCGCGAGCGCATCGCCGTCGACCGACACGAGCAGCGGCCGGTCTTCGTCGAGCATGCGCCGCAGCCGCACGTGATAGCCGTCGATCTCGATGTCGCGCACATGGCACAGCTGGCCGAGCGGCGAGAAGCGTTCGCTCGGGATGCCGGTCCAGTCGTCCGGCGTCCAGCGCGCATAGCCGTCCGGCACGGCCGCGAAGTGGGCTTCGAGCAGACGGGGGAAATCGGCAAGTGCATCGAGCGTCGTCGGGTTCATGCGAGCCTCCGGGTCGGACGAGACGATGGCGAACGCGGCGGTGCGCCGCGCGCTTCCTATTTCACGCTGAAAGCGTAGCTTCCCTGCGTGCGGTGTCCGTCGGTCGCGACGGCGACCCATTTCACCGTGTACGCGCCGGCGCCGAGTGCGCTCAGCGGCACGGTCATCCGCTTGCGGTCGCCCGCATCGACGCGGGCACGCCCGTCCGACACCGTCTTGCCGCCGCCGTCGACGACGACGATCGAGCTGAACGCCGGTTCGAGCGTTTCGGTGAAGTCGATCGTCACGGCGGCCGGCGCGGCGGCAAGCACGGCATTGGCGGCCGGATCGCTTTTCGCGACGTGCGCGTGCGCGAACGCAGCCGAGGAAACGGTTGCGGCAAACAGGACGGCGGCCGCGCGGCGGCCGAGCAGACGGGGATCGAAACGCATGGATTCTCGGTCGGGAGTGAACGAACGTGATGCGCAGCTTACCAGCGCGCACGGCTTCATGCCGGTGCGCGCGTGCCGCTTGATAGAATGCGCCCGCTATGGATCTCGAAAGCATTCTCTACACGCAGGGCTTCGGCTCGCGCCGCCAGTGCCGCGGGCTGATCGAAGCGGGCCGCGTCGCGATCGGCGGCGCGCCGGCGACCGACCCGGACGCCGAACTCGACACCGACGGCCTCGTCTTCACCGTGGACGGCACGCCGTGGCCGTTCCATGCGCGCGCGTACGTCGTGCTGAACAAGCCGGCGGGCTACGAATGCTCGCGCGATCCGCAGCATCATCCGAGCGTGTTCAGCCTGCTGCCCGCGCCGCTGGTCGCGCGCGGCGTGCAGTGCGTCGGCCGGCTCGACCAGGACACGACCGGGCTGCTGCTGCTCTCCGACGACGGGCAGTTCGTGCACGCGTACACGTCGCCGAAGCGCAAGGTGCCGAAAACCTACGTCGCGACCGTGCGCCACGCGCTCGATGCCGCGCAGCTCGACGCGCTGCGCGGCGGCGTGCAGCTGCACGGCGAGCCGAAGCCGGTCGCGGCGGTCGCCGCCGACGCGCGCGATCCGCATACGCTCGCGCTGACCGTCCTCGAAGGCAAATATCATCAGGTGAAGCGCATGGTCGCGGCGGCCAGCAACCGCGTGGAAGCGCTGCACCGCGAAAGCGTCGGCGGCCTCGCGCTGCCCGCCGACCTCGCGCCCGGCGCATGGCGCTGGCTGGGCCAAGCCGAGCTCGCCGCGCTGCGCAATCCCGTCAAAACCCTGTAAGGGAAAATCCGCACGACCGTTCGCCCTTGCGCCCCACCGTGCGCGGCGGATCCCCCGCTATACTGAAATCACAAGCTGTACGAGCAGCGATGCAGGGGAGACGTCATGCAAACCACTCAGTCATACGTGATGATCGCGTTCGCGATCCTTGGCGCCGTCGCAATCGGCGGATTGCTGGCCGCGATGCGCGCGAAGCACCGTTACCACCCGAACCTGATCGGTGCGCTGCTCGGCGCGCTGATGTGCTTCCTGCTGATCGAGGCGCTACCCGCGCTCACGTGAGGCGCCGCGCGGCGCCAGCGTTTGAAGGAAATCGTCTACGGTCGGATAGCGCAAGCTCACGCACAATTCGGCCTTGAGCCGCGCATTGGACAGGCGCCGCGACTCGCGCATGAACGACAGCAGCGTCGGTTCGAGCTGCCGCTCGGCGTCCGCACGACTGATCCGCGGCGGCGGCGGCAGGCCGAACGCGTGCGCGACGCGGTCGAAATACTCCCCCATTCGCAGTTCGCTGTCGTCCGACGCGTGCACGACGCGCGCGGGCCGGCCGCGCTGTGCCGTGCGGCGCAGGATCGCCGCGAGATCGTCGGCGTGGACGTGGTTCGTGTAGACGTCGTCGGCGGGCTCGAGCGCGGGCGTTCCGCGTTCGAGCCGCGCGAGCGGCAGCCGGTTCGCCGCGTAGATGCCCGGAATCCGCACGATCGATGCAAGCAGCACGCCGCGCACCGTCGCCGCACGCAGTTGCCGCTCGGCCGACACGCGCCGGAACGCGCGGGGATTCGCCGGGCGCAGCGGCTGCGTTTCGTCGATGCGCGCGCCGCCGCAATCGCCGTAAACGCCGGTCGTGCTCGCGTACACGAGCCGCGGCGCGCGAAGGCCGTCGGGTACAATACGCGCTTTGCGCGCGGGCGCCTGCAGCGGGCCTTGCGCGGCGCGCAGCCGGCGTAGCCGCCCCGTCGCGGGCTGCGGCAGGCGCCGCCGCGCAGGCATGGTCAATGCGGCGACGAGCGCGCGCGTGCGCCGATCGTCGCGGCCGTCGGGCTGCGGCGGCGCGAGGTGCAGGATCGTCCGTGCGAGACCGCGGAGCCGGCGCAGCGTCCGCGGCCGGTCGAGGTCGCCGACGATCGGCGTCGCGCCGGCCGCGCGCAGCGCGTCGCGGCGGGCCGGATGGCTCGTCAGCGCGACGATCCGCAGGTCGCGGCGCGTGGCGCGCCATTGCGCGACGCACCGCAGGCCGACGTCGCCGCAGCCGACGACCAGCACGCGCGGCCGGCGCAGGATTCGAGTCGCGATCATGTTGGTTGCGAGATCAGTAGCCACCGTTGCGCGGCGCGCAACGGATTTGCATTGTAGCTGCCGTGTGCGACATGCACGGTCCCCACATTTTGTTCTAGTTGGTTCTATGGCATTCAACGTCACTCTCAAGCAAAGCGGCCGGCAATTCCAGGTCGAGTCGGACGAAACCGTGCTGGCGGCCGCGCTGCGCCAGAACGTCCATCTGCCGTACGGCTGCAAGAACGGCGCGTGCGGCTCCTGCAAGGGGCAGATCGTGTCGGGGCAGATCGAACAGGGCCCGCATGCCGCGTCGGCGCTGTCGAACGACGAGCGCACGCGCGGCCTCGCGCTGCTCTGCTGCGCGACGGCGCAATGCGATCTCGAGATCGACGTGCGCGAGATCGCGGGCGTCGACGGCGTGCAGGTCAAGAAGCTGCCGTGCCGCGTCGCCGCGCTCGAACGCAAGGCCGACGACGTGATGGTCGTGAAGCTGCAGCTTCCGGCGAACGAGCGTCTGCAGTATCTCGCGGGCCAGTACATCGAATTCATCCTGAAGGACGGTTCGCGCCGCAGCTACTCGATGGCCAATGCGCCGCACGAGGAAGGCCCGGTCGAGCTGCACATCCGCCACATGCCGGGCGGCAAGTTCACCGATCACGTGTTCGGCGCGATGAAGGAGCGCGACATCCTGCGCTTCGAAGGCCCGCTCGGCACGTTCTTCCTGCGCGAAGACTCCGACAAGCCGATCGTGCTGCTCGCATCGGGCACGGGCTTCGCGCCGATCAAGGCGATCATCGAGCACGTGAAGCACACCGGCATCACGCGGCCGATGACGCTCTACTGGGGCGCACGCCGCAAGAAGGACATCTATCTCGGCGAGCTCGCCGAGCAGTGGGCGCGCGAGATCCCGAACTTCAAGTACGTGCCCGTGCTGTCCGAGCCGGACGACGCCGATCAGTGGACGGGCCGCACCGGCTTCGTGCACCGCGCGGTGATCGAAGATCTGCCCGACCTGTCGGGCTACCAGGTCTACGCGTGCGGCGCGCCGGTGATGGTCGAGTCCGCGCAGCGCGACTTCACGCAGCACCACGGCCTGCCCGCCGACGAGTTCTACGCGGACTCGTTCACGAGCGCCGCCGATCTCGCGCATCCGGTCTGAGTCCGGCGCCGGCCCGCGCCGCTGCGCGTCGCGATGTCACACGCGTGGCATCGCGGCGGTTTACAGTCGGGCGCGGGATGCCTTATGCTTGCGCACATGAACCGCTTCCTGTCCGCTCTCCGACGTCGCCGCTCGCCGCTCCGCCCGGATGCCGCCGGCTCGTCACGGACTCGCGCGTAACCCGCCCCGCTTCACCGGTTACGCACAAGCTGTTCGATCCACCAGCCACGGCATTCCGTGGCTTTTTTATTGCCCGTTTCCGTTTCCACGTCCGCCGGAGTCTGCTGCCATGCCCCTGAACGATTACCCGATCGACTCGCTGATGTACATCACGAACCGCCCCGACATCGTGTTTACGCACGGCAAGGGGTCCTGGCTCTACGATCACACGGGCAAGCGCTATCTCGACTTCATCCAGGGCTGGGCCGTCAACAGCCTCGGGCACTGCAACGAAGGGATCGTCGAAGCGCTGAAGTCGCAGGCCGAGAAGCTGCTGAATCCGTCGCCGGCGTTCTACAACGAGCCGATGGCGAAGCTTGCCGATCTGCTCACGCAGCACAGCGTGTTCGATAAGGTGTTCTTCACGAACAGCGGCGCCGAAGCGAACGAAGGCGCGATCAAGCTCGCGCGCAAGTGGGGCCGCAAGTTCCGCAACGGCGCGTACGAGATCATCACGTTCGATCACAGCTTCCACGGCCGCACGCTCGCGACGATGTCGGCGAGCGGCAAACCGGGCTGGGACACGCTGTACGCGCCGCAGGTGCCGGGCTTCCCGAAGGCCGAGCTGAACAACATCGAGTCGGTCGAGAAGCTGATCAACGAGAAGACGGTCGCGGTGATGCTCGAACCGATCCAGGGCGAAGGCGGCGTGATTCCGGCGACGCGCGAGTTCATGCGCGCGCTGCGCGAGCTGACGCGCCAGCACAACCTGCTCTTGATCGTCGACGAAGTGCAAAGCGGGTGCGGTCGCGCGGGCACGCTGTTCGCCTACGAGCTGTCGGGCATCGAGCCGGACATCATGACGCTCGCCAAGGGCATCGGCGGCGGCGTGCCGCTCGGCGCGCTGCTGTCGAAGGCCGACGTCGCGGTATTCGAAGCCGGCGATCAGGGCGGCACGTACAACGGCAATCCGCTGATGACGGCGGTCGGCCATTCGGTTATCTCGCAACTGGTCGCGCCGGGCTTCCTCGAGGGCGTGCGTGCGCGCGGCGAATACCTGAAGCGCACGCTGCTCGAGCTGTCGGAGGAGCGCGGCTTCGAAGGCGAACGCGGCGAAGGGCTGCTGCGCGCGCTGCTGCTCGGCAAGGACATCGGCCCGCAGATCGTCGAGAAGGCGCGCGACATGCAGCCCGACGGGCTGCTGCTGAACGCCGCGCGCCCGAACCTGCTGCGCTTCATGCCCGCGCTGAACGTGACCACCGAGGAAATCGACCAGATGATGGCGATGCTGCGGTCGGTGCTCGACACGCTCTGAGGAGAACCCGCCGATGGATGCCGCCGCCGATGCCGTCGTTATCCGCCCGTTCGAACGCGCCGACACCGATGCCGTGCTCGCGGTGTGGCGCGACGCGTTTCCGCATTACGATGCGGCCGGCGCTCCGCCGCACCGCGATCCGCAGCGCTCGATCGAGCTGAAGCTCGCGACGCAGCCGGAGCTGTTCTTCGTCGCGGTCTGCGGCACGCGCGTCGTCGGCACGCTGATGGCCGGCTTCGACGGCCATCGCGGCTGGCTCTATTCGTTCGGCGTCGCCAACGACGTGCGGCGGCTCGGCGTCGGCCGCGCGCTGATCGCGCATGCCGAGCGTGCGCTCGCCGCGCTCGGCTGCCCGAAGATCAATCTGCAGGTGCTGCCCGGCAACGACGACGCATGCCGCTTCTACGCGGCGCTCGGCTATCGCGTCGAAGAGCGCATCTCGTTCGGCAAGACGCTGCCAGCGGCCTGACGCGACGGCCGGCAGCGTCGCGTCAGCGCGTGATCGGCCCGGCGTCCGGCAGCGGGTTGCCGAGCGCGTCGGTCGGCACGGCCTGCTTTTCGAACGCGGCGAAATAGGCGGCCCACTGCGTATCGCTCACGCGCACGATCAGCGCGCCGTCCTGCCAGACGTCGTTGTGATCGTTATGGTCGTTGCCTGCGCGGTGCAGGTAGTTCGGGCCCGTCGAGCCCTGGTTCATGTGCGTGTCGTGTATCCCGTTGCCCTGCGCATACGTGCGGCCGAACACGACCACGTCGAACTGCCCCGCCTGCGCGGCGTTCACGAGCCGCAGTAGCGACGGGATCGGCTCGGGATGCTCGGTGCCGTCCATCACCGCGCTCGCGCGCCACGTGCCCGTTTCGTTCAGGATGTCGCTGCGCAGATAGTCGAGCGCCGGCAGCGCGCTTTGCCCGGTGAGATCGGTATAGCCTTCCGGCGCGGCCGCGAGCGTCTGCGTGACCGGATGATGGAAATCGTAGACGAGCTTGTAATACAGCAAATCGTCCGCGTCGTTGGTGCCGACGTTGATCGCGACGTCCCAGTCGCCGCCCGGCACGGCCAGCGTCAGGTGGACGTGATACTGCGTCTCGCCGCCGTGCGGTGAACCTTTCAGTCTTGCGACGGCTTTCACCTTCGCCTTCACGAAACCGTAATCGAGACTCATGCGTGCTCTCCATGCGCCGAGGGGCTCATCATGCTACGCGCTGCGCGTGTCGGCTTGCCGACAGCCGCGCGCCGCCTGCCGTGCCGCATGCGCGGCACGATCGTCGAATGGAGTCGGAATCGCGCACACAGTTCGATGCCGGGCACCCGACATGAAAAAAGGCCGTCACGACATCGCGCGACAGCCTTTCGAAAGCCCTCGCATGGCGCGGCCTGGCGGCCGCGTCCACGTGTTCGCTCATTCGCCCAGATACGCGGCGCGCACCTTCGGATCGTCGAGCATCTGCTTCGCGTCGCCTTCCATCGTGACCGTGCCCGAATCCATCACGTAGCCACGATCGGCCGCCTGCAGCGCGAGGCGCGCGTTCTGTTCGACGAGCAGCACCGTGATGCCCTCCTTCGAGATCTCGCGCACGACTTCGAAGATCTTCTCGACCATGATCGGTGACAGCCCCATCGACGGCTCGTCGAGCAGCAGCAGCTTCGGCTTGGAGAGAATCGCGCGCGCCATCGCGAGCATCTGCTGCTCGCCGCCCGACAGCGTGCCCGCGAGCTGCGACGCGCGCTCCTTCAAACGCGGGAAGAAGCCGAACATCCGCTCGACGTCCTTCTTGATCTGCTCCTTGTCGCTGCGCAGATACGCGCCCATCTGCATGTTCTCGACGATCGACATCCGGGCGAAGATCCCGCGGCCTTCCGGCACCATCGCGAGGCCGCGCTTGAGCAGCTCGTGCGGCGGCACGCCCTTGATCGACTTGCCGTCGTATTCGATGTCGCCCGCCGAGTACGGCTTCAGCCCCGTGATGGCCTTCATCGTCGTGGTCTTGCCTGCGCCGTTCGCGCCGATCAGCGTCACGAGCTCGCCCTGACGGACTTCCATGTCAACGCCCTTGACGGCCTGAATGCCGCCGTAGTTGACCTGCAAGCCCTTGATTTTCAACATTGCCGCTGCCATCAGTGCACCCCTGCGCCGAGATATGCCTCAATCACCTTCGGATTCTTCTGCACGTCCTGCGGCAGACCCTCGGCGATCACCTTGCCGTAATCGAGCACCGTCATCCGGTTGCACAGGCCCATTACGAGCTTCACGTCGTGCTCGATCAGCAGGATCGTGCGGCCGTCCGCGCGGATCTTGTCGAGCAGACGCGTGAGTTCGACCTTCTCGGTCGCGTTCATCCCGGCCGCCGGCTCGTCGAGCGCGAGCAGCTTCGGATCGGTCGCGAGCGCGCGTGCGATCTCGAGCCGGCGCTGGTGGCCGTACGACAGGTTGCGCGCGGTGTAGTCGGCATACTGCAGCACGCCGACGTATTCGAGCAGCTCGATCGCGCGTTCCTTGATCTCGCGCTCTTCCTGGCGTTCGGCCGGCGTCTGGAACACCGCGCCGAGCAGCCCGTGCTTGGTGCGCACGTGGCGGCCCACCATCACGTTCTCGAGCGCGGTCATCCCGCCGAACAGGCGGATGTTCTGGAACGTGCGCGCGATGCCGGCCTTCGCGACCTGGTGCACGGCCGTCGGCGTGTAGTTCTGGCCGTCGAGCTTGAACTCGCCGGAGTCCGGCGTGTAGAGGCCCGTGATCACGTTGAAGAACGTCGTCTTGCCGGCGCCGTTCGGGCCGATCAGCCCGTAGATCTCGCCTTCGCGGATCTGCAGCCCGACGTCGGACAGTGCCTGCAGCCCGCCGAAGCGCTTGTTCACGCCCTGCACGGACAGTCGGATTTGCTTGTCGCTCATGTGTGGATCCCCTTGTCCGTTGATTACGCGCGCACCGGCTTCTTGCCGTTGCGCTTCGCCAGCTTCGCGATCTTGTCCTCATGCTTCGGCGCGGGCCACAGGCCTTCCGAGCGATACAGCATGATGATGACCATCGCGAGGCCGTACAGCGCCTGACGGATCACTTCGGTATCGACGACGTCGTGGCCGAACAGCGCGTGCTGCAGCGGGCTCATCGTCGAGCGCAGGAATTCCGGGAACACGGCGAGCAGCACCGCACCGAGGATCACGCCGGGGATATGGCCCATGCCGCCGAGCACGACGCACGCAAGCACGACGATCGACTCCCAGAACGTGAACGATTCCGGCGACACGAAGCCCTGGAACGCACCGAACATCGCGCCCGACAGCCCGCCGAACGACGCGCCCATCGCGAACGCGAGCAGCTTCACGTTGCGGGTGTTGATGCCCATCGCCTTCGCGGCGATCTCGTCTTCGCGGATCGCGGCCCACGCACGGCCGATACGCGAGTGCTGCAGGCGCGTACAGACCCAGATCACGAGCAGCGCGCACAGCACGAACAGGTAGTAGTACATGTACACGGACGGCAGCTGGAAGCCGAACAGCGTGTGCGTCTGCGACAGGTTGAAGCCGCCGACGTGCACCGGATCGATGCCCGTGATCCCCTTCGGACCGTTCGTGATGTTGACCGGACGATCGAGGTTGTTCATGAAGATCCGGACGATTTCACCGAAGCCGAGCGTGACGATCGCCAGATAGTCGCCGCGCAGCCGCAGCGTCGGCGCACCGAGCAGCACGCCGAACGTCGCCGCGAGCGCCATCGCGATCGGCACGATGATCAGGAACGGCACGTGCAGCCCGTTCGGCGCGAGCGCCGCGATCCACTCGAACTGCGAGGTCAGGTGCGGCGAGCTGAGCAGCGCCGCCGTATAGGCGCCCACCGCGTAGAACGCGATGTAGCCGAGGTCGAGCAGGCCGGCGAAGCCGACCACGACGTTCAGGCCGAGCGCGAGCATCACGTAGAGCATCGCGAAGTCGAGCACGCGGACCCAGTAGTTGCCGCCGGCCGCGCCGATCACGAGCGGGGCGGCGATCACGAACGCCGCGGTCAGGATGCCGATGGTGACGGTCTTCGCGGTGTTGCGCTCTTCGACGAGCGTCGTCGACGATTCGATCGGTTGAATGGATGTCATGTTGTTTGCTCCCTTCCGTTACGCGCGGTCTGCGACCCGTTCGCCCAGCAGGCCCGACGGACGGAACACCAGCACGATGATCAGCACGATGAATGCGAACACGTCCTGGTAGTTACTGCCGAACACGCCACCCGTGAGATTGCCGATGTAGCCGGCCCCGAGCTGCTCGATCAGGCCGAGCAGCACGCCGCCGACCATCGCACCGCCGAGGTTGCCGATCCCGCCGAGCACGGCGGCGGTGAACGCCTTCATGCCGGGGATGAAGCCCATGTAGAAGTGCACGTTGCCGTATTCGGACGCGATCATCACGCCGGCCAGCGCGGCGAGCGCGGAGCCGATCATGAAGGTGGCCGAGATCACGAAGTTCGGGTTCACGCCCATCAGGCTCGCGGTGTTCGGGCTTTCGGCGATCGCACGCATCGCGCGGCCGAGCTTCGTCTTGTGCACGAGCAGCAGCAGGCCGCCCATCACGATGAACGCGACGGCAATGATCACGATTTCGGTGACCGAGATCACGGCGCCGGGCGTCGTGTCGGTCGCCTTGATCACGTTGATCGGATCGGTCGGCAGCAGTTGCGGGAACGGCAGCGGGTTGCGCGACCAGATGATCATCGCGGCCGTCTGCAGCAGGATCGACACGCCGATCGCGGTGATCAGCGGCGCGAGACGCGGCGCGCGGCGCAGCGGCCGGTACGCGACACGCTCGATCGTGAAGCCGACGAACGCGCAGACGATCGCGGCGATGCCGAGGCCGATCGTCAGCGTCGCGATGTTGCCGAGTTCGGGGAAATGGTTCTGCAGCACGGTGATGGCGGACAGCGCGACCATTGCGCCGATCATCAGCACGTCGCCGTGCGCGAAGTTGATGATGCCGAGAATGCCGTACACCATCGTGTAGCCCAACGCGATGATGGCGTACACACTGCCGAGCACCAGCCCGTTGAGGATCTGCTGGACGAAAATATCCATTTAAAGCTCCTTGGCCCGTGCGGCCGGAGGACGTTGCGCCCCGCGGGTAAGCGAGGAATCGCGCCTTCTCGGCGACACTGCGGGTACTAGTCGATACCGGTAAGGGTTGATCGTCCCGGCGCGCGCCGCCCGGCCTGTACGGCCGGACCTGCCGCCGGAGCGGATACAAAAACGGCACCGCACTGTTCCGGTGCCGTCGTGAGTCCCGTCGCTAAATCGTTACGACATCGAGGACGGTGGTGTGGGCCTCCTTGAAGTCGTAGGGCAGCATGCCGAAACGGCCGGCGTCCGGTTTCCCGAAAGCCGCGCCTGGTTCCGTCCGGGCCGGGGCGAACCCCGTATCCCGCCCGATCAGGTTGCGCACCGCGCCGCGCGCGGGCTCGACCGCCTTGCCGGCGCATGCGCTGCCGCCGCCAAGGGTGTGTGCTCCGACGCCGGACGCGCGCACCGCACGACGCGTTGCCGCGCGGCGCGCGCCTCCGATCCCGGTCGGGACTGCGTCGGAATTCAGCGGACGAAGCAGGCCGCGCGCGATCGCGCGACGGGCCGTCGCGACGCGCTGCTTCGTCGAATCGGAATGAGCGGACATGGAGATCGGCGACGCGGCGCCGCTCGCGCGGCCGCCATCCGCCGCCGGCGCGCATTGCGCGGCAACCCGCGTGCCCGCCGTCGCGCCGCGCGCGCGGCGGGCCGCGACGGATGCGTGCCGCGAGCCGGCGTGCGTGCGGCCCGCTACGTGGATGTCCTCGATCGTCAAACGTGTCCCGTCTACATTGCTCGGTTGCGCGATACGGCGCCCCCACGACGCCGCACGACCGGTTCTGGCGACGCGCACGTCGCTGGCCGGCGGTGCCGCGCACGCCGCAGCCTCCCTGCCCGCCTCGTCGTCGCTCTTTTTGCTGCAGCCGGCGACCATTGCAACCGGTGCGGCGACGGACACGGCGTAAGCCAACTTCACATGCATCGAATAGGTCTCCCGCGCCTTGCCAAAACCTGCTTTCGAAGCCATTCCGGCCTCAAAACGGGCGCATTGTAACTCCATTTAGAACGCGCCAATATTCCTGATTCGATGGGGTTTTCCTGCATTGCAACCAATTTTGAGAGGCCGTTTGGAACGGACGGAGCAACCGGGTTGCACCATACCGGGGAACGATGGTTGCGAGTGGGGAATTCGACGGACAAAAAAAAGCGCGCCGTCAGGCGCGCTTCGGTGCATCGCGATTGCAATGCGGCAATCAGGCGGCGGGCAGGTTGAGCCCGCGCGGCAGCGGGAACGAGACGTTCTCCTCGATCCCCTCGAGCGCGCGCACGTTGCGTACGCCGAGCTCGCGCAGCCGCGCGATCACGGCCTGGGCGAGCACCTCCGGTGCCGACGCGCCGGCCGTCACGCCGATGCGGCGCTTGCCGGCGACCCATGCCGGGTCGATCTGCTCGGGCGCGTCGACCATGTAGGCCGCGACGCCGCGCTTCTCGGCCACTTCGCGCAGACGGCTCGAATTCGAACTGTTCGGGCTGCCGACGACGATCACGACGTCGCACTGCGGCGCCATGAACTTCACCGCGTCCTGACGGTTCTGCGTCGCGTAGCAGATGTCCTGCTTCTTCGGTTCGCGGATCTTCGGGTACTTCGCCTTCAGCGCCGCGATGATCTCGGCCGCGTCGTCGACGGACAGCGTGGTTTGCGTGACGAGCGCGATGCGCTCCGGATCGGCGAGTTCGAGCTTCTGCACGTCCTCGACGCTCTCGACCAGATGCATCCCGCGCTCGACCTGGCCCATCGTCCCTTCGACTTCCGGATGGCCCTTGTGGCCGATCATCACGATGTCGACGCCGTCCTGGCGCATCTTCGCGACTTCGACGTGCACCTTCGTGACGAGCGGGCAGGTCGCATCGTAGATGCGCAGCCCGCGCACGCCGGCTTCGTCGCGCACGGCCTTCGACACGCCGTGCGCGCTGAAGATCACGGTGTTGCCGGCCGGCACTTCCTCGAGCTCCTCGACGAAGATCGCGCCTTTCTTCTTCAGATCCTCGACCACGTACTTGTTGTGGACGATCTCGTGACGGACGTAGATCGGTGCGCCGTGCATCGCGATCGCGCGTTCGACGATCTCGATCGCGCGATCGACGCCTGCGCAAAACCCGCGCGGCTGCGCGAGCAGGATTTCGGCGTCGGCGGCGACGGTCTGTCCGGACAGCGTATCGGTGGTGCTCATGATTACAGGATTCCGATGATTTTCACTTCGAACGTGAGCGCTTGGCCCGCGAGCGGATGATTGAAATCGAACAGCGCGGAGGTTTCGCCGACTTCCTTCAGCACGCCTGCATATCGGCCGCCGTCCGGTGCGTTGAACTCGATCAGTTCGCCCGGCGTGAAGTCCTCGTCGACCATGCCGTTCTCGCGCAGCGTCGCGAGCGTCACGCGCTGCAGCATGTCGGGATTTCGGGGACCGAACCCTTGCTCTGGCGTTAGCTGAAAAGTCGAATGGTCTCCGACCTTGAGCCCCAGCAGAATCTGTTCCAGCGACGGCGCCAGTTGCCCGGCGCCCAGCAGCAGCGTCGCGGGTTTGTCGGCGAAGGTGTTGACGATGTCGGCGCCGTCGGCCAGTGCGAGCCGGTAATGCAGCGTGACATGGGAACCGGGCTTCACTTCGGATAGATCGATGAGGCTCATGAATTACTCGTTCAGTCGGCGCCCGAAACGGCCGCGAGGCCCAGCGCAAAGCCAATATTGTAAGTCACCTGAGCGCGCAAGGCTGAAAGTGCGACGACGTTGCACGTGCGGCCGCCGCCAATGGAGTTTCGACGATGCTCATATCCTGCCTTCTTCCGCCCGTCGAATGCCGCGACGCGCACGACGTTCCGCCGGCCCCGCCCGCGCGTGCGCAGCCCGGCGCGCCGGGCCGGCGCCGGCCCGGCAACTGGCGGGCGAATTTGCCGCGCGAACGGCTGCTCGAGCGCGGGCCGGCCGCGCTGACCGACGACGAGCTCGTCGCGCTCCTGCTCGGCTCCGGCGTGCGCGGGCACAGCGTGTTCGCGAGCGCCCGCGCGCTGCTGGTGCGGTTCGGTTCGCTGCGCGGGCTGCTCGACGCGACGCCGGCCGATTTCGGCGCATGTCCGGGCATCGGGCCGGCGCGCGCGGCGCTGCTCGGCGCGATCACCGAGCTCTCGCGCCGCGCGCTCGCGGAAAAGGCGCTGCTGCGCCGGCCGATCGACTCGCCGGCCGCCGTCGACGACTATCTGCGGCTGAAGATCGGCACGCGGCCGTACGAAGTCTTCGTCACGCTGTATCTGGATGCCCGGCACGGGCTCATCGACATGGAGGAAAATGCGCGCGGCTCGCTGACGCGCATGGCCGTCTATCCGCGCGAGATCGTGCGCAGCGCGATGCGGCTGAACGCGGCCGCGCTGATCGTCGCACACAATCATCCGTCGGGCGCGGTGCAGCCGAGTGCCGAGGATCGGCGGCTTACGCGCACGTTGCGCGACGCGCTCGCGCTGGTCGACGTGCGGCTGCTCGACCACGTCGTCGTCGGCAAGGCCGACACATTCTCGTTCGCGCGCGCCGGTTGGCTGTAGACTGTGGCGCGGCGCCCCTTCGCGGAGCGCCGCAACGGCGATGCGAAATTAGGTTTGATTTTCCTGATATTTTTCTGCTAGAATCGCCGTCTGTCTTTTTTCCAACCAGTTCTAGCCATCGAAGGGCCTTGTCTGCAAGGGCTTGTGCGTTCGGAGTGCGGCCATGGATCACGTGGCGGCGCGATGAGAACCTTCACCGGCGATCGAACCCCGAATTTAGCGTATTAGGAGTGCTCTCATGGCACGCGTATGCCAAGTAACTGGGAAAGCGCCGATGAGCGGCAACAACGTTTCCCACGCGAACAACAAGACCAAGCGCCGCTTCCTGCCGAACCTGCAAAACCGCCGGTTCTGGGTGGAAAGCGAAAACCGTTGGGTGCGCCTGCGCGTTTCGAACGCCGGCCTGCGCCTGATCGACAAGAACGGCATCGATTCCGTGCTCGCTGACCTGCGCGCACGCGGCGAAGCCTAAGCCCAAGGAGCACAATCATGGCAAAAGGCGCACGCGACAAGATCAAGCTCGAGTCGACCGCTGGTACGGGTCACTTCTACACGACCACGAAGAACAAGCGCAACATGCCGGAAAAGATGGAGATCATGAAGTTCGATCCCGTCGCCCGCAAGCATGTGGCATACAAGGAAACGAAGATCAAGTAATCTCCGCTTCCTGCAGCCTGTTGACACGAAAAGCCCCGCTCATGCGGGGCTTTTTGTTTTGCGCGTACGCAGCTTCGTCCGACGCGGTATGCTCTCCCCTTTCCCGCGGCGCGGCCGCCGGAACGCACGAGCCTCACAGCACAACGATGGAGATGCAGCATGAAATTCGACGTGGCGATCGTCGGCAGCGGCCTGGCAGGGCTGTCGGTCGCACTCAACCTGGCCAGCACGCGACGCGTCGCGCTGATCGCGAAGCGTTCGATGATGGAAGGCGCGAGCGATAACGCACAAGGCGGCATCGCCGCTGTCCTCGATTCGGCGGACAGCATCGAAAACCACGTCGACGATACGCTCGTCGCAGGCGGCGGCCTGTGCGACGAAGCTGCGACGCGCTACATCGTCGAGCACGGCCGCGAGGCGATCGAATGGCTGATCTCGCAGGGCGTGCCGTTCACGAAGGACGACGCGGCCGAACTCGGCTTTCACCTGACGCGCGAAGGCGGCCACAGTCATCGCCGAATCATCCACGCGGCCGACGCGACCGGTCATGCGGTGCTCGCGACGCTGTCGGAGCGCGCGCGCCGGCATCCGAACATCACGTTCTTCGAAAACCATCACGCAATCGACCTGATCACGTCGGACCGGCTCGGCCTGCCCGGCCGCCGCTGTCACGGCCTGTACGCGCTCGACGTCGAGCACGACCGCACGATCACGATCGAGGCGCCGCACACGGTGCTCGCGACGGGCGGCGCCGGCAAGGTCTACCTGTACACGACCAACCCCGACACCGCGACCGGCGACGGCATCGCGATGGCGTGGCGCGCAGGCTGCCGCGTCGCGAACATGGAATTCATCCAGTTCCATCCGACCTGCCTGTTTCATCCGTACGCGAAATCGTTCCTGATCTCCGAGGCCGTGCGCGGCGAAGGCGGCCTGCTGAAGCTGCCGGACGGCACGCGCTTCATGCCCGCGCACGATCCGCGCGCGGAGCTCGCGCCGCGTGACATCGTCGCGCGCGCGATCGACTTCGAGATCAAGAAGCGCGGGATCGACTGCGTCTATCTCGACATCAGCCACCAGCCCGAAGCGTTCCTGCGCGAGCATTTCCCGACGATCCACGCGCGCTGCCTCGAATTCGGCATCGACATCGCGAAGGAGCCGATCCCGGTCGTGCCGGCCGCGCACTACACGTGCGGCGGCGTCGTGACCGACCTTGCCGGACGCACCGATCTGGCCGGCCTGTATGCGGTCGGCGAAACGTCGTACACGGGCCTGCACGGCGCGAACCGGCTCGCCAGCAATTCGCTGCTCGAATGCCTCGTGATCGGCCGTGCGGCGGCCGGGGCGATCGAAGCGGCCGGCTTCGACGTCGAAACGACGGGTCCGTTGCCCGCATGGGACGAGAGCCGCGTGTCCGATGCCGACGAAGAAGTCGTCGTCGCGCACAACTGGGACGAGCTGCGCCGGCTGATGTGGAACTACGTCGGCATCGTGCGTACCGACAAACGCCTCGAGCGCGCGAAGCATCGGCTGTCGCTGCTGCGTGACGAAATCCATGAGTACTACGCGAACTTCCGTGTGACGCGCGATCTGCTCGAACTGCGCAATCTCGTCGACGTCGCGACGCTGATCGTGAAGAGTGCGCAGTCGCGCCGCGAAAGCCGCGGGCTGCACTACAGCCGCGACTGGCCGAACACGCTGCCGAAGGCGCTGCCGAGCGTGCTGCAGCCGCGTTCGCGTCGCTGAGCCAGGCACGCGTCGACCGGAAAGAGAAAGGCCGCCGGCGCATACGCACCGGCGGCCTTTTCATTGCGTTGCCGCGCGTCGCGCGATCAGGCGACGATGCGCATCGAATAATCGGTCGCGCGCACGTCCTTCGTCAGCGCGCCGATCGAGATGCGGTCGACGCCGGTTTCGGCGAACGTGCGCACCGTGTCGAAATTGACGCCGCCCGAGACTTCGAGCACCGCCTTGCCGGCCGCTACGCGCACCGCTTCGCGCATCATGTCGAGCGTGAAGTTGTCGAGCAGCACCGACTGCGCGCCGTGCGCGAGCGCCGTGTCGAGCTGCGCGAGCGTCTCGACCTCGATCTGCACGGGCACGCCCGCGTTCAGCGCGAATGCCGCATCGAGCGCCTCGCCGACGCCGCCTGCGGCCGCAATGTGGTTTTCCTTGATCAGAATGCCGTCGTACAGCGCAAGACGCTGGTTCTCGCCGCCGCCGACGCGCACCGCGTATTTCTGCGCGAGCCGCAGCCCCGGCAAGGTCTTGCGCGTATCGAGAATCTTCGCGCGCGTGCCTTCGATGCGATCGACGTAGCGGCGCGTCGCCGTTGCGACACCCGAGAGCAGCTGCAGGAAATTCAGCGCATTGCGCTCGGCGGTCAGCAGCGCGCGCGCCGGCCCTTCGAGTTCGCAGACGATCGAGTCGGCCGTCATCCGGTCGCCTTCGCGGTAGCGCCACTGCACGGCGATCGACGGATCGATCTGCGCGACCACCGCGTCGAACCACGGCACGCCGCACAGCACGGCCTCCTCGCGCACGATGATGCGCGCACGACGCCGCTCGTCGGCCGGCACGAGCCGCCCGGTCTGATCGCCGGGGCCGACGTCTTCGGCAATTGCGTCGGCGACGTTGCGCGCGATCGCGTCGTCGAAGGCCGCGCCGTATTGCGCGCGGATCGCGTCGTAAAGCGGAGAAACGGCGCTCGTCATGCCGCCCCCACGTTCGCAAACAGTGGCTGGTCGCGCTGCAGATCGCCGCTCGCCTGCACGCGCTTCTTGTGCGCGGCCGCGAACGCGAGCATGCGGTCGATCGGCAGACGCGCGCGTTCGCCGATCGCCGGATCGACGAAGATTTCGTTGTGGCCGCGTTCGAGCACGTCGGCGAGATTCGCGAGGCCGTTCATCGCCATCCACGGGCAATGCGCGCAGCTCTTGCAGGTCGCGCTGTTGCCGGCCGTCGGTGCGGCGATGAAGGTCTTGCCGGGCGCCGCGAGCTGCATCTTGTGCAGGATGCCGAGATCGGTCGCGACGATGAAACGCGTCGCGTCGAACTTCACGGCCGCGTCGATCAGCTGCGTGGTCGAGCCGACGACGTCGGCCTGCGCGACGACGCTCTCCGGCGATTCCGGATGCACGAGCACCTTCGCGTCCGGATATTCGGCGCGCAGCAGGTCGAGCTCGATGCCCTTGAATTCGTCGTGAACGAGACAGGAGCCCTGCCACATCAGCATGTCCGCGCCGGTTTTCTTCTGAATATAGCTGCCGAGATGGCGATCCGGCGCCCAGATGATCTTCTCGCCGCGCGCGTGCAGATCGGCGACGATCTCGAGACCGATCGAGGATGTGACCATCCAGTCCGCGCGCGCCTTCACGGCTGCGCTCGTGTTCGCGTAGACGACGACGGTGCGATCGGGATGCGCATCGCAGAACGCGGAGAACTCGTCGACGGGGCAACCGAGATCGAGCGAACAGGTCGCGTCGAGATCGGGCATCAGGATGCGCTTGTGCGGGCTCAGGATCTTGGCCGTTTCGCCCATGAAGCGCACGCCGGCGACGACGAGCGTCTGCGCATCGTGATCGCGGCCGAAGCGCGCCATCTCGAGCGAATCGGCGACGCAGCCGCCGGTTTCGTCGGCCAGCTCCTGCAATTCGGCGTCGACATAGTAATGCGCGACGAGCACGGCCTTTTCACGCACGAGCAACGCCTTGATGCGCGCTTTGAGCGCCGCACGCTCCTCCGCGGACGGCGTCTCGGGCACCTTCGCCCACGCCTGCCCGACGCCGCACGTGGCGCCTGCCGCGAGCGGCCGATCGTATTCGACGGACTTGATCGTCGATTGCATCTCACAGTCTCCTGTCGGCCGCCGCACGCGCCTGCGCATGCCGCGACCCCATGCTTCGCACCGGCCGGCGTGCGCGCGCCGCGCGTGCCGGCCCCAAACACCATTCAGCGTCGCCCATCGCGACCGCGAAAACCGGCGGCCGAAATGAAAAAACCCCGCCAGCGCGGGGTTTGTGACGTCCTGAGATTCTAATCGATTTCGAATCAGGCGTAGCGGCGCAGGCGCATCGCAAATTCCTGCAATGCCTTGATGCCGCTTTGTTCGGCGCGATGACACCAATCTTGCAATTGTGCGAGAAGCTGTTCGCGCGACGCGGTCGAACGATCCCAGATCGCGGCCAGATCCTGGCGCAGCTGGAAATACGTGTGCAGCTTCTGGCTGTTCGCGAAGATCTCGGGCAGCAGCTTCTTCTGCGGCTCGTCGAGCCCGTCGGCGTCCTTGTGGAACCACTTGCGCGCACCGCGCATCAGCTGATACTTCTCGCCGCCGAGCGCCTTCAGATGGGCAAGCTCCTGACGATACGCACGCTTCACGGCCTTGCCGTAACGCGCCATCACTTCGTAGCGGTTCGACAGCACGGCTTGCAGCGTTTCCTGGTCGAGCACCGTCTTCGGCTTGTTCAGGCGCGGCGTCGGTGCGACCTTCTTCACCTTCGCGAGGCCGAACGCCGACATGATGCGGATATACATCCAGCCGATGTCGAATTCGTACCACTTGTTCGACAGCTTCGCGGACGTCGCGAACGTGTGGTGATTGTTGTGCAGCTCTTCGCCGCCGATCACGATGCCCCACGGAAAGAGGTTCGTGCTCGCGTCGGCCGAATTGAAGTTGCGATAGCCCCAGAAGTGGCCGAAACCGTTGACGACACCGGCCGCCCAGAACGGAATCCAGACCATCTGCACGGCCCACACGGTGAGGCCGATCACGCCGAACAGCGCGACGTCGATCACCATCATCAGGCTCACGCCGAGGATCGGGTATTTCGAATAGACGTTGCGCTCGATCCAGTCGTTCGGCGTGCCGTGACTGTACTTGCGCAGCGTCTCTTCGTTCTTCGCTTCCGCGCGATAGAGCTCCGCGCCTTCGAGGAACACCTTCCAGATCCCGCGCGTCTGCGGGCTGTGCGGATCCTCCTCGGTTTCGCACTTCGCGTGGTGCTTGCGGTGGATCGCCGCCCACTGGCCGGTGAGCATGCCGGTCGTCATCCACAGCCAGGCGCGGAAGAAGTGGCTGGCGATCGGGTGCAGCTCCAGCGCGCGGTGCGCCTGGCAGCGGTGCAGATAGACCGTCACGCCGATGATCGTGACGTGCGTGACGGCCAGCGCGAACAGCGCGACCTGCCACCACGAAAAACGCAGAAGCCCGTGAGAAAGAAAATCGAGCAGGGAATTCAGCAAGGCAGTTACCTGTGGTGAGTGCGACGCCGGCAACGGGCCGACGTCATAAAAATGAAAGCATACCGCGAATAGACCGAAATTTTACTTCAACCGTTCCAAGTCTTTGTAAAAAATGAATATTTTCTTGTCGAGAAGCAACGGGAACGGTCCACGGACGGACGCCGCGCCCGCTGCGCTCCCGTTTCGGCCGCTACGCGTCACGCGGCCGGCTGCTGCGCGCTCGACGCGGGCGCCGCGTCGGCCGCACGGCCGTCCACGGGAGGCTCGTTGGCCGCCCGCACCGTGCCGCCCAGCGCGTCGGGCAGCCCGATCACGCGCACCTCGCGCTGCGGGTACGGAATCGAGATCCCGTGCTCATGAAACAGCCGCCAGATGTTCCGGTTCACGTTCGAGCGCACGCTGCCGGTGCCCGTCGCCGCGTCCGCGATCCAGAAGCCGAGCTCCAGGTCGATCCCGTCGGCGCCGAAGCCGACGAGATACGGCGTGGGCGCCGGCTCGTCGAGCACGCGCGGCACGCCGCGCGCGGCCTCGGCAAGCAACGCGAGTGCCTGCTCGACGTCGTTCGTGTACGCGACCTGCACCGCGAGCTTCGCATAGCCGCGCGTCAGGTACGACGACTGGTTCTGCACGACGTCGGTGATCAGCTTCTCGTTCGGAATCAGCGTCTCGTTGCCGTCGAGGCCGCGTACGACCGTGTAGCGCGTGCGGATCTGCGTGACGACGCCCTGCAGCCCGCCGACGCTGATCGCGTCGCCGAGCCGCAGCGAGCGGTCCAGCAGGATGATGAAGCCCGACACGTAGTTGCTCGCGATCTTCTGCAACCCGAAGCCGAGGCCGACGCCGACCGCGCCGCCGAACACGCCGAGCACCGTGACATCGATGCCGACCAGCGACAGCCCGATCAGCACCGCCGCGAACACGAGCAGCGCGCGGCCGACGCGCGAGAGCACGACACGCAGGTTCGCATCGAGCGTGCTCGCGCGCGCGAGCCGGTCCTCGAGCACCGAGCCGAGCCACATCGCAACCATCAGCGTCACGCAGACCCACAGCGCGCCGGAGATCAGCGACAGCAGCGTCAGGTGCGCGTTCGCGACGCGGAACTGCACGCTGTCGAGCCAGTCGAGCACGTCGCGCTGGATGCCGAGCACGGTCAGCACCATCGCGGCCCACACGATCACCGACACGAGCTTCTCGACGATCGAGAGCCACGCATGCGAGTGGCCGTCGCGCGCGAACACGCGCCGCGCGAAGAAAAACAGCACGTAGATGAGCCCGATGCCGAACAGCGGCACCAGCGCGAGCGACAACAGCGATGTCGACATGAACGGCTCGAACGCCAGCTGCGCGGCCAGCACGAACAGCCCGCCGAACAGCGGAAAGAGCGCGCGTTTCAGGCTTTGCGCGCCCGCGCCCGGCAGGCGGCCGGCCGCCCGCCGGCGTGCGTCGATCCGGCCGTGCATGAAGCGCGCGGCGACCCAGGCAAACGCAAGCGCGCCGACGAGAATCGCTGCCTGCCAGATCATGACCGGCTCGTTGAAGTCGCGGATCACCGACGCAAGCCGGTGCGACAGCAGTCGGTTCTCCATCGTCCGTGCCCTGCTGCGTTACTGCGCCGCGCGCCGCTCGAGCACCGCCGCGAAGAAGCCGTCGGTCGCGTGGCGGTGCGGCCACAGCGAGAGGTAGTCGCCCGTCTCGAGCTCGATGCGCTGATCTGCCAGCACCTTCTGCGCCGGCACGAGCACGAAGTCCGGATGATCGGCGAGGAACTGCTCGACGATGCGCTCGTTCTCGGCGTCGAGCACGCTGCAGGTCGCGTAGACGAGGCGGCCGCCCTTCTTCACGAGGCGCGCCGCGCTCGCGAGGATCGACGCCTGCTTCGGCGTGAGCTCGTCGACCGACGTGCGCGTCTGGCGCCACTTCAGGTCGGGATTGCGGCGCAGCGTGCCGAGACCGCTGCACGGCGCGTCGACGAGCACGCGGTCGATCTTGCCGGCGAGCCGCTTGATCTTCGCGTCGTGCTCGCTGTCGATCAGCACCGGGTTCACGTTCGACAGCCCGCTGCGCGCCAGGCGCGGCTTGAGCTTCGCGAGACGCTTCTCCGACACGTCGAACGCATACAGCCGGCCGGTCGAGCGCATCATCGCGCCGAGCGCGAGCGTCTTGCCGCCGGCGCCCGCGCAGAAGTCGACGACCATCTCGCCGCGGCGCGGCGCGACGAGCGAGCACAGCAGCTGGCTGCCCTCGTCCTGCACCTCGATCTGCCCTTCCTCGAAGAGCTTCAGGCGCGTGAGCGCCGGCTTGCCGACCACGCGCACGCCGTGCGGCGCGAACGGCGTCTCGCCCGCGTCGATGCCGTTCGCGCGCAGCGCGTCGATCACCTGCTCCCGCGTGGCCTTCAGCACGTTCGCGCGCAGATCGAGCGGCGCGGGATAATTCAGCGCGGCCGCGAGCTGCGCGAGCTCCTCGGCATCGAAGCGCGTGGACAGCGCCTGCTGGATCCAGTCCGGCAGGTTCGTGCGGATGCGCACCGGCAGGCTCGCCGGATCGATCTTCGATACATGCTCGAGCCACGCCGCCTCGGCGGGCGACACGAACGGCTTTAGCGCGTTGCGGCCCATCGTCTGCATCAGGCCGAGCAGCGTCAGGCGTCGCGCGGGGCTGCCCGTGCCGCTCTCGGCCAGATGCGCGAACTCCATCTTGCGGCGCAGTACCGCGAACACGGCTTCGGCGATCACGCCGCGCTCCGCGTGGCCGAGCTTCGGATGCGCGCGGAAAAAGCGGCTCGTCGTCGCGTCGGCGGGACCGGCAAATTTCAGCACTTCGGCCAGCAGCGTCTCGGTCTGGCCGATCAGGAATCCGTGCAGCTTCATACACCCTCGCTCGTTTCGGTTTGCGGTTGATCCGCGAAAATCCAGCGCGCCTCCTCGGGCGCGACGACCGCACGGTCGCCTTCGAGGCGCAGGCGCCCTTCGACGAACCAGCGCACCGCCCGCGGATACAGCACGTGCTCGACCGCCAGCACGCGCTGCGCGAGCGCCGCGGCATCGTCGCCCGCGCGCACCGGCACCGCGCCCTGCGCGACGATCGCGCCGCTGTCGAGTTCCGGAATGACGAAATGGACCGTCGCACCGTGCAGCGCGACGCCCGCGTCGAGCGCCTGCTGGTGCGTGCGGATGCCCTTGAAGCTCGGCAGCAGCGACGGATGAATGTTCAGCAGCCGGCCCTCATATCGTCTGACGAATTCGGGCGTCAGGATGCGCATGAAGCCCGCGAGCACGACGAGATCGGGCGCGAAGCGGTCGATCTCGGCGGCGAGCGCCGCATCGAAGCTGTCGCGGCCGTCGAACGACCGATGGTCGACCACCGCGGTCGCAATGCCGTGCGATGCGGCAAAGGCGAGGCCGGCCGCGTCGGGCCGGTTGGCGATCACGGCGGCGACCTCGGCCGGCCAGCGTTCGTGCGTGCATGCGCGGACGATGGCCTCCATGTTGCTGCCGCGACCGGAAATCAGGATCACGAGTTTTTTCATCCGCGAATTTTACCATTCGGCCCCGCGTTTCCCGCCTCCTGAGCCGCCGCGCCGCCCGAACGTTTATAATCTTCTGCTTTGCGGCATCCCACCGCCCATCCCCGACGCTGCATCCGCTATCGTGAAAGTCTTCCGCGGCCTGCCCAACGCCGAGAGCCGCGCGCCTTGCGCGCTGACGATCGGCAACTTCGACGGTGTCCATCGCGGGCATCAGGCCCTGCTCGCGCGCGTGCGCGCGGCAGCGGACGCGCGCGGCCTGCCCGTGTGCGTGATGACGTTCGAGCCGCATCCGCGCGAATTCTTCAACCCGGCCGGCGCGCCGCCGCGCATCGCGATGCTGCGCGACAAGCTCGAGGCGCTGCGCGAGCACGGCGTCGATCGCGTGGTGGTCGAGCATTTCAATCACACGTTCGCGAGCCAGTCGCCGCAGGCGTTCGTCGAACGCACGCTGGTCAACGGGCTGCATACGCGCTGGATGATGGTCGGCGACGATTTCTGCTACGGCGCGAAGCGCGCGGGCACCTTCGACACGCTGAAGGCGGCCGGCGAGCAGTACGGCTTCGAAGTCGAGCAGATGGGCACGATCGCCGGCAGCGACGGCACGCGCATCTCGAGCTCCGGCGTGCGCACCGCGCTGGCCGCGGGCGATCTCGAGGCGGCCGCGAGCGCGCTCGGCCACAGCTATGCCATCAGCGGCCACGTCGCACACGGGCTCAAGCTCGGCCGCGACCTCGGCTTCCCGACGCTGAACCTGCCGATCGCGCACAAGCGCCCTGCGCTGTCGGGCATCTTCGTCGTGCAGGTGCACGGCCTCGGCCCCGCACCGCTGCCCGGCGTCGCGAGCCTCGGCCTGCGGCCGACCGTCGACGATTCCGGCCGCGTGCTGCTCGAGGTGCACCTGCTCGACTGGCACGGCGACGCATACGGCAAGCTCGTGCGCGTCGAATTCCTGAAAAAGCTGCGCGACGAGGCGAAATTCGACGATCTCGAGGCGCTGTCCCGCGCGATCGCGCAGGACGTCGCGAACGCGCGCGCGTACTTCATCGAGCGCGACCGTGCGCCGGGCAGCCGCGCGACCGGCTTCTCGACGTCGGCGACCGACCGAATTAGCTGATCCGGCCGGCGGCGCGCAGCGCGCCGCACACCTCGCGCCGCGCTGCGCGCGCGCCCGATTCACGACGCACGTGCGTCCCCCGATTTAGATAGCGATCCCATCATGAGCAACAAGAAAGCCGATTCGAAACCGCAGGCCAAGTATCCGGTCAACCTGCTCGACACGCCGTTCCCGATGCGCGGCGATCTGCCCAAGCGCGAGCCGCAGTGGGTCAAGGAGTGGGAGGAGCGCGGCGTCTACGAGAAGATCCGCGCGGCCAGCAAGGGCCGGCCGAAGTTCATCCTGCACGACGGCCCGCCGTATGCGAACGGCGACATCCACCTCGGTCACGCGGTCAACAAGATCCTGAAGGACATCGTCGTGAAGTCGCGCAACATGGCCGGCTTCGATGCGCCCTACGTGCCGGGCTGGGACTGCCACGGGATGCCGATCGAAATCCAGATCGAGAAGCAGTTCGGCAAGTCGCTGCCGGCCGCCGAAGTGATGAGCAAGGCGCGTGCGTACGCGACCGAGCAGATCGAGAAGCAGAAGGCCGGCTTCAAGCGCCTCGGCGTGCTCGGCGACTGGGCCGATCCCTACAAGACGATGAACTTCGTGAATGAAGCGGAAGAAATCCGTGCGCTCGGCAAGATCATCGAGAAGGGTTACGTCTATCGCGGGCTGAAGCCCGTGAACTGGTGCTTCGACTGCGGCTCGGCGCTCGCTGAAGCGGAAGTCGAGTACAAGGACCGCACCGATCCGACGATCGACGTGATGTTCCCGTTCGCCGAACCGGAAAAGACCGCGCAGGCGTTCGGGCTGCCCGCGCTGCCGCGCGCCGAAGGCGGCATCGTGATCTGGACCACGACGCCGTGGACGATCCCCGCGAACCAGGCGCTGAACCTGCATCCCGAAATCGTCTACGCGCTCGTCGATACCGAGCGCGGGCTGCTGATCGTCGCCGAAGAGCGCGTCGCCGCGTGCATGGAAGAGTTCAAGCTGACCGGCCGCGTCGTCGCGACCGCGCCGGGCGTGAAGCTCGTCAACCTGCGCTTCCACCATCCGCTCGCGTCGGCCCACCCCGGCTACAAGCGCACGGCGCCCGTCTATCTGGGCGACTACGTGACGACCGACACCGGCACCGGCGTCGTGCACTCGTCGCCCGCGTACGGCGTCGAAGACTTCATCTCCTGCAAGACGCACGGCATGACCGACTCCGACATCATCAATCCGGTGATGGGCGACGGCCGCTACATCGAATCGCTGCCGCTGTTCGGCGGGCTGTCGATCTGGGATGCGAATCCGAAGGTTGTCGACGCGCTGCGCGACGCCGGCACGCTGCTGCGCAGCGAGAAGTACACGCACAGCTACATGCACTGCTGGCGCCACAAGACGCCGATCATCTACCGCGCGACGTCGCAATGGTTCGCCGGGATGGACGTCACGCCGCGCGAAGGCGGCAAGACGCTGCGCGAGACCGCGCTCGAAGGCGTCGAAGCCACGGCGTTCTATCCGTCGTGGGGCAAGCAGCGCCTCTTCAGCATGATCGCGAACCGGCCGGACTGGACGCTGTCGCGTCAGCGCCAGTGGGGCGTGCCGATGGCGTTCTTCGTGCACAAGGAAACCGGCGAGCTGCATCCGCGCACGCTCGAGCTGCTCGAGGAAGTCGCGAAGCGTGTCGAAAAGTCGGGCATCGAGGCGTGGCAAACGCTCGATCCGCGCGAGCTGATCGGCGACGACGCGAACCTGTACGAAAAGAACCGCGACACGCTCGACGTGTGGTTCGACTCGGGCACGACGCACTGGCACGTGCTGCGCGGCTCGCACAAGGATCAGCTGCAGTTCCCGGCCGACCTCTACCTCGAAGGCTCGGACCAGCATCGCGGCTGGTTCCATTCGTCGCTGCTGACCGCGTCGATGCTCGACGGCCGCGCGCCGTACAAGGGGCTGCTGACGCACGGCTTCACGGTCGACGGCGAAGGCCGCAAGATGAGCAAGTCGCTCGGCAACGGCGTCGATCCGCATGAAGTCGCGAATCGCCTCGGCGCGGAAATCATCCGCCTGTGGATCGCATCGACCGACTACTCGGGCGAGCTCGCGATCTCCGAGGAAATCCTGAAGCGCGTGACGGAAGGCTATCGCCGGATCCGCAACACGCTGCGCTTCCTGCTCGCGAACCTGTCCGACTTCGACTACGCGCAGCATGCGGTGCCGGTCGACGAGTGGCTCGAGATCGACCGCTATGCCGTCGCGTTCTCGGCGCAGCTGCAGACCGAACTGCTCGCATACTACGAAAAGTACGAGTTCCACCCGGTCGTCGCGAAGCTGCAGACGTACTGCTCGGAAGACCTCGGCGGCTTCTATCTCGACGTGCTGAAGGACCGCCTGTACACGAGCGCGCCCGACTCGCGCGCGCGCCGCTCCGCACAGACGGCGCTGTACCACCTGACGCAGGGCCTGCTGCGCGTGCTCGCCCCGTTCCTGTCGTTTACGGCCGAGGAAGCGTGGAAGGTGTTCCAGCCGGCGAGCGACACGATCTTCACCGAAACGTATTACGCGTATCCGGACGTCGCCAACGCCGATGCGCTGATCGACAAGTGGTCGCTGCTGCGCGACGTGCGCGGCAACGTGACGAAGGCACTCGAGGAAGCGCGCACCGCGAACCGCATCGGCTCGTCGCTGCAGGCCGAAGTGACGGTGCACGCGAGCGGCGCGCGTTACGACGCGCTCGCGAGCCTCGGCGACGATCTGAAGTTCGTGCTGATCACGTCGGCCGCGACGGTCGTCAAGGTCGACGACGAAGCGCAGGAAGGCGTCGACGTGGCCGCGTCGAAGTATCAGAAGTGCGAACGCTGCTGGCACTATCGTGAAGACGTCGGCGCGCACGCCGATCATCCGACGCTGTGCGGCCGCTGCTTCTCGAACCTGTTTGAAAACGGCGAAATCCGGAGCGCTGCGTAAATATGGCGAAAACCCTGTCGAAACCGGCCAGCGGCGCACTCGCGCCGTGGCTGGGCATTTCGCTGATCGTGATCCTGTTCGACCAGCTGTCGAAAATCGCGATCCTGAAGACGTTTGCCTACGGCGCGCAGCATGCGCTGACGTCGTTCTTCAACCTCGTGCTCGTCTACAACCGCGGCGCCGCGTTCGGCTTCCTGTCGACCGCGAGCGGCTGGCAGCGCTGGGCGTTCACCGCGCTCGGCGTCGGCGCGACGCTCGTGATCTGCTTCCTGCTGAAGCGCCACGGCCACCAGCGGCTGTTCAGCCTGTCGCTCGCGCTGATCCTCGGCGGCGCGCTCGGCAACGTGATCGACCGGCTCGTGTACGGCCACGTGATCGACTTCCTCGATTTCCATCTCGGCGGCTGGCACTTTCCGGCATTCAACCTTGCCGACTCCGCGATCACGATCGGCGCCGTGCTGCTGATCTACGACGAACTGCGTCGCGTGCGCGGGGCGCGCTAAGCGCGCATACTCTGCGTCGACGGCCGGCGTGCGTGCCGGCCGTCTCGTTCGACCCTTGGAGGCCTGAGTTGGCACACGCGGAACTCGCAGGAAAACACCTCGTTCTCGGCCTGACCGGCGGCATCGCCTGCTACAAGATCGCCGAGCTGACCCGGCTGCTCACGAAAGCCGGAGCGACCGTGCAGGTCGCGATGACGGAAGCCGCCACGCAGTTCATCACGCCCGTCACGATGCAGGCGCTGTCCGGCCGTCCCGTCTATACGAGCCAGTGGGATGCGCGCATCGACAACAACATGGCGCACATCGACCTGTCGCGCGAGGCCGACGCAATCGTGATCGCGCCGGCGTCGACCGATTTCCTCGCGAAGCTCGCACATGGCTTCGCGGACGATCTGCTGTCGACGCTCTGCGTCGCGCGCGACTGTCCGCTGCTCGTCGTGCCCGCGATGAACCGGCAGATGTGGCAGAACCCGGCTACGCAGCGCAACGTCGCACAACTGCGCGCCGACGGCGTGTCGGTGCTCGGCCCCGACTCCGGCGCGCAGGCGTGCGGCGAAGTCGGCGACGGCCGCATGCTCGAACCCGAAGCGATCTACGAAGCGATCGTCTCGCACTTCCGGCCGAAGCGGCTCGCGCATCGGCGCGTGCTGATCACGGCCGGCCCGACCTTCGAACCGCTCGATCCGGTGCGCGGCCTCACGAACCGCTCGAGCGGCAAGATGGGTTTCGCGCTCGCGCGCGCCGCGCAGCAGGCAGGCGCCGAAGTCCATCTCGTCGCCGGCCCGGTCGCGCTCGACACGCCGTGGGGCGTGTACCGCGAGGACGTGCAGACTGCGCAGCAGATGTACGACGCGGTGATGAACGCGATCAACGATGCCGACATCTTCATCGCGGTTGCCGCGGTGGCCGACTGGCGCGTCGCACAGCCGGCCGAGCACAAGATGAAGAAGACGGCCGACCGCAAGATGCCGCCGCTCGAATTCGTCGAGAATCCCGACATCCTCGCGTCGGTCGCGGCGCTGCCCGATCCGCCGTTCTGCGTCGGCTTCGCGGCCGAAAGCGGCGACCTCGACGTGCACGGCGACGAAAAGCGCAAGCGCAAGAACGTGCCGCTGCTGGTCGGCAATCTCGGCCCGCTGACGTTCGGCCGCGACGATAACGAAGTCGTGCTGTTCGACGAAAGCGGCCTCACGCGGCTGCCGCGCGCGCCGAAGGACGAGCTCGCGCACGTGATCGTCGACGAAATCGCGAAGCGCCTGCCGGACAACAGCCTGATCTGAACTCGCGCGCGGCGGCACGCGCCGCCGCGCCCTTCCCGACCGATTCGAACCGCATGAAACTCGACCTGAAAATTCTCGACGCGCGTATGCGCGACTACCTACCCGCCTACGCAACCGCCGGCAGCGCGGGCCTGGATCTGCGCGCGTGCCTCGACGCGCCGCTGACGCTGAAACCGGGCGACACGGCGCTCGTGCCGACGGGCCTCGCGATCCATCTGGCCGACCCCGGCTACGCGGCGCTGATCCTGCCGCGCTCGGGTCTCGGCCACAAGCACGGGATCGTGCTCGGCAATCTGGTCGGGCTGATCGATTCCGACTACCAGGGCCAGCTGATGGTATCGACCTGGAACCGCGGGCAAACGGAATTCGTGCTGAACCCGTTTGAGCGCCTCGCGCAGCTCGTGATCGTGCCGGTCGTGCAGGCGCAGTTCAACATCGTCGACGACTTCGCGCAAAGCGAACGCGGCGCGGGCGGCTTCGGCAGCACCGGCCGTCACTGAACGGTGCGTCGGATGCGCGAAAAAGGGGCCGCATGCCCCTTTTTTGTCGATCGGCGCTCGCGCGCCCCGCATCAGTCCTGGACGCGCTGCGCGATCCGCGCGGCCGTCAGGTCGCGCTGCCGCTGCTGCGCGAGCATCGCGTAGACGACCATCGCGACGAGCACGCCGAGCAGCACCGCCGACGATCCAACCGTGCCGAGTGCGAGCCCGCCCTTGGCGGTCGGCTTCGTCAGCAAGTCGCCGACCGTCGCACCGAACGGCCGCGTGAGCACGAACGCGCCCCAGAACAGCAGCACGCCGGAGATTCGCGTGAAATAGTGCGCGACGACGATCGCCGCGAGCAGGCCGCCGATCAGCAGCGCGCCGCCGCCGAAGCCGAGGCCGGAGCTGTCCGCGAGGAAGTCGCCGAGCGCGGTGCCGAGCGTGTTCGAGAACAGGATCGCGATCCAGTACAGCATCTCGACCTTGCGCGTGCGGATCCGGTCGACCGACAGCGATTCGCGGCTCAGCCGCCAGATCGCGAAGATCGACAGCAGGATCGCGACGAGAATCGACGTGCCGAGCGCGTAGCCGAGCCCGAGCGTGCGGTCCATGAAGTCGGACATCGTCGTGCCGGCCGTGCTGGTCGCGACGATCACCGCCCAGTAGACCGCCGGCCGATAGCGCGTGGTGCGCAGCTGCGCGCCGAGCGTAACGACGAAGAAACCGAACAGCAGGATCGAGCTCACTGCATAGCCGACGTTCAGCGTCATCGACAGCAGGTCGCCGCCGGTTTCGCCGAGCGTCGTCGCGCAGATCTTCATGATCCAGAACGCAAGCGTGATTTCGGGAAGTTTGTTCATTCGAGCCCTTTTGCAGGAAAGCGGCGAACCGGGCGAGCCGGAACGCGTTGCAGACAGGATCGAATGTAGCCGCCGCCAGCTTAACGCAACCTTAGCGAGCGGCCGCGCGGGAACTCAGCGTGCGTGCTGATGCCGGTAATGCAGCGCGTAAGCAAGCGTCAGCAGCACGACGAACACGACGCCGACCACCATCGTCATCCGGAATTCGCGCGTAAAAGCGGTCGTCAGCAGGATCGCCGCGACGAGCCCCGCGCCGAGCAGGCTGCCGAACGGATGCGCCCACATCCGGAAGGCGAGCGCAGGGCCACGATATTTCGAACGAAAACGCAGATGCGTGACGAAGATCATCAGCCACGTGAACAGCGCGCCGAACATCGCGATCGCCATCATCACGGTAAACGCCGTATCGGGCGACAGCGCGACCAGCACGGCCGCGACCGCGACGCCGCTCGTCGAGATCCACAGCGCCGCGCGCGGCACGCCGTTCGCGCCGAGCCGGCCGAACACCGCGGGCGCGAGACGTGCGCGCGACAGGCTGAACATCATCCGCGTCGTCACGTACAGCTGGCTGTTCATCGCCGATAGCGCCGCGATCAGCAGCACGAAGTTGATCACGCCGGCCGCGTACGGCACGTGCGTCGCGGCCATCACCTTCACGAACGGGCTCTCGTCGGTGCCGGCCTGCGTCCACGGGACGATCGCGAGCATCAGCGACAGCGTCAGCAGATAGAACAGCACGAGGCGAAACACGGTCGAGCGGAACGCGCGCGTGACCGCGTGCTGCGGATCGCGCGCTTCGCCGGCCGCGATCGCGACCGCCTCGATGCTCATGTAGCTGAAGATCGCCACGATCACCGCGACCCAGGTGCCCCACGGCCCCTTCGGCATGAAACCGCCGTGCGCGGTGTAGTTCGCGAAGCCGATGCCGGATGCGGGCGGCGCGGACCACACCAGATACGCGCCGAGCACGATGAAGACGACGATCGCCGCGATCTTCAGCAGCGAGAACGCATATTCGACCGATCCGTACAGCGTGACGCTCGCGAGATTCACCGCAATCAGCAGCGCGGAGAAGCCGATGACCCAGTACCAGCCCGGCACCGCCGGAAACCAGTACTTCATGAACACGGCGATCGCGCTGATCTCGGTGCCGATCGCGAACACGACCGCGAACCAGTACGCGTAACGGACCAGAAAGCCGGCGAGCGGGCCGACGTAATGTTCGGCATACGCGCCGAACGAGCCGGCCGTCGGATGCGCGACCGTCATTTCGGCCAGCGCGCCCATCAGCAGCAATGCGATCAGCGCGCCGACCGCATAGGACACGAGCACGCTCGGGCCGGCGAGCCCGATCGCGAAACCGCTGCCGAGAAAGAGTCCCGTGCCGATCGCGCCGCCGATCGCGATCATCGCCATCTGCCCCGACGTCAGCGCGTGGCGCAGCCCCTGTTCGCGCTCGACGATGTTGTCGAACGACTGCTGTTGTCGTGTCACTGCGTTGCCACTCCCTGCCCTACGAACGCGCCGCCGGCGCCGGATAAAACGAAACGGCGCGGAGAACTTCCCGCGCCGTTCGGATGAACCCGCAATTATCGCTTATTCGACTTCGACCGTCTCTTCGTTCGGCTTGTGCGGCGGATTCGGCAGCTTGTCGAACGAGAGCTGCACCTTGTCGTTTTCGTCGACGTCGACCGTCACGCGGCCGCCGTTCACCAGCTTGCCGAACAGCAGCTCGTCGGCCAGCGCACGACGGATCGTGTCCTGGATCAACCGCTGCATCGGCCGCGCACCCATCAGCGGATCGAAGCCGTGCTTCGCCAGATGCTTGCGCAATGCGTCGGTGAACAGCGCGTCGACCTTCTTCTCGTGCAGCTGTTCCTCGAGCTGGATCAGGAACTTGTCGACCACGCGCATGATGATTTCCTCGTCGAGCGCACGGAAGCTGATGATCGCATCGAGACGATTGCGGAACTCCGGCGTGAACAGACGCTTGATGTCGGCCATCTCGTCGCCGGTCTCGCGACGCGTCGTGAAGCCGATCGTCGCCTTCTGCATCGACTCGGCGCCCGCGTTCGTCGTCATGATGATGATGACGTTGCGGAAATCCGCCTTGCGGCCGTTGTTGTCCGTCAGCGTGCCGTGGTCCATCACCTGCAGCAGCACGTTGAAGATGTCCGGGTGCGCCTTCTCGATTTCGTCGAGCAGCAGCACGCAGTGCGGCTTCTTCGTGACGGCTTCGGTCAGCAGACCGCCTTGATCGAATCCGACGTAGCCCGGCGGCGCGCCGATCAGCCGGCTCACGGCATGGCGCTCCATGTATTCGGACATGTCGAAGCGGATCAGCTCGATGCCGAGCGTGAACGCGAGCTGACGCGCGACCTCGGTCTTGCCGACGCCCGTCGGGCCCGAGAACAGGAACGCACCGATCGGCTTGTCCATCTTGCCGAGGCCCGCGCGTGCCATCTTGATCGACGCCGCGAGTGCGTCGATCGCCGGATCCTGGCCGAACACGACGCTCTTCAGATCGCGATCGAGCGTCTGCAGCTTGCTGCGATCGTCCTGCGACACGCTTTGCGCCGGCACGCGCGCGATCTTCGAAATGATTTCCTCGATCTCGCTCTTGCCGATCGTCTTCTTCTGCTTCGACTTCGGCAGGATGCGCTGCGCGGCACCGGCCTCGTCGATCACGTCGATCGCCTTGTCGGGCAGATGACGGTCGGTGATGAAGCGCGCCGACAGTTCGGCGGCGGCCGACAACGCGCCCGACGAATACTTGACGCCGTGATGCTCCTCGAAGCGCGACTTCAGCCCGCGCAGGATCGCGACCGTCTGCTCGACGGTCGGCTCCGTCACGTCGACCTTCTGGAAGCGCCGCGACAGCGCCGCATCCTTCTCGAAGATCCCGCGATATTCGGTGAACGTCGTCGCGCCGATGCACTTGAGCGTGCCCGACGACAACGCCGGCTTCAGCAGGTTCGACGCATCCAGCGTGCCGCCCGACGCGGCGCCCGCGCCGATCAGCGTGTGGATCTCGTCGATGAAGAGGATCGCGTGCGGACGCTCCTTCAGTTCCTTCAGCACCGTCTTCAGGCGCTGCTCGAAATCGCCGCGATACTTGGTGCCCGCGAGCAGCGCGCCCATGTCGAGCGAATAGACCTGCGCATTCGCGAGGATGTCGGGCACTTCGCCGCGCGTGATGCGGTACGCGAGCCCTTCCGCGATCGCGGTCTTGCCGACGCCGGCCTCGCCGACGAGCAGCGGATTGTTCTTGCGACGGCGGCACAGCACCTGCACGACGCGCTCGACCTCGGGCTCGCGCCCGATCAGCGGATCGATGCGGCCGTCCTTCGCCATCTGGTTCAGGTTCTGCGTGAACTGCGCGAGCGGCGTTTCCTTCTGCGCGTTCGCGTCGTCGCTTTCCGCGCTCGGATCGCCCGACTTCGCGGCCTCGCCGCTGTTGGTCTTCGCGATGCCGTGCGAGATGAAGTTCACGACGTCCAGACGCGTGACGCCCTGCTGCTGCAGGTAGTAGACGGCATGCGAATCCTTCTCGCCGAAGATCGCGACCAGCACGTTCGCGCCGGTCACTTCCTTCTTGCCGTTCGACGTCGACTGGACGTGCATGATCGCGCGCTGAATCACGCGCTGAAAGCCGAGCGTCGGCTGGGTATCGACGTCGTCGGTACCGGGGACGGTAGGCGTGTTGTCGTGGATGAAATTGCGCAGGTTCTGACGCAGATCCTCGATGTTGGCCGCGCACGCGCGCAACACCTCGGCTGCCGTCGGATTATCCAGCAGGGCGAGCAACAGGTGCTCGACCGTAATGAACTCATGGCGCGCCTGGCGTGCTTCCATGAACGCCATGTGCAGGCTGACTTCCAATTCCTGGGCAATCATGCTTCCTCCATCACGCACTGCAGCGGATGCCCGGCCTGCCGCGCATGGGTAACGACTTGCTCAACTTTGGTCGACGCGATGTCCCGCGTATAGACCCCACAAACCCCTCGCCCTTCGCGATGGACCTTCAGCATGATCTGCGTGGCCGTCTCGCGATCCTTCTTGAAATACTCCTGCACGACCATCACGACGAATTCCATCGGCGTGAAGTCGTCGTTCAGCAACACCACCTTGTACATCGAAGGCGGCTTCAGCTTCTGTTGCTTGCGTTCCAGGACCGTGCTGTCCTGCTTGTCCGGGATAATCGCCATACACCCATTCTAAACAACTCGGACAGGCCCGCAATCCTGCCATTACCCGACCGACCGGCCGGCGCCCTCCCCGGTATCCCGGAAACACGCGATCGTCTTCGCGCCATGCGAAAGCCGGCTGCGGTGCCGGCTTTCACGCGTGGCGCGGAACGCGAATCGTCGCCGGGTGTCGCGCCGGAACGTCGTGTTCGCATCCAGTATCCCACAAGCCGGGACGACTCGAACGCGTGTCACTCGAGCCTGGTATATGAGCCGATTATGCGACTTTTCAAGTTGTCGCGCTTGCCGCCGTGCTGCGAAGCAAAGCCGGAAAAACCCTGAAAATGGGTTCTTTACAACGTCCCCCTAACCGTCTAAAAATTTCCTTGACACTCAAATAAAGAGCGCCAACAATCAAGCTGGCACTTTTTTCAAATTGCCTGCGGGCGAAATGAAAGAGGCCGAGGTGAGCTTGTGAGGGGGGAACGGCTGCAGTTTTCCGGTCGTTTAGCTTTTCGAGCGTGCTCGTGGTAAGTAGCGACTGTGTGACAGGGGAAGTAGGTATGGCAACTGGTATTGTCAAATGGTTCAACGACGCAAAGGGCTTCGGTTTCATCACTCCCGACGAGGGCGGTGAAGACCTGTTCGCGCACTTCTCGGCGATCAACATGCAGGGTTTCAAGACCCTGAAGGAAGGCCAGAAGGTGAGCTTCGAAGTCGTCCAAGGACCGAAGGGCAAGCAAGCTTCGAATATCCAGGCCGCCTGAGGGCAACGGATTTCGGACGAAGAAACCCGGCGAGATGCCGGGTTTCTTTTTTTGTGCGTCGTACGTGCGCCATGTCGATTGATCGGCGAGTTTGCACAATGGCGGCGCAAGCTTTGCGATTGTCCGCATAGGCGTGCAAATCGATTTTGTCGACGCGCGCGACCGTTTTACCGATTCACGATCGCGCGCGCCGTCATCATCGCGCAATATTTACATGCGCGTTTATCGAGCACATGTGTCGCCGTGGCGTTACCAGCTGTATGAGGCGCCCGCGCCCCACGTCGTCGTCGCGGCATTCAGGCTCGCGCCGGCACGCAGCTTGAGGTTCTCGCCGAACCGCACCGATGCGCCGAGCGCGACGGCCTGATAGCCGAGGTAGCCGCCCGTACCGATCCCGACGGCGATCGTCTTGCCTGTGTCCACGTCGGGAATCATCGACAGCGCGGTCGCCGCCGCGACGCCGCCGTATGCGCGCCGTGCAACCGAGTGAAGCTGCCGCATGTTGACCGCATCCGAAGGCAGCACGCCGTCCGCGACATGCACGATCTTCCGCTCGCGCCCCGCTGCGCCGACCGACACCGTATCGTCGCGATCCGCGACCGACGCGCGGCCGAGCGCGACCGAATTCGTGCCGCTCGCCACGGCGTCCGAACCGAGCGCGATGCTGTGTGCGGCCGTCGCCGACGCGCCGTTTCCGACGCTCGTGCTGCGATCGCCGACCGCCGTCGCGTCGGCGCCGATCGCGGTGCTTCGGAAGCCGGCAGCTTGTGCGCGAGCGCCCGTCGCGAGGCCGTCGTTGCCCGTTGCGGTCGCCGCTACGCCGACTGCGACTCCGCCGGTGCCGCCTACGCGCGCACCGGCGCCGAGTACGGTGCTGTCTGCGCCTTCCGCGTGCGCGCCCACGCCAATCGCGATGCCGCTGCTTGCCGTCGCATGCGCATCGGCGCCGATCGCAACGTTGCCATCGCTCGTCGCGATCGCGCGACGGCCCATCGCGAGGCTCGCGTCGCCGAGCGCCGACGCGTCGATGCCGAATGCGGCACTGTCCGCGCCTGCCGCACGCGACGCCGCGCCAATCGCGGCACCGTTCGCGCCGTTCGCATTCGCGTTCGCGCCGACTGCGATGCCGTGCTCCGCCGATGCGCTCGCGGCAACGCCGATCGCGACACCATCCGACGCCGACGCGTTGGCGCCGCCGCCGATTGCGAGGCTCCCGTCGCCGAGCGCCGATGCCTTCGTGCCGAATGCCGCGCTGTCGACGCCCGCAGCGTTCGACGACACACCGACGGCCGCCGCACCGCTCCCGCTCGCATTCGCGCTCGAACCGAGCGCAATGCCGTGCTCCGCCGACGCGTCCGCCGCGACGCCGATCGCCACACCGCCCGATGCCTGCGCGTTTGCGCCGTGGCCCACCGCGACGCTGCCGTCGTTGAGTGCCGATGCCTCCGCACCGAGCGCGATGCTGCCCGTGCCCTCCGCGCTCGCCGAGCCGCCGATCGCGACCGTCTCGTCCGCGAAAGCGTTCGCCGCCGTCCCCAGCGCGATGCTGTCGAACTCGTTCGCACTTGCGCCGCTGCCGAGCGCGATGCTTCCGTCGCCGAACGCCGCCGCGTCCGCGCCGAGCGCGGTGCTCGCCGCACCCGTCGCACTCGATTGCACACCCACCGCCGTACTGCCCGACGAGGCGGCCAGCGCCAGCGTACCGGCAGCCACGCTCTGTTCTCCCTTCGCCTTCGCGCCGGCACCGACCGCAACGGCATCCGCATGATGCGCCGCGGCCGCGACACCTGCGGCCAGGCTTGCATCGCCTGCCGCCCACGCCTGCGGACCGAGCGCGATGCTGTCGGCGCCGGCAGCGAGCGCGTTGCCGCCGATCGCGAAACTGTTCGGCCCCGGCGCGCGTGCACGCGTGCCGTTCATGTCACGCGCGTTGCGCGCATCGACGACGATCGCGATGCCGTCGCCGGGTGCCAGCACGTTCGCGTCGGCTCGCAGGATCGTGTCGGCGGACACGCTGCGCGACTGCGGCGGCGCATCGGCATACCGCTGCGCGTATGCGTCGGGAACGGCCCATCCGAGCATGCCGGCCACGCCGGATGCCAGCGCGCGGCGGGCGCGCGACCGCGCGGAGCACCCGCATCGCGACTCGTCTTTCGCACTGAAGGTGTTCGTGTTGATGCCTCGGTCTCTCGTAGTTTTCATCGTTTTCCTAATCGTATTTTTCGGTCTTCGGCACATGTCGAATCCGCATCGGAAATTGGAAGCGACTTGCGCCGCACATGAACCGCCGCGAAGCGCACCGACGCCCGACGCTCAGGACTTCGCGTGCGAGCCGGCGGCGGAAATCGAGTATAGGGACGGCGACACGTCGCACATATCTGACGCGTACCAATATTTATGGGACAACTAACTCAATTCGCATTTGACCGATAGGACAAGACAAATCATTACGCTGCGCGCGCTCCAGTGTCGCCAGAGAAAGAAAAAGCCGCGCATCGACAACGATGCGCGGCCTGCTTTCCCGAGAACGGCGAACGCCGGATGTCGACGACACCCGGACGACCGATACGTCAGACGACCTTCAGCGTACCCATCATGCCGAGGTCTTCGTGTTCGAGAATGTGGCAGTGGAACATGCGTTCGCCGGCCATATCCTGCGTCGTCAGGATCGTCACGGTCTCGCCGCTGCGGACGTTCACGGTGTCGCGCCATGCGCGGAACGGCTCGGCCGTGCGCGCGCCTTCCGTCGCGCGCTCGATCACCTGGAACTGCGTGCCGTGCAGATGGAACGGATGATCCATGTCGGTGGCGTTACGTATCGTCCAGCGTTCGACGTCGCCGCGGCGGCTCGTCAGCGTGACGCGCCCCGGCGCATAGGTGTCGCCGTTGATCGTGAAGCGCATGCCCGCCGGGCGACCATGCACACCTGCCTTCATCATCGCGTCCATGTCCATCTCTTCGCCGAACGCGACCTCCTTGTGCGCGACCGGCTCGCCGAGCGGCGGCACCGTGCGCAGCGTCGCGGGCAACTCGCGCGGCGCTGCCGGCGCGAACACGACGTCGGCCAATGCGCGGGCGGGATCGGGCGGCAGGCTGCCGTGGCCGTCGTCGTGCGACATCGCCATCTTGCCGCGGTCGTATTCGGCTGCCTGCAGCACCGCGCGCGACGCGCGGTCGCCGGCCCGAACCAGCATCTCCGCGCGCTCGCCCGGTGCGAGCAGCAGCGACGTGACGCGACGCGGTGCGCCGAACAGGCCGCCGTCGGTGCCGACATGCTCGAACGCGCGGCCGTCGTCGAACGCGACGCACAGGTAGCGCGCGCTGCACGCGTTCCACACGCGCCAGCGTTCGTCGCCGGCGACCTCGATCCGCGGCCGGCGCGCACCGTTGACGAGCACGAACTGCCCTTCACGACCGTTCATCCAGTCCATCATGTCGTTCGGCGGAATCGTCCCGTCGCGCGCGAGCTTCAGATCGGACACGAACAGGTGGCGCTCGGGCCAGCCCGCGAGCGGATCGTCGGCCGCACGCACGACGAACGGCCCCGCGAGCCCGCGGAACACCTGTTCGGCCGTCATCATGTGCGGATGCGGGTGATACCAGTACGTGCCCGCGCTGCCCTTCGGCAGCGTGAAGCGGTAGACGCGCGACGCGCCCGGCGCAACGGCATCGGACGGATTGCCGTCCTGATCGGGCGGCACCGGCAGCCCGTGCCAGTGAATCGTCGACGGCTGCGGCAGCTTGTTCTCGAACCGGATCTCGACCGTATCGCCCTCGCGCACGTCGATCAGCGGACCGACGACGGGGCCGTCGGCGCCGGCGCCGAACTGCCAGAACGTCGTCGGGCGCGCACCGCGCAGCAGCGGCCGCGCGACCGGCTGCGCGGTCAGCGTCGCGCGGAACGTGCCCGGCTCGCGACTTTCGTTGACGAGCGTGCGCAAGACGGCCAGCGGCGCGCCGGCCGGCAGCGCGTCGGCTGCCGCCAGCGCCGCAGGCGCGGGCCGGTTAGCGTGCTGCCCGTGCCCGGACATGCCGCCCATTCCCGGCATGTCCCGCATGTCGTCCATGCCCGCCATACCGGCATGTCCCGCATGTTGCGCCCATGCACCGCGTGCGACGAGCGATGCCGCCGCGACCCCGATCGCGCGCGACAGAAAGGTTCTTCGAATCATCAATCGTTCCTCGTTATTCGTGCGGCGGCAGCGGCGCCACGCGGACGGGCCGCATACCGCGGGCACGATGCGAAGCCGTGCCCCGCGCCATCATAACCGCGCGTCCGTACCGCGACGCGCGAGCGCCGCTCGAGCGGCGATACGTCGCAGCGCAGCCTGCGCATCGCGCGCCGGTTCTGCGCTCAGCGCATGGCGATTCCCACCTATTGGGCGCGCCCGCATAGTCGTCGATCGCCAAACCGCCCGTTTTTTCACGATGCGGAAAGAATCACTGCGTTATAAAAATTCGTGGTGCACGGCACAAATTCGCCGTTTCGCGATGCCGAAAAACGTTCCGCAATACAAAACGAAGCGCGTATCTCTTTGTTTTTACAAGAACAATTTTCTATCGAGTCGCCGTTCTACGCGCACCATCCGGACCGTCGCCGGACGTAGACTTTGTTCCATGCACTGACGCTTCGCGAGGATGGTCGATACCGGACCGGACGCAAGCAGCCAGTCGAGCCAGGGCCGGTCGAACCGGCGGCACGCACAGAATCGCTTGTGATCAGAAAGGGAGAACGGAAATGATGGGATTTCGCTTTGGTTCAGCGCTCGGGTCGTTCTACATCCTGCCGGGTAAGGGCGGCTGGGAAGCGACGTTCGGCAACGCCGTGCTCGGCGCATTCTCGTGCCCGGAACACGCGGCAGACCACATCTCTCGCGGCGACTGCCCGCAGTTGTCCGACCTCGATACCGCGACGCTCGAAGTGCCGCACGAAATCGCCGAGTGGGAAGTCGTCCACGTCTGAATGACGCCGGCTGCCCAAGCAAAACGCCCCGGACCTCCGGGGCGTTTCTCGTTGCGCTCGGGCTGCCGTCCGTCGGGCGGCAGCCGGTCAGCGCCGCCGCATCCGCCGGCCGGCGCCGGTCGCGATCAGAGCGCGTCGACGATCGCGTTGAGCGTCGCGCTCGGGCGCATCGCCTGGCTCGTCAGGTCGACGTTCGGGCGATAGTAACCGCCGATATTCTGCGGCTTGCCTTGTGCGGCCGACAGTTCCTCGAGAATGCGCGCCTCGTTGTCGGCGAGCGCCTTGGCGACACCCTCGAACTGCGCCTTCAGCGCCGCATCCTCGTCCTGCGCGGCGAGCGCCTGCGCCCAGTAGAGGCACAGGTAGAAGTGGCTGCCGCGGTTGTCGAGGCCGCCCACCTTGCGCGCCGGCGACTTGTTCTCGTCGAGGAACTTGCCGGTCGCCTGATCGAGCGTCTTCGCAAGCACGAGCGCCTTCGGATTCTGGTACGCGTTGCCGAGGTGCTCGAGTGAAGCGGCAAGGGCGAGGAATTCGCCGAGCGAATCCCAGCGCAGGAAGCCTTCCTCGACGAACTGTTGCACGTGCTTCGGCGCCGAGCCGCCTGCGCCCGTTTCGAACATTCCGCCGCCCGCCATCAGCGGCACGATCGACAGCATCTTCGCGCTGGTGCCGAGCTCCATGATCGGGAACAGGTCGGTGAGGTAGTCGCGCAGCACGTTGCCGGTGACCGAGATCGTGTCCTTGCCCGCGCGGATGCGCTCGAGCGAGAAACGCGTCGCTTCGACCGGCGTCATGATGCGGATGTCGAGACCGTTCGTGTCGTGATCCTTCAGGTAACGCTCGACCTTCGCGATGATCTGCGCGTCGTGCGCGCGCGCCGGATCGAGCCAGAACACGGCCGGCGCGCCGGTCGCGCGTGCGCGGTTCACCGCGAGCTTGACCCAGTCCTGCACCGGCGCGTCCTTCGTCTGGCACATGCGCCAGATGTCGCCCGACTCGACCGCATGCTCGAGCAGCACGTTGCCCGCTTCGTCGATCACGCGCACGACGCCGTCGGCCGGGATCTGGAAGGTCTTGTCGTGCGAACCGTATTCCTCGGCCGCCTGCGCCATCAGGCCGACGTTCGGCACGCTGCCCATCGTGACCGGATCGAACGCGCCGTGCTGCTTGCAGTCCTCGATCACGGCCTGGTAGACGCCCGCGTAGCAACGGTCCGGAATCACGGCCTTCGCGTCGTACAGTTCGCCGTCCGGGCCCCACATGCGGCCCGACTCGCGGATCATCGCCGGCATCGATGCGTCGACGATCACGTCGCTCGGCACGTGCAGGTTCGTGATGCCCTTGTCGGAGTTCACCATGGCGAGACGCGGACGCACCGCGTACTCGGCCTTGATGTCGGCTTCGATCGCTTCGCGCGTGTCGGCCGGCAGGTCCTTCAGACGCGCGTACAGATCGCCGATGCCGTTGTTCGGGTTGAAGCCCGCCTTGGCCAGCACGTCCGCATGCTTTTCGAGCGCGTCGCGATAGAACACCGAGACGACCTGACCGAACAGGATCGGATCGGACACCTTCATCATCGTCGCCTTCAGGTGCACGGAGAACAGCACGTCCTGCGCCTTCGCGTCCGCGATCTGCGCTTCGAGGAAGCTGCGCAGCGCCTTGCGGCTCATCACCGACGCGTCGATCACTTCACCGGCCTTCACGGCCGTCTTTTCCTTGAGGACCTTCTTCACGCCGTCGGCCGTGGTCAGCTCGATCTTCACGCTGCCCGGCTCGGCGATCAGCGCCGACTTCTCGCTGCCGTAGAAGTCGCCTTCCGTCATGTGCGCGACGTGCGCCTTCGAGCTCGACTGCCATGCGCCCATCTTGTGGGGGTGCTTGCGTGCGTAGTTCTTCACCGACAGCGGCGCACGGCGATCGGAGTTGCCTTCGCGCAGCACCGGGTTTACCGCGCTGCCCTTGATCTTGTCGTAACGGGCCTTGATCGCCTTCTCTTCGTCGGTCGACGGCTCTTCCGGATAGGCCGGCAGCTTGTAGCCCTGTGCCTGCAGCTCGGCGATCGCAGCCTTCAGCTGCGGCACCGACGCGCTGATGTTCGGCAGCTTGATGATGTTCGCCTCGGGCTTCAGCGTGAGCTGGCCGAGCTCGGCCAGATCGTCGGAACCCTTCTGCTCGGGCGGCAGGATGTCTGCAAATGCCGCGATGATGCGGCCCGCGAGCGAAATGTCGCGCGTTTCGACGGCGACGCCGGACGAACGCGTGAAGGCCTTGACGATCGGCAGCAGCGAATAGGTCGCGAGCGCGGGCGCTTCGTCGGTGAGCGTGTAGATGATCTTGGGCGAAGTGGACATGGTCGATGCGTTGCTACGTGAAAGTGGGACTGAAGATCGCCGGCGGTAACCGGCGGGGAGCGACCGGGTCGGTCGCGAAAAGGGGCGCGCCGGCTAGCCGGGCGGGAATGTTGCGAGGGCCGTCATGTTCTACCTTGCAGGGCTTGCGGGCCGCCTCGCGGCGCCGCGGCCCGGAGCCCGGGCCGCCCTGCCAAAGCTGCCATTCACGAAACGCCCCGGCGCCGGCAGCAGGCGCCGGGGCGGCCGGCTGCGCGCCGGCCCACCCCGGAAGGAGTCTTACATGTTCTCGATCAGCACTTCGCCGAAACCGGAGCACGACACCTGCGTCGCCCCTTCCATCAGGCGCGCGAAGTCGTACGTGACGCGCTTCTGCAGGATCGACTTCTCCATCGCGGCGATGATCGTGTCGGCCGCTTCCGTCCAGCCGAGGTGGCGCAGCATCATTTCGGCCGACAGGATCTCGGAACCGGGGTTCACGTAATCCTTGCCTGCGTACTTCGGCGCCGTGCCGTGCGTCGCTTCGAACATCGCGACCGAATCCGACAGGTTCGCGCCGGGCGCGATGCCGATGCCGCCGACCTGCGCGGCCAGCGCGTCCGAAATATAGTCGCCGTTCAGGTTCAGCGTCGCGATCACGTCGTATTCGGCCGGGCGCAGCAGGATCTGCTGCAGGAACGCGTCGGCGATCGAATCCTTGATCACGATCTCGCCGCCCGTCTTCGGGTTCTTCACGCGCATCCACGGGCCGCCGTCGATCAGCTCGCCGCCGAATTCCTTCTGCGCGAGCGCGTACCCGGCGTCACGGAACAGGCCTTCCGTGAACTTCATGATGTTGCCCTTGTGCACCAGCGTGACCGACTTGCGATCGTTGTCGATCGCGTACTGGATCGCCTTGCGCACGAGCCGCTCGGTGCCTTCCGTCGACACGGGCTTCACGCCGATCCCCGACGTTTCCGGGAAGCGGATCTTCTTCACGCCCATCTCGTCGCGCAGGAACGCGATCACCTTCTTCGCCTGCTCCGAACCGGCCGGCCATTCGATGCCGGCGTAGATGTCTTCCGAGTTCTCGCGGAAGATCACCATGTCGATCTTTTCCGGCTCGCGCACCGGTGACGGCACGCCCTTGAAGTACCGCACCGGCCGCAGGCACACGTACAGATCGAGCTCCTGGCGCAGCGCGACGTTCAGCGAACGGATGCCGCCGCCGACCGGCGTCGTCAGCGGCCCCTTGATCGACACGACGTATTCCTTCAGCACCTGCAGCGTCTCGTCCGGCAGCCACACGTCCGGACCGTACACCTTGGTCGCCTTCTCGCCCGCGTAGATCTCCATCCAGTGGATCTTGCGCTTGCCCTTGTACGCCGCCTCGACCGCCGCATCGACCACCTTGATCATGACCGGCGTGATGTCGAAGCCCGTCCCGTCGCCTTCGATATAGGGAATGATCGGCTGATCGGAAACGTTGAGCGTGAAATCCTGGTTGACGGTGATCTTGTCACCGCCGTCCGGAACCTTGATGTGCTGATACGGCATGATCGACTCCAGTGACGTGGCTGAGCAGGTGTTGCTGGTCGAAGCTGCGCGCGCCGCAGGAGCAAGGCCTGAGCTCCTCCGGCGCCGACAGCGAGCCGCTATTCTAGCGCCCCAACCGGGCACGGCGGCACGAAGCGCGGTGCTGCGTATCAAGTCTTCACTTATGTCTTATATAAGACAGATGACTTGCCGTTCCGTATTATGCATTAAGATTCCGCCATTTGCCATAGAGCGCCCGCCGCCCCGCGCGCCGCGGGCCTGCGTGCCGCCCATGACCCTGATCGCCCTCAACAAGCCGTTCGGCACGATTTGCCAGTTTTCCGCGCACGAAACGCGGCCGTCGCTCGGCGACTGGGTAAAAGCGCCCGGCGTCTATCCGGCCGGCCGCCTCGACGCGGACAGCGAAGGCCTGCTGCTGCTCACCGACGACGGCGCGCTGCAGGCGCGCATCGCGGAGCCGCGCCACAAGCTCGTGAAACGCTACTGGGCGCAGGTCGAGGGCGCGCCGGGCCCAGCCGACCTGAAAGCGCTCGCGCGCGGCGTCGATCTCGGCGACTACGTGACGCGCCCGTGCCGCGCCGAATTCATCGAACCGCCCGAGACGCTATGGCCGCGCAACCCGCCGATCCGCTACCGCGCGGCGATCCCGACGACCTGGATCGAACTCGCGATCACCGAAGGCAAGAACCGGCAGGTGCGCAGGATGACCGCGGCGGTCGGCTTCCCGACGTTGCGCCTCGTGCGCGTCGGCATCGGCGCGCTCGACATATTCGCGCTCGGCATTGCACCCGGCGAAACAATCGCGCTGCCGCCGCGCGCGCCGTGGGACGGTTTCGCACGCGCAACCTGAGCGGCACGACGCGCGCGCACTTTTCCTCATCTTTTTCGTCAACCGCCTGCGAAGATCGCGCGTTAAACGACGCAGATGCCACCCTGAGCTATCCGGCATTGGCGGCCGAATCCGCGTTTGCGTCACGAAACCGACGTTTTCGTCGAATACGATTCGGCGCCCGCAGCGCAAAGAGAAATTTCTCGGAGCGTCTGTCAACCGAAAGGTGGATGGCACCGTTAGACGTCATGACTCCTATGCCGGGTCATTTGGTTAATTAACTAAAGCTGAGGAACACAACATGAACAAACTGATCGCCGCTCTGGTCGCTGGTCTCTTCGCAACGGCTGCTTTCGCACAAGCTTCGGCTCCGGAAGCTGCTTCGGCTGCTGCTCCGGCAGCTGCTTCGGCACCGGCAAAGCACAAGGCTGCGAAGAAGCACCACGCCAAGAAGCACCACGCAGCGAAGAAGGCTGCTAGCGAAGCCGAAGCCCCGGCAGCTGCTTCGAACTAAGCAAGCTGGTTGTAATAACGCAGTCAAGAACACACGTTCGTGCCGTTCTTACGGCGTTGAAAGGCAGATCGCCGCGAGGCGATCTGCCTTTTTCTTTTTGTGCCCGGTGGTGCGGATCGCGTACCATGCGGTCTCGTTTTCCAGATAGGAGCCCTGCTGTGCGATTCTCCCTGCGCTCGTCGCTCGGCCGCCTTGCGCGCGCCGCCGTGTTTCCCGCCGCACTCGCCGTGCTCGCGCTCGGCATGCAGAGCGCCGGCGCGCAAATACCGCCCGGCGCGAAGCAGCCCAGCGAGTTCCCGCGCGTGAAGCTGCGTGCCGGCATGTACGTGATCGATGCGGCCGTCGCCGCGAACGACGCCGACCGCGAACAGGGGCTGATGTACCGCTCGCAGCTCGCGCCGAACGAAGGGATGCTGTTCGTGTTCAACGAGAACGCCGTGCACTGCTTCTGGATGAAGAACACGCTGATCCCGCTGTCGATCGCCTTCATCCGCGCCGACGGCACGATCACCGACATCGACGAGATGCAGGCCGAGACGACCGACAACCACTGCCCGCGCAACAACGGCGTCTATGCGCTCGAAATGAGCAAGGGCTGGTTCGCCACGAAGGGCATCAAGCCCGGCATGAAGCTCGAAGGGCTGCCGAAGCCGCAGTAACGCGCAGCGCCCGCGCGCGGGCCGCGCCCTGCCCCGCCCGAAACCGGCCGCGTCGCGCGCCGGTTTTTTTTCGTCCGCCGCCGGCGGCGCCGGCTTGATTCCACGGTCGCGGCCCGCATCTGCAAAAGCCGCGCGCAAGCGCTATCCTTGAAGTCTCGCTTGTTTCCAAGCCCGGACCGGCGCAGCCGGCCCGCTTACGATCCGAACCACCAGGAGGTTCACGTGCCCCGCAAAACCCCCATCGAGCGCTATCGCAACATCGGGATCAGCGCTCACATCGATGCCGGCAAGACCACGACGACCGAGCGCATCCTGTTTTACACCGGCGTGAGCCACAAGATCGGTGAAGTGCACGACGGTGCGGCCACGATGGACTGGATGGAGCAGGAGCAGGAACGCGGCATCACGATCACGTCGGCTGCGACCACCGCTTTCTGGAAAGGCATGGCCGGCAACTATCCGGAACACCGGATCAACATCATCGATACGCCCGGGCACGTCGACTTCACGATCGAGGTCGAGCGCTCGATGCGCGTGCTCGACGGCGCGTGCATGGTTTACGACTCGGTCGGCGGCGTGCAGCCCCAGTCCGAAACCGTGTGGCGCCAGGCGAACAAGTACAAGGTGCCGCGCATCGCGTTCGTCAACAAGATGGACCGCGTCGGCGCGGACTTCTTCCGCGTGCAGCGGCAGATCGGCGAGCGGCTGAAAGGCGTCGCGGTGCCGATCCAGATTCCGATCGGTGCGGAAGATCATTTCCAGGGCGTCGTCGATCTCGTGAAGATGAAGGCGATCGTCTGGGACGACGAAAGCCAGGGCGTGAAGTTCACGTACGAGGACATTCCCGCGAACCTCGTCGATCTCGCACACGAGTGGCGCGAGAAGATGGTCGAGGCGGCCGCCGAGGCGAGCGAGGAATTGCTCGAGAAGTATCTGCACGACCACGAATCGCTGACCGAGGACGAGATCAAGGCTGCGCTGCGCCAGCGCACGATCGCCAACGAGATCGTGCCGATGCTGTGCGGCAGCGCGTTCAAGAACAAGGGCGTGCAGGCGATGCTCGACGCGGTGATCGACTATCTGCCGTCGCCGGTCGACGTGCCCGCGATCCTCGGCCATACGCTCGACGATCAGGAAGCGGAACGCCATCCGAGCGACGACGAGCCGTTCTCCGCGCTCGCGTTCAAGATCATGACCGACCCGTTCGTCGGCCAGCTGATCTTCTTCCGCGTGTACTCGGGTGTCGTCAACTCGGGCGACACCGTGCTGAACGCGACGAAGGACAAGAAGGAGCGGCTCGGGCGGATCCTGCAGATGCACGCGAACGAGCGCAAGGAAATCAAGGAAGTGCGCGCGGGCGACATCGCGGCGGCCGTCGGCCTGAAGGAAGCGACGACCGGCGACACGCTGTGCGACCCGGCCAAGCCGATCATCCTCGAGAAGATGGAATTCCCGGAGCCGGTGATCTCGCAAGCCGTCGAGCCGAAGACGAAGGCCGACCAGGAGAAGATGGGCCTCGCGCTGAACCGCCTCGCGCAGGAAGATCCGTCGTTCCGCGTGCAGACCGACGAGGAATCCGGGCAGACGATTATCTCGGGGATGGGCGAGCTCCACCTCGAAATTCTGGTCGACCGGATGAAGCGCGAATTCGGCGTCGAGGCGACGGTCGGCAAGCCGCAGGTCGCGTATCGCGAGACGGTGCGCACGACGGCCGCCGACGTCGAGGGCAAGTTCGTCAAGCAGTCGGGCGGGCGCGGCCAGTACGGTCACGCGGTGATCACGCTCGAGCCGAATCCCGGCAAGGGCTATGAGTTCCTCGACGAGATCAAGGGCGGCGTGATTCCGCGCGAATTCATTCCGGCGGTCAACAAGGGCATCGAGGAAACGCTGAAGAGCGGTGTGCTCGCGGGCTACCCGGTCGTCGACGTGAAGGTGCATCTGACGTTCGGTTCGTACCACGACGTCGATTCGAACGAAAACGCGTTCCGCATGGCCGGCTCGATGGCCTTCAAGGAAGCGATGCGCCGCGCGAAGCCGGTGCTGCTCGAACCGATGATGGCCGTCGAGGTCGAGACGCCCGAGGACTTCATGGGCAACGTGATGGGCGACCTGTCGAGCCGGCGCGGCATCGTGCAGGGGATGGAGGACATCGCCGGCGGCGGCGGCAAGCTCGTGCGCGCCGAGGTGCCGCTCGCGGAGATGTTCGGCTATTCGACGGCGCTGCGCTCGGCCACGCAAGGTCGCGCGACCTATACGATGGAGTTCAAGCACTACGCGGAAACGCCGACGAACGTGTCCGAAGCGGTGATCAACGCGAAGACGAAATAAGCGCGGCGTTCGTCGCGACGGTCGAAAGCTCGTCCGGTTCCGGACGAGCTTTTTTTTCGGCGCGCCGTCCGCACGCCGCGCATTTTTTTCGCGTGCCACAATGGCCGGCGTATCGTCCGATGGAACCTGCCGATGTTGTCCGCCACGCCTGCGCTGCGCCGCCTGCTGATCCTCTATGCGGGGCTGATCGCCGCCAATGCGGCCGTCTGGCTATGGGCGCTCGCGGTGCTGCGCGCGCATCCGCTGCTGCTCGGCACCGCGGCGATCGCCTACGGGCTCGGGCTGCGTCATGCGGTCGACGCCGACCACATCGCGGCGATCGACGTCGCGACGCGCAAGCTGATGCACGACGGCCGGCGCCCGCTGACGGTCGGCCTCGCGTTCTCGCTCGGCCACTCGACGGTCGTGATCGCCGCGACGCTCGGTATCGCGCTCACCGCGTTCGCGCTGCGCACACACTTCGATGCATTTCGCGACATCGGCGGGACGATCGGCACGGCCGTGTCGGCGACGTTCCTGCTCGCGCTCGCCTGCGTGAACCTGATGATTCTGCGCGACGTCTGGCGGCGCTACCGCCGCGCGCCGGCCCACGCACACGACGTCGCGCATCGGCATCGGCGAGACGGCCTGCTGTCGCGCCTGCTGCGCCCGCTGTTCCGCTTCGTCTCGAAGAGCTGGCACATGTATCCGATCGGCGTGCTGTTCGGTCTCGGCTTCGACACCGCGACCGAAATCGGCCTGCTCGCGATCGCGGCCGCGCAGGCGAGCCAGGGCTTGCCGATCTATACGGTGATGCTGTTTCCCGCGCTGTTCACGGCCGGCATGACGCTGATCGATTCGACCGACAACGTACTGATGATTCATGCGTACGGGTGGGCAATGGACGACCCGCAGCGCAAATTGCTCTACAACGCGAGCATCACGCTCGTGTCGGCGATCGTCGCGCTCGCGATCGGCGGCATCGAAGCGGCCGGGCTGCTCGCCGACAAGCTCGCGCTCACGGGCCCCGTGCGCGACGCGCTCGATGCGCTCGGCGAACGCTTCGGCACGCTCGGCTACGCGATCGTCGCGCTGTTTATCGTCTGCTGGATCGCGTCGATCCTGTTCCACCGCTGGCAGCGCGCGGCAGGCGCGCCGGCGCGCTGAGCATCGCGCGCGCCGCCGCTCACAGCATCTCGAGCGGCCGCTTGCTGCGCGGCGCGCGGAAATACGCATCGAGCTGCGCGTGCTCGTCGTCGGTCAGCACCAGTTCGAGCGCCGCGCGATTGTCGCGCACGTGCTCGATCCGCGACGCCTTCGGAATCGCGAACACGCCCGGCTGCGCGAGCACCCACGCCAGCGCGACGCGCATCACCGACACGCCGCGTTGCCGCGCGATCTCGTCGAGCGGCGAGCGTTTCGGCAGCCGCGCGTGATCGACCGGGCTGTACGCCATCGCCGGCATCCGGTGCTCGGCAAGCCACGGCAGCAGGTCGAATTCGGGGCCGCGCCGCGCGATGTTGTAGAGGATCTGGTTGGTCGCGCACGCGGCGCCGCCCGCTTCGTCGACGAGTTCGATCATGTCCGCGGTGTCGAAGTTGCTGACGCCCCAGTGGCGAATCTTGCCGGCGCGCCGCAGCGCCTCGAAGCCTTCGACCGTCTCCTCGAGCGGCACCGAGCCGCGCCAGTGCAGCAGATACAGGTCGAGACGGTCGGTGCGCAGACGCTTCAGGCTCGCCTCGCACGCGGCGACGACACCGCGCCGGCTCGCATGGTGCGGGTAGACCTTGCTGACGAGAAACACGTCGTCGCGCAAGCCGTGCAGCGCTTCGCCGACGAGCGCCTCGGTCGCGCCTTCGCCGTACATTTCCGCGGTATCGATCAGCGTCATCCCGAGCGCGATGCCTTCGCGCAGCGCTGCGATCTCGTCCGCGCGCCGCGCCGGCCGTTCGCCCATTTCCCAGGTGCCCTGCCCGAGCTTCGGGATCGTCTCGCCGTCGGGCAGGACGACCGTGGCCATCGTGTCTGTCATGAATTCCTCGCTGCGGATTCGTGGCCGCGCACCGCGGCCGAAGCATCGAATGCGACGTATCAGTGTAGTCAATCGCCGCCGCACGCACCTGCAGGATCGCAAAAACCGGCTATAACGGCGCCGCATGATGACTTAGAATGGCCGCAACCTGATCGATACCCATTCCATGAAGGCACCCACGGACGACCGCTGGCAGGACCTGCGCCCCGACCCCGACAACGACACGCCGCTCTATCTGCAGCTCGCCCGCAAGCTCGGCGATGCGATTCACGACAATCGCTGGGCGGCCGGCGAGGCGCTGCCTTCCGAACGTGTGCTGTCCGAGGCGCTCGGCGTGTCGCGGATCACCGCGCGCAAGGCGATCGCGCTGCTGGTCGAACAAGGGCTGATCCGTCGGACGCAAGGCGCCGGCAACTTCATCCGGCCGCGCTATGAAGATCCGCTGTCGCGGCTGTCGAGCTTCAGCGAAATGCTCGAGCGCCGCGGCTTCAAGCCGAGCTCGCAGTGGCTCGCGCGCGAGATCCAGCCCGCGAACCGCGACGAGGTGATTCAGCTCGGGCTGTCGCCGGCCGCATCGGTCACGCGCCTGAAGCGGCTGCGGCTCGCGGACGGCATCGTGATGGCCGTCGAGAACTCGACGTTCCCCGCGACGCTGATTCCCGATCCCGAAGCGATCGGCGGATCGCTCTACAGCTATCTCGAAGCGCGCGGCACGCCGATCGTGCGCGCACTGCAGCACTTCCGCGCGGTCAACGCGACCGACGAGATCGCCGCGCAGATGGGCATCGCGCCGCACGACGCGCTGCTGCTGATCACGCGTATCGGCTATACGGCCGATCAGCGCGCGATCGAGCTGACCGACACGTATTGCCGCAACGACTACTACGACTTCGTCGTCGAACTTCGCAAATAGGCAAGCCGCGCTTCGCGCGCGGCGTTCAGAGCCAGCGGGCCTCGTCGCTGCCGAGCGGCACCGGCGGGCGCGCAAACGACGGCGGCGTCGCCGAGAGCCGCTCGGCCGGCCGGACCGTATCGATCGTGCCGAACGTCGACGCGATGCGATCGATCCGATCGCGTACGTCATCGAGCGCGAGATCGCGCGCCTGCATGCCGTCCGGCACCGCGCCGAACGATTGCAGCCAGTGCCCGGTCTGTGCGAGCGACACGCGCACATGCCAACTGCCCCCTTCCTGCGCGCGACGCATCAGCGCGATCATCGCGCCGAATGCGGCCAGGTATCCGGTCGCATGATCGAGCGCCTGGCAGGGCAGATGGCGCGGTGCGTCCGCGTGCGCGGCCTGCTGCTCGCGCCACGCGATGCCGCTCGCCGATTGCACGAGACTGTCGAAGCCGCGCCGTGCGGCCCACGGGCCCGCATGCCCGTACGCCGACACCGATACGCAGACGATGCCCGGACGCGATGCCGCCAGCGCCTCCGGTCCGAAGCCGCGCGCGGCGAGCGCGCCCGGGCGATATGCCTGCAGGAAGATGTCGGCGTCGCGCACGAGTGCACGCAGCGCGTCGACGCCCGCCGTCTCGCGCAGATCGAGCCACGCGGAACGCTTGCCGCGACCGTTGTCGATCACGAGCGGCGCGATGTTCGGCAGGTGCGGCCCGTTCACGAGCAACGTCTGCGCGCCGTGCGAAGCGAGCGTACGCCCCGCGACCGGCCCCGCGATGATGCGCGTCAGATCGAGCACGCGTACGCCGTCGAGCGGGCGCGCGGCGATGCCACTGCCGATCGGCTCCGGCGGCGCGTCGCCGATGCGTTCGATCTCGAACAGCGGCAGCGCCGCGATCGCGCGGGCCTGTTCGTGCGCGGCCCACTCGTCAGGCGTTCTGATCAATGCCGCGCACAGCCCGGCGTCGGCCAGCGCGGTATCGAGCGCGGCGCCGTCCCAGGTGCGGATCGCCGCGGCGACATCGGCCGGCCGTTCGCCGCAATCGAGCACGTCGAGGATGCCGTGCAGATGATGCGCAAAGTTCGCGTGCAGTTGGATCCAGCGGCCGTCGCGCGCCGCGTAGAAGCCCGTGACCGGATGGCGCAGCTCGGGCGGCGGTCCGTCGTCGACGCGCAAATAGCGTTCGCTGCGAAACGCGATGAGCGCGTCGCGCACCGACACGTCGACACGCTGCGCCACGCCGGTACGCAACCGATGGCACTCGGCCGCCGCGAGGCCGGCCGCCGCAATCGTCGCGGCCGCGAGCGTACCGATGCGAAACGTCGAGGGCAGGACCGGATCGTGTCCGGTCACGGCCGCTCGCGACAGCGCGTCGGCGTCGCCGTGCGCGCGTTGCCACAAATGGGCCAGGGTGTGTTCGGGTGTCATGGCGGCAGTCCGTCGTTGCGAAGACGGAATCGAGTCTAGAATTCGCCACACACGCGATCAATCTTGATTGCGCGAATCAATACATAACGAATAGTTGTAGCGCGAGCGCGTCTTATGCGCGCCGACAGGAGCGATCGACATGACGTCTCTCAGCGCGCCCGAAGCGGCCGATCAGCTCGGCATCAGCGTGAGCACGCTCTACGCATACGTGAGCCGCGGGCTGCTGCGCTCGCTGCCGGACGGCGCGGGCAAGCGGCGTCGCTACGACGCCGACGAAGTGCGCCTGCTCGCGCGCCGGCGAGCCGATGCGAAACGGGCAGGCGGGGTCGCGGAGCGTTCGCTCGACTGGGGCGTACCGGTGCTCGAATCGCGGATCACGCAGATCGCCGACGGCCGCCTGCGCTACCGCGGCGCCGATGCGATCGCACTCGCAAACGACGCGACGCTCGAAGCGACCGCCGCGCGGCTCTGGGACTGCGCACCGGCGCGGCTCGCCGCCGCCTCGCTCGACGCGAGCGGCTTCGATCGCGCGCAATGGGACGACTGGGCGCGCCGCTGGGCGCATCTCGCCCCGCTCGACCGCGCGCTCGTGCTGCTGCCGGCCGCCGCCGCGTCGCTGCCGCGACTGTGGGCGCAGGAGCGCGACGCGCAGCTCGATTCGGCCGCCCTGCTGCTGCGTGTCGCGGCCGCCGCACTCGCCGGCTGTGCGCCGTCCGACGCGCCCGTGCATCGGCAACTCGCCGCTGCCTGGCGCGTGCGTCGAGGCGATCACACCGACTTGCTGCGCCGCGCGCTCGTGCTCTGCGCGGATCACGAACTGAACCCGTCGACGTTCGCGGTGCGCTGCATCGCGTCGACCGGCACGCACTTGTTCGGCGCGATCGCGGGCGGGCTCGCCGCGCTATCGGGACCGCGCCACGGCGGCGAGACGTTTCGCGCGGCGACGCTGCTCGACGAAGCGGCGCGCGCCGCCGATCTCGACCGCTACCTCGCGCTGCGGATCGCGCACGACGAACGCGCGGACGGCGGCCGCACCGCGCTGGCCGGCTTCGGGCACCCGCTGTATCCGGACGGCGATCCGCGCGCGCGGGCGCTGCTCGACGCATTGCACGCGGCGATGCCGCAGCGGCCGGCCCTGCGCGCGGCGCGCACGTTGGCCGCACGCGTCGAAGCGGCGACCGGGCTGCAGCCGACGATCGACTTTGCGCTCGCGACGCTCGAACGCGCGCTCGCGCTGCCGGACGGCGCGGCCTTCACGCTGTTTGCGGCAGGCCGCACGGCCGGCTGGATCGCGCATGCGCTCGAACAGTCGGCGAACGGCAAGCTGATCCGGCCGCGCGCACGCTACGTCGGCAACGACGCGGCCGCGTGACGCCGTCCGTCGGGCGCGTGCCGCACCGCCGGTGCGGCGCGCGCAACGGGCGCGCGACGCGGCCCGAACGCGAACGTCGCACCGCCGCGCTCCGCGCCGATCCAGACGCGCATGCCGGGCGCGAACGTCAGCGCATCGCCTGCGCGCATCCAGTGATCGTCGAGCCGGCCTTCGATCGTGACCCACAGCACGCCGTGCGTCACGTGCAGCGTGGTACGGTCGACGATCCGCCACCGGCCGGCCGGCTCGTCGCCGTCCATCGCGTAGAGTCGCCATTCGCGCATCGCCCCTCCCGGTCGCCTGTGTCCGATGACGTCAGTATTTCGGACGGCAGCGGCACGCCGACAGATACGCCTGCAGACACTTTCGACAGAACTGTACTGCCGCGCGCACGAGACAGCGCCGCGCGAGGTGACGCCCGTCTGCACGGCGCGAGCGCTTTCCCTACAATGTCGGGTGTCCTGCGCCCCCGCCCTCGCCTCATGTCCGACCGCCCGTCTGCCGCCGCCCCCGGCGAAAAGAACCTCACCGTCATGCTCTGGCTCGTCGCCACGGGCTTCTTCATGCAGACGCTCGATTCGACGATCGTGAACACCGCGCTGCCGTCGATGGCCGCGAGTCTCGGCGAATCGCCGTTGCGGATGCAATCGGTCGTGATCGCCTATTCGCTGACGATGGCCGTGATGATTCCGGTGTCCGGCTGGCTCGCCGACACGTTCGGCACGCGCCGCGTCTTCTTCAGCGCGATCCTCGTGTTTTCGCTCGGCTCGCTGCTGTGCGCGAACGCACATACGCTGCCGCAACTGGTCGTGTTCCGCATCGTCCAGGGCGTCGGCGGCGCGATGCTGCTGCCGGTCGGCCGGCTCGCCGTGCTGCGCACGTTTCCGGCCGAGCGCTATCTGCCCGCGCTGTCGTTCGTCGCGATTCCGGGGTTGATCGGCCCGCTGATCGGGCCGACGCTCGGCGGCTGGCTCGTGAAGATCGCGTCGTGGCACTGGATCTTCCTGATCAACGTGCCGGTCGGCATCGTCGGCTGCGTCGCGACGTTCTTCTCGATGCCCGACGCGCGCAACGCGGCCGTCGGCCGCTTCGACGTGAAGGGCTATCTGCTGCTGACGATCGGCATGGTCGCGATCTCGCTGTCGCTCGACGGGCTCGCCGATCTCGGGATGCAGCACGCGGCCGTGCTCGTGCTGCTGATCCTGAGCCTCGCCTGCTTCGTCGCATACGGCCTGTACGCGGTGCGCGCGCCGCAGCCGATCTTCTCGCTCGAACTGTTCAAGATCCATACGTTCAGCGTCGGGCTGCTCGGCAACCTGTTCGCGCGGATCGGCAGCGGCGCGATGCCGTACCTGATCCCGCTGCTGCTGCAGGTGAGCCTCGGCTATTCGGCGTTCGAGGCCGGGCTGATGATGCTGCCCGTCGCCGCGGCCGGCATGTTCTCGAAGCGGCTCATCACGCGGCTGATCATGAAGTACGGCTACCGCAAGGTGCTGCTCGCGAACACGATCATGGTCGGCGTGATGATGGCGAGCTTCGCGCTGATGCGCGACACGATGCCCGTCTGGCTGAAGGTCGTGCAGCTCGCGCTGTTCGGCGGCTTCAACTCGATGCAGTTCACCGCGATGAACACGCTGACGCTCAAGGATCTCGGCACGGGCGGCGCGAGCAGCGGCAACAGCCTGTTCTCGCTCGTGCAGATGCTGTCGATGAGCCTCGGCGTGACCGTCGCTGGCGCGCTGCTCGCGACCTTCACCGGGATGCTGCGCACCGTGACGCCGAGCAACACGCTGCCCGCGTTCCACGCAACCTTCATCTGCGTCGGGCTGATCACGGCCGCGTCGGCATGGATTTTCGGCCAGCTCGCGCCCGAGGTACGCGGCCGCGCGCACAAGACCGATCCGTCCGAGCGCACATGACGCGCAGCGCGCACCAGCGCGGTGCGAGCGGGCGCGTCCCGTGCCCGCGCAGCGCGTGCGCGCCGGGGTCGCAACCGTGCATGCTTCTTGCTGGCCTATTCTGTAGGTAAACTGGCAGCTTCCCACGGCCGACATCATGAGCATGCTCGACATCGACCCTCCCGGCTTTCAGCCGCCCCGCCCGGTCGCCGGCGACGACGGAAACCGGCGCACCGTGCTGTACGGCGGCTACACCGTGTTCAGCGTGTTCCAGCCCGTTTTCTCGGTGTCGCACCGCCGTGCGATCGGCTATCACGCGTCGCTGCGCGCACACGACGAGGAAAACCGTCAGGTCGCGTCGCACGAGGTGTTCACGCAGGCCGCGCGGCGCGGCGATCTGCTCGAGCTCGGCCGCCTCGCCGAATCGCTGCATCTGGGCAACTTCCACGCCTTCGACAGCCACGACGAATGGCTCTTCCTGAGCCTGCATCCGGCCGCGCTGATGGATACCGTGTACGGCGACGCGCTGCTCGCGAACCTGAAGACGCTCGGACTGCCGCCGCACCGCGTCGTGCTCGAGGTGCCCGAGCAGGCGGGCGGCGAAACGCCGCGCTATGCGGCGATCGTCGACGGGCTGCGCAAGGCCGGCTTCCTGATCGCGCTCGGCGGCTTCGGCGCGAAGCATTCGAACATCGACCGCGTCTGGCATCTGCATCCGGACATCGTCACGCTCGATCGCGGCATCCTCGCGCAGGCGAGCGAGCACTCGCATCTGGAGCGCGTGCTGCCGGGGCTCGTGTCGCTGCTGCACGAGTCAGGTCAGCTCGTGCTGATGGGCGGCCTCGCGACCGAGCGCGATGCGCTGATCGCGCTCGAATGCAACGTCGATTTCGTGCAGGGCCAGTACTTCGCGGGGCCGAGCGTCGATCCGGTGCAACCGCAGGCCGCCGCGGGCTGCATGGACACGCTGTCGGCCGCGCTGCGGCTGCGCGTCGCGCAACGCGAGCGCACGCAGGCCGAGCGGCTCGCGCCCTACGTCGCCGCGCTCGAGGAGGCGAGCGCCCGGCTCGGCGCCGGCGACACGCTGATCGCGGCGGCCGCCGGCGTGCTCGGCTTGCCGGACACCGCGCGCTGCTTCCTGCTCGACGCGTCGGGCCGGCAGATCGGCGACAACGTGCTCGCGCGCGGCAGCGTGTCGCAGCGCGCGAAGCGCTTCCGGCCGCTGCTGCATTCGGAAGGCGCGAGCTGGGAGCGTCGCCCGTACTTCATCGACGCGATGCGCACGCCGGGGCGCGTGCATCTGACCTCGCCGTACCTGTCGATCAACGAAGCGCACCTGTGCGTGACCGCGTCGATCGCCGCACCGGGCGCGACCGGCATGCAGGTGCTGTGCGTCGACATCAACTGGGAAGCGGCGCTGAACCGCGAATGACACGCGCGGCTACGCGGCCGGGTCTGCCTTGCGTGCGATCAGCCGATGCACGCGCTTGCCCGACGACGCGCTGACGACTTCATGCTCGTCGATCACGCGCATGTCCGCGCCGAGCGCGGCGCGCATGCGCGCGGCATCGAGCGACGCGTACAGCCGGCCGCGCTCATCGCGCGACGCGCCGCTGCCGGCTACGCGCCAGCTCAGATACAGCGTGCCGCCCGGCATCAGCAGATCGGCGAGCCGCGCGGCCGCGGCCGCCGCGTCGGCCGGCTCGAGGTGCATCACGACCGTCTCGCACAGCACGTTGCGAAACGCGCGCGACGGCACGCCGGCCAGCGCCGGCAGCGCAGCCACTTCGAACTGCAGCGACGGATGATGGCGGCGCGCCTCGTCGAGCAGCGCCGCGCTCGCGTCGTAGCCGCGCACGTCGAATCCGCGCGCGGCAAGCCACGCGGTGTCGCGCCCGGCGCCGCAGCCGACGTCCGCGGTCGGGCCCGGCGCGAAATGCTGTTCGAGCAGCGCGTACATGTCGTCGGGCGGCGCCTGGTCGAGCCAGTCCTGCGCGTACTGCGCGGCGTGCGTGTCGTAAGCGTCGAGAGTCGGACGATCCGCCATGGCGATTGCTCCGCAGGCGCGTCTTGCGACGCATGCTCCGCATCTTAGTCGTTGCGCACGACGCGTGCGCGGCACGCGTTCCCCGCCGCTCAGACGTGCGAATGCCTGCCGCCGTGCGCCGGCCCCGCGCGCCGCTCGACTTCGCGCCGCACGTCGTCGCGCCACCCCGCGAAAAAGGCGAGTTCGGCGACGACGAACAGCGGCCCGATCGCCAGGCCGATCAGATCGTCGACGAATGCGGGCTTGCGCCCTTCGAACCAGTGGCCGACGAACTGCACGATCCAGCCGATCACGAACGCACCGACGCCGATCGCGAGCCACTGCGCCGTGGGCAGCCGCGCGACCGTCTGCGCGGCCCACAGTCCGAGCGCCAGCAACGCGGCCATCGCGATCCCGAAGCGCAGGTCGAGCCGCACGTAGAACACCGCGATCGCCACCGCGAGCAGCAGCGCCGGCGACAGCGCGACGCCGGCCGCGACCGCGAGCGCCGGCCGCGACAGCAGCACCTCGACCGCGAACACGATCAGCGGAATGCCGACCAGATGCGTCGCGATATTGCGCGCATCGCGATGGTAGGCCGCGTATTGCGACAGATGGTCTTCGAGCGTCTTCATCGCGTCTCCTGAAACGGTCGTTGGCGCTATGATGCCCGTCACGCCTGCGTCCCTCTGTCAGCTACCCGACATCGCGCCCCATGCCTGCCTCGCTCGCCCCGTACCTGCCGCAGCTCGACGCGCACCCGTGGTTCGCCGCGCTGCCGCCGGCGCTGCGCGCGCAACTGCTCGCCGCCGCCGAACTGCGCCGCCTGCCGGCCGGACACGCGCTGTTCCGGCGCGGCGATCCGCCGTGCGGGCTGTACGCGGTGCTGGACGGCTCGCTGACGATCGGCGCGGTGGACGCGCACGGCAAGGAAGCGCTGCTGACGGTGGCGGATCCCGTCACGTGGTTCGGCGAAATCGCGCTGTTCGACGGGCAGCCGCGCACGCACGACGCGGTCGCGCTCGACGACGCGCTGCTGCTGCACGTGCCGCAGCCCGCGCTGCTCGCGATGCTCGACGCGACGCCGCAATACTGGCGGCAGTTCGCGCTGCTGATGGCGCAGAAGCTGCGCCTGAGCTTCCTGACCGTCGAATCGATGAGCGTGATGTCGGCCGCGCAGCGTCTCGCCGCGCGTCTGCTGATGATCGCCGACGGCTACGGCGGGATCAGCGCGGGCCGCACGCGCGTGCGGCTGTCGCAGGAGAAGCTCGCGGCGATGCTGTCGCTGACGCGCCAGACGACCAATCAGCTGCTGAATGCACTGCAGGCGGACGGCGTCGTGCGACTGCATGTCGGCGAGATCGAAATCGTCGACGTCGACGCGCTGCGCCGCGCGAGCGGGCTGCATGACGGGCCGCGCTGAGCGCGCCGCCGCCCCGCCGCGCGCGCATTGCGCTATCGTGGCGGCTCGTCCGATCGGCCGATCGCCGCTCGTGTCCCATTCGTCTACGTGAACCGCCAGTGCGCCCCGCCTTGAACCCGTCGACGCTGTCCGCCTCCGGCCGACGCCCTTGGCCCGTGTTCGTCGCATTCCTGCGGCTCGGGCTCACGTCGTTCGGCGGTCCCGTCGCGCATCTCGGCTATTTCCGCGACGAATTCGTCACGCGGCGCGGCTGGCTGACCGAGCGCGCCTATGCGGATCTCGTCGGCCTGTGCCAGTTCCTGCCGGGCCCGGCGAGCAGCCAGGTCGGGATGGCGATCGGGCTGTCGCGCGCCGGCTATGCGGGGATGTGCGCCGCCTGGCTCGGCTTCACGCTGCCGTCGGCCGTGCTGATGATGCTGGCGGCGCTCGGCATGCACGCGGGCGGCGCGCCGCTCGGCGCGGGCGCGCTGCACGGGCTGCGGATCGTGTCGGTCGCGGTGATCGCGCAGGCGGTATGGGGCATGGCGCGCACGCTGTGCGCCGATGCGCGGCGCGCGACGCTGATGGCCGCGGCCGCGTGCGTCGCGCTGCTCGCGCCGGCCGCATGGACGCAGATCGCCGTGATCGCGGCGGCCGGTGCGGCGGGCGTCGTGCTGCTGCCGCAAGCGGCGCGCGATGCGCACGATCCGCTGCCGCTGCACGTGTCGCCGCGCGCCGGCGTGCTGTGGCTCGCGTCGTTTGCGGCGCTCGTCGTCGCGCTGCCGCTCGCCGCCCGCGCCTTGCATGCCGACAGCCTCGCGATCGTCGACGCCTTCTTCCGCACGGGCGCGCTCGTGTTCGGCGGCGGTCACGTGGTGCTGCCGCTGCTCCAGGCCGCCGTCGTCGCGCCGGGCTGGGTCGACGATTCGACCTTCCTCGCCGGCTACGGCGTCGCACAGGCGGTGCCCGGGCCGCTGTTCACGTTTTCGGCATTCCTCGGCGCGTCGCTGCGCATCGAGCCGAACGGCTGGCTCGGCGGCATGATCGCGCTCGTGTCGATCTTCGCGCCGTCGTTCCTGCTCGTGGCCGGCACCGCGCCGTTCTGGGCGCGCATGCGGCGCAACGCACGGATGCAGGCCGCGCTCGCGGGCGTCAACGCGGCCGTGGTCGGGCTGCTGCTCGCCGCGCTCTATCACCCGGTCTGGACCGACACGATCGTGTCGCCGCGCGACTTCGGCGCCGCGCTCGTCGCGTTCGTCGCGCTGACGTTCTGGCGCGTGCCGCCGTGGGCCGTCGTGATCGCGAGCGCGGCGCTCGGCTGGCTGGCGACGACGCTCGCGTGAGGCGAACGCGAACGCGGCGCCCGAAAAGAAAAAAGCCCTCGAAACCGAGGGCTTTTCGTCGACGTCGCGCGCCGCACGGCGCGGCGACGCAGGGACTTACGCGAAGTTCTTCGCGGCGAAGTCCCAGTTCGCGATGTTCCAGAACGCTTCGACGAACTTCGGACGTGCGTTGCGGTAGTCGATGTAGTACGCGTGCTCCCACACGTCGATCGTCAGCAGCGGCTTGTCGGCCGTCGTCAGCGGCGTGGCGGCGTTGCTCGTCGACACGATGTCGAGCGAACCGTCGGCCTTCTTCACGAGCCATGCCCAGCCCGAGCCGAACGTGCCGACTGCGGCCTTCGTGAACGCTTCCTTGAACGCGTCGAACGAACCCCACTTCGCGTTGATCGCGTCGCCGAGCGCGCCCGACGGTGCGCCGCCGCCGTTCGGCGACAGGCTGTTCCAGAAGAACGTGTGGTTCCAGACTTGCGCGGCGTTGTTGAAGATGCCGCCCGACGACTTCTTCACGATCTCTTCCAGCGGCATGTTCTCGAACTCGGTGCCGGGAATCAGGTTGTTCAGGTTCGTCACATAAGCCTGGTGATGCTTGCCGTAGTGGTACTCGATCGTCTCTTTCGAGATGGTCGGCGCGAGTGCGTCTTCAGCGTACGGGAGCGGCGGGAGCGTATGAGCCATGGCGATTCCTTCGTTGAGTATGTAGGGAGGCTGTGTTGAATGCTGCCGAGCGTCCGATTGTAGGCGAGGACGAATAACCCCGCAAACTCGTGGGCCATTTATCCGCGGTATGCGGAAAAGCGGCGTTCGCGCAACGGGCGGCACGCGGGCGAGACGCGCAGCGCGCGTGCCCGCGCCGCCGGCGTCCGCGCGGCGCGTTCGACGGCGCTCGCGCGTCGGCTCGCAGGTCAGGTCAGATCGTATCGGTCAGCCGCGGCTGCACGTCGGCCAGCGACACGTCGGCCGAGCCTTCGGCGAGATGCACGGTCAGCCGGCGCTGCGGTTTCAGCGCGCTCGGCGCGCGCACCGCGCGGCCCGTCTGCGCATCGATCAGCGCCGCGTAACCGCGCTCGAGCGTGCGCTGCGGGCTCAGCACCTCGAGCCGTGCCGCGCATGCGGCGACGCGCGCGGTATCGCGCTCGTGACGGCGCTGCAGCGCAACCGCGAGACGCTGCGACAGCCCGGCGAGCACGTGGCGCGCATGCGCCGGATCGGGCCGCGCGCGCTGCCAGCGCAACTGCGCGAGCGCAAACCGTGCGCGTGCGTCGCGCACCGGGCGCGCGGCCGCGGTCGCGAGCCGCACCGCGAGCTGGCCGACGTGCGCGCGCTGCCGCTGCAGCCGTTCGGCCGGGCTCACGAGCCGGCGCGCGAGCCAGTCGAGCTGCTGCGCGCGCTGCTCGAGCCCGCGCGCCAGTGCGCGGGCAAGCGCCCGTTCGCGCTCGGCCAGTTCGCGCAGCAGCAGCGCGCGCTGCGGGCTCGCGAGCTCGGCCGCGCCGGTCGGCGTCGGCGCGCGCACGTCGGCCGCGAAATCGGCGATCGTGAAATCGGTTTCGTGCCCGACGCCGCAGACGACCGGCAGTTCACTCGCCGCAATCGCGCGCGCGAGCGCTTCGTCGTTGAACGACCACAGATCTTCGATCGAGCCGCCGCCGCGACAGACGAGCAGCACGTCGACCTCGCGCCGCGCGTTCGCCGTTTGCACGGCCGCGACGAGCTTCTCCGCCGCGCCGGCGCCCTGCACGGGCGCCGGATACACGATCACGGGGACATGCGGCGCGCGACGCGCGAGCGTGGTCAGCACGTCGCGCAGCGCGGCGGCCTGCAGCGACGTGACGATGCCGATCGCGCGCGGGTGCGCGGGCAGCGGCCGCTTGCGCTCGGGCGCGAACAGCCCTTCGGCCTCGAGCTGCGCCTTCAGCCGCAGAAACGCCTCGTAGAGCCGTCCCTGTCCGGTGCGCCGCACGGCCTCGACATTCAGCTGCACCTCGCCGCGCGGCTCGTACATCGTGACGACCGCGCGCACTTCGATGCGGTCGCCTTCGCGCGGCATGAACTCCGCGTATTGCGCGCGGCCGCGGAACATCACGCAGCGCATCTGCGCCTGCTGATCCTTGATCGAGAAATACCAGTGGCCGCTCGCCGCGCGCGTGAAGTTCGATACTTCGCCCGAGATCCACAGCAGCGGGAACGAGCGTTCGAGCGTCGTCGAAATCGCGCGGTTCAGCGCCGAAACGGGAATCACTTCGTCGCCGCCGCGCGTCGCGCCGGGTGCGGCAAAAGGAGAGTCGGAGAGCATGGAAGGTCGATTGAATGCTGGCGGCGACACGATAGTCCGACATCCGCGCGGCGTCCAGCGTCATGCCGCGCCGCTGCCATGCACCGAAGTGTCCACACTCTGGCAAGCGCCGGCGAAAACCGCTGAAAAATCGCGCAAAAAGCCTGACTATTTGGTTTAACTCATTGATTTATAGCTCTTTTTAAACCTTTCGAAATGATTCTCATCCGATTCGAGGCCCGTCCGGCGGGCCTTTGCGGCCAATGGCAGGCAAGTTTTTCACAGAGTTATCCACAAGCTCGCGCGTTCCGTCCCCGTCTCGCGCTGCGTCGGCCCGCGCTTGCGGCGAGCGCGGCCGGCGCGCTAGAGTGCCGCCTTCCGAACCCCTTGCGGCACGCGCCGCCCAACGGAGAATCCGCCTTGACGAACCCGTCCCACGCTGCGGCGCCTGCGATGCCGCGTCCGGCCCGATGAGCGCGGCCGACGGCCTGCTCGCGCGGCTCGAAACGCGCCTGACGCGCGAATGGCAGCGCCGCGGCGCGTTCGCGTGGGCGCTCACGCCGTTCGCGTGCGCCTTCGGCCTCTGCGCGGCGCTGCGGCGCACGGCGTACGCGCGCGGCTGGAAACAGGCGGTCGACGTCGGCGTGCCGGTCGTCGTGGTCGGCAACGTGACGGTCGGCGGCACCGGCAAGACGCCCACCGTGATCGCGCTCGTCGATGCGCTGCGCGCGGCCGGCTTCACGCCGGGCGTCGTGTCGCGCGGCTACGGCGCGAACGTGAAAACGCCGACCGCCGTCACGCCCGCCTCGCGTGCCGGCACGGCCGGCGACGAGCCGCTGCTGATCGCGCGCCGCACCGGCGCACCGGTGTGGGTGTGCCCGGACCGCGTCGCGGCCGCGCAGGCGCTGCGTGCCGCGCACCCGGACGTCGACGTGATCGTCAGCGACGACGGCCTGCAGCACTACCGCCTCGCGCGCACGGTCGAGCTCGTCGTGTTCGACCACCGGCTCGGCGGCAACGGCTTTCTGCTGCCGGCCGGGCCGCTGCGCGAGCCGCTGTCGCGGCACCGCGATGCGACGCTCGTGAACGACCCGTACAGCGGCGCGCTGCCGCCGTGGCCCGACACCTATTCGCTCGCGCTGACGCCGGGCGCCGCATGGCATCTCGACCAGCCGACGCTGCGCCGCCCGCTGTCGCAGTTCGCGGACGAGCGCGTGCTCGCGGCGGCCGGGATCGGCGCGCCGGAGCGCTTCTTCGCGACGCTGCGGGCGGCCGGCCTCGCGCCGGCGACGCGCGCGCTGCCCGACCATTACGCGTTCGCGGACAACCCGTTCGTCGACGACGCCGTCGACGCGATCCTGATCACCGAGAAGGATGCAGTAAAATTGGGCGCTTCCTGGCGCGACGCTCGGCTGTGGGTCGTCCCCGTCGAAGCCGCGCTCGATCCCCGCCTCATTGCCCTCGTTGTGGAGAAACTCCGTGGACGCTCGCCTGCTTGAAATTCTTGTGTGCCCTATCTGCAAAGGCCCGCTCCACTATGACCGCGCCGCGCAGGAACTGATCTGCAACGCGGACAAGCTCGCCTATCCGGTTCGCGACGGCATCCCGGTGATGCTCGTCGACGAAGCGCGGCAGACCGTCGAAGGCACGCCGGTCGATCCGTCCGGCCGCTGAGCGCCGCGTCGCCCCACGCGGCCGCGCGCCGCATCCCGGCCGCCGCGGCCGCCGGGCGCCCCGCCGTCGCGACGGCGGCGCCCGTCCCGACCTCCTCTCACCGCCCGATTCCGATGACTCATCCGCAACCCTTCATCGCCGTCATCCCTGCCCGGCTCGCGTCGACGCGCCTGCCGAACAAGCCGCTCGCCGATCTCGGCGGCAAGCCGATGGTCGTGCGCGTGGCCGAGCGCGCGCGCGAAGCGGGCGCGCAGCAGGTGCTCGTCGCGTCCGACGCGCAGAGCGTGCTCGACGCGGCGCGCGAACACGGCTTCGACGCGGTGCTCACGCGCGCCGATCATCCGTCCGGCACCGACCGGCTCGCGGAAGTCGCGGCCGCGTGCGGCTGGCACGACGACACGGTGGTCGTCAACGTGCAGGGCGACGAGCCGCTGATCGATCCCGCGCTGGTGCGCGACGTTGCGTCGCATCTCGCCGCGCATCCGGCCTGCGCGATCGCGACTGCCGCGCACCCGATTCACGACGCGGCCGACGTGTTCAACCCCAACATCGTGAAGGTCGCGCTCGACGCGCAAAGCGTTGCGCTCTACTTCTCGCGCGCGCCGATTCCATGGAGCCGCGACGCCTATCAGCCGCACTGGCCCGACGTCGCCGCGATGCCGGCCCCGGCCGCGCCCGTCTATCGGCACATCGGCCTGTACGCCTACCGCGCGCGTTTCCTGCGCACCTATCCGTCGCTCGCGCAGGCGCCGATCGAGCAGGCCGAGCAGCTCGAACAGCTGCGCGCGCTGTGGCACGGCGAACGCATCGCGGTGCTCGTCACCGAGCGCGCGCCCGCGGCCGGCGTCGATACGCCGGCCGACCTCGCGCGGGTGCAGGCCCTTTTTCGGCCGGATTCAAAATAACCCATGGCATAATCGGGCGATTGTGCGAGCCGTCTGCGACCTGCGCGTGCTCGCTTGCTCCCGCCGCGGCCCCTGCCGGCAGCCGCGCGTCGCCCGATCGACGCGCCGCGTCAGACCGGTCCGCCGCCGCGCCGCGCAAGCGCCGTGCACGCTGTCGCCGACACCGTCGCGTCTCGCCATACGAATCTACATACCGGAGATATCATCATGCGTTTGATCCTGTTAGGCGCGCCCGGCGCGGGAAAGGGCACCCAGGCAAACTTCATCAAGGAAAAGTTCGGCATCCCGCAGATCTCGACCGGCGACATGCTGCGCGCGGCCGTCAAGGCCGGCACGCCGCTCGGCGTCGAAGCGAAGGGCTACATGGACGCCGGCAAGCTCGTCCCGGACGCGCTGATCATCGGCCTCGTGAAGGAACGTCTGAAGGAAGCGGACTGCGCGAACGGCTATCTGTTCGACGGCTTTCCGCGCACGATCGCGCAGGCCGACGCGATGAAGGAAGCGGGCGTCGCGATCGACTACGTGCTCGAGATCGACGTGCCGTTCTCGGAAATCATCGAGCGAATGAGCGGCCGCCGCACGCACCCGGCGTCGGGCCGCACGTATCACGTGAAGTTCAATCCGCCGAAGGTCGAAGGCAAGGACGACGTGACGGGCGAGCCGCTGATCCAGCGCGACGACGACAAGGAAGAAACCGTGAAGAAGCGCCTCGAGGTGTACGAGGCGCAGACCAAGCCGCTGATCACGTATTACGGCGACTGGGCGAAGCGCGGCGAGGAAAACGGCCTGAAGGCGCCGCAGTATCGCAAGATCTCCGGTCTCGGCACCGTCGAGGAGATCCGCGAGCGCGCATTCGACGCGCTGAAGTAATCGCGCGCATACGTTGCGCCACGCAAGCCGCCCTTCCGGGCGGCTTTTTTTGCGCGTTTGTGCCGCGTCAGTCTTCGGCGTCGCGCTGCATCCGCTGCCGCAACTCGCTGACCTGCGACTCGACGACGGTCGCGTCTTCGGCGTCCGGCCGCTCGCCGAGATACTGTTCGAGATCCTCGAGCGCGGGGCGCAGATAGTCGAGCCGCGCATACGCGAAGCCGCGATCGCGCACCTCGTCGACATGATCGGGCAGCAGGATCACGAGCCGCTGCTGGACCGCGAGCAGCCGCTGCCAGCGTTCCGTCTGCAGATAGATCGTCTTCAGGTTGCGCAGCATCCGCGCGATGATCTCGCGGCTCGTCGCCGGCTGCAGCAGCGCGCGCAACGCGCTGTCGACGGCGCCCGCCGCACGCGCGACGTACGGCTCGAGCATCTCGACCATCTCGGCTTCCGACAGCGAATGGCCGTTGGTCGGATCGATGATGAGGTCGCCGTCCGGCAGCGTCACGCGCAGCAGGAAATGACCGGGAAACGACACGCCGCGCGCCGGCACGCCGATCTGCTCGGCCAGTTCCAGATACAGCACCGACAGCGAGATCGGAATCCCGCGCCGCCGCTTCAGCACCGCGTTCAGGTGGCTGTTATCGGGGTCGTAGTAGTCGTTGTGATTGCACGCGAAGCCGAGTTCGCGAAAGAAGAAGTCGTTCAGCGCGACGACGCGGTGCTTCAGATCCGCATCGTCGGCGAGCCGGCGCCGCAGCCGCGCGGCGAGCATGTCGATCTCGGCGAGCGTGCCCTGCAGATCGAGGTCGGGGTACGCGTCCTGCGCCAGCGACAGCGCGGCTTCCGTGACGGGCAGGCTCTCGTCGTCCGCCACGAGCGTGCTGAAGTAGTCGAGGACGCGGGTCATAGCGGTCGTCACTTGGCGCGCCTTCTGAAGTAAGCGTATTTGAAGCCCATCAGCCACAACATACCGAAATATAGTGCAGCGAACAGCACGAGGCACGCGCCCATCAGCACGATGCGCTCGAGCGGCTGCGTGCGCATGCCGGTCCAGTCGAAGCTGATCGAGAACCAGTGCATCAGCCCCGCCAGCACCAGCGACGCGCCGACGAGCTGCACGAAAAAGCGCAGCCAGCCCGGCGACGGCTGGTAGATCCCGCGGCGGCGCAGCCCGAGGAACAGCAGCAGCGAGTTCAGGCACGCGCCGACGCCGATGCTGAGCGTAAGCCCCGCGTGCCCGATCAGCGGCACGAACACGTAGTTCGACAGCTGCGTGACGATCAGCACGCCGACCGCGATCTTCACCGGCGTCTTGATGTCCTGCTTCGCGTAAAAGCCGGGCGCGAGAATCTTGATCAGGATGATGCCGATCAGCCCGATGCCGTACGTCGCGAGCGCGCGCGCGACCATCGTCACGGTGTGCGCGTCGAACTTCCCGTAATTGAACAGCGTCGCCGTCAGCGGCGTCGCAAAGAAGAACAGCGCGAGCGCGCTCGGCGCGGCAAGCAGGAACGTGACGCGCAGCCCCCAGTCGAGCAGCGCCGAATATTCGTGCGCATCGGCGTCGACGTGCGCCTTCGACAGGCTCGGCAGCAGGATCGTGCCGAGCGCGACGCCGAGCAGCGCCGTCGGGAACTCCATCAGGCGGTCCGCATAGTTGATCCACGACACGGCGCCCTGCCCGAGCCGCGACGCGATGTTCGTGTTGATGATCAGCGACAGCTGCGCGACCGACACGGCGAAGGTCGCGGGCACCATCTTCGCGAGCACGCGCTTCACGCCGCGGTGACGCAGCGCGCGCAGCGGGTTCAGCCCGATCAGCGGGACCATGTCGATCTTCTTCAGGCCCGGCAACTGCACGAGGAACTGCAGCACGCCGCCGGCGATCACGGCCCACGCGAGCGCGAACACCGGCACCTTCAGGTGCGGCGCGACGAACACCGCCGCGACGATGAACGCGACGTTGAGCAGCACGGGCGCGAACGCGGGCAGCGAGAAGCTCTTGTACGTGTTCAGCACGCCGGACGCGAGTGTCGTCAGCGAAATGAACACGATGTACGGAAACATGATGCGCGTCATCGTGACCGCGAGCGGGAACGCCTGGCCGTCGGTGCGCAGGCCCGAGGCGACCGCGAACACGACCCACGACGCGCCGGCGATCCCGACGATCGACAGCACGGCGAGCGCCCACGCGAGCACGGTCGACATCGCGTCGACGAGCGCCTTCGTCGCATCGTGGCCCTGCTGGTTCTTGAACTCGGCGAGGATCGGCACGAACGCCTGCGAGAACGCACCTTCGGCGGACAGCCGGCGCAGCAGGTTCGGAATGCGGAACGCGACGTAGAACGCGTCGGTGTATTGACTGGCGCCGAACGCACGGGCGATCAGCGTCTCGCGGGCCAGTCCGGTCACGCGCGACAGCAGCGTGAAGCCGCTGACCGTCAGCAGGGCTCGGAATAGATTCATGGGGCGCTTATTATACGGACGTTGCGCGACCGGACGCGGCGCGATGCCGAAAACGCGCCGCGCCGCCGGCGCCCGTGTCCGGCGGGATTACGCCGAACTTGCCACGCGCTTGATTTTGTTGCTATAATCGCCGGTTTCTGAGCCTGTTACATGCACGGCGGCTGCCGTTTCCATGTCTCGGCCTCGGTTAAAATCACCGTTTTTTTATGCGCCCCTGGGCAATCGTTCTCAGGGGACGGATCGAAAAGCAGCGCTTGGCCGTCAGGCTCCAAGCTCTGGAAACAGGACAGGATAAGGAACCGTCATGGCTAACTCCGCACAAGCACGCAAGCGCGCCCGCCAGGCCGCGAAGGCAAACTCGCACAACTCGGCGCTGCGCTCGAAATTCCGTACCGCGATCAAGGCTGTTCGCAAGGCCGTTGACGCCGGCGACCAGGCAAAGGCTGCCGAGCTGTTCAAGGCTGCCGTCAAGACGATCGACACGATCGCCGACAAGAAGATCGTTCACAAGAACAAGGCCGCTCGCAGCAAGAGCCGCCTCGCCGCAGCCGTCAAGGGCCTGCAGGCAGCAGCGTAAATTCCGGCGTGCCCGCCTCGTGCGGGCACTCCTGTTTCCTGCGATCGCAAAAAAGCCCGCTTCGGCGGGCTTTTTTGCGTGGGCGCTGCATACCTGCGCGGTGTCATGCAATACCGCAACAGGCGCGGCGCGCCCGTGCGCCTCACTTCTTCTCGTTATAGTCCGGCAGTTCGCACGCCTCGGTCACGACGAGATTGTTGTCCTTCGCGAAGTTCATCACGAAATCGAAGGCCATCGGCTCGACATCGCGCAGCCGCGAGTCGAGGATCACGCATTTGGTGTCGCCGAGCAGCGTCGGGCGCACGTAGAGCGAGTACTGGAGACGCGCATTCGGCCCGCTCGCCCCTGGCCCGAAACAGGACATCACGCCGGCCAGACGTTCCGACCAGTCGCTCGGGCGAAACTTTTTCCCGTCTTTCGTGACGCCCTGGATGAAGTATTCGGTCGGGGGGGTTTCAGCCATGTGGTTACCCAAGTGACGGCCCGGCGATACCCACGCGACAGTGCGTGAGCACGCGAACACAAAGCTGGAATCGACGCCGCTCGCGCGTGCCGGCGCGCCGAAAAACGGGCGATCGACACGTGCGGCCGGCACGCCGCACGGGATTTGTGCAGCGCACGGCTTGTGTCCGGCAGAACCGCGAAACGGCTTGCGTGCCGGGCTGGAGAAAACTTCGAAATTATACCGCAGCGCGCCATCGCGCGTCGTTTCGCCGCCCCTGCCGGACAGCGGGCCGCGCTGCGCCGCGATCGATCCCCGTTCGCCTGCGCGGCTCGTCAAAGCACGGAAAATCCTTTATGCTGCTTTGAGTTATTCACATCCGACGGCGGCGCCGTCCGGCGTCGCCGCCGGGTGAAGCCCGCCGTATTTCGTTTCATGACCGCCAAAACCATTCGTCACTACCTGCAGTTCAAGGATTTCTCGCTGGAAGACTACGAGTACGTGCTCGAACGCACGGGTATCCTGAAGCGCAAGTTCAAGAACTACGAGACCTACCATCCGCTGCACGACCGCACGCTCGCGATGATCTTCGAGAAGAGCTCGACGCGCACGCGCCTGTCGTTCGAAGCGGGGATCTTCCAGCTCGGCGGCCACGCGGTATTCATGAGCACGCGCGACACGCAGCTCGGCCGCGGCGAGCCGGTCGAGGATTCCGCGCAGGTCATCTCGCGGATGGTCGACATCATCATGATCCGCACGTTCGAGCAGGACATCATCCAGCGCTTCGCGGAAAACTCGCGCGTGCCGGTGATCAACGGGCTGACCAACGAATACCATCCGTGCCAGGTGCTCGCCGACATCTTCACGTACTACGAGCACCGCGGCCCGATCGCCGGCAAGACGGTCGCATGGGTCGGCGACGCGAACAACATGCTCTATACGTGGATTCAGGCCGCGCAGATCCTCGGCTTCAAGCTGCGCCTGTCGACGCCGCCCGGCTACGCGCTCGACATGAAGCTCGTGTCGCCCGACAGCGCACCGTTCTACGAGGTGTTCGACGATCCGAACGAAGCATGCAAGGGCGCCGATCTCGTCACGACGGACGTCTGGACGAGCATGGGTTTCGAGGCCGAGAACGAGGCACGGATGAAGGCGTTTGCCGACTGGTGCGTCGACGAGGAAATGATGGGCCACGCGAATCCGGACGCGCTGTTCATGCACTGCCTGCCCGCGCATCGCGGCGAGGAAGTGACGGCCGGCGTGATCGACGGCCCGCAGAGCGTCGTGTGGGACGAAGCGGAAAACCGCCTGCACGTGCAGAAGGCGCTGATGGAGTTCCTGCTGCTGGGCCGCCTCAAGCACTGAACGCAGCCGCTGCGCGGCCTGCGCCGCGCGCATCGCATGAAAAACGCCGATCGTCCGATCGGCGTTTCCTTTTGTACGGCACGGGAAACCGGCGCGCCGGCCGCAGTCGGCCGGGATCCGTCCGCACTACAGGCAGACCGGCTCGGGCTCGAGCTCGACGCCGAACTGCGTGCGCACGTCGTGCTGGATCGCGCGCGCGAGCGCGAGCACGTCCGCGCCCGTCGCGCCGCCGCGATTGACGAGCACGAGCGCCTGCCGCTCGTGCACGGCCGCCGCGCCGAGCGCGCGCCCTTTCCATCCGCAGCGGTCGATCAGCCAGCCCGCCGCGAGCTTCACGCGGCCGTCCGGCTGCGGATACGACACGATGCCCGGCGCGCGCGCATGCAGCGCGTCGAACTGCGCGCGATCGATCACCGGATTCTTGAAGAAGCTGCCCGCGTTGCCGAGCTCGCGCGGATCGGGCAGCTTCGCGCGCCGGATCGCGACGACCGCATCGAACACGTCGCGCGGCGTCGCCGCGTCCGGCGAGATGCCGCGCGCATCGAGTTCGCGCGTGACGTCCGCATAGCCGAGCCGCGGCGTCCAGCGTTTCGGCAGCCGGAACGTCACCGATACGATCGCGAAGCGCCCGCGCCCGTCGCGCTTGAAAAAGCTGTCGCGATAGCCGAACGCGCAGCGCGCGGCGTCGAAACGCTCGCTGCGCCCGGTCGCGAGTTCGACGGCGACGAGCGAATCGAAATACGCGTTCATTTCGAGGCCGTACGCGCCGATGTTCTGGATCGGCGCCGCGCCGACGGTGCCCGGAATCAGCGCCAGGTTCTCGAGCCCCGGCATGCCGTGCTCGAGCGTCCATCCGACGAACGCGTGCCAGTTCTCGCCGCCGCCGGCTTCGACGTACCACGCGTCGTCGTCGTCGCGCACGACGCGGCGCCCGGCGATTTCATCGAGCAGCACGAGGCCGTCGAAGTCGCGCGTGAACACGACATTGCTGCCGCCGCCTAGCACGAGATGCGGCAGCGTCGCGACGCGCGCGTCGCGATGCAGCGCCTCGAACTGCGCGGGATGCGTGATGCGCGCGGCATAGCGCGCCCTCGCGTCGATGCCGAACGTGTTGTGCGCGGCGAGCGGATGGTCGGGGAGCAGCGACAGGGCGGATTCGTCAGGAGGCATCGGCATTCGCGCTCGCGTCCGCCCGACGGGCCGCACGGCGCGGCCTTGGGCAAACGGAAGGGCATCGGTAAAATGGCAAACAGTCCGCAATTATAGCGAGTGCCCGCGCGCCGGCCGGGCACCGTGCCTCAAGTCTCAAGGGAGAATGCCATGCCATCGTTCGACGTCGTTTCCGAAGCGAACATGATCGAAGTGAAGAACGCCATCGAGCAGTCGAACAAGGAAATCTCGACGCGCTTCGACTTCAAGGGCTCCGACGCGCGCGTCGAGCAGAAGGACCGCGAGCTGACGCTGTTCGCCGACGACGATTTCAAGCTCGGTCAGGTGAAGGACGTGCTGATCGGCAAGATGGCCAAGCGCAATGTCGACGTGCGCTTCCTCGATTACGGCAAGGTCGAGAAGATCGGCGGCGACAAGGTCAAGCAGGTCGTCACGGTGAAGAAGGGCGTGACGGGCGACCTCGCGAAGAAGATCGTGCGGCTCGTGAAGGACAGCAAGATCAAGGTTCAGGCCAGCATCCAGGGCGACGCGGTGCGCGTGTCCGGCGCGAAGCGCGACGATCTGCAGAGCGTGATCGCGATGCTGCGCAAGGACGTGACCGATACGCCGCTCGACTTCAACAACTTCCGCGACTGACCGGTCGCGAGACGGGCGCCGGCACGCTGCTGCCTGCAGCGCGCGGGCGCCCTTCCCGCTGCATTACGCTTTCCCGCCGCCCTGCGCGTTGCCGTTCGCGGCCGCCTTCTTCTTGTCGCCGATCCGGCTCTCCTCCCCCGCCAGCAGTTTCGCGATGTTGCCGCGATGGCGCCATACGAGCAGCACGCTCATCGCGAGCACCGCCCATGCGATCGGATTGTGACTCGTGCCGAACAGGAACACGTCGAACAGCGGCGCGAACACGGCCGCGACCAGCGCGGCGAGCGACGAATAGCGGAAGAAGAACGCGATGATGAGCCACGTGAGCGCGGTGGCGAGCCCGAGCACCGGATGAACGGCGAGCAGCACGCCGGCTGCGGTCGCGACGCCCTTGCCGCCCTGGAAGCGGAAGAACACCGGATACAGGTGGCCGATGAACACCGCAATCGCGACCCACGCGATCGCGACGTCGGGCAGGCCGTAACGGCGCGCCAGCCACACGGCGATCCAGCCCTTGAACGCATCGCCGATCAGCGTCAGGATCGCGGCCTTCTTGTTGCCGCTGCGCAGCACATTGGTCGCGCCGGGGTTCTTGGACCCGTACGACCGGGGATCGGCGAGGCCCATCGCGGCGCTGACGATGACGGCAAACGACACCGAGCCGATCAGGTAGGCAATGAGGGCGGCGAGCAGGATCTGCATGCGGGAAACTCTTCTTTCAACGTATCGGTGAAGGGACGGCTCGCGCGCGGCGGGCGCGCCATGCGACGCAGGCGCGGCAGCGCGGACGGCCGGCCGACCGGCGCCGACGCGGCGCGGCGAGCCGAAACGGCGCCCATTCTACCGAACGCGCGCGGCCTGCCACGAAGGTGAAACCCTCAGTCGACGCTCGCGCACTGCACGGGCTTCGCGCCGAGCAGCGTCGTCAGCACCGACGGCGCGACGCTCACGAGATAGCCGCGGCGGCCGCCGTTCAGATAGATCGTCGGCAAGTCGAGAATCGTCGACTCGACGTAGACCGGCATCGGCTTGCGCGTACCGAACGGCGACGTCCCGCCGACCAGATAGCCGGAATGACGGTTCGCGACCTCCGGCTTGCAGGGCTCGACGCGCTTCGCGCCGATCTGGCGCGCGAGATTCTTCGTCGACACCGTGCGATCGCCGTGCATCAGCACGATCAGCGGCTTCGCATGCTCGTCTTCCATCACGAGCGTCTTCACGACGATGTGCTCGTCGACGCCGAGCTGCCGCGCCGATTCGCCGGTGCCGCCGTGTTCGACGTATGCGTACGGATGCTCGCCGAACGCGACGCCGTGCCGGCGCAGCAGCTGGGTCGCCGGCGTTTCTGATACGTGTCTCGATTTGCTCATGGCGGCATTCTAATGGCGAACGGCGCACGACGAACCGCCGGCGCGCGCCGGGCTATACTCGCGGCCCGCTGCGCGGTACACGGCACGCGTCGTGCCCACTCATGATCGTTGCGAATCGCGCGAAGCGCCATTGACCGAACGGCCGATTGTGGCGCGCGCGCCGTCATGGCACGATCGTTCGCATTCTCATGCCGCCGCGCCGATGCCGCCGGCCCCTTTTCCGGAGACGCCATGACCTCATCGATCCGTTCACCCGAGCCCGACGTCGACGCGCTGCTCGCCGCGCTGCCGCCGCGCATCGCCGACGTGCCCGCGCGCTGGGCCGCCCAGGCGCCCGAGCGGCCCGCGCTGATCGAGGACGCCCGCCGGCTCTCGTACGCCGAGCTCGCACAGGCCGTCGATGCCGTCGCGTCGCGGCTCGCGGCGCTCGGCGTGCGCGGTGGCGATCGCGTGATGATCGTGGCGGAAAACAGCGTCGCGCAGGTCGTGCTGCTGTTCGCGGCCGCGCGCATCGATGCGTGGGCGCTCGTATCGAACGCGCGGCTGTCGGCGGCCGAGCTCGACGCAATCGCCGCGCATGCGCGCCCGAAGCTGACCGCGTTCGTCACCGACACGTCGCCCGACGCTCGCGCGCATGCCGCGCGGCACGAGGCCGTGCGTGCCGATGCACTGCCCGTCGACATCGGCGCATGGTCGTATCGGCTCGACGCCCACGCCGGCAGCGAACCGGTGGCCGCCGACGGCGCCGCCCAGTGCGCGGCGCTGATCTATACGACCGGCACGACCGGCACACCGAAAGGCGTGATGCTGTCGCACCGCAACCTGCTGTTCATCGCGGCGATGTCGAGCACGCTGCGGCGCGTGTCGCCGGACGACATCGTCTATGCGGTGCTGCCCGTGTCGCACGTCTATGGGCTCGCGTCGGTCTGTCTCGGCAGCCTCTATGCCGGCGCGACGCTGCGGCTCGCGCCCCGTTTTTCGCCCGAAGCCGTGCGCGTCGCGCTGGCCGACGAGGGCGTGACGATCTTCCAGGGCGTGCCCGCGATGCATGCGAAGCTGATCGAGCACCTGCGCACGCACGGCCATGCATGGCATGCGCCGCGGCTGCGCTTCGCGTATTCGGGCGGCTCGCCGCTCGACGCCGCGCTGAAGGCGCGCGTCGAGCGCGTCTACGGCATCCCGCTGCACAACGGCTACGGCATGACCGAAAGCAGCCCGACGATCACGCAAACGCCGCTCGATGCGCCGCGCGCCGACTGCTCGGTCGGCATGCCGATTCCCGGCATCGAAATGCGCATCGTCGGGCCCGACGGCGCCCACGTGCCGCGCGGCGAAGTCGGCGAGATTCGCGTGCGCGGGCCGAACGTGATGCTCGGCTACTACCGCAACGCCGACGCGACGCGCGCGGCCGTGTCGCCGGACGGCTGGCTGAGCACCGGCGATCTCGCGCGGCAGGATGCCGACGGCGCGGTGACGATCGTCGGCCGCAGCAAGGAGCTGATCATCCGCTCGGGCTTCAACGTGTATCCGGTCGAAGTCGAGCAGGCGCTGAACTCGCATCCGGACGTCGTGCAGGCCGCGGTAATCGGGCGCCCCGTCGAAGGCAACGAGGAAGTGCTCGCGTTCGTCGAGCTGGCGCCCGGCGCGACGGCAACCGACGCGACGCTGCACGCGTGGTGCGCGGAGCGGCTCGCGCCGTACAAGCGCCCCGCGCGCATCCGCGTGCTCGATGCGCTGCCGGCCGCGTCGACCGGCAAGGTGCTCAAACACAAGCTGCGCGAGCTGGCATGAGGCGGGCGCAGGCGTTGCGCTCGACCGTGCACGGCGGCAATCGCCAGTCGACGTCGCACGGCAGACCGGCGCGGGCCGCGCGCATCGCCCTCAGCACCCTTAGCGCCCTCACCGATGCCCGGCCCGCGCGCGAGTCCCCAGCGCCGCCGGCGCTCAACCCCGCGGATGATGCTGCGCGTGCAGCGTGCGCAGGCGCTCGCGAGCGACGTGCGTATAGATCTGCGTGGTCGAGATGTCCGCGTGACCGAGCAGCAGTTGCACGACGCGCAGGTCCGCGCCGTGGTTCAGCAGATGCGTCGCGAACGCGTGCCGCAGCGTGTGCGGCGACAGATGCGCACGTACGTCCGCCTGCTGCGCGTGGCGCTTGATGATGTTCCAGAACTGCTGACGCGTCATCCCGTCGCCGCGCGCCGTCACGAACAGCGCGTCGGCCGCGCGCGCGCCGAGCAGCGCGGGCCGCGCCTCGCGCAGGTAGCGTTCGATCCAGCCGTGCGCGACCTCGCCGAACGGCACGAGCCGCTCCTTCGAGCCCTTGCCCATCACGCGCACGACGCCTTCGTTGAGCCCGACCTCGACCGTCTTCAGCGTGACGAGTTCGCTCACGCGCAGCCCGCTCGCATACATCAGCTCGAGCATCGTGCGATCGCGCAGCCCGAGCGGTGTCGCGATGTCGGGCGCGCCGAGCAACGCTTCGACCTGCGCCTCGGACAGTGTCGACGGGAACCGCGCCGCCTGCTTCGCGGACGCGATGCGCAGCGTCGGATCGGCACTCGCGCGATGCTCGCGCACGGCCCAGCCGTAATAGCGGCGAAACACCGACAGCCGCCGGTTCGACGACGTCGCCTTGCCGTCCCTGCGGGCGGCGATATAGCCGGTCAGCATCGTTTCGTCGGCCGCGTCGAGCGCCGCGTCGTGCGTCGCCGCGAGCCATTGCGAAAACAGCGTCAGGTCGCGCCGGTACGCATCGAGCGTGTTGCGCGCGAGCCCGTGCTCGAGCCACAGCGCATCGCAGAACAGGTCGATCGACGCGCGGCTCGCGAGCAGCGCGGGCGACGGCGCGGCGGTACCCTCGTCGGCTTCGGGAGAAAGCAGCGGTTCGCTCATCGGTACGGCACGCCCTCGTGCGCCAGCAGCCAGCGCTTCACTTTCAGGTAATAGCCGCCGTCGTCGTGATTCGCGAAGCCGCCGAGCCCGCTCGCCGCGACGACGCGGTGACACGGGATCACCAGCGGAAAATAGTTCGCGCCGCATGCCTGGCCGACCGCGCGCGGCGCGCTGCCGATCCGCTTCGCGACCTGCCCGTACGTCAGCACGGTGCCAGGCGGAATATCGCTGATCACGTCCCACACGCGGTGCTGGAATGCGCTGCCGACCGGTGCGAGCGGCAGGTCGAAACGGGCGGACGCGCGCTCGAAATACCGCTCGATCTGCTCGGCCGCGCGCTTCGCGAGCGGCGTGTCCGGCGCGACGGACTTCACCGATTCGGGCAGATAGACGATTTCGCGCACCGCGGCCGCATCCGTGCGGATGCCGACCTTGCCGAACGGCGCGTCGATTACTGCGTTGAACATGGCATTCTCCTCACCGTCGCCGGCGCCAATGCGACGCGCATCCCGCCGGCCAAGGCCGTCGCGCACGCGTCGCGCTCACGCGCCGACGACACTTTACGCCGCCTTCACGCGGCACGCAGCGCCCACTCGACATGTTCGCGCACGATCGGCGACGGATCGTCGGCGCGCGCGCGCAGCGCGGCCACGATCGCATCGCGCGCCTCGGGCGCGAGCCGCTGCGCGGGCGCGCGCAGCGCATTGCCGAGCCCGACCGCGAGATTGCGCAGCCAGCTTTCGTAGCCGATGCGGCGGATCGCGCTGCCCTGCATCCGCGTGTCGAATTCGCCGGCATCCCAGCCGAACAGCTCGACGAGCGTCGCGCGATCGAGCCCGTGCCGCACGTCGAAGTCGGCCACCGGCGCGGCCTGCGCGAACTTGTTCCACGGACACACGAGCTGACAGTCGTCGCAGCCGTACACGCGATTGCCGATCAGCGGCCGCAGCGGCTCGGGAATGCTGCCCTTCAGCTCGATCGTCAGATACGAGATGCAGCGGCGCGCGTCGACGCGATACGGCTCGACGATCGCGCCGGTCGGACACGCGTCGATGCAGCGCGTGCAACTGCCGCAATGCGCGCCGGGCGACTCGGGCGCCGCGTCCGGCGACGTCTGTGCGTCGGTCGGCAGCGGAATGTCGACGTAGATCTCGCCGAGGAAGAACAGCGAACCCGCATCGCGCTGCAGCAGCAGCGTGTGCTTGCCGCGCCAGCCGACCCCGGCCTTCTGCGCGAGCTCGACTTCGAGCACCGGCGCCGAATCGGTAAAGACGCGATGGCCGAATGCGCCGATCTCGCGCTCGATGCGCTCGGCGAGCGTCTGCAGCCGGTTGCGCAACACCTTGTGATAATCGCGGCCGCGCGCATAAATCGACACGACGGCCGCCTGAGGATCGTCGAGCCGCGCGCGTTCGCGTGCGCGCCAGTCGGAGCTGCCGGACGCGTCGCCGGCCAGCGTGTCGGCCGGCAGATACGCGAGCCGCGCGGAAATCACGCGTCGCGTACCGGCCACAAGTTCGGCCGGCCGCGCACGTTTCATCCCGTGTTTGGCCATATAATCCATCTCGCCGTGGCAACCGGCTTCCAGCCAGGCGGCGAGGCCTGCTTCGGCATCCGAGAGATCGGTGTCGCTAATCCCGATCGCCCCGAAACCCAATTCGCGCCCCCACGCCCTGATGCGCACGGCGAGCGCAGTCAACGCCGCATCGTCGAGCGCGCACGACGCCGCGCCTTCGTCACGAGTCGAAGTTCGGTCGGATGCGGCGAGTTCCGGTAATCGGTTCATCGCACTATTTTACGAGAATGCCAGCCACGCCCAACCATCCGTCCCATGCCGTCACGCTGCCGGCCCCGCTCGCCGCGCGCGTGATCGCGCTGGCCGACGAAGCGGCGACCGAGGCGTTCGGCATCCGCTTCGCGCACGCGCTCGACGCGGCGCGCAGCGAACTCGCACGCGCCCACGCGTTCGACGGGCTGCAGATCCAGCTCGTCGGCGATCTCGGCGCCGGCAAGACGACCCTCGTGCGCGCGATCCTGCGCGGCCTCGGCCACCGCGGCCGCGTGCGCAGCCCGACCTATACGCTCGTCGAACCGTACGCGCTCGAACGCGACGACGGGGAACTCGAGGTCTATCACTTCGATCTGTATCGATTCAACGATCCGGCCGAATGGTCCGATGCAGGCTTTCGCGAATATTTCAATTCCAGCGCGATCTGTCTCGTCGAATGGCCGCAACAGGCGGGCACCCTGCTCGGCGTGCCCGATCTGGTCTTCTCGCTCGACGTGGACGGCGACGGCCGCGCCCTCACCGTCCGGGCGTATAGCGCTTCAGGAAACGCATGTCTCGAAAGATGTTGATCAAACCGTTCCGCTCGATCGAATCGGCGGCCACCGCGACGCACAACTGGCGGCGCCGTCAGATTCTTTGCGCGGGCGCCTCCACGCTGGTGCTCGGCCTCGTCGCGCCGCGGCTCGCGCACGCGTCGTCGGTGCTCGGCGTGCGCGTGTGGCCCGCACGCGATTACACGCGCGTGACGATCGAATCCGATCAGCCGCTGCAGAATAGCCAACAGCTGCTGCAGGGTCCCGACCGGCTCGTCGTCGACCTGACCGGCCTCGAACTCGACCAGGCGCTGCGCGACCTCGTGTCGAAGATCGCGCCGAACGATCCGCAGATTCAATCGGTGCGCGTCGGCCAGTATCAGCCGCACGTCGTGCGCATGGTGTTCGACCTGAAAGGCTCGGTGAAGCCGCAGGTGTTCACGCTGCCGCCGGTCGGCACCTACAAGTACCGGCTCGTGTTCGATCTGTATCCGGCCGTCGCGCCCGATCCGCTGACCGACCTGATCGCGCAGACCGAACGCAAGGAGCAGGCGTTGAACGATGCGGCGCGCGCGCAGCAGATGCAGCCGCCGACCGCGCTGAACGGCCCGGCGGCCGCGCCCGCGCCGAGCGACAACAGCGACGCGTTCTTCCAGCGCTTCGCGCAGAACACGCCGGCTGCGCCGCACACGCCGCCGGCCGCGCCTTCGGCGCCCGCGAAGCCGGCCGTCAAGCCGCCGCCCGTGATCGCGCGCCGCGACGACGGCGACGACGACGCCGATGCCTACAAGTTCACCGCGCCGAAGTCCGGCAAGGGCAGCACCGTGCGGCTGCTGACCGTCGCGATCGATCCGGGCCACGGCGGCGAGGATCCGGGCGCGATCGGCGGCGCCGGCACGTACGAGAAGCACATCGCGCTCGACATCGCGAAGAAGCTGCGCGCGAAGATCGATGCCGCGCCGAACATGCGCGCGATGATGACGCGCGACGCCGACTTCTTCGTGCCGCTGAACGTGCGCGTGCAAAAGGCGCGCCGCGTCGGCGCCGATCTGTTCGTGTCGATCCACGCCGACGCATTCACGACGCCGTCCGCGCGCGGCTCGTCGGTGTTCGCGCTGTCGGATCACGGCGCGTCGAGCGCGGCCGCGCGCTGGCTCGCGAACAAGGAGAACGCGTCCGATCTGATCGGCGGGATCAACATCAAGACGCAGGACGCGGCGGTGAGCCGCGCGCTGTTCGACATGTCGACCACGGCGCAGATCCGCGATTCGCTGCGCTACGGCAACTACGTGCTGAAGGAAGTCGGCAGCATCAACAAGCTGCACAAGGGCTCGGTCGAGCAGGCGGGATTCGCGGTGCTGAAGGCGCCCGACATTCCGTCGATCCTCGTCGAGACCGCGTTCATCAGCAACCCGGACGAAGAGCGCCGGCTCAACGACGACAGCTATCGCGACCAGATGGCCGACGCGATCTTCCGCGGCATCAAGCGCTACTTCGCCGCGAATCCGCCGCTCGCGAAGAACCGCATGGCCTGACGGCCGCATCGCCGCCGGCACGTCACGCGCGTGCCGGCGCGCCTCACGACGCCGCGAAGCGGCGCATCAGCTTCCCGCCGAAGACGTTCACCGCGAGCCCGCCCATCACGAGCGCCGCGCCGATCAGCTGCGCAGACGTCAGGTGCTCGTCGAGCAGCAGCGCGGACGATGCAAGCCCGACGATCGGCACCAGCAGCGAAAACTGCGCGACCTGCGCGGCCGGATAGCGCGACATCAGGCGGCTCCAGAGCCCGTAGCCGAGCAGCGTCGCAACGAACGCGAGATAGACGACCGCGAAGATCGACGAGACGTTGAGCGCGGCCAACGCGGCGCCGATTCGCTGCGGCCCTTCGAACCACAGCGACAGCGCGAAGAACGGCACGGGCGGCACGAGGCTCGCCCAGACGACGAGCGACACGAGATTCGCGCTGCCGACCTTCTTCGTGACGATATTGCCGAACGCCCACATCGCCGCCGACGCGATCGTCAGCAGGAAACCGGCGAGCGTCATTGCGCGGCCGCCCTGCGATGCAATCACGAAGAGCCCTGCGGCGGCGATCGCGAGACCGATCAGGTTCTGCACGCGCAGGCGCTCGCCGAGAAACAGCATCGCGAACACGAGCGTGAAGAACGCCTGCGACTGCAGCACGAGCGACGCGAGGCCGGCCGGCATCCCGACGTACATGCCGGTGAACAGAAACACGAACTGGCCGAGCTGGATCGTCGCGCCGTACAGTACGAGCATCCGCCACGGAATCTGCGGACGGCGCACGAAGAACACGGCCGGCACGGCCGCGAGTGTGAAGCGCAGCGTGCCGAGCAGCATCGGCGGCATCCCGTGCAGGCCGACCTTGATCACGACGAAGTTCACGCCCCATGCGAGGATCACGACCAACGCCAGCAACAAATCCTTCGGGGCCATCATCGGCGTCTCCTCGCGTGTCGAATGTCGTTCCGAAACGGCGAGTCTAACCGCGTTCGCGTGCGGCCCGCTCCGATACCCGCGTGGCGCGCGTGGAATCGCATCCGTGCGCAAGACCTGCGAATCGGCGCCGGCCGGTACAATGGTCCGCATCTTCGCCGCCCCACAGGACTCGCCATGACCGCCCCGATCCATGCCCTGCTGAAGCCGCACGTGCGCGACGTCGGCAACCTGCAGGTGCGCCGCACGCTGCCCGCGCTCGCCGCGCGGCTCGTCGGCCCGTTCATCTTCTTCGATCACATGGGGCCGGCCACGCTGCCGCCCGGCACCGGCCTCGACGTGCGGCCGCATCCGCACATCGGCCTGGCGACCGTCACCTACCTGTTCGACGGCGCGATCCTGCACCGCGACAGTCTCGGCTCGCTGCAGGAAATCGTGCCGGGCGACGTGAACTGGATGACGGCCGGCCGCGGGATCGTGCACTCGGAACGCACGCCGGCCGCGCAGCGCGCGAGCGGCCACACCGTGCACGGGATCCAGACCTGGGTCGCGCTGCCGCGCACGCATGAAACCGTCGAGCCGTCGTTCGAGCACCATGCGGCCGACACGCTGCCGAAGCGCACCGAAAACGGCGTGTCGCTGACGGTGATCGCCGGCGACGCGTTCGGGCTGCGTTCGCCCGTCACGACGTTCTCGCGCACGCTCTACGTCGCGGCCGAGTTCGCGGCCGGCGGCCGCCTCGCGCTCGACGCGTCGCACGAGGAGCGCGCGGTGTATGTGGTGGACGGCGATCTCGCGGTCGACGGCACGCCGCTTGCGGCCGAGCAGATGGCCGTGCTCACGCCGGGCGCAAACGTCACGCTGACGAGCGACGGCGGCGCACGCGCGATGCTGCTCGGCGGCGACCGGATCGACGGCGAACGCTTCATCGAATGGAACTTCGTCGCGAGCAGCCGCGACGCGATCGAGCGCGCGAAGCTCGCATGGACGCGCCAGGAGATGGGCAAGGTACCGGGCGAAACGGAATGGATTCCGTTACCGGAATCGAAGCCGCGTTGAAAAGCGCGCAAGCTGCCCCCAATCTGACGACATCCGAACCGCAGGGAACGACATGGACACCACGCTAGCCACTTTCGAAAGAGACGTCATCGAGGCGTCGCTGGACACGCCCGTGCTGGTCGACTTCTGGGCGCCGTGGTGCGGCCCGTGCAAGACGCTCGGCCCGCTCCTCGAAAAGCTCGAACGCGATTACGCGGGCCGCTGGAAGCTCGTGAAGGTGAACGTCGACGAGAACCAGGAACTCGCCGCGCATTTCCAGACGCGCAGCATTCCGCACGTGATCGCGTTCGCCGATGGTCGCCCCGTCGACCAGTTCATCGGCGTGCTGCCGGAAGGCCAGTTGCGCGCGTTCCTCGACCGGCTGCTGCCGGCGCCCGAAGAAGCCGAGCGCCGCGCCGCGCAGATCGCGATCGCGGAAGCGCGCTTCGACGACGGGCTCGCGCACCTCGAAGCGGCGCTCGCGCTGAATCCCGGTTTCGACGATGCGCGGCTCGACCTGATCGAATTGCTCCTCGCGAGCAACCGGATCGACGACGCGCGCGCGGAAGCCGAGCGGCTGTCGCCGCAAACGGTGCAGGGCGCCGATCCGCGCTATCAGGCCATCAAGACCCGTTTCGACGCGCTCGACGCAACGGCCGACCTGCCGCCGACCGACGCGCTCGAAGCGCGCATCGCGGCGAATCCCGGCGATCTCGACGCGCGTTTCGATCTCGCGCAAAGCCTGATCGCGCGGCGCGCATACGAAGGCGCGCTCGAGCAGCTGCTGGAAATCGTCACGCGCGACCGCACGTATGGCGACGACCTCGGCCGCCGCACGATGATCTCGGTGTTCGAGCTGGCCGCCGACCGGCCGGATCTCGTCGCCGCGTGGCGACGCAAGCTGAGCATGGCGCTCAACTGAGCGCGGCAGGCGGGAAGCCGGGCGCCGCAGCGGCCGGCCTTCTGCTTGTGCGCACGCTGCTCCTGCGCTGTTCGCACGCACCGCCGTCGCGCGGCATGTGCGCGCTCCCGGCCGGCGCGCAACGCCGGCGCCCTCTCCCCTGCTACCCCGCCGCGCGCGCTGCGATCGCGCGCAACGCATGCGCGGCCGCCGCGAACCCGAAGCTCGCCGTCACGCAGACGCTCGAACCGAATCCCGCGCAGTTCAGCCCCGCGACGTGCGCGGCCGTCGACGGCTCCGCGCCGTCCTCGATATCGCACGCGGGCGCGTCCGGATAGATCAGCGGCTCGTCCGAATAAACGGCGCTGACTTTGAAGCGCGCCTTCGGCCCGCGCGGAAAGCCGTGCTGCTTGCGCAGCTGCGCGCGCACCTTCGAGAGCAGCGGATCCTGGATCGTCAGCGCGAGATCGTCGATGCGAATGCGCGTCGGGTCGAGCTGGCCGCCGGCACCGCCGACCGTCACGAGCGGCTGCCCTTTCGCGACGCACCATGCGATCAGCGCGACCTTCGTGCGCACGCTGTCGATCGCATCGATCACGTAGTCGAAGCCGCCGCCGAGCAGCGCGTCGAAGTTGTCCGGTTCCGCGAAATCCTCGATGCGGTTCACGCGGCAGGCGCGATCGATCAGCGCGATGCGCTCGGCCATCGCATCGACCTTCGGCTTGCCGTAATTGCCGTCGAGCGCGTGGATCTGCCGGTTGGTATTGCTCTCCGCGACGTTGTCGAGATCGATCAGCGTCAGCGTACCGATCGCACTGCGCGCGAGCGCCTCGGCCGTCCACGAGCCGACGCCGCCGATGCCGATCACCGCGACATGCGCGCGCTCGAACGCAGCGAGCGCCGGTGCGCCGTACAGCCGCGCGATGCCGCCGAAGCGCCGCGCGCGATCCGCGTCAAGCTGGATCGTCGGGCTCGGGGTAAGATCGGAGAAATTCGGCGGGACGGTGTCGGCGGCTGACATGAAGAAAGGAAAACGTAAGTCGTACAGCCTCTATTTTGCCTGATCTCCCCGCCGCGACGCGCCGCTGTGCACGCACGATTCTTCCGCGTTCGCTATACTGGCCCCCGATTGAAGCGTTTGCATAACATGACGACTCTCGCCGATCTCCGCATCAACTATTCGCGCGCTTCGCTCGACGAAGCCGATGCCGCCCCCGATCCGTTCGCCCAGTTCGACCGCTGGTTCAACGAGGCGCTCGCCGCCAAGCTTCCGGAGCCGAACACGATGACGCTCGCGACTGTCGGTGCCGACGGTCGGCCGTCGGCGCGCATCGTGCTCGTCAAGGGCGTCGACGAGCGCGGGTTCGTCTTCTTCACCAACTACGAAAGCCGCAAGGGCCGCGATCTCGCTGCGCATCCGTACGCGGCGCTGCTGTTCTACTGGATCGAGCTCGAGCGCCAGGTGCGCATCGAAGGCCGCGTCGAGAAGACGAGCGCCGACGAAAGCGATCGCTATTTCGCCTCGCGTCCGGTCGGCTCGCGCATCGGTGCATGGGCGTCCGAGCAGAGCGCCGTGATCGACAGCCGCGCGACGCTCGAAGCGCGCGAGAAAGCATTCAGCGAGCGCTACGGCGACGACCCGCCGCGCCCGCCGCACTGGGGCGGCTATCGCGTCGTGCCCGATACGCTGGAATTCTGGCAGGGCCGCCCGTCGCGGCTGCACGATCGTCTGGTCTACACGCGCGATGCCGCGGCACCGCACGGCTGGACGATCTCGCGACTGTCGCCGTAAGCGCGGCGCCGGCGTGCCGCCGGCCGCATCACGTGTTGCATCCGGGCGCGTCGCAGCGCGGCGCGCCGGTCAAGATACTTGGCTGTATTCGATTCAACGAACAAACGGAGAATCCAAATGTTCTGGGAAAAGAAGCTGGCACAGTGGGCGGACGAAGTACGGGCGAAGGCGAACATACCGGCGCGCCTCGTGCTGTGGAATGGCGAACAACTCGATTTCGGCAATTTCAGCGCGCCGCAGGTCACGCTGAAGGTCAACAACGCGTCGGCGCTGCCGCTGCTGCTCGAACCGAGCCTCGACAATCTCGGCGAGGCGTACGTGAAGGGCAAGATCGACATCGAAGGCAAGCTGTCGGACATCATCAACATCGGCTATTCGCTCGCGCGCAGCACCGTCACGAGCGCGAGCAAGCTCGCGCGCGTGAAGCGCTACTTCAATCATACGAAGAGCACCGACAAGAAGGCGATCCAGTACCACTACGACGTGTCGAACGAGTTCTACAAGCTGTGGCTCGACGAGAACATGGTGTATTCGTGTGCGTACTTCGAGAACGGCGACGAGGATCTCGGCACCGCGCAGATCAAGAAGATCGACCACATCCTGACGAAGATCCGCCTCGAGCCCGGCCAGCGGCTGCTCGACATCGGCTGCGGCTGGGGCGCGCTCGTGCTGCGCGCCGCGCAGAAGTTCGGTGCGCAGTGCGTGGGCGTCACGCTCTCGCAGAACCAGTTCGATCTCGCGACCGAACGCGTGAAGGCGGCCGGCCTGGAGGATCGCATCGAGATCCGCCTGCAGGACTATCGCGAGATCGAAGGCCAGTTCGATCGCATCACGAGCGTCGGGATGTTCGAGCACGTCGGCCGCAAGAACCTGCCGCTGTACTTCTCGCGGATCCGCGAACTGCTCGTCGACGACGGCATCGCGATGAACCACGGCATCACGTCGACCGACGCGGAAAGCGGCGAAACGGCGCTCGGCGGCGGCGAATTCATCGACCGCTACGTGTTCCCGGACGGCGAGCTGCCGCACATCAGCCTCGCGCTCGAAGCGGCGCAGCGCGGCGGCCTCGAGGCCGTTGACATCGAAAGCCTGCGGCGACACTATGCGCGCACGCTGGAGATCTGGACCGAGAACTTCGAAGCGAAGGCCGACGAGGCGCGCAAGCTCGTCGACGACGAAAAATTCCGCATCTGGCGCGTCTATCTGGCCGGCTGCGCCTATGCCTTCGAACACGACGACGTGTCGATCTTCCAGATCGTGTGCCGCAAGGCCGGCCGCAGCGCGAAAACGCTGCCGTGGTCGCGGCGCTATATGTACGAACATGCGCTGCCGCGCTAGGCGGCGCTTCACGCAGGGCATGCATGGGTGACGGCAGCACGCGGCGCAGCAGCACGCCGCAGCGACGGCAAGACGAAGCGCACGACGCGCGCGCCGACGGGCAGTTCGATCTGTTCGGCGCGCTGCCGTCGCCGGACGATGTGCACGCGTCGTCACACGACGCAGCCGATACCGACGATGCACGGGCGCACGCGACGCGCGCGCCGCGTGCGCCGAAGCCTGCCCGACCGAGCGCCGCATCCGACGCGGGCAACGCCGCACGCGACGACGAAGCGGCCGCACCGCCGTCTACCGGCATGCTCTGGGACGATCCCGCGCCGCCGCCCGAACCGCGCAAGCGCGCGCGACGACGCGGCGTGCCGCCTGCGCCGGTCGCGCCCGAGGTCGCCGCCGCGGCCGCCGCATTGCCGCCGAACGTGCGGCTCGGCACGTCGTCGTGGTATTTCCCCGGCTGGAACGGCATCGTCTTCGACGGCGATTTCGCGCAGACGAAGCTGTCGCGCGAAGGACTCGAAGCGTACGGCGCGCATCCGCTCCTGAAAAGCGTAAGCCTCGACCGGTCGTTCTACGCGCCGCTGTCCGTCGCCGACTATCTGCGCTACGCCCAGCAGGTGCCCGACGATTTCCGCTTCGTCGTGAAGGCGCCCGCGTCGGTCACCGATGCGGTCGTGCGCGGCCATCGCGGCGAGCCGTCCGGACCGAATCCGACCTTCCTCGATGCGTCGCTCGCCGCCGACGAGTTCGTGCGTCCATGCCTCGAAGGACTCGGCAAGAAGGCCGGCGTGCTCGTGTTCCAGTTCTCGCCGCTGCCCGACCGGTTGCTGGCCGAGCCGGCCGCGCTGATCGAGCGGTTGTCGGCGTTCTTCGCGGCACTGCCGCCGTTGCCGCCCGAGGCAGACGGTCCGCGCTACGCGATCGAGATCCGCGACGCGAGCCTGCTCACGCCGCGCTTCATCCGCACGCTCGCCGCGCACGGCGTGCGCTACTGCGTGGGCCTGCACGCGCGGATGCCCGATCCGCTGCGCCAGGCAGCCGCGCTCGCGCTGCTCGACGGCGACGCACCGGGGCCGCTGATCGTGCGCTGGAGCCTGCACGGCGGCTTCAAGTACGAACAGGCGAAAGCGAAGTACGAACCGTTCGACAAGCTCGTCGACGAAGATCCGGCCACGCGGTCGGCGCTTGCCGAACTGGCCGCCCGCTATGCGCTCGCCGGGCAGCCGGTGATCATCACGATCAACAACAAGGCCGAAGGCTCCGCGCCGCTGTCGTGCATCGCGCTCGCGCGCGAAATCGCGGCGGCCTGCGCGCACTGGCGCAGCGAAGCCGCGTAGCGCGAGCGCGCCACGCGACAACGGTGCGCAGCGCCGCTTACGCGCCGCGCTGCGACTTCAGCCGGTGCGCGAATTTCTGGCGGAACTTCGCGAGCTTCGGCCCGATCACGACTGCGCAATAGCCCTGCCCCGGATTGCGCGCGTAATAGTTCTGGTGATAGTCCTCGGCCGGCCAGTAGTTGCCGTCGAGCGGCACGACTTCGGTGACGATCGGCTGCCCGAACACCTGTTCGCGCTCGAGCTCGCGGATCACGTCGAGCGCGGTGTCGCGCTGCGCGTCCGAATGCGTGAACACGACCGAGCGGTACTGCGTACCGACATCGTTGCCCTGCCGGTTCAGCTGCGTCGGATCGTGCGTCGCGAAGAAGATTTCCAGAATCTCGCGGTAGCCGATACGCGACGGGTCGAACGTCACGTTGACGACTTCCGCGTGACCGGTGTCGCCGTCGCAGACGTCGCGATAGCCGGGATTGCGCGTATGACCGCCCGCATAGCCGGACTGCACGGCCGTCACGCCGTCCACGTCGAGAAACACGGCCTCCGTGCACCAGAAGCACCCGCCTCCGAGCGTCGCCGTTTCAAGCATCTCGTTCGCCATCGAATCCACTCCTGTCAATGAACGGAGCCGGCATGCGCGCGCCGGCTCGTCCGATCGGTTTCGCCGTTCCGGACCCTTTCCGTCCGCAACGGCCGCTGCGGCAAGTATCGCACTCGCACGCGAAGCCGGCACGCCGCCGCGCGCCCGGCTCGCCGCGCGTTTCTCGACTACACTTAGGCACGCGTCATCATCGCGCCCGGTGCCGCCATGCCGGCGTGCGCGACGATACGTTCGACGTCTGCCTGAACATCGTTCCGTCTGCGCGCGCAGCAGCCGGCCGCGATCGCGCGATTGCCTGCCGAAGCGCCGAATTGCCGAATTGCCGCGCCGACGCGCGCGCATCACCGAGGGGGCTTCTCATGAACATGCGGCCTGACCCGACGTTTCACGCATCGCCCGAGCTCGCGATGCAGGCACCGCCCGAAGCATTCGCCTATACGTTGTTGCTGAGTCCCGATTTTTCCAGACCCGACGCGCTCGCCGTGATCGACGTGCAGCACGGCTCGCCGACCTACGGCAAGATCGTGCATACGGTCACGATGCCGAATACCGGCGACGAGTTTCACCACTTCGGCTGGAATGCATGCTCGTCCGCGCTGTCGCCGCTCACGGGCCATGCGTTTCTCGAGCGCCGCTATCTGATCATCCCCGGCCTGCGTTCGTCGCGCGTCTACGTGATCGACACGAAACCGCATCCGACGCAGGCGCGCATCCACAAGATCGTCGAGCCCGACGAGATCTTCCGCAAGACCGGCTATTCGCGCCCACATACCGTGCATTGCGGCCCGGAAGGCATCTACGTCAGCACGCTCGGCGGCGCGGGCAAGGACGGCACCGACGCCGCGCCCGGCATCTTCATCATGGACTGCGAGACGTTCGACGTGCTCGGCCGCTGGGAGATCGATCGCGGGCCGCAGGACAAGCATTACGACTTCTGGTGGAACCTGCCGCGCGACTACATGGTGTCGAGCGAATGGGCGCTGCCGCCGCAGTTCGAGAATGGCATCGTGCCCGACGACCTGCTCGCGAACCGGTACGGACACCGGCTGCATTTCTGGGATCTGCGCGCGCGGCGCAACGTGCAGACGATCGATCTCGGCGCGCATCATCAGATGGCGCTCGAAGTGCGTCCCGCGCACGATCCGGTGCGCGAATACGGATTCGTCGGCGTCGTGATCGACACGACCAATCTCGAAGGCTCGATCTGGACGTGGTGGCGCGAAGGCGGCACGTTCCACGCGAAAAAGACCGCGACGATCGCGCCCGAGCCCGCCGCGGCCGACGAATTGCCGCCGCTGCTGAAGCCGTTCGGCGCGGTGCCGCCGCTCGTCACCGACATCGATCTGTCGCTCGACGACCGCTTTCTCTACGTGTCGTGCTGGGGCACCGGCGAGATGCGTCAGTACGACGTGTCCGATCCGCACCATCCGAGGCTCGCGGGCTCGGTACGAATCGGCGGCATCGCGCGCCGCGCGCCGCATCCGAACGGCCGCCCGTTCGCCGGCGGCCCGCAGATGGTCGAGATCAGCCGCGACGGCCGGCGCGTGTACTGGACCAATTCGCTCTACTCGACGTGGGACGACCAGTTCTATCCGGACGGCGTGCCGGCCGCGCAGGTGCTCGCCCACGCAGGCCCGGACGGCGGGCTGACGCTGGCCGACGACTTCTGGGTCGAATTCCCCGACGGCTATCGCGCGCATCAGATCCGGCTCGAAGGCGGCGACTGTTCGACCGACTCGTTCTGCTATCCGTCGGTCGGACGTTGAGCGGCGCGCTCGATCCGCACGCCGCGCCGCAGCTCGCGCTGTGGGCGGCCGTCGCTGCAAGCGGCGTCTATCACGGGCTCAATCCCGCGATGGGCTGGCCGCTCGCCGTGTCGAACGCGCTGATGGCGCGACGCGCCCGCGCGCTCGTCGCGGCCCTCGGCTACCTCGCACTCGGGCATGCGCTTGCCGTCTTCGCGGTGATGCTGCCGTTCGGACTGCTTGCCGCGCTACTCGCCTGGCAAGCGACGATCCGCATCGGTGCGAGCGCCGTCGTGATCGGCTTCGGCATCGCGCTGCTGATGCGGCGGCGACACCCGCGCGCGCTCGCGCGAATCGCGCCGGCGCGGCTCGGCTTATGGTCGTTCGCCATCGCGATCGCGCATGGGGCCGGGCTGATGCTCGTGCCGATCTATCTCGGGCTCTGCGGGCTCGATGACGATCCCGGTCATCGTGCGGCCGCCGCGCTCGCGGCGCTGCACGTCGGGATGGCGCTCACGGTGGCGGCAGTCCACGCGGCCGCGATGATCGCCACCGGCGGCGCGCTCGCGTGGCTCGTGTACCGCTACGTCGGGCTCGCGTTCGTGTCGAAGAGCTGGTTCAATCTCGACGCGGTATGGGCGTCGAGCCTGATCGTGATCGGCGCGCTGTCGCTGGGATTTGCGGCGACGCAGTAACGCAGCGGCGGCCCGCGCCGCGGGCCCGCTTGCTGTGTTCGCTACGTCACGCTCGCGGCGCGATGCGCGGCCGGACGCGGCCCGCCGGGCGCGATTCCGCTAAAATCGCGGCATGCGCACCACTTCCCATGCCACCGCCTCGCCGCCTTTCGTCCGTCGCGCCTGCCGCCGTTGCCGCGCGACGCATCCGTCCGCTTCGTCCGGAAGGGTGGCGCGATGAGCCGGGCCAATCCGCCGGACTTCGATTCGGCCGCCTTCCGGCAGGCGCTCGGCCAGTTCGCGACCGGCGTGACCGTCATCACGACGCGCGCGCCGTCCGGCCAGCTGATCGGCATCACCGCAAGCTCGTTCAATTCGGTGTCGCTCGACCCGCCGCTCGTGTTGTGGAGCCTTGCGCACAAATCGGCGTCGATGCCGGTGTTCCGCAACAACAGCCATTACGTCGTGAACGTGCTCGCGGCCGCGCAGCTCGACCTGTGCATGCGCTTTTCGAGCTACAAGGGCGACCGCTTCGAAGGCATCGCGCACGCGGCCGGCAACTCGGGCATGCCCGTGCTCGACGGTGCGCTCGCCTGGTTCGAATGCCACAACCGCAGCCGCTATGACGAAGGCGACCACGTGATCTTCGTCGGCGAAGTCGAACGCTGCGGCGTACGCACGCCGCAGAACGCGACACCGCCGCTCGTGTTCCACGGCGGCGGCTTTCACGGTCTCACACCGCTCTGATCGGGCCGGTGCGCGCGAGCCCGACCGGCGCACCCGCTTCGTCCTTCAGCGTCTGCAGCACGATGTTCGAACGGATGTCCATCACGCCCGGCGCCTTGTACAGCCGGTTCAGCACGAAATCGGAATAGTGCTTCAGGTTGTGCGCGAGCACGCGCAGCAGATAGTGGCTCTCGCCCGTCACGACGAACGCGCCCACCACCTCCGGCCATTCGCGCAACGCCTCCGCGAACCGTTCGTGCCACTGGTTCTCCTCGTTGCGCATCGACACCTGCACGAACGCCTCGAGCTCGAACCCGAGCTTCTCGCGGCTCAGGCACGCGCGGTAGCGCTCGATGACGCCCTGCTCCTCGAGCAGCCGCATCCGTCGCAGGCACGCGGACGGCGACAGCGAAATCCGTTCCGCGAGATCGAGATTGCTGATTCTGCCCTCTTCCTGCAGCACGGCCAGGATCCGGCAGTCGGTAGCGTCCAGCGTGATCGCGTGCATTTTTGGTCCCCCTTTTCCCTCTGATTCGAATTATCTGCCAATCGAGCGGATTGTCCATGTTTATTTCGCAAGCACTTTCTGCAAGCGTCCGCCTATCATTCGAAGGATCGATTCATCGCTTCGTCATGCCATGGACATACTCTGGGACATCTCCCCGCCCATCAGCGCCGCCACGCCCGTGTGGCCGGGCGACACGCCGGTGTCGGTCGAGCGCGTCTGGCGGATCGAGGCCGGCTCGCCCGTCAACATCGCGCGGCTGACGCTGTCGCCGCATACCGGCGCGCACTGCGACGCGCCGCTGCACTACGATGCGGACGGCGCGGCGATCGGCGCCGTGCCGCTCGACACCTATGTCGGCCCGTGCCGCGTGATCCACTGCATCGGCGCGTCGCCGGTCGTGCGGCAGGCCGACGTCGCGACCGCGCTCGACGGCGTACCGCCGCGCGTGCTGCTGCGCACCTACGCGAATGCGCCGACCGCGCACTGGGACAGCGCGTTCTGCGCGGTCGCACCGGACACCGTCGATCTGCTTGCCGCGCACGGCGTGAAGCTGATCGGCATCGACACGCCGTCGCTCGATCCGCAGGAATCGAAGACGATGGACGCGCACCACCGCGTGCGCGCCCACCGGATGGCGATCCTCGAAGGCATCGTGCTCGACGAGGTGCCGCCCGGCGACTATGAATTGATCGCCCTGCCGCTCAAATTCGCGACGCTCGACGCGAGCCCCGTGCGCGCCGTCCTGCGCGCGCTGCCCGCGCGCGCCGCCTGATTCTTTCGACCGACGAACCCACCATGATGATCAAGACCCGTGAAGATGCGCTCGCGCTCGATCGCGACGATCCGCTTGCCCCGTTGCGCAGCCAGTTCGCGCTGCCCGACGGCGTGATCTACCTCGACGGCAACTCGCTCGGCGCGCAGCCTCGCGCGGCGGCCGCACGTGCGCAACAGGTGATCGGCGCCGAATGGGGCGAAGGCCTGATCCGCAGCTGGAACACCGCAGGCTGGTTCGCGCTGCCGCGCCGGCTCGGCGACAAGCTCGCGACGCTGATCGGCGGCGCGCCCGGCGAAACGGTCGTGACCGACACGATTTCGATCAACCTGTTCAAGCTGCTGTCGGCGATGCTGCGCCACCAGGCCGAACGCGCGCCCGAGCGCCGCGTGATCGTGTCGGAGCGTTCGAACTTCCCGACCGATCTCTATATCGCGCAAGGGCTCATCGAGCAGCTCGGCGGCGACTACGAACTGCGCCTGATCGACGATCCCGCCGAGCTGCCCGACGCGCTCGGCGCGGACACCGCCGTCGCGATGATCACGCACGTGAACTACCGCACCGGCTACATGCACGACATGGCCGCCGTCACGCAGCTCGCGCACGATGCTGGCGCGCTGATGCTCTGGGACCTCGCCCATTCGGCCGGTGCGGTTCCGGTCGACCTGAACGGCGCGCATGCGGACGGCGCGGTCGGCTGCACGTACAAGTATCTGAACGGCGGCCCCGGCTCGCCGGCATTCGTGTGGGTGCCGCAGCGCCACCACGCGCATTTCTCGCAGCCGCTGTCCGGCTGGTGGGGCCATCGCGCGCCATTCGCGATGCAGCCCGGCTTCGCGCCCGACCCCGGCATCGCGCGCTTCTTGTGCGGCACGCAGCCGATCGTGTCGATGTCGATGGTCGAATGCGGGCTCGACGTGTTCCTGCAGACCGACATGCAGGCGATCCGCCGCAAGTCGCTCGCGCTGACCGACGCGTTCATCGCGCTCGTCGAGGCGCGCTGCGCGGGCCGCTCGCTGAAGCTCGTCACGCCGCGCGCGCACCATCAGCGCGGTTCGCAGGCGAGCTTCGAGCATCCGCACGGCTATGAAGTGATGCAGGCGCTGATCGCGCGCGGCGTGATCGGCGACTACCGCGAGCCGTACGTGCTGCGCTTCGGCTTTACGCCGCTCTATACGCGCTTCGTCGACGTGTGGGATGCCGTCGAAACGCTGCGCGAGATTCTGGACACCGACGCGTGGAAGGCGCCCGAGTACGCCGAGCGCGGCGCGGTGACCTGATCGCCGGCCGCCGCGGGCGCGCGAGCAGTGCGCGCCGCGCCCCCGTCATTCAATCGTGGAGACACTCGTGAATTCTGGTCATATGCAGCCGCCCGGCAACGATGCGCCGGCGGGCTGCCCGTTCTCGGGCGCACGCGCGCAAGGTACGCAAGCCGCGCACGAGGCGCCGCACGTGCCGGGCGACGCCGGCGAGCAAGCCGGCTGGCACAACGCACAGCTCGATTTTTCGAAGTCGATGAGCTACGGCGACTACCTGTCGCTGAATGCGATTCTGAACGCGCAGCATCCGCTGTCGCCCGATCACAACGAGATGCTGTTCATCATCCAGCATCAGACGAGCGAGCTGTGGATGAAGCTCGCGCTGTTCGAACTGCGCGGCGCGCTCGATGCGGTGCGCGGCGATGCGCTGCCACCCGCGTTCAAGATGCTCGCACGCGTCTCGCGGATCCTCGAGCAGCTCGTGCAGGCGTGGAACGTCCTGTCGACGATGACGCCGTCCGAGTACTCGGCGATGCGACCGTATCTCGGCCAGTCGTCGGGCTTCCAGTCGTACCAGTACCGGCAGCTCGAATTCCTGCTCGGCAACAAGAACGCGCAGATGCTGCAGCCGCACGCGCACCGGCCCGACATCCTCGAACAGGTGCGCGCGACACTCGACGCGCCGTCGTTCTACGACGAGGTCGTGCGTCTGCTCGCGCGGCGCGGGTTCCCGATCGCGCCGTCGCGGCTCGACCGCGACTGGCGACAGCCGACGCAGCACGACGAAACCGTCGAGGCCGCGTGGCTCGAGGTGTACCGGCATCCGCAGCAGCACTGGGAGCTGTACGAAATGGCCGAGGAACTCGTCGATCTCGAGGACGCGTTCCGCCAGTGGCGCTTCCGGCACGTGACGACGGTCGAGCGCATCATCGGCTTCAAGCAGGGCACCGGCGGCACGAGCGGCGCGCCGTATCTGCGCAAGATGCTCGATGTCGTGCTGTTCCCCGAGCTCTGGCACGTGCGCACGACGCTGTAACGCCTGACGCTCCCGCCGCCCGGTAGCATCCGGTGGCACCCGGCGGCATCAGGCAAGCAGCGCGAATGTGCAGTGCATGCGCGCTGCCCGACGTCACGGCGACGTGCGAACCAGCTCCTCCCGCTCGCGCGGCTGCGCCGGCTCGCGCGACAGCTTCGGGATATGCCGCCGCACGACCAGCAGCGCGACGCACACGATGCCCATCGCGATGGCCAGCATCGTCAGATACGCGGTTGCGCCGCCCGTCGTGATCACGAAAGCACCGGCGAACGCGCTGAGGATGGCACCGAGCCGGCCGAACGCGAGCGCGCTCGCGGTGCCGGTCGCGCGCACCGCCGTCGGGTAGATGTACGCGCACAGCGCATACATCGTCGACTGCACCGCGTTGACGAACAGGCCGTGCGCGCCGAGCCCGACGATCAGCCAGCGCGTATGGCTGCCCGCATCGACGCTCATCAGCCACAGCGCGCTCGCCGCGCCGCCGACGCTGCACAGCACGAGCGGCCAGCGCGAACCGACACGTGCGATCGTCCATGCGCACAGCAGCGCGCCGATCACGCCGCCGAGGTTGTATGCGGTGAGCCCCGCGCCTGCGAGCGACACGCTGAGCCCGCTCGCGGCGAGCATCGTCGGCAGCCAGCTGAAGGCCGCATACACGGCGAGCAGACACATGAAGAACGCGCACCACAGCGCGATCGTGTCGCGCGCCTGGCCGCCCGCGAACAGCGAGCGGAACCCGCCGCTGCCGCCCTGCGCCTGCGCGTCCCTCAAATCGGTGAACACGGTGCCCGCCGCGACCGGACGCTTCATGCGCGCCAGCAGCGCGCCGAGCTCGGCCCAGCGTGCGGGACGCCGCGCGAGGTAGCGCGGCGATTCGGGCAACGCCGCCGCCAGCACGAAGCCGAGCACGAGCGGCAGCGCGCCGCCCGCGAAGAACAGCGTGCGCCACCCGTAGCGCGGCAGCACTTCGTGGGCGAACAGGCCGGCGAGCATGCCGCCGAGCGGCACGCAGACGATCGTCGCGGTGACCATCATCGTGCGGCGCCGCGCGGGCGTGTATTCGGCGGTCATCGTGGTCGCGGTCGGCAGGGCGCCGCCGATGCCGAGACCGGCGACGAAGCGCAGCGCGGCGATCGTCTCGACGTTGTGCGCGAGCCCGATCGCGCAGGTCGCCGCGCCGAACAGGAACACGCTGCCGAGCACCGCGCCGCGCCGGCCGAAACGGTCGGCGACGAGTCCCGCGCAGGCGCTGCCGATGCCCATCCCGATCAGCCCCGCCGCGACGGCCGGTGCAAATGCGCCGCGCGTGATGCCCCATTCCTTGATCAGCACCGGAATCGCGAAGCCGATCAGCTGGCCGTCGAAGCCGTCGAGCACGATCGAGAGCGCGGCCAGCAGCACCACGCATTTCTGCATCGTCGTAAAAGGACCGTCGTCGAGCGTTGCGCCGATGTCGACGGCGGGTGCGGTAGCGTCGTCGCGCGTGCTCATGCGTGCCTCCATCCCGCGCGCGGCGCAACCGTGCGCAGGCCATGCGCGTCGAAACTGCGGCAATCGAGTGCTTTCATCCTGTCTCCCTCCGATGCTTCCAGTCGGCCCGCGCCGGCGCCGCGGCGCCGATGCGGACCCCGTGCCTCGCACGCCAGTTCGTGCCAGGCGAGATGACGATCCGGCGCCGTGGCCATGCCCGGCGCTCTTGTGTCTCGTCGCGCGGCGCAAGCCGGCCGCCGGCGTGACGCTCAGCCCGCTTGCGCGTCGATCACGCGCACCAGACTCAGCATCGTTTCGGTATGCGGGACCGCCAGCCCGACCTCGCGCGCGGCGGCGACCACCTTGCCGCCGATCGCATCGATCTCGGTGCGGCGGCCCGCGAGTACGTCCTGCAGCATCGACGGGCGATGGCCGCGATGTTCGCGGATCGCATGATCGACGTTTCGCGCGATGCGCGCCGCATCGACCGCGATGCCCTTCGCCCGCGCGACGGCGGCCGTCTCGGCGACGATCGCCTGCGCGAGGCGCGGCCCGTCGTGATGTTCGCCGAGCTGGTCGACGGTGCAGCGCGTCACCGCGCAGAGCGTGTTGAGCGCCGCGTTGAACGCGACCTTCTCCCAGATCGCGGCCCACACGTCCGCATCGAGCGTGCAGGCGAGCCCCGCGCGCGACAGCGCGTCGGCCACCGCCGCCGCGAACGGGCTCGCCGCGCCGTCGGCCGTCATCATGCGGATCGTGCCCGCGCCGTGCGAGTGCACGTGCGCAGGCCCGGCGAGATCGGCCGGCCAGGTCGTGACACCGACGAGGATCCGCTCGAGCGGCACGAACGCATTGAGCGTCTCGACATTGCCGAGCCCGTTCTGCAGCGTCAGCACATGCGTGCGCGGCGTCAGCAGTGCGCGCACGCCGTCGAGCGCGACGCGCGTATGCAGCGACTTCGTGAAGACGATCAGCAGATCGAACGGTGTGTCGGCCGACGCATTCGCGGCCTCGGGCCGCAGCGCCTGCAACGTCGTGACGCGGCGCTCGCCGCGGTCGTCGTCGATGCGCAGCCCGTCGCGACAAATCGCGTCGAGATGCGCGTCGTTGACGTCGATCAGCGTGACGTCCTCGCCGCTTTCCGCGAGCAGGCCGCCGAACAGCGAGCCCATCGCGCCCGCGCCCAGAATCGCGATTCTCATGGTCGGCGGCCTCTCAGAACGGATAGTGACGCGGCGCGGTCTGCACGGTGATCCAGCGCAGGTCCGTGAACGCCGCGATGCCGGCCTTGCCGCCGAAATGGCCGAAGCCGCTGTCCTTCACGCCTCCGAACGGCATCTGCGCCTCGTCGTGCACGGTCGGGCCGTTCACGTGACAGATGCCCGACTCGATGCGGGCGGCGACGCGCAGCGCGCGCGCGACGTCGCGGCTGAACACGGCCGACGACAGGCCGAACGCGTTGTCGTTCGCGCAGCGGATCGCGGCCTCCTCGCCGTCGACGCGCACGATGCCCTTGACCGGACCGAACGATTCCTCCGCATAGACGCGCATCGCGGGCGTCACGTGGTCGAGCAGCGTCGCCGGGAACAGCGTGCTGTCGGCCTTGCCGCCGCACAGCAGCGTCGCGCCGTGCGCGAGCGCATCGTCGATCAGCGCGTTGCAGCGTTCGACGGCCTTCGCGTCGATGAGAGAGCCGAGCACGACCGGCCCGTTTCGCGGATCGCCGAGCGGCAGCGACGCGGCCTTGTCCGCGAGCTTTGCGACGAACGCATCGGCAATCGATGTGTCGACGACGATCCGCTCGGTCGACATGCAGATCTGGCCGGAATTCGCGAACGCCCCGAACGCGGCGGCGTCGACGGCCGCATCGAGATCGGCATCGTCGAGCACGACGAACGGCGCCTTGCCGCCGAGCTCCAGCACGGCGGGCTTCAGATGCCGCGCGCAGGCTTCGGCGATGATGCGCCCGACGCGCGTCGAGCCGGTGAAGTTCACGCGCCGCACGGCCGGATGCGCGATCAGTGCGGCGACGACCGCGCCGGCATCGTCGGGCGCGTTTGTCACGAAGTTCACGACGCCCGGCGGCAAGCCGGCCTCCTGCAGCGCGTCGACGATCAGCCCGTGCGTCGCCGGGCACAGCTCCGAGCCCTTCAGCACGACCGTGTTGCCGCAGGCGAGCGGCAGCGCGAGCGCGCGCGTGCCGAGAATCACCGGCGCGTTCCACGGCGCGATCCCGAGCACGACGCCGGCCGGCTGCCGCACGCCCATCGCGAGCGAGCCAGGCACGTCGGACGGGATCAGCTCGCCGCCGACCTGGGTAGTCAGCGACGCGGCCTCGACGAGCCCGCTCACCGCGAGCTGCACGTTGAATTCGGCCCACAGCGCCGATGCACCCGTCTCCGCGGCCATCGCCGCGACGAACTGCGCGCGCTTCGCGTCGAGTGCGTCGGCCGCCTTCAGCAGCAGCGCACGCCGCGTGCCGGGGCCGAGCGCGGCCCATTCGGGAAACGCACGGCCGGCCGCCTCGGCCGCCGCGCGCGCATCGTCGACAGTACACGCGGGCGCTTCGGACGCGATCGCGGCGTCGAGCGGATTGCGGCGCACGAAAGTCGCGCCGTTGGACGATTGGCGGCGTTCGCCGCCGATCAGCATCGATACAGTCTGCATGGTTTCTCCGGAAGGACGTGCGGCGCGCATCAGGCGATTTCGACGTCGACGACGACCGGCGCGGTCGCACGCAGCGCGTCGGCCAGCGTGTCGCGCAGGCGCGCCGGATCGCCGACGCGCACGCCGCGGCAGCCGAACCCGGCCGCGAGCGCGACGAAATCGAGATCGGGCAGATCGGTGCCCTGCACGGGATCGTCGGGCCCGAAGCCGAAGACCGGCGCGAAATCCTGCAGCGCCGCGTAGCGGCGGTTGTTGAGAATCACAAACGTGATCGGTAGCCCGAGCTGCGCGGCGCTCCACAGCGCCTGGATCGAATACAGGCTCGAGCCGTCGCCGATCAGCGCGATCACGCGCCGCTCCGGCTGCGCGAGTGCGACGCCGACGGCGGCCGGCATCCCGTAGCCCAGCCCGCCGCTGTCCATCGTGTAGAACGTGCCGCTGCGCGTGAACGGCAGGTGCTCCTGCATGATGGGCCGCGCGCTCGGCGCCTCCTCGACGACGATGTCGTGCACATCGCGCAGGTCGGCGAGCGTCTGCAGCGCGAAGGCGGCCGACATGCGCTCGCCGGCGACCGGCGGTGCGACGCGCTGGCGCGGTGCGCGCGCGGCCGGCATCGGCCGCTCGGCGGGCGCGGGCCGCGCGAGCAGATCGCGCGCCGCAAGCTTCAGATTGCCGACGACCGCGTCGCCCTGCGGCGTCCACGCGGCCGTGCCCGGATCGTCGACGAGTTGCACGAGCGTCGCGCCGGGCGGCACATGCGGGCCGAAACCCTCGATGTGGTATGTGAATGCGGGCGCGCCGAACGCGAACACGAGATCGTGCCCGTCGAGCCGCGCGACGATCTGCTCGCGAATCGCGGGCAGGAAGCCGGCGAACAGCGGATGGTCTTCGGGAAAGCTGCAGCGCCCCGACATCGGCGCAACGTACACGCGTGCGCGGTGCCGTTCGGCGAGCCGCACGGCCTCGTCCCACGCGCCCGCACGATCGAGCGCCGCGCCGACGACGAACGCCGGACGCTGCGCGGCGTCGAGCGCGTCGCCGAGCCGCGCGAGCGCGTCGGGGTCGGGCCGCACGACCTGGCTCACGTCGCGCGGCGGCAGCAGTTCGGCCGGCTGGTCCCAGTCGTCGACCGGGATCGACACGAACACGGGCCCGCGCGGCTCCTGCATCGCGATCCGGTACGCGCGCGCGATCGCGGCCGGCACGTCCTGCGCGCGCGCCGGCTCGATGCTCCATTTCACGTACGGCTTCGGCAGCTCGGTGGCCTGCGCGGCGCCGAGGAACGGCTCGAACGGCAGAATCGCGCGCGCCTGCTGGCCGGCGGTAACGATCAACGGCGTGCGGTTCTTGTACGCGGTGAAGAGATTGCCCATCGCGTTGCCGACGCCGGCCGCCGAATGGAGATTGACGACCGCCGCATTGCCGGACGCCTGCGCGTAGCCGTCGGCCATGCCGACGACGACGGCCTCCTGCAGCCCGAGCACATAGCGGAAATCGTCCGGGAAATCGCGGAACATCGGCAGCTCCGTCGAGCCGGGATTGCCAAATACGCGGTCGATGCCGAACTGGCGGAACAGATGGATCACGGCGTCGCGAACGGTGGTCGCGGGCGTGGCGGCGGCGTGCGGTTGGCCGGACATGCGGGGCGTCTCCTCGAGAACGGATGGGTCCGCACAGTATCGAAGTGCAGACCATTCTCGGATACTGTATTTTTGGCGAAAACCCATACCGTTTGCGCATGACTTTCGACCTCCGCCAGCTTCGCGCCTTCACCACGATCGTCGCGTGCGGCAGCCTCGGCCGCGCGGCCGACGCGCTGCACGTCACGCAGCCCGCGCTGTCGCGCATCCTGAAGCGTCTCGAGGACCAGGTCGGCGCGCCGCTGTTCGAGCGCCACTCGAAAGGCGTGCAGCTCACCGCGTTCGGCGAAGCGCTGCTGCCGCATGCGACGCTGCTGCAGCACGAGGCCGAACACGCGCGCGAGGAGCTCGACGCGATGCGCGGCCTGGCGAAGGGCACGATCAAGGTCGGTGCGGTCGGCAGCATCGCGAGCCTCGTGTTGCCGATCGCGATCGGCCGCGTGCTCGATCGCTGGCCGAACCTGCGCGTCGAGATTCTCGAAGGCGTATGGGACCGGCTCGCCGAAGGGCTCTGCAAGCACGAGATCGACCTCGCGCTGTCCGCGCAGGCGCCCGACACCGACGAGATCGTCGCGATTCCCGAATGCCGGTGGACCGATCGCAGCCATATCGTTGCCGCGCCGCACCATCCGCTGCGCGCGCTCGGCCGGCCGCCGACGCTCGCCGACACGCTGCGCGCACGCTGGGCGCTGCCGCCGCGCGGCACCGCGCCGTTCGACCAGGTGCGCACGACCTTCGATTCGCATGGCTTGCCGCTGCCCGACATCGCGGTCGAGACGCGTTCGGTCACGACGCTGAAGAGCCTCGTCGCGCATGCGGGTTTCCTGTCGTGGATGCCGGAGCCGATGTTCGGCGCCGAGCAGCGCGCGGGCACGATCGACGTGCTGCCGGTGCGCAACGCGCTCGCGCGGCGCATGCTGACCGCGTTCCGACGCCGTCACGGGATCCTGCCGGGGCCTGCAGCCAAGCTGCTCGAGGAACTCGTCGCGCTAACGCGCGAAGGCGGCTGATCCGAGCCATCGCACGGCGCCGGAGGCCTCCGGTGCGGCGCACCATCGAAATGCCAGGTTGACGCCTTGACTTTCATTCGGCCGAATACGATCATTCGCTCACGTAACGAGCAAATGATCGTGCCGACGTACCGCCACGCCGCGACGCCCCGAGCCAACGCCGAACGCGGCGGCGTGCGCGCCGACGCGCGGACCGCGGCCGGTCCGTAGAGCAACGACGCCCTGGGGAAGCACTGAAGCGCCAGCCGAGGCCGACCGCGAAGCACGGAGCTCCGGTAAGCGCTAAAGCGCAAACGGGAGCCGACCGCGAAGCATGGGGCTCCGGCAAGCGCTGAAGTGCTAATCGGAGCCGACCGCGAAGCATGGGGCTCCGGCAAGCGCTGAAGCGCTAACCGGAGCCGACCGCGAAGCATGGGGCCCCGGTAAGCGCTGAAGCGCTAACCGGGGCCGACAGGAGACACCGGATGACCGAATCGCCCTCCGCCCGCACGCCCGTGCTGCTGCACATCGGCGCGGGCTCGTTTCACCGCGCACATCAGGCGTGGTATCTGCATCGCGTCAACGAAGCCGTGCCGGCCGACCAGCGCTGGTCGCTCGTCGTCGGCAACATCCGCGACGACATGCGCGCCACGATGGACGCACTCGCCGCGCAGCACGGCGTCTACACGCTCGAGACCGTCACGCCGCAAGGCGAGCGCGAATACGAGACGATCCGCGCGATCGCGCGCGTGCTGCCGTGGTCGATCGATCTCGCCGCGCTGATCGACGCCGGCGCCGATCCGGCCTGCCGGATCGTGTCGTTCACCGTCACCGAAGGCGGCTACTACCTCGACGAACACAACCGGCTCGACGTCGCGAACGCCGATCTCGCGGCCGACCTGCAGGGCGCGCGCACGACGCTCTACGGCGCGCTCGCCGCGCTGCTGGCCGAACGCATGCGGCGCGGCGCGGGTGCCCTCACGCTGCAGAGCTGCGACAACCTGCGCAGCAACGGCGCGCGCTTTCGCGCGGGCATGCGCGAGTTTCTCGAACGCCGCGGGCAGACCGACGTGCTCGCGTGGTTCGATGCGAACGTCGCATGCCCGAGCGCGATGGTCGATCGCATCACGCCGCGTCCGACCGCCGACGTGCGCGAACGCGTGCGCGCGGCCACCGGCATCGACGACGCATGCCCGGTGATGGGCGAATCGTTCATCCAGTGGGTCATCGAGGACCGCTTCGCGGCCGGCCGGCCGCGCTGGGAGCTGGCCGGCGCCGAACTGGTCGACGACGTGCATCCGTACGAGGAAGCGAAGATCCGCATTCTCAACGCGACGCACAGCTGCATCGCGTGGGCCGGCACGCTCGCAGGCCACACGTACATCCACGAAGGCACGCACGACGCGTCGATCCGCCGCTTCGCGCACGACTACGTGACGCAGGACGTGATCCCGTGCCTCACGCCGAGCCCGCTCGATCTCGCGCGCTACCGCGACGTCGTGCTCGAGCGCTTCGGCAACCCGTACGTGCTGGACACGAACCAGCGCGTCGCGGCAGACGGCTTCTCGAAGATTCCCGGCTTCATCGCGCCCACGCTCGCCGAATCGTTCGCGCGCGGCGCAACGCCGGTCGCGACGGCCGTGCTGCCCGCGCTGTTCCTGCGCTTTCTCGAACGCTGGGCGCGCGGCGCGCTGCCATACACGTACCAGGACGGCGTGATGGACGACGGCGCCGCGCGCGCGATCGTCGGCGCCGCCGATCCGGTCGCCGCGCTCGCCGCGAGCCGCGCGCTGTGGGGCTCGATGGCCGGCAGCGCAGCGCTGAGCGATGCGCTGCGCGCGGGGCTCGCGCGCGTCGACGCGTGGCTCGCCGCGCGCTGATGCGCGAGCGCACGTGCGCCGGCCGGCCGCGGCGCGCGATGCGGGCGAACCGGCGTTGGCATGCGGCCGGCCGCGGGGCTAAAGTAGCGGCTCCTGACTGACGGAACGGATCGCTATCTATGTATCTCGGCATCGACCTCGGCACTTCGGAAGTGAAAGTGCTGCTGCTGGCCCCGGACGGCTCGGTCGTCGGCACGGCCGGCACGCCGTTCACCGTCTCGCGGCCGTATCCGCGCTGGGCCGAGCAGCATCCGGAAGACTGGTGGCAAGGCACGCTGGCGGCACTCGCGACGCTGCGCGAACGGCATCCGGACGCATTCGTGCAGGTGCGCGGCATCGGCCTGTCCGGCCAGATGCACGGCGCGGTGCTGCTCGGGCGCGACGATCGCGTGCTGCGTCCGGCGATCCTCTGGAACGACATGCGCAGCGCCGACGAATGCGCGCTGCTCACCGAGCGCGCCCCCGATCTGCATGCGCTCGCCGGCAATCTCGCGATGCCCGGATTCACCGCGCCGAAGCTGCTCTGGGTCGCGAAGCACGAACCGCAGGTATTCGCGGCGACGGCATGCGTGCTGATGCCGAAGGACTACCTGCGATTCCGGCTGACCGGCGCGAAGGTGTCCGATCCGTCCGACGCGGCCGGCACGCTGTGGCTCGACGTCGCGCGCCGCGACTGGTCCGACGCGCTGCTCGCCGCGTGCGACATGACGCGCGACCAGATGCCGCGCATCGTCGAAGGCAATGCGCCGTCCGGCACGCTGCGCGCGGACGTCGCACGCGCGCTCGGGCTGTCCGAGGCGGTCGTCGTCGCGGGCGGCGGCGGCGACAACGCGACGAGCGCGCTCGGCATCGGCGCGATCCATGCGGGCGACGGCTTCGTGTCGCTCGGCACGTCGGGCGTGCTGAGCGTCGTCGGCGACCGCTTCATGCCGAACCCCGCCTCGGCCGTGCACGCGTTCTGCCATGCGATCCCCGATCGCTGGCAGTTGATGAGCGTCGTGCTGTCGGCCGCGAGCTGCCTGCGCTGGGTCTGCAAGCTGACCGGCACCGACGAGCCCACGCTGCTCGCCGAAGTCGAAGCGCTCGACGCGGGCGCACTCGCGACCGCGCCGCTGTTCCTGCCGTACCTGTCCGGCGAGCGCACGCCGCACAACGATCCGTATGCGCAAGGTGTGTTCTTCGGAATGACGCATGCGACCGAGCGCGCGCATCTCGGCTATGCGGTGCTCGAAGGCGTGACGCTCGGCCTCGCGGACGGCCTCGACGCGCTGCATGCGGCCGGCGTCGAAACCGATCGGCTGTCGCTGATCGGCGGCGGCGCGCGCAGCGCGTTCTGGGCGCAGCTGATCGCCGATGCACTCAACGTCCGCACGCGCCGGCACGGCGGCGGCGAGACGGGCGCCGCGCTCGGCGCGGCACGGCTCGGCTGGCTCGCGGTCGGCGCCGATCCCGAGGCTGTACTGACCAAGCCGCCGGTGCGCGCCGACTACACGCCGAACGCCGCGCGTCACGCGCTGCTGCGCGAGCGCCTCGATGCGTTTCGCGCGCTGTACCGTCACGTGCGTCCGCTTTACGAACCGTCGCGCACGCGTCTCGCGTGAGCGGCCGCTGCCGCGCGGGTGCCGAACGGCGGCCCGCGCCGCATGCGGTACAGTGGATCCCGTTGCGCCGCACCGCCGGCCCGCTCCGAACCGAATCGCTATCGTGTCCAAGTCTTCAGAAAAACTCGATCTCGCCACGCGCGCCGCGTGGCTCTATTACGTCGCGGGCGACACGCAGAACGAAATTGCCGAGAAGCTGCAGGTGTCGCGCCCGGTCGCGCAGCGCCTCGTCGCCTTCGCGATCGAGAAGAACCTGATTCGCGTGCGCGTCGATCACCAATTGGCCGACTGCCTCGATCTCGGTGCGCAGTTGTCGAAGCGCTACGGGCTCTCGATGTGCGAAGTCGTGCCGGTCGATGCCGACGCGCCCGATGCGATCGACCGCAAGCTCGCGGTCGCCGGTGCGCAGGTCATGGAACGCTATCTGAGCGAGACGCGGCCGATGGTGATCGCGGTCAGCAGCGGCCGGACGCTGAAGGCGGCCGTCGCGCAGATCGCGCAGATCGATCGCCCGCAGCACCGGCTCGTGTCGATGGTCGGCGCGATCGCGGCCGACGGCTCGTCGAACCGCTACGACGTCGCGCAGTACATCTCCGAGAAGACGGGCGGCAAGCACTTCCTGCTGCCCGCCCCGCTGTTCGCCGACAGCGACGCCGAGCGCGCGCAGTGGTGCAATCACCGGCTCTACCGGATCGTCGACGCGCTGTCCGCGGAAGCCGACGTCGCGTTCGTCGGCGTCGGCAACATCGGCCCGCACTGCCCGCTGTACGAAGACGGCTTCATCACCGAGCAGGAACGCGACGAGATGATCGCGCGCGGCGCGGTCGCCGAACTGCTCGGTGTACCGATCGATGCTCAGGGCCGGCTCGTCGACGTGTCGACGAGCGCGCGCGTGACGAGCGTGCCGCTCGAGACGCCGCCCAAGCGCCCGACGATCGCGTTCGCGGGCGGGCCGAAAAAGCGCGACGCGGTGATCGCCGCGCTGCGCGGCGGCTGGGTGTCGGGGCTCGTGACGGACGAGACCTGCGCGCGCGCGGCGCTCGACGCGACGCTCTGACGCCGCGCCGCGCGGCCCGCAGCCGTCATGCCGCGCGCTGCGCCGCCGCAAACGCATGCCCGCGCGCACGCCATGCGCCGAGCGCGGCTGCGCTCAGCAGCGCGACGAGCGCCCACGGAATCGGGCCGGCGCCCGCCGCGTCGAGCAGCATGCCGCCCGCGATGCCGCCGCCGGCGATCGCCAGATTCCAGACCGTGACGAGCATCGACTGCGCGACGTCGGCCGCGTCGCCCGCCGCCTGCGCGGCGGCCGTCTGGAACAGCGTCGGTGCGCCGCCGAACGCGATGCCCCACAGCGCGACGCCCGCATAGACGATCACCATCCCGTTGCCGGCGCCGAGCATCAGCGCCGCGAGCGCGAACAACGCGATGCTCGCGAACGTGAGCCGCCGCTGCGCGGCGCCGATCCACGCGCCCGTCAGCCCGAGCCCGCCCAGCGACGCGATGCCGAACACGAACAGCACCGCATCGACCTGCGTGCCCATCCGTTCACCCGCGAGAAACGGCGCGATGTACGTGTAGAGCATGTTGTGCGCAAGCACGTACGCGAACATCACCGTCAGCACGGCACGCACGCCGGGCATCTTCAGCACCGCGAGCACGGGCTCGCGCGAGCCGGCCGGCTGCCCCGGATAGTCGGGCAGGCGCAGTCGCACCCATCCGATCAGCGCGAGCGCCGCGAGCGTGATGCCCGCGAACGCGACGCGCCAGCCGACTGCCGCACCGAACGCGGTGCCGGCCGGAATGCCGATCGACATCGCGACCGGCACGCCGAGCATTGCGACCGCGATCGCGCGGCCACGCAGGTGTTCGTCGACCATCCGGCTCGCGTAGCCCGCGAGCAGCGCCCACAGCAGCCCGGCGGCCATGCCGGCGACGAAGCGCGCGGCGAGCGTGAGCGCGTAGTACGGCGACACGGCCGTCAGCGCGTTCGACACGACGAAGCCGGCCAGCGCGGCGATCAGCAAGCGGCGGCGTGCGATCCCGCGCGTCGCGGCAACCAGTGGAATCGCGGCGACGATCGAGCCGAGCGCATAGACGGTCACGAGCTGGCCGATCAGCGCTTCGGTCACGCGCAGATCCGCGCTCATCAGCGGCAACAGGCCGGCCGGCAGCGCTTCGGTCAGGACCGTGATGAAGCCGGCCGTCGCGAGCGCGAGCAGGTTCCCGACCGGCAGACGCACGCGGTCGCCGGCCGCCGTCGCGGACATCGATACGCATTCGCTCATGCCGCCCTCCCCGCGCCGTAGACCGCATCGCGCACGTCGGTGACGAATCGGCCGTGCGCGCCCTCGTACAGCGTGTTCGTCAGCGCGACGACCGTGAGCCCGGCCGCGCGATCGACGAACCACGCATGCCCGTACGCGCCGCCCCAGCGCCACGTGCCGACCGACTCCGGCGACTGCGCGGCAACGGGATCGCGCAGCACCGAAAAGCCGAGCCCGAAGCCGAAGCCGGGGGCGTCCGGCACGTCGTGTGCGCCCGGCTGGATGCGCGCCATCTCGTCGATCCATTCGGGCGCGAGCCAGCCGTCGCGGCCGGTGCGCAGCGCGTCGAGTAGCGCGACGCAGTCCGCCGCGCAGCCGATCATGCCGGCGCCGCCCGACGGCCATGCGTCGCGATCGAACGCGCGCGCCGGTTCGAAGCGGATGCCGACCGTACCGTCGCGCGGCGGTACGACCTCGACGGCCGCCATCCGACGCGGCGCGCCTGCCGTACTCACGTACGGTGTCGCCACGCGCGCGGCATCGGGCGCGACGAACGCGGTCGCGGTCATGCCGAGCGGTGTCGTGACGAGTTCGGCGATCGCCTCGGCGAGCGGCCTTTCGTGGACGGCCTCGATCAGCGCGCCGACCACGTCGGTCGCGAGCGAATAGCACCACGACGTACCGGGCTCGAATTGCAGCGGCACGCTCGCGATGCGCCGCACGTTCTCCGCGAGCGACACGGGCGTGCGATCCATGCCGTCGGATACGCCGGCTCGCGCATACGGGCCGTCGTCGTCGGGTTCGAGAAAGCGATAGCCGAGGCCCGCCGTATGCGACAGCAGATGCCGCAACGTGATGCGGGCCGGCGTGCCGTCGCGCAGCGTCGGCCGGAACGCGGGCAGCCAGCGCGCGACCGGTTCGTCGAGCGCGATGCGGCCGGCCGCGACGAGCCGCATCGCGGCGGCCGTCACGATCGGCTTCGTGACCGATGCGAGCCGGAACAGCGTGTCCTCACGCATCGGCGTGCGCGCCTCGCGGTCGGCAAGGCCCGCCGCACGCGTGTAGCGCAGCACGCCGCCGCGCGCGACCATTACGACCGCGCCGACGATCCGTTGGTCCGCGAGCGCGCGCTCGAGCGCGTCGTCGAGCCGCGCGTGCAGCGCGACGTCCGGCTCGCTGTCGCGGGCAATCACAGGCAGGGATGACATGGCAGTGACCTCGATGAATCAATGAACGAACGCTCATCGTAGGGAGCCGGCAAACGAAGAAAAACTGGGCTAGAGTTCCGGACAATCCGGACATCGATGTCCGCAATCGGGAATCTGCATGGAGAATCTGGGCGGCTTCTTCGTCTTCGTTCAAGTCGCGGAAACGCGCAGCTTCGTCGCGGCCGGCCGCGCGCTCGGGATCTCCGCGTCGGCGGTCGGCAAACGCATCGCGCGGCTCGAGGCGCGGCTCAACGTGCGGCTCTTTCATCGCAGCACGCGCAGCGTCACGCTGACGGCCGAAGGCGCGCGCTTTCTCGAACGATGCCGGCGCGTGATCGCCGAAATCGATGCGGCCGAGCGCGAGCTCACGCAAAGCGTCGAAGCGCCGCGCGGGCGGCTGCGCGTGAGCCTGCCGACGATCGGCACGCTGATGCTGCCGGTGCTCGCCGGCTTCATGAGCGCGTATCCGGAGATCGAACTGGATCTCGATTTCAGCGACCGGCTCGTCGATGTCGTCGACGAAGGCTTCGATGCGGTCGTACGCACCGGTCGCCCGGCCGATTCGCGGCTCTCGTCGCGGCTGCTCGGCCATTTCCGCCAGCATCTGGTCGCGTCGCCCGATTACCTCGAACGGCACGGCACGCCACGCACGCCGGCCGATCTCGCTCGCCATCGCTGCCTGCACTACCGGTTTCCGGCCACCGGCAAGCTCGAGATCTGGCCGCTGCCGGTGCCGCGTTCGCACACGCCGCCGGACGTGCCCGTGTCGATGGTCAGCAACAACGCGGAAACGCGCCTCTGCTTCGCGTTGCGCGGGCTCGGCATCGCGTGCCTGCCCGAGTTCTTCGTGCGCGAGCCGATCGATGCCGGCACGCTGCGCACGGTGCTCGACGACTACGTCGCGAGCCGCACGCCGGTGTACGTGCTGTGGCCGTCAGGCCGCCATCCCACGCCGAAGCTGCGCGCGTTCGTCGACTACCTCGTCGAGCATCTGCAGCTGTGACGCGCGCCGCGCGTCAGGCCGCCTTCGCATGCACGCCGAGCCGGCGGAACGCGTGGCCCTGCTCGTCGAACAGATGGCAGTGCTCGGCGTCGGCGTGCATGTGCAGCACTTCACCCGTGCGGTACGTGTCGAGCGGCGGAATCCGCGCGATCAGCCCGTCCGGCGCGACCGGCGATTCCGCGTACAGATAGGCGGCGTCGCCGAGCGATTCGACCGTCATCGTCTTCGCGGCGACGCCGTCAGCCGCCGCGCCGACCTTCAGATGCTCCGGCCGCACGCCGACCGTCACCGGCGCGCCGCGCTGCACGCCGGTCGCGTCGACCGCGACGCGCTGCGTATCGCCGCTGTCGAAGCGCACGAGCACGCCGCCCGCATCGGCGGCCTCGACCGTGCCCTTCAGGAAATTCATTTTCGGCGAGCCGATGAAGCCCGCGACGAACAGGTTCGCCGGCGCGTGATACAGCGCATTCGGCGTGCCGACCTGCTGCACCGCGCCGCCCGACAGCACGACGATCTTGTCCGCGAGCGTCATCGCCTCGACCTGATCGTGCGTCACGTAGATCATCGTCGTCTTCAGCTCGTCGTGCAGCCGCGCGAACTCGAGCCGCATCTTCACGCGCAGCGCGGCGTCGAGGTTCGAGAGCGGCTCGTCGAACAGGAACACCTTCGGCTTGCGCGTGATCGCGCGGCCGATCGCGACGCGCTGCCGCTGCCCGCCCGACAGCTGCTTCGGCTTGCGGTCGAGCAGATGGTCGATGTGCAGGATCTTCGCGGCCTGCTTCACGGCCTGGTCGATCTCGGGCTTCTTCGCGCCCGCGAGCTTCAGCCCGAACGCCATGTTGTCGTACAGCGTCATGTGCGGATACAGCGCATACGACTGGAACACCATCGCGATCCCGCGCTTCGCGCTCGGCACATCGTTGACCTTCACGCCGTCGATCAGCAGGTCGCCGCTCGAAATGTCCTCGAGCCCGGCGATCATCCGCATCAGCGTCGACTTGCCGCAGCCGCTCGGGCCGACGAACACGACGAATTCGCCGTTGGCGATGTCGAGATTCACGTTGCGCAGCACTTCGTTGTCGTCGTAGCGCTTCGCGATATTGCGCAGGAGCACGCTTGCCATGGTCTGTCTCCGTTTCGTTCGTGATGCGCCGCGCAGAAACGCAGCGCGATCGTTGCTAGTTCGGCAGCACCGCGCCCGTCGCCTGCCAGCGCGCGACGTAGCCGGGCAGCTCGTGCATGTCGTCGAATACGTGGCGTGCGCCGATGCCGCGCAGCGCGTCGCTCTGCGCGGCCGGCGCATGCCCGCCGCCGACGAACGCGAGCACCGTCATGCCGGCCGCGGCGGCCGCGGTGATCCCGGTCGCGCTGTCCTCGACGACGAGGCACTGCGCGGGCGCGACACCGAGCGCGTGCGCGGCCGCGAGATAGACGTCGGGCGCGGGCTTCGGCCGCGCGACCGCATCCGCGCAGAACAGCCGGTCGCCGAAGAAGCGCGCGAGGCCCGTGCGCGCGAGCGCCGCTTCGACGTAGCCGCGATAGCTGTTGCTCGCGCAGGCCTTCGGCAGCTCGATCGCCGCGAGCGCCGCGTCGATGCCCTCGACCATCGGCGCATGCACGGCCGCCGCTTCGACGGCGCGGCGAATCGCGTCGACGTCGTCCGCCGACAGCGTGCGGCCGACCGCTTCGCTCGCGCCGGCCAGCACGCGCTCGATGCGCAGCCCGAGCAGCGGCATCACGGCCGGCCGCGCATCGACGCCCGGCCAGCGCGCCTCGAGCTCGCGCACGAGCACGTCGGCGGCGACGGCCTCGCTGTCGATCAGCACGCCGTCGCAGTCGCAGATCAGCACGCTTGCGCGTTCGTCGGCCAGGCCGCTGCCGGCCGCGCCTCTGCCGGCCGCGCTCACTTGACCGCTCCGAACGTGAGCCCGCGCACCAGCTGCTTCTGCGAGATCCAGCCGACGATCAGGATCGGCGCGACCGCGAGCAGCGATGCCGCGGACAGCTTCGCCCAGAACAGGCCCTCGGGGCTCGAGTACGACGCGATGAATACCGTCAGCGGCGCCGCGTTCGAGCTCGACAGGTTGATGCTCCAGAACGCCTCGTTCCACGACAGGATCACGAGCAGCAGCGCGGTCGACGCCAGCCCGGGCAGCGCCATCGGCATCAGCAGATAGACGATCTCCTGCCAGGTCGACGCGCCGTCGATGCGCCCCGCTTCGAGAATGTCCTTCGGAATCTCGTTGAAGTACGTGAAGGTCATCCACACGGCGATCGGCAGATTGATCAGCGTGTAGACGATCACGAGGCCCGACACCGTGTCGAGCAGCCCCGCGTTCTTCCAGAGCAGATAGATCGGCACGAGCACGCCGACCGACGGCATCATCTTCGTCGACAGCATCCAGAGCAGCACCTTCTGCGTGCGGCGGTTCGGAAAGAACGCCATCGCGTACGCGGCCGGCACCGCGAACAGCAGGCTGATCAGCGTGACGCCGGCCGAGATCAGCACCGAGTTCCACGCGAACGCGAAGTAGTTGCTGCGCGCGAACACCTCGCGGAAGCTGTCGAGCGTCGGCACGAAGAACAGCGTCGACGCATAGGCCTGCTGCTCGGTCTTGAACGCGGTGATCGCCATCCAGAAGATCGGGAAGAACAGCAGCAGCGCGATCAGCCACGCGAGCGTGCCGGGCAGCGCGCGCCGCACGAGGTCGAACACGGCGGGTGCGCGCCGGTTTTCGAAAGTCAGGTCGCTCATTTCTCGTACTCCCCCTTCAGGTTGCGCGCGAGCATCCGTACCAGGAAGAACGACACGACGTTCGCGACCACCACGGCGATGATCCCGCCCGCGGACGCGAGGCCGACGTCGAACTGCTGCAGGCCGAGCGCATAGATCAGGTACGACAGGTTGGTGGTCGCGTTGCCGGGGCCGCCGCCCGTCGTCGTATAGATCTCCGCGAAGATCGACAGCAGGAAGATCGTCTCCATCATCACGACGACCGCGATCGCGCGCTTCAGATGCGGCAGCGTGATGTAGAAGAACATCGCGATCGGGCCCGCGCCGTCGATGCGCGCGGCTTCCTTCTGCTCCTGGTCGAGCGACTGGATCGCGGTGAACAGGATCAGGAATGCGAACGGCAGCCACTGCCACGCGACGATCATGATCACGGCGGTGAGCGGATAGTCGGCGAACCAGTCGATCGGCTGCATGCCGAGCGCGCGCATCGCGTTCGCGACGAGCCCGTACACGGGGTGCAGGATCATGTTCTTCCAGATCAGCGCGGAGACCGTCGGCATCACGAAGAACGGCGCGATCGCAAGCAGCCGCGCGATACCCTGCCCGTAGAACTTGCGGTCGAACAGTACGGCCATCAGCACGCCGCCGATCACCGTGATCGCGAGCACCGCGCCGATCAGCACGAGCGTATGCCAGATCGCCGGCAGGAACGACGGATCGGTCGCGAGGAAGCGGTAGTTGTCGAACCCGGCGAAGCCCTTCACGTCGGGATTCAGCAGGTTGTAGCGCGAGAACGAATACCAGATCGTCATCGCGAGCGGAATCGACATCCACAGCAGCAGCACCGCGACGGACGGCGACACGAGCCAGCGCGCGCCGCCGCCGGCACGGCGCGCCGCGCCGGGCGACGACGACGCGTCGCCGACCGACGACGCGTGATTCAGGGGAAGACGCAAATGACGCATGATCGGAGTCCCTCCGGTTGAGACGCGGGCGCGAACGGCCGGCCCGCGTTGCCGCTTCGGCGAGGCGCGCCGCACGCATTCGCGCACGGCGCGCGTCGCGTTACTTCCTGTAGCCGGCCTGCCGCACGGCGCGGTCCGCGGCGGCCTGCCCGGCGGCGAGCGCCTGGTCGACCGTCATCTGCCCCGCGACCGCGCCGGCGATCGCCTGGCCGACCACGGTGCCGAACGACTGGAACTCGGGAATCCCGACGTACTGGACGCCCGTGTACGGCACCTTCTTCAGCGACGGATCGTTCGGATCGGCCGTCTCGATTGCCTTCAGCACGAAATCGGAGAACGGCGCGGCGGCCTTGTATTCGGCGCGCTGATAGGTCGACGCGCGCGTGCCCGGCGGCACCGACGCCCAGCCCTCGTCCTTGCCGACCATCTCGATGTACTGCTTCGACGTCGCCCACGCGACGAACTTGCGCGCGGCGTCCTGCTGCTTCGACGTCTTCGGGATCGCGAGCGCCCACGCCCACAGCCAGTGCGAGCCCTTCGGCGTGACGGCGACCGGCGCGGCCGCGAAGCCGATCTTGTCGGCGACCTGCGACTGCTGCTTGTTGTAGAGCATGCCGGCCGCGACCGTCGCGTCGATCCACATCGCGCACTTGCCGGACGCGGTCAGCGTCAGGTTCTCGTTGAAGCCGTTCGAGCTCGCCCCCGGCGGGCCGTCCTTCTTCAGCAGGTTCACGTAGAACGTGATGGCCTTCTTCCATTCCGGCGAGTTGATCTGCGCGTTCCACTTCTCGTCGAACCAGCGGCCGCCGAACGTGTTCACGACGGTCGACACGTAGGCCATGTTCTCGCCCCAGCCGGCCTTGCCGCGCAGGCAGATCCCGTAGATGCCCTTCGACTTGTCGGTCAGCTTGTCCGCGAATTCGGCGATCTGGTCGTAGGTCGGCTGGTCGGGCATCTTCAGCCCCTTCGCCGCGAACAGGTCCTTGCGGTAGAACGTCATCGAGCTCTCGACGTAGAACGGCAGCGCATACAGCTGGCCGTTGTACGACAGGCTGTCGCGCGCCGTCTTCACGATGTCGTTCAGGTCGTAGTCGGCCGGCAGCCCGGTGATCGGCGCGAGCCAGCCGCGCTTGCCCCACTGCGGCGTCTCGTAGGTGCCGATCGCCATCACGTCGAACTGCCCGCTGCCGGTCGTGATGTCGGTCGTCGCGCGCTGGCGCAGCACGTTCTCCTCGAGGATCACCCAGTTCAGCTTGATGTCCGGGTTCGCCTTCTCGAAGGCCGGCGACAGCTTCTTCAACTCGATCATGTCGGGGTTGTTCAGCGTCGCGATCGTCAGCGTGCCGGCGGACGCGGCGCATGCGGCCGTCGCGAACGCGGCGCCGGCGAAACGGCGTACGGCGGCGGCAAGCATCTTTCGTTGCATGGCATGTCTCCTTATGTCTGTGATTATCGAGGTCGGTGTTGCGTCGCTTCCTTCACGGCCCGTCACGCCGGCCGCTGCATCCCGCACGCGCGCGCATAGTGCGCGATCACGTCGCGTATCCGGTGGCGCACCCACGCGCGCGGCTCCTGTGCAAGCGCGCCCGCGCGGCATGCCGCGTAGACGTCCGGCAGCCATTGCGCGACGAGCGTCTCCGGCACCGGCTGCCGCGCGAGATTGCCGAACAGCCGCTCGACCGCCGCGGCAACGGTCGGCTGCAGCCAGTAGTAGCGGATGCGGTCGCTGTAGCTGAACTGGCGCGCCAGGCGCTGCTCCGCTTCGTCGCCACGGTAGTACGGCGCCCAGTGCTCGGGCTGCGCGCGCATCGCGTCGTCGACGACGTCGCGCAGGCGCGAGCGCTGCGCCGCGTCGTCGATCAGCGCGTCCTCGATGAAGCTCAGCGCGAACAGCGCCTCGCGCAGCGCGAACGTCAGCGCCGGCCCGACCTTCAGGATCGCGAAGTGGTCGCGCACGAGCGCCGCGAGCGCATGCTCGGTCTGGTAGTCGGTCGAGTGCGCCTCGAACACGAGGCGCGGCGTGCGCAGGATGCTCGCGCCGAGCGATGCGGCCTTCGCGCTGTCGTAGTCGAGCACGCGGCGATCGTCGAAGTCGACGCCCGGCTGCGCGACGATCGCGACGACGCGCATCCACGCATCGTCGAGACCGGCCGCGGCGAAGGCCGCGCGATGCGCGTCGAGCGTCGCGGCCACGCTGTCCGCACGCGTGACCGCGATGCGTGCGATCGCGTCGCCGCCCGATTCGCCGCCGGGCGTCGGCACCTCGGTGCCGATCACGTAGACGGGGGCGACGCCCGCCCGCGCGCCGGCTTCTTCGGCCGCGCGGCACAGCTGCACGGCGCGCGCGGCGATCGTGCGATCGTCGAGCGACGGCGGATCGTCCGCGCACGGCATGCTCGCGTCGAGATGGATCTTTTCGAATCCGGCCTCGACGTACGCGGCGACCATCGTGGCGGCCTCGCGCATCGCATCGGCCGCGCGCCGATGCCGCCACGGGTTCGGGCCCAGATGATCGCCGCCGAGCACGAGCGCCGACGGCGCGAGCCCGCACTGCGCGGCGATCGCGTCGACGTCGCGGCGGAAATCCGCAGGCGTCATGCCCGTGTAGCCGCCGACGTGGTTCACCTGGTTGCAGGTTGCTTCGATCAGCAGCGGCGAGCCGTCCGCGCGCGCGGCCTCGCACGCGGCTTCGAGCACGAGACGATGCGCGCTGCAGACCGCATAGATGCCGCGCTGCGCATCCGCGCGATTCGCATCGAAGATCATGCGCAGCACGGCCTGCGCGTGCGCGGCGTGCGCGGCGTGCGCGCGTTCGACGGTCGTCGTCATACCGGACATCCGACACCCCGCTCGGTCAGAAAACGCGCGATCTCGGCCGCGTTGCTGTTGCCTTCCATCGGCCCGCGCCGCGTGACGGCGATTGCGCCGGCCGCGTTCGCGCGGCGCAGCGCCGCATCGAGCGGCACGCCGGCGACGAGGCTTGCGACCAGCGTGCCGCCGAAGCAGTCGCCGGCGCCGGTCGGATCGACTTCGTCGACCGCGTACGCCGGCGCCTCGACGCGATGCGCGCGCTCGAACGCGACGCTGCCGGCCGCGCCGCGCTTGAGCACGACGCGCTCGAGCAGCGGATGCGTCGCGAGCAATGCGGCGATCGCGCGCTCGGGCGACTGCGGGCCGCAAAAGAACGGCAGATCGGCTTCGCTCGGCAGGAACAGATGGCATGCGGCCAGCATCTCGTCGAGCGCCGCGCGCATCGGCCGGAAACTCAGCATCTCGGGCCGCACGTTCGGATCGAACGACACCTTCGCGCCCACGCGCGCGGCCTCGATCACGCCGCGCCGCACGGCCGCGATCGCCGATTCGCCGGTCAGCGACGAGCCCATCACATGAAAGTAGCGGCAGCCGTCGAACATCGACGTGTCGACGTCGGACGCATCGAGGCACGCGGCCGCGCTCGTCGACAGCGTATAGACGAAGCTGCGCGAGCCGTCGTCGCGATACGCGACGAACGCGGTGCCGGTCGGACGCGCGACGCGGCGGATGCGCGCGACGTCGACACCGTCGTGCGCGAGCCGCGCGACGATCGCGTCGCCGAAGGCGTCGCGCCCGACGCAGCCCGCGTAGGCGACGCGTGCACCGAGGCGCGCGGCCTGATCGGCGAAGATGGCGGGCGCGCCGCTCGGGAACGGCCCGGCGAACAGCCCCGGCGTATCGAACGACCGACCGCGCTCGGTGGCGACGAATTCGGCGAGCAGTTCGCCCGCGACGACGATCTCGGCCATCATCCGCGCCCTCGTGCGGCGACGCGCGCGCACGGCGCGCTGCGCGGATGTTCGGCAGCAGGCCGGCGGACGGCGCAGGCGAGCGGCTTCATGTCAGCTCATCCAGTTGCCGCCGTCGACGTTCAGCGTCTGGGCGGTGATGTAGTCGGCATCGGCCGACGCGAGAAACAGCGCGGCGCCGGTCAGATCGGCCGGCACGCCCATGCGGCCGAGCGGCACCGCCTCGCCGACGAGCCGCTTCTTTTCGCCGAGCGGCCGGTTCTCGTAGCGCGCGAACAGTGCGTCGACCTGCTCCCACATCGGCGTGTCGACGACGCCCGGCGCGATGCCGTTGACGTTGATCCGGTGCGGCGCCAGTGCGAGCGCGGCCGACTGCGTATAGCTGATCACGGCCGCCTTCGTCGCGCAGTAGTGCGAGACGAGCGCCTCGCCGCGACGGCCGGCCTGCGACGACATGTTGACGATCTTGCCGCCGCGCCCCTGCTCGACCATCCGCTGCGCGACCGCCTGCATCAGGAAGAACATGCCCTTCACGTTGACCGCGAACAGCCGGTCGAACACGTCCCACGATTCGTCGAGGAGCGGGCGCATGTCGAACAGCGCCGCGTTGTTGAACAGGATGTCGACGCCGCCGAACCGCTCGACCGCGGTCGCGACGATGCGCTCGATGTCGTCGCGGCGCGTGACGTCGGCGGTGACGGCCGCCGCGCGGCCGGGATGCGCTTCGATGAGCCGTGCGAGCGAGCCGCCGGCCGGTTTCACGTCGACGAGCACGCAGCGCGCGCCTTCGTCCAGATAGCGTTGCGCGACCGCTTCGCCGATGCCGCTGGCGGCGCCCGTCAGGATCGCGACCTTGTCTTCCAGTCTCACGGGTTGTCTCCGGTTCGTTCTGCTGTACGACGGCCGCGAAGTGAGCGAACGCTCGCGACCCGAACAATTGCTCTGTTAGTGGTCGAATGATCGGATACGCGATTCGCTCTGTCAAGGCGGAACGACAGCTTTCGATGATGCGCCGCCGCACGGCGGTGTGCGGCCGCGGTACGGCGATGGAGGCGGAATAACGCGGGTGACGCGTCGATGCGGTGCGGCGGGCGTGACGGAAACGACGCCGGATGGCGCGCGGAAGCAGAAACGGGGCGGAAATCGGCGCTGCACGGCGGCGCGATACGTTATATCATCGCCATACTCAGTTTCATCGCCTGCTTGATGCCATGGCTACCTCCTCCTCCCTCGCCGCCCGGCTGTCCCGGGCCGACGCATTCGCCGCCGAGCACGGGCTCGCCTGGACGCCGCTGCGCCGCCAGGTCTACGAGCGCGTGCTCGCCGCGCAGCGTCCGATCGGCGCATACGATCTGCTCGCCGAACTCGAGCCGACGCGCGGCCGCGTGCCGCCCACGACCGTCTACCGCGCGCTCGACTTCCTCGTCGAGCACGGCTTCATCCATCGCATCGAGTCGAAAAACGCGTTCTTCGCGTGCTGCGAAATCGGCGTGCCGCACGAAGGCCAGTTCCTGATCTGCGACGCGTGCGGCGACACCGTCGAGATTCCCGGCGGCGAGCTCGCGAAGCAGCTGTCGTCGACCGAGCCCGCGCACGGTTTCGAGGTTCATCACCAGGTCGTCGAGCTGAGCGGCCTGTGCGGCCACTGCAAGCGCAAGCCCGCCCAGCGCTGACGTCGATCGCGCGGCGCATGCGCCGCCCTTCCAACGAGGAGTTCCATGTCTATTGCCCTGAAGCGCGCGCCGCTGCGCGCCCTGTCGCCCGTTCGTCGTTCCCCCGCGTCGCGCGCGCTGCGCTGGCTCGCCGCCGGCGTCGCCGCGCTGTCGCTCGCGGCGCCCGCGCTCGCGCAGGCCGCGCCCGTCAATGTCGTCGCCGCGGAGAATTTCTACGGCGACGTCGTCACGCAGATCGGCGGCAGCCACGTCGCGGTCACGAGCATCCTCAGCAATCCCGATCAGGATCCGCACCTGTTCGAGGCAAGCCCGAAGACGGCCCGCGCGCTGCAGCACGCGCAGCTCGTGATCTACAACGGCGCCGCCTACGATCCGTGGATGGGCAAGCTGCTCGGCGCATCGAAACAAGCGAAGCGCGCGACGATCGTCGTCGCCGACCTGGTCGGCAAGAAGGCCGGCGACAACCCGCACCTCTGGTACGACCCGGCGACGATGCCGGCCGCCGCGCGCGCGATCGCGGCCGAGCTCGGCCGCGTCGATCCGGCCAACAAGGCCGACTACGACGCGAACCTGCAGAAGTTCATCGCATCGCTGAAGTCCGTCGACGACAAGATCGCCGCGCTGCGCGCGCAGTACAAGGGCGTGCCCGTGACGGCCACCGAGCCCGTGTTCGGCTACATGGCCGACGCGATCGGCCTCGAGATGCGCAACCAGCGCTTCCAGCTCGCGACGATGAACGACACCGAGGCGAGCGCACAGGACGTCGCCGCATTCGAGAAGGATCTGCGCGACAAGCGCGTTCGCGTGCTGATCTACAACAGCCAGGCCGAGGAAGCGATGACCAAGCGGATGCTGAAGATCGCGCACGACAGCGGCGTGCCGACGGTCAGCGTCACCGAGACGCAGCCGGCCGGCAAGACCTTCCAGCAATGGATGGCCGCGCAGCTCGACGCGCTCGGCCATGCGCTTTCCACCGGCAAGCCATGACACCGACCCCCCACGCACTCGCGCTCGATCGCGTCACGCTCGAACTGGGCGGACGCACGATCCTGCGCGATGTCAGCTTCTCGATCGAACCGGGCGAATTCGTCGGCGTGCTCGGGCCGAACGGCGCGGGCAAGACGACGCTGATGCGCGCCGTGCTCGGGCTCGTGCCCGTCGCCGGCGGCACGCTGTCGGTCGGCGGCCTGCCGGTCGCGCGCGGCAACGCGTCGATCGGCTATATGCCGCAGATCCGCAGCGGCCTCGCGAACCGCCGGATGCGCGGCTACGACTTCGTCGCGATGGCCGCCGACGGTCATCGCTGGGGGCTGCCGCACACGAGCGCCGCGACGCGGCGCGACGTCGACCGCGTGCTCGATCTGGTCGGCGGCCGCGCGCTGTCGCACCGGCCGCTGTCGGAACTGTCGGGCGGCGAGCGCCAGCGCCTGCTGCTCGCGCAATGCCTGCTCGGCAATCCGAAGCTGCTGCTGCTCGACGAGCCGCTGATCAGCCTCGATCCGAACCACCAGCGCGGCGTCGTCGAACTCGTGCGCAAGGTCCAGCGCGAGCTCGGCATCACCGTGCTGTTCTCTGCGCACGAACTGAACCCGCTGCTCAACGCGCTCGACCGCGTGCTGTATCTCGGCAACGGCGTCGCGGCGCTCGGCACCGTCGACGAGGTGATCACGAAGCCCGTGCTGTCGCGCCTCTACGGATCGCCGATCGACGTGATGCGCGTGAACGGCAAGATCTTCGTGATGTCGGGCGACGTCGAGATCGAGAAGCACGACCACGAACACGAGGACGACGGCGGCCATGCGCACGGCAGCGGCCACGCTCATCACGCTCATCACGGACACGCGCACCCCGGGCATTCGCACGATGTTTGAATACGATTTCATGATCAACGCCTTCGCGGCGTCGGGGATCGTCGCGGTGCTCGCGGGCATCGTCGGCTACTTCCTCGTGCTGCGCGGGCAGACCTTCGCCGGCCACGCGCTGTCGCACGTCGGCTTCACCGGCGCGACGGGCGCCGTGCTGTTCGGCATCTCGCCGATCTGGGGCATGGTCGGCTTCACGCTCGCGACCGGCATCGCGATGGGCGCGCTCGGCGAGCGGCTCGCGGGCCGCGACGTCGCAATCGGCGTGATCCTGTCGGGTGCGCTCGGCTTCGGCCTGCTGTTCCTGCATTTCTACACGTCGTTCGCGACGCAGGTCACGGCGCTGCTGTTCGGCAACGTGCTCGCGGTCAGCCACGACACGCTCGCCGTGCTCGCCGGCATCGGCGCGGTGAGCCTCGTCGCGCTCGCCCTGATCGCGCGGCCGCTGCTGTTCGCGTCGCTGCAGCCGGAGCTGGCCGAAGCGAAGGGCGTGTCGCTGCGCACGGTGTCGGTGCTGTTCCTTGCGGTGTGCGCGCTCGCGGTCGCTGCCGCGACGCAGATCGTCGGCGTGCTGCTCGTGTTCACGCTGCTCGTCGGCCCGGCCGCCGCTGCGCAAAACGTGTCGACGCGCCTGTCGACCGGCGTGCTGCTCGCGGCGCTCTTCGCGCTGCTCGAAGCGTGGCTCGGCATCGTGCTCGCGTATCACACCGACTGGCCGACGAGCTTCTGGATCACCGCGCTGTCGGGGCTCGTGTACGGCGCGAGCCTGTTGCGGCGGCGCTGAACTGCACCGGCCTGCGTGGCGGCGGCCCGTCGAGGCAAACAAACAAAAAACGCCGGCATGCCCGAAGGCAGTGCCGGCGTTTTTTTATCGGCGCCGCGTCGCGCGACGCGACGTGCCACGTACGTGACACGTACGTGACACGCCGCGGCTCAGCGCATCAGCACACGTGCGTGATGCGCGATGTGATCGGCGATGAACGTGGAGATGAAGTAATACCCGTGGTCGTAGCCGGGATGGCGGCGCAGCGTGAGCGGCTGGCCGGCCTTCGCGCACGCGGCTTCGAATACGTCGGGGTTCAGCTGGTTCGCGAGGAACTGATCGGCGAGGCCCTGGTCGACGAGGATGCCGTCCGCGAATTTCGGCGCATCCGTACGCGCGACGAGCTCGCTCGCGTCGTGCTGCTTCCACGCTTCGCGATCCGCGCCGAGGTAGCCCGAGAACGCCTTCTCGCCCCACGGGCAGCGCGTCGGCGCCGCGATCGGCGCGAACGCCGACACCGACCGGTACAGGTCCGGATGACGCAGCGCGAGCGTCAGCGCGCCGTGCCCGCCCATCGAGTGGCCGAAGATGCCGAGCCGCGCGCCGTCGATCGGCAGCTCGGCCGTGACGATCTCGCGCAGCTCGCGCGTCACGTAGGTCTCCATCCGGTAATGCGTGGACCACGGCGCTTCGGTCGCATCGACGTAGAAGCCTGCGCCGACGCCGAAATCCCACGCATCGGCTTCGCCCGGCACGCCCGCACCGCGCGGGCTCGTGTCGGGCGCGACGAGCGCGAGACCGTGCTGCGCCGCATACTGCTGCGCGCCGGCCTTGATCGCGAACGTCTCCTCCGTGCAGGTGAGCCCGGCGAGATAGAACAGCGCCGGCACGCGACCGTGTGCGGCCTGCGGCGGCAAATAGACGGAGAACTTCATCGGCAGGCCGATCGTCGTCGAATCGTGACGATAGAAGCGCTGCTCGCCGCCGTGGCACGCATGCGATGAAACGAGTTCGAGCATGATCGCGCTCCGTCGGTCAGTACAGCACGACCGAGCGGATCGACTCGCCCTTCTTCATCAGGTCGAAGCCTTCGTTGATCCGCTCGAGCGGCAGCGTGTGCGTGATCAGGTCGTCGATGTTGATCTTGCCTTCCATGTACCAGTCGACGATCTTCGGCACGTCGGTGCGGCCGCGCGCGCCGCCGAACGCGGAGCCCTTCCATTCGCGGCCCGTCACGAGCTGGAACGGACGCGTACTGATCTCTTCGCCGGCCGCGGCCACGCCGATGATGAACGACTGGCCCCAGCCCTTGTGCGTGCACTCGAGCGCCTGGCGCATCAGCTTCACGTTGCCGACGCATTCGAACGAGTAGTCGGCGCCGCCGTCGGTCAGCTGCACGATATGGTCGACGACGTTCTCGACTTCGTTCGGGTTGATGAAATGCGTCATGCCGAACTTCTTCGCGAGCTCGACGCGCTTCGGATTGATGTCGACGCCGATGATCTTGTCCGCGCCGACCATCTTCGCACCCTGGATCACGTTCAGCCCGATCCCGCCGAGACCGAACACGACGACGTTCGCGCCGGCCTCGACCTTCGCCGAGTAGACCACCGCGCCGACGCCCGTCGTCACGCCGCAGCCGATGTAGCAGATCTTGTCGAACGGCGCATCCTCGCGCACCTTCGCCACCGCGATCTCCGGCACGACGATGTAGTTCGAGAACGTCGAGGTGCCCATGTAGTGGAACAGCGGCTTGCCGTCGAGCGAGAAGCGCGAGGTCGCGTCGGGCATCAGGCCCTTGCCCTGCGTCGCGCGGATCTTCTGGCACAGGTTGGTCTTGCGCGACAGGCAGAACTTGCACTCGCGGCATTCGGGCGTGTAGAGCGGAATCACGTGATCGCCCTTGCGCACCGTGCCGACGCCCGGCCCGACGTCGACGACGACGCCCGCGCCTTCATGGCCGAGGATCGCCGGGAAGATGCCTTCCGGATCGGCGCCGGACAGCGTGTAGTAGTCGGTGTGGCAGATGCCGGTCGCCTTCACCTCGATCAGCACTTCGCCCGCGCGCGGGCCTTCGAGATCGACTTCCTCGATCGTCAGCGGCGCGCCCGCCTTCCATGCAATCGCTGCTTTCGTCTTCATCGTGTGACTCCTTGTTGAATGTCGGTCCGGCGCGGCGCGGCGCCGCGTCGACTCCGGTTCCATTCCGCGCCGCGCGGCATCGCGCGCCGGCCTGCGGAAAAATCGGGTGCTCGCCATGATCGCGCGTCGCGGCGCGCCGTGCGTGCGCTAATCAGTCGCCGGCTTGCCACGATGCGTCATCGGTGGCGCAAAACGACAAGTGCCCGAGTTTAAACGCCCGTCGCGAACCACGCATCGGTGCGCGCATACAGGTCGACGAAGCGCGCGTGCCGCGCGGCGAGCGCGCGATCGTCGCGCGGCGCGGCAACCGGCGACGCGGCCGGTGCGAGCGCGGGCAATGCCGATTCGCTCCAGTGGCCGATCGCGAGACCCGCGAGCAGCGCGGCGCCGCGCGTCGCCGCATTCGGACATTCGAGCGCGTGGAGCGACGCGCCGAGCGCATCGGCGAGCAGCTGCCGCCAGCGCGGATCGACGGAGCCGCCGCCCGCGACGCGCAACGACGCGACGGGATCGTCACGGTTCGCATCGCGGATCGCGTCGAGCCCTGCGCGCAGCGCGAACGCGACGCCATCGAATGCGGCACGCATCATCGCGCCACGCGTGTCGCCGAGCGCGAGGCCGAGCCAGCCGCCGCGCGCATCGGGATTCATCCACGGCGAGCGCTCGCCGGTCAGATACGGCAGGAAGCAGAGCCGCTCGGACGGCGGCTGCGCGAACGCGTCGTCGTAGGCGGCGGCCCAGTCGGGATAGCCAAGCCAGCCGCGCACCGCTTCGAGCGCGAGTCCCACGTTCTGCATCGCCGCCATCGTGTAATAGCCACCGCCCGCCGCCGCACGATAGCGATGCAGCCCGCGCCGCGCAGGCGGCAACGCGTCGGCGAGCACGACGATCTGGCCGCCGCTGCCCGTCGTCAGCAACGCGTCGCCGGACGCGACGAGCCCGCTGCCGAGCGCCGCGCACGCGGTATCGCCGGCGCCGGTCGCGAGCGGCACGCCGGCCGGCAGCCCGAGCGCGGCCGCGGCGCGTGCGTCGAGTGCGCCGCAGCGCGCGGCCGACGCGCGTACCGGCGCGAAGCGGTCGGCCGGCAACGCGAGCGCCTCGATCCGGGCGCGATCCCACGCGCCGTCGGGCGACGCAAGCGCCGTCGCGCACGCATCGCTCGGATCGGCCGCGACCTCGCCGCCGAGCGCGACGCGCAGCCAGTCTTTCGGCTGCACGGCCCAGCGCGCGGCACGCAATGTGTCCGGCTCGTGCGCGGCAAGCCAGCACAGCAGCGGGCCGGCCATTCCGGGCGCGACCGGATTCGGCGCGTCCGACCAGCGCGCCGCCTCTGCTTCGCGCGCCGCGCGCGTGTCGGGCCACAGCAGCGCCGGCCGCACCGGACGCGCGGCCGCGTCCATCAGCACGACGCCGTGCATCTGGCCCGACAAGCCGATCGCAACGACCTGCGCGCGTTCGTCGGCCGGCAAGCGCGCGGCCGCGCGCACGAGCGCGTCCCACCACGTCTCGGGCGCGATCTCGGCCCAGCCCGGTCGCGGCGACGACAACGGATATGGTTCGCTCGCGACCGCGCGTTCGACGCCGTCGGCATCGATCGTGACGAGTTTGACGGAGCCGGTGCCGAGGTCGATGCCGAGCAGACGCATGACGGGATCAGGATTCGAATGAACGGATGTCGATGATAGCGGGATCGTGATGCGCGCCCGGATTTTCGCGATGCGCGTCGCCTGCGCGGCGGCGGGCAGCAATCGGTTGCACCGCGCGGCAAAACGGCGGTTCGCGGGTTAACCCGATGCGCTTTTCGTGCAGGCGATTTCGGGACTATGCGGACCGCGCGATACACATCATAAGGTTGCCGATATTTGACATGGGGGGCCGCCCAATTTTGGACGGCTATAAAACCGTAGAACCTCACTCCAGCGGCGTTTCCCCATGATCGACACCTCGTCTCATGCCGAATTGGCATATCGAACCAGCAAAGAACGGAATAGAACCCAGTGCTCTTGTGACACCGGTGCATTCCGCATAACTTCGTATCACCCCGAAAACAAGATCATGGAGTGAGACAGATGCAATCGAACACGGTCCATCCGTGCGATGAGGTGTTGCCGACCGGCAAGCTTGTAACGCTCGGCCTGCAGCACGTCCTCGTCATGTACGCCGGCGCCGTCGCCGTGCCGCTTATCGTCGGCGGCGCGCTCAAGCTGCCGAAAGACCAGATCGCGTTCCTGATCAGCGCCGATCTGTTTTCGTGCGGCATCGCCACGCTGATCCAGACGCTCGGCCTGTGGATCTTCGGCATCCGCCTGCCCGTGATCATGGGCTGCACGTTCGCGGCCGTCGGCCCGATGATCGCGATCGGCACGAACCCCGGCCTCGGCATTCTCGACATCTTCGGCTCGACGATCGCAGCCGGCATCATCGGCATCGTGCTCGCGCCGATGATCGGCAAGCTGCTGCGGTTCTTCCCGCCCGTCGTCGTCGGCACCGTGATCTCGGTGATCGGGCTGTCGCTGATGGAAGTCGGAATCAACTGGGCGGCAGGCGGCGTCGGCAACCCCGAATACGGCAGCCCGGTCTACCTCGGCCTGTCGCTGCTCGTGCTCACGCTGATCCTGCTGATCAACAAGTACGGCCGCGGCTTCGTCGCCAACATCTCGGTGCTGCTCGGGATCGTCGCGGGCTTCGTGATCGCGTTCGCACTCGGCCGCGTGAACACCGACGGCGTATCGGTCGCGCCGTGGGTCGGTTTCGTGATGCCGTTCCACTTCGGCTGGCCGCACTTCGACCCGCTGTCGATCGCGACGATGGTCACGGTGATGTTCGTCACGTTCATCGAATCGACCGGGATGTTCCTCGCGGTCGGCGACATGGTGGAGCGCCCGGTCGATCAGGATCGTCTCGTGCGCGGGCTGCGCGTGGACGGCCTCGGCACGCTGATCGGCGGCATCTTCAACTCGTTCCCGCATACGTCGTTCTCGCAGAACGTCGGCCTGATCGGCGTGACGGGCGTGAAGAGCCGCTTCGTGTGCGCGACCGGCGGCGTGATCCTCGTGCTGCTCGGCCTGTTCCCGAAGATGGCGCAGGTCGTCGCCTCGGTGCCGCCGTTCGTGCTCGGCGGGGCCGGCATCGTGATGTTCGGGATGGTCGCCGCAAACGGCATCAAGGTGCTGTCGAAGGTCGACTTCGTGAAGAACCACCACAACCTGTTCATCGTCGCGGTCAGCATCGGCATGGGCCTCGTGCCGGTCGTGTCGCCGCACTTCTTCTCGAAGCTGCCGCCGGCGCTCGCACCGATCCTGCATAGCGGCATCCTGCTCGCATCCGCGTCGGCCGTGATCCTGAACCTCGTGTTCAACGGCGTGAAGGGCGAGAAGGACGCGAAATGCGAAATCCGTCGCGCCGGCCACGACTTCGACGGACAGGCCGTCGACGCGCATCACTGATCGAACAACGCATGCGCCGCGACGCGGCGCCGCGATCGACCCAGACGCCACGGGTGAAACCGTGGCGTTTTTGTTTGGGAGTATGAAGATCGGACGTCGGCCTGCGGTCGTGTGATCGCGCGATTGTGGGATTGCGCAAGCGCGCGAGTGCGGCACCGGGCACACGACGCGCGCGTCGACGAGTGCCGGCACGGCTTGCGCACGCGCGCACGGGCACCACACACACGGCCTAACGTCGCATACGCCGCACACGCCGCATAAAAAAACGCCACGAACTCACGTCCGTGGCGTTTTCATCGACTGCCGGCGCGGCGATCCGCGATCTCGACCCGGCAGCGTCTCGTCGAAGCGAAGTGAAGCGAGCGGCGCGCGCCGCCCGCTCTTACGCTTACCCGTTCGTCGCCGCAGCCGACGCCGACGCAGGCGCCGAGGCCTTGTCGTAATCGACCGTCTGATCGGGCGCGCGCGGCGTCTCGCCGGCCCGCTCGATCCAGCCGCCGCCGAGCGCACGATACAGATCGACGAGGTTCGTCCAGCGTGCGAGCCGCGCATTGATCAGCGCCTGCTGCGCGGTGTACAGATCGGTCTGCGCGGTCAGCACCGACAGATAGCTGTCGACACCGTTCTTGTAGCGCAGGTCCGACAGATCGAAGCGGCGCTGCTGCGCATGCGTGTTGCGCTCGAGCGCGGCGATCTGCTGATCGTACGTGCCGCGCGCGGCCAGACCGTCGGCCACTTCGCGGAACGCGCTCTGGATCGCCTTCTCGTAGTTCGCGATCTCGATGCGCTTCTGCACGTTCGCGAGGTTCAGGTTCGCGATGTTCTGCCCGCCTTCGAAGATCGGCATCGTGATCTGCGGCGCGAACGACCACGCCGCGGTGCCGGCCTTGAACAGCCCGCCGAGCGTGGGGCTCGCGGTGCCGAACGCGCCCGTCAGCGAGATGCGCGGGAAGAATGCCGCGCGCGCCGCGCCGATGTTCGCGTTCGCGGCGAGCAGCGTCTGCTCGGCCTGCATGATGTCCGGACGGCGCGTCAGCAGATCCGACGGCAGCCCGGCCGGCACGTCGGCGAGCAGGTTCTGCGCATCGAGCGGCAGCCCCGGCGGCAGATCGTCCGGCAGCGGCTCGCCGATCAGCAGCACCAGCGCGTTGAGCGCCTGCGCACGAGCGCGCGCCTGCGCCTGCTGGTTCGCGAGCGCCTGCTCGACGACCGTCTGCGCCTGACGCAGCTCGAGCTCGGAGCCCGTGCCGTTGTCGAACTGCAGCTTCGTCAGGTCGTACGAGGCCTGCGCCGTCTTCAGCGTGTCTTCCGTGACCTTCAGCAGGTCGTCGGTCGACAGCAGCGTCAGATACTGATCCGCGACCTGCGACACGAGCGAGATCTCGGCGGCCTGCCGCGCATACGCAGTCGACAGATACTGCGCGAGCGCCTGGTCCTTCAGGCTCTGCACGCGGCCGAACAGATCGAGCTCCCACGACGCCGACAAGCCGACGTTGTAGACGCGCGAAATATACGGCGCACCCGTTTGCGACACGCCCTGCGGCGTGCGCTGGATATTGCCGGTGCCCGTACCGTCGAGCGTCGGGAACAGGCCCGCGCGCGTGATCTGATACTGCGCGCGCGCCGCCTCGATGTTGAGCACCGACACGCGCAGGTCGCGGTTGTTCTTCAGCGCGATCTCGATCAGCCGCTGCAGGCGCGGATCGACGAAGAATTCGCGCCAGCCGATGGCGGTCGCCGCCTGGCCGTTCGCGCTGCGCGCGCCGGCAGCGCCCGGCTGCGTCGCATAGACGCCGCCGGACGGAAACGCCTGCGCGACGGGCGCGTCGGGCCGCGTGTAGTGCGGCGCCAACGTGCAGCCTGCGGCAAGGAGCGCGACCGCGATTGCAGTCAAAGCGTGTTTTTGCATCATCACTGTCCCTTGTTGCCTTCGTCGCCGTTGCCCGGCTTCTCTTCGTGGTGCGAGTGCTCCTGAGCCAGGCGCAGCGCCTCGTCGACGTCTTCCTTCTCGCCGCTGAAGATCGCACGGATCTTCACGAAGAACATCGGGATCATGAAGATCGCGAGGAACGTCGCGGTGATCATCCCGCCGATCACGCCCGTACCGATCGCGTGCTGGCTCGCCGAACCGGCGCCGTTGCTGATCGCGAGCGGCAGCACGCCGAGAATGAACGCGAGCGACGTCATCAGGATCGGACGCAGCCGCAGACGCGCCGCTTCGAGCGCGGCCTCGATCGGCCCCATCTTCTCCGTCATCTGCAGTTCGCGCGCGAACTCGACGATCAGAATCGCGTTCTTCGCGGACAGACCGACCGTCGTCAGCAGGCCGACCTGGAAGAACACGTCGTTTTCCAGACCGCGCAGCGTCGCGGCGAGCAGCGCGCCGATCACGCCGAGCGGCACGACCATGATCACCGAGAACGGAATCGACCAGCTCTCGTACAGCGCCGCCAGACACAGGAACACGACGAGGATCGAGATCGCGTACAGGATCGGCGCCTGCGAGCCCGACTGGATTTCCTGGAACGACAGACCCGTCCACGAGTAGCCGATGCCGGTCGGCAGCTTCGTCGCGAGCGCTTCCATCGCGGCCATCGCCTGACCGGTCGACTTGCCCGGTGCGGCCTGACCCTGGATTTCCATCGCCGAAATGCCGTTGTAACGCTCGAGCTTCGGCGAACCGTACGTCCAGTGGCCGGTCGCGAACGCGCCGAACGGCACCATCCCGCCCGAGCCGTTGCGCACGTACCAGATGTTCAGGTCTTCCGGCGTCATCCGGAACGGCGCGTCGGACTGCACGTACACCTTCTTGATCCGGCCGTCGATGTCGAGGAAGTTGTTCACGTACTTCGACGCCCACGCGATCGAGAACGTCTGGTCGATCGCATCCGCCGTCACGCCGAGCGCGTTCGCCTTCTCGCGATCGATGTCGACCTTGTACTGCGGCGTATCGTTCAGGCCGTTCGGACGCACGCCCTGCAGCGTCGGATCCTTCGCGGCCATGCCGAGCAGCTGGTTGCGTGCGGCCATCAGCGCGTCGTGGCCGAGACCGGCGTTGTCCGTCAGCTCGAAGTCGAAGCCGGCGGCCGTGCCGAGTTCCGGAATCGACGGCGGGTTGAACGGAATGACGATCGCGTCCTTGTAGCCCGAATAGCGGCCGAACATCCGTCCGATCAGCGCCTGCACCTTCTGGTCCGCGTGCTGACGCTGCGCGTAGTCCTTCAGGCGCACGAACACGAGACCGGAGTTCTGGCCGCGGCCCGCGAAGCTGAAGCCGTTCACCGTGAACGCCGATTCGACGATGTCCTTCTCGTCCTTGAGCAGATAGTCGGTGATGTTCGCGAGCGTCTTCGCCGTGGTTTCCTGCGTCGAGCCGGACGGCGTCTGCACGATCACGAACATCAGGCCCTGGTCTTCATCGGGCAGGAACGACTTCGGCAGCCGCACGAACAGCAGGCCGACCGCGACGATCACGACCAGATAGATGATCAGCCAGCGGCCGGACCGCTTGATCACGTGGTGCACGCCGACGTGGTACTTGTCGCGGCTCGCGTTGAACGTGCGGTTGAACCAGCCGAAGAAGCCCTTCTTCTCTTCGTGATGGCCTTGCGGGATCGGCTTCAGGATCGTCGCGCACAGCGCCGGCGTCAGAATCAGCGCGACGAGCACGGACAGCACCATCGCGGACACGATCGTCAGCGAGAACTGCCGGTAGATCGCGCCGACCGAACCGCCGGAGAACGCGACCGGCACGAACACGGCGGACAGCACGAGCGCGACGCCGACGAGTGCGCCGGTGATCTGGCCCATCGCCTTGCGTGTCGCCTCCTTCGGCCCGAGCCCCTCTTCCGCCATCACGCGCTCGACGTTCTCGACCACGACGATCGCATCGTCGACGAGCAGACCGATCGCGAGCACGAGGCCGAACATCGACAGCGTGTTGATCGAGAAGCCGACGAGCGACATGATCGCGAACGTACCGAGCAGCACGACCGGCACCGCGATCGTCGGGATGATCGTCGCCCGCAGGTTCTGCAGGAACAGATACATCACGAGGAACACGAGCACGATACCTTCGAGCAGCGTCTTGACCACTTCCTCGATCGACAGCTTCACGAACGGCGTCGTGTCGTACGGATACTTGACGACGAGCCCGTGCGGGAAGTATTTCGACAGCTCGTCGACCTTCGCGCGCACGGCCTTCGCGGTCGCGAGCGCGTTCGCGTTCGTGGCGAGCTGGATGCCGAGCGCCGCGGACGGCTGGCCGTTGTACTTCGTATCGAAGTTGTAGTTTTCGGCGCCGAGGCCGATCTGCGCGACGTCCTTCAGACGCACCTGCGAGCCGTCCTGGTTCACCTTCAGCAGGATGTTGCCGAACTCGGCCGGCGTGCGCAGCAGCGTCGCCTCGGTGATCGTCGCCTGCAGCAGCGTGCCGGGCTTCGCGGGCGTGCCGCCGATCTGGCCGCCGGCGACCTGCACGTTCTGCGCGCTGATCGCCGACGTCACGTCGACCGGCGTGAGCCCGTAGTTCGTCAGCTTGACCGGGTCGAGCCACACGCGCATCGCGTACTGCGAGCCGAACAGCGTGACGGTACCGACGCCGTTCAGACGGCTGATCGGATCCTGCACGTGCGACGCGACATAGTTCGCGAGGTCGTAGCGGTTCATGCTGCCGTCTTCGGAGTTGAACGCCAGCACGAGCAGGAAGCTGCTGCTCGACTTCGTCACCTTCAGACCGAGCTGCTGAACCACCTGCGGCAGAATCGGCGTCGCGAGCGACAGCTTGTTCTGCACCTGGACCTGCGCGATGTCCGGGTTGGTGCCCGGCGCGAAGGTCAGCGTGATCGTCGCGGTGCCCGAGTCGTCACTGGTCGACGACATGTACAGGAAGTTGTCGAGCCCGCTCATCTGCTGCTCGATCACCTGCGTCACCGTGTCTTCCACCGTCTTCGCGGACGCACCCGGATAGTTCGCGCTGATCTGGATCGACGGCGGCGCGATGGTCGGGTACTGCGCGATCGGCAACGTGAAGATCGCCGCAACCCCGGCCAGCATCAGGATGATGGCGATCACCCACGCGAAGATCGGGCGATCGATAAAAAACTTTGCCATGAAACAGGCTCCCTGTTATTGCGCGCCCGAAGCGGCGGCGGACGACGCCGCGGCGGCGCTAGCCGGCGCGCCCGACGCGCCGGCACTCGATGCTGCGGCGGCCGAAGCCGGTGCGGCGGCGGCCGGCGCGGCGGCACCCGAGGCGTCGTTCGGCGCCGACGCGAGCTGCGCCGGAACGGCCTTCACGGTCGCGCCCGGACGCACCTTGTCGACACCCTGAACGATCACGCGATCGCCGGGCTGCAGCCCGCTTTCGACGACCCAGTTCTGACCTTCGATGCGCGTCGCGGTCAGCGTGCGCGGCTCGACCTTGTTGTTCGCGTTGACGACCATCGCGACCGCCTGGCCCTTCTGGTCGTGCGTGACGCCGATCTGCGGCACCAGGTACGCGTTGTCGTTCACGCCTTCCTCGATGCGCGCGCGCACGAACATCCCCGGCAGCAGGACCTTGCCCGGGTTCGGGAACACCGCACGGATCGTGACCGAGCCGGTCGTCTGGTCGACCGTCACGTCGGAGAACTGCAGCTTGCCGGGCTGCGAATAGGTACGGCCGTCCTCGAGGATCAGCGACACCTTCGCGGCACCGGGGCCGGTCGTCTTCAGACGACCGCTCTGCACGTCCTGACGCAGCTTCAGCCCCTCGAGGCTCGACTGCGTGAGGTCGACGTACACCGGATCGAGCTGCTGCACGGTCGACATCAGCGTCGCCTGGCTCGCCTGCACGTACGCGCCCGGCGTCACCTGCGAGATGCCGACACGGCCGGTGATCGGCGACACGACGTCCGTGTAGCCGAGGTTGATCTGCGCGGTCTCGACCGACGCCTTGCCGGCCGCGACGTCGGCGGCGGCCTGCCCTTGCGCGGCCACCGCGTTGTCGTAGTCCTGCTTGCTGACCGCGTTCGCGGCCACCAGCACCTTGTAGCGCGCGACGAGCGCGTTCTGCGTGGCGAGGTTCGCCTGCGCCTTCGCGAGCGTCGCCTTCGCGCTGTTCAGCGCGGCGATATACGGTGCCGGGTCGATCTTGTAGAGGCGCTGACCGGCCTTGACGTCGCTGCCTTCGGTGAATTCACGGCGCAGCACGATGCCGTCGACCCGTGCGCGCACCTGCGCGACGAGGAAGGCGCTGGTGCGGCCAGGCAGTTCGGTGAAGACCGGTACGGCCTGCGGCTGGACCGTGACGACGCCGACTTCCGGCGTTTGCGGCGGCGGTGCCGATTCTTTTTTCCCGCACGCGGCCAGGAAAACGGCGGCCGTCGCGACAGTGAGTAAGCGGTATGGAACCCGTTCGACGCGCATGGAGCGACCTCTGTGTATAACCAATGGAATGAGTGCGGCGCCCGACCCCGGAGCACGGCACGGATGCGCCTCGCGGCGCAGATCGAACACCTGAATTACTGGACTGCTGGATACAACAAGCGGCACGAAACCTCCGTGCCGGCAAGGCGCCGCAAACTGCGGACTGGTACTTAGGCGGGAATCAGCAGAGTGGGATATTAACTGATTGCCACTTTGGTCATTCGATCGTAGGGTGGTATTGTATATACATTCATGGATGTATGTAAAAAGACCATCCGCGCCGTGCCAAGCGCGAAGTCTTACGAATTGTTACCAGTCGCAAGCATAGCCCGTTCGGGCGCGCGCGACGAGGGGCCCGGCCCCGGTTTACCACTCATCGATTCAGATTCAGGCCTGCACATGGTCAGACGCACCAAGGAGGAGGCACTCGAGACGCGCAACCGCATTCTCGATGCCGCCGAGCACGTGTTCTTCGAAAAGGGCGTATCGCACACGTCGCTGGCGGACATCGCGCAGCACGCGGGCGTGACGCGCGGTGCGATCTACTGGCACTTCGCGAACAAGAGCGACCTGTTCGACGCGATGTTCGACCGCGTGCTGCTGCCGATCGACGAGTTGAAGCGGATGCCGGCGGACGCGCCGGGCAGCAATCCGCTCGAGAAGGTGCGCAAGATCCTGATCTGGTGCCTGCTCGGCGTGCAGCGCGATTCGCAGCTGCGCCGCGTGTTCAGCATCCTGTTCATGAAGTGCGAGTACGTGGCCGACATGGAGCCGCTGCTGTTGCGCAACCGCGCGGGGATGAGCGAGGCGCTGCACGCGATCGACGCCGATCTCGCGATGGCCGTGCGGCTCGAGCTGCTGCCCGAGCGGCTCGACACGTGGCGCGCGACGCTGATGCTGCATACGCTCGTCAGCGGCTTCGTGCGCGACATGCTGATGCTGCCGGACGAGATCGATGCGGAAAAGCATGCGGAGAAGCTGGTCGACGGCTGCTTCGACATGCTGCGCTGCAGCCCGGCGATGCTGAAGGACGACTGAGGCGGGCAGCCGGCTCGGCTCGGCTCGGCTCGGCTCGGCTCGGCTCGGCTTCGGCTTCGGCTTCCGCTTCGCCTCGGCTTGAGCTTCAGCTTCAGTCCCGGCCTGGCTTGCCGCCCAACACCCGCTTCCACTCCATGGCCCGATTCGCGTTCTTCGTTAGAATCGGGCCATCGTCATTCCGGAGCCCCGCATGACCACCGCTTCGTCGCCCGCCGCGACCGTCGTCGCCGTCGTCGCGTACGACGGCATCAGCCCGTTTCATCTGTCGGTGCCGTCGGTCGTGTTCGGCAAGGAGCGCGATGCGGCCGACTCGCCCGCGTTCGAATTCCGCGTGTGTTCCGCCGATCGCGGCCCGCTCGCGACGACGGGCGGCTTCACGATCGTCGCCCCCTACACGCTCGACGGGCTGCTCGATGCGGACATCGTGATCGTGCCGAGCTGGCGCGACGAGGACGAAACGCCGCCCGACGAACTGCTCGACGCCGTTCGCGCGGCCGCCGCACGCGGTGCCCAGCTGGTCGGCCTCTGCCTCGGCGCATACGTCCTCGCCGCGGCCGGCCTGCTCGACGGCCGCCCGGCCACCACGCACTGGGCGTGGGCCGACGATTTCGCGCGACGCTTTCCGCGCGTGAAGCTCGATCCCGACGTGCTCTACGTCGACGACGGCAACCTGATGACCTCGGCCGGCACGGCCGCGGGCCTCGACTGCTGCCTGCACGTCGTACGGCGCCGCTTCGGCTCGGACGCCGCGAACCGGATCGCACGCCGTCTCGTGATTCCGCCGCACCGCCAGGGCGGCCAGGCGCAGTACGTGCCGCAGCCGGTCGCCGCGCATCCGCGCGATACGCGCCTCGCCGCGCTGCTCGACTGGGTCCGCGCGAACCTGGACGCCGCGCACAGCGTCGATTCGCTCGCGGCGCGCGTGCTGATGAGCCGGCGCACGTTCACGCGCCACTTCCGGCAGGCGACCGGCACGACCGTCACCGCATGGCTGCAGGCCGAGCGCCTCGCACGCGCGCAGCATCTGCTCGAAACCACCGGCCAGTCGATCGACGCCATCGCGCAGGCGGCCGGATACGGCTCGAGCGTGTCGCTGCGTCAGCATTTCGCGGGTGCGCTCGGCACGTCGCCGTCCGCGTATCGGAAACAGTTTCGCGGCATCGGCAGCGACGCGCGGCCGTGACGGCGAGCGCGTCGCGGGGCAGGCCGCGCGAGTGTGATCAGCCGCCGTTGAACCAGCGCGCGACGTAGAGCAGCAGCGCGACGAACACGATCATCGCGACCCACGCCCACAGCGGCACCGGCCCGGCATGGCGATGATGAAGCGCGCCGGCAGCGCGGCCGCCCGACGCGCCGGCCAGATGCGGCGACGCGGGGCGCTTCGCGGCGGCCGTCAGTGCGGCCGGACGCAGGAACACGTGCGGGCGGCGTGGCGCGGCCGCGCGCGCGCGATTCGGCGCGAGCCCGTGCTTCGCCTGCACGATCGCGCAGAATTCGCGGAAGAAGTCGTCGATGCAGTCGCGCAACGCGTTCTCGATCTGCCGCGCCGGCAGTTCGGCGAGCGGGCCCGTCGCGGTCGCCCAGACGAGGTACTCGATGCGGGTCGCGTTCCCGGCGTCGTCCGGCGTCAGCACGACGTCGATCTGGCCGCGCAGCACGCCGAGGCCCTCCGCGCGCGCATGGAAACCGAGCATCCGGCGCGGCCGCCCTTCCGCGTCGCCGTGCTCGGCCGCGACGTGCACGCGCACCTCGTAGCGCGCGCGCAGCGTGCCGTGCGGCACCGTGATCGTCAGCGCGAATTCGTCGCGCGCCAGCTTCACGAACGATTCGCAATGGTCGACGCTCGCGCGCAGCAGCGCGACGTCCTCGAGCGCGTCGCGCACGACGGCCGGCGCAAGCGCAACGCATAACGTGTCGTTCAGTTCCATGACGCCTCCGCGATCCGCGCGCGACGCTTCACGACGTTTCGACGAGACTGTCGATCCGCGCGACGTCGAACGCGACGTACTGCGCGAGCGCGAGCGCCGCCGCCGCCGGCGACTCGTAGCTCCATGCGGCGTCCTCGATCACGCCGTCTTCCGTTTGCAGATTGAAGTAGACGGCCGCGCCCTTCACCGGGCACGTCGCCGTCGTGGCCGAGCGCACGAGCCGGCTCATGTTGACGTCGCCGCGCGGCAGATAGTGGACGTCCGGCTGCCCGGCTTCGCGCACGGTCAGTGCGCCGTGCGAGTCCGCGTACGTGATGCCGCGATGGATCACGCGCACGCGATGGCGGTTCAGCACGATTTCGAGGCGAGGGGCGGCGGCATCGGACATCGTTTCTCCTTCGGGCGAAGCGGCGCGCGGCCCGCGCGCAGGAAACGAAAAAGCCACGGCGCGAACGCCGTGGCTTTCATTATGGGCGAAACTTCGTGCGATTGCGCGATCGGGGCCGCGGCCCGCGTTACTGCGCGCTCCACTGGAACGCGGCCTTCGCGCCGCCTTTCGCGCCGACCGTGACCGCGCGCGTTTCGTCGCTGCCCTGATACGACGCGTGCACCGTATAGCGTCCGGGTGGCAGCTTCACGAGCATGTAGGGCCCGCGCGCGTCGGTCTTCAGCACCTCGGTGCCCTTGCCGTCGACGATCCGCACGTGGACGTCGGCCAGATATTCGCCGCCCTTGCCCGTGAAGCGCAGCGCGAGCGGCCACGCCGATTCGTTGCGCTCGAACGCCGTCGACTGATCCTTGCCGATGCCGCCCGACACGAAGCTGATGTCGCCTTGCTGGGTCGCTTCGGGCAGGCCGTCCGACGACTGCGCGTACGCGCCGGTCGCGGCGGCTGCGAGGCCGGCGCTCAGCGCGACGGCGACGGCAATTCGGGACACGTTGCGTAGATATTGCATGGCTCTCTCCTTTGGGTCGGAACACATACGGGGGCCGCGGCGATGCGCGGACGTCGGCGGCGCCCGCCGCGGCCGGCCGACCCGGCCCGCGGCGCGCGCACGGTCAGCTCAGGTCGACCGGCACGAAGATTTGTGCATTATCGCGCTGGATCAGCAGAGCAAGACTGTTGCCCGCGCTCTTGACCGCTTCGCGCAGCTGCTCGGGGCTCGTGACGGGGCGACCGTTCACGGCCAGGATCACGTCGCCCGGCTGAATGCCGGCGCTCGCGGCCGGGCCGCCGGCCTGCTGGACGATCAGCCCGTGCGACAGGTTGTCGGCGCTGCGTTCCTGCGGCGTCAGCGGCCGCACCGCGACGCCGAGGCGCCCCTGCTCGACCGGGCCGCCGTCGTTCGACGCGAGCTTCGCGTCGGTCATCGCGCCGAGCGTGACGGTGACGGACTGCTTCGCCTTGTCGCGCCAGATCTGCAGGTCGGCCTTCGAGCCCGGCTTCAGGTTCGCGATCTGCGACGGCAGCGTCGTCGAATCGACGACCGGCGTGCCGTTGACCGACAGGATCACGTCACCCGGCTGCAGGCCGGCCTTCGCGGCCGGGCCGTTCGGATCGACCGAGCTGACGAGCGCACCGTCCGGCTTCGCGAGCCCGAACGAGCTCGCGAGCGTCTGGTTCAGCCCCTGCACCGCGACGCCGAGCCGGCCGCGGCTTACGTGCCCGGTCTTCACGAGCTCGTCCTTCACCTTGATCGCTTCGTTGATCGGAATCGCGAACGACAGGCCCTGGAAGCCGCCCGTCTGCGAATAGATCATCGAGTTGATCCCGATCACCTCGCCCTGCAGGTTGAACAGCGGGCCGCCCGAGTTGCCGGGGTTGACCGGCACGTCGGTCTGGATGAACGGCGTGTAGTTCTCGTCGGGCAGCGCGCGCGACTTCGCGCTGATGATGCCCGACGTGACCGTGTTGTCGAAGCCGTACGGCGAGCCGATCGCGACGACCCACTGGCCGACCTTGCTCTGCGCCGGATCGCCGATCTTCACGGTCGGCAGGCCGGTCGCGTCGATCTTCAGCACCGCGACGTCGGACTGCTTGTCGGAGCCGACGACCTTCGCCTTGTACTCGCGCTTGTCGGTCAGCTTCACCGTGACGACGTTCGCGCCGTCGATCACGTGCGCATTCGTGAGGATGTATCCGTCCGGGCTGATGATGAAACCCGACCCGAGGCTCGCGCTCGGCTGATCGTCCGGCTGCGCGTCGCCGCCCATGCCCGGCACCTGTCCATAGAAGCGCTTGAAGAACTGATAGAACGGATCGCTCGGGTCGATCGGCAGCTGCGGCTGCGGCACGCGCCGCGCAACCTGCTTCACGACGTGCTTCGCGCTGATGTTGACGACGGCCGGACCGTAAGTCTCGACCAGCCCGGAGAAGTCGGGGATACCGGTCTTCGCGGCCGCTTCGGCCGGCATCATCGCCGCCGCGTGCGCGGGCGCGATGATCTGCGGATCGGCGCGGCGCGTGCCGGCGACGTAGCCGGCGGACAGCGCGGCGGCCACTGCGACGACGACGGCGCTGCGCGCAAGGAATCGGGTGTTCATCGTAGGACCTCCTCTTTTGTTACGTCGCAGCGTAACGATGCTGACTTAAAGGAGGCTTAATCAGCCTTAAGCGCAACTTAAGCCGCCTGCCGCGCGCCTTACGCCGAAGCGGGCTGCGGCGGCGCCTGCGCGGGCATCTCGGCGTCGCGGAACACGACGCTGACGAGCAAGCCGCCCGCCGCCGCGTCGCCGAGCGACACGGTCGCGCCCTGCTGCGCGGCAACGCGCTTGACGATCGCGAGGCCGAGCCCGCTGCCCGACACGTCGGTGCGCGCGCGCGCCGAGCTGTCGCGATAGAAGCGGTCGAACACGCGCTCGCGCTCTTCGGCCGGAATGCCGGGGCCGCTGTCGCCGATCTGCACGCACGCGCGGCCGGCGGCGTCGCGCGTCAGCGAAACGTCGATGCGCCCGCCGTCGGGCGTGTACTTGACGGCGTTGTCGAGCAGGTTGCCGAACATCACGCGCAGCGCGCCGACGTCGGCGACGACGGTCGCCGCGCGCGTTTCCTCGAAGCCGAGGTCGATGTTGCGCCGCTGCGCGAGCGGTGCGTGCGCGGCCACGCATTCGGCGAGCAGCGTCTGCAGGTCGACCGGCTCGCGCACCGCGCCCGCGTCGGGTTCGGCGCGCGCGAGCGCGAGCAGTTGCTCGGCGAGCCGCGTCGCGCGCGTGACGCCGTGCTGCAGATCGTCGAGCGCCTCGCGGCGCGCGGCATCGTCCTTCGCGCGTGCGACGAGCTGCGCCTGGATCTGCACGGCCGCGAGCGGCGTGCGCAGCTCGTGCGCGGCATCGGCGACGAACGCCTTCTGCGTGTCGAGCGCACCCGACAGCCGCGCGAGCAGCCCGTTCAGCGCGCGCACGAGCGGCTGCACCTCGAGCGGCAGCCGCGCGTCGGGCAGCGGATCGAGCGCCTCGGGCCGGCGCGTTTCGACCGCGCGCGTCACGCGGCCGAGCGGCGCGAGCCCGCGGCCGACGATCATCCAGACGGCGGCGCCGAGGAACGGCAGCAGCACGATCAGCGGCCAGAGCGTGCGCAGCGCGACGTTCGCCGCGAGCCGGTTGCGCACCGACAGCGGCTGCGCGAGCTGCACGACGTTGTCGCCGACGATCGCGCCGTACACGCGCCACTCGCCGCGATCGGTGCGCTCTGTCGAGAAGCCGAGCTCCGCGCGCGGCGCGATCGGCGCGCGCGGATGCGAGAAGTACATCAGCACGCCGTTGCGATTCCAGATCTGGATCACGATTCCTTCGTCGCCGTTGGTGCGCGAGCCGAACACCTGCGAGAACGGCTCCGACGGCAGCGCCGCGGCGATTTCCTGGAGCTGGTAGTCGAACAGCTCGTTCGCCTCGGCCAGCGCCTGCCGGTAGATCAGCCAGCCCGCGACGCTCACGCCCGCGACGACGATCGCGAGCAGCCAGATCAGCAATTGATGACGAATCGACCTCACGCGTCAGCTTTCCTTGACGACCATGTAGCCGAGCCCGCGCACGTTGCGGATCAGGTCCGAACCGAGCTTCTTGCGCAGCGCGTGGATATAGACCTCGACCGTGTTGCTGCCGATTTCCTCGCCCCAGCCGTACATCTTCTCCTCGAGCTGGCTCTTCGACAGCACGGCGCCCGGCCGCGCGAGCAGCGCCTCGAGCAGCGCGAACTCGCGCGCGGACAGCGCGACCGGCGCGCCGTCGAGCGTCACCTGGTGCGATGCCGGATCGAGCGTCAGCGCGCCGTGGCGGATCAGCGACTCGCTGCGCCCGGCCTGCCGGCGGATCAGCGCGCGCATCCGCGCGCCGAGTTCGTCGAGATCGAACGGCTTGACCAGATAGTCGTCGGCACCCGCGTCGAGCCCCTTCACGCGATCGGCGATCGCATCGCGCGCGGTGACGATCAGGACCGGCAGCGACAGCCCGCGCGCGCGCAGCGTGCGCAGCACGTCGATGCCGTCGCGCTTGGGCAGGCCGAGATCGAGCAGCAGCAGGTCGTAGGACTCGCCGCCGAGCGCCGTGAGCGCCGACTCGCCGTCCTGCACCCAGTCGACCGCGAAGCCGTCCGAGCGCAGCGCCTTGCGCACGCCTTCGGCAATCATCCGGTCGTCTTCGACAAGCAGAATCCGCATCGGAATCGCATCCATGGGACGAGTGACAGATGCCGCCCATTGTAGCGCCGCGAATCCTGCGCGCGACCGCGCGCGCCCTCCGCGATTTCGTCGTACTTGTCGCACTTGTCTCTACAATGTGCGCTTCGGCGCGCCGCGCGCCTTGCCCGAGCTCCCGCTTTTCCCGTATTCGTCCATGCCGATTTCCGCTCTCTCCACCCGCTTCGCCCCGCGCGCACGCGTCTGCCTGCGCGCGGCCGCCGTCGTCGCCACCTGCACGGCGCTCGCGTTCGCGCCCGCCGCACACGCCCGCAAGAAACCCCACAAGGACGCGCGACGCGCGCCGGTCGTCTCGGCGGCCGCGCGCGACGCCGGCCTGCCGGCGTCCGTGCTCGTCGCACTGCAGCGCGCGAAGGTACCGGCGTCGGCGATGAGCGTCGTCGTCGAGCGCGTCGGCGATCCGCAGCCGCTGATCGCGTGGAACGCGAATCGGCCGATGCTGCCCGCATCGACGATGAAGCTCGTCACGACGTTCGCGGGCCTGTCGATCCTCGGCCCCGACTTCCGCTGGCGCACGACCGCGTATGCGGACGGCCCGGTCGATCCGGACGGCACGCTGCAGGGCAATCTCTACATCAAGGGCACCGGCGATCCGAAGCTCGTGCCCGAGGAGCTGATCGACCTCGTCGACAAGATCCGCAAGGCCGGCATCAAGCGCGTCGCCGGCGGCCTCGTGCTCGACAAGAGCTATTTCGCCGCGTCGACGCGCGACCTGCCGTCGTTCGACGACGACGTGAGCGCGCCGTACAACGTCGGTCCCGACCCGCTGCTGTACGCGTTCAAGGCGATCTCGTTTACCGTCACGCCGGGCGAAGACGGCAAGGTCGCCGTCGACGTGCTGCCGCCGCTCGCGAACCTGTCGATCGACAACCAGCTGTACGAAGGCAGCGGCTCGTGCGCGAGCGCGGCGGCTGCCGCACGCCCCACGCTGAACGCCGACGGCGCGATGCTGACCGCGTCGTTCGCCGGCGACTACCCGCTGCGCTGCGGCGCGCGCACGACCAATCTCGCGATCCTCGATCACACGACGTTCTTCGCGCGCGGCTTCCTCGCGCTCTGGCAGCAGGACGGCGGCACGATCGCGGGGCCGGTCGCCGAAGGCAAGGTGCCGAGCGCCGCGCGGCCGATCGCCGTACATCACGGCCCGGTGCTCGGCAGCGTCGTGTACGACATCAACAAGTTCAGCAACAACGTGATGGCGCGCAATCTGTTCCTGACGATCGGCGCGGTCGCCGGCAAGCCGCCCGCGACGCCCGAGCAGTCGAGCCGCGTGATCCGCGCATTCCTGCAGAAGAACGGCATCGCGATGCCCGACCTCGTGCTCGACAACGGCTCGGGGCTGTCGCGCGACGAACACGTGAGCGCGCTGTCGCTCGCCGCGCTGCTACAGGCCGCGAACGCGAGCCCGGTCGCGCAGGCATTCATCGACTCGCTGCCGATCGCCGGCATCGACGGCACGATGAAGAACCGGCTGACCAACGCCGGCGTGCTTGGCAACGCGCATATCAAGACCGGCACGCTGCGCGACGTGCGCGCGATCGCCGGCTACGTCGCGGGCGCGGACGGCCAGAGCTACGTGGTCGTCAGCTTCATCAACGACGATCATGCGGAAGCCGCACGTGCCGCGCACGACACGCTGCTCGAGTGGATCTACGCGGGCGCGCACTGACGAACGCGGCCTCGCCGAAACGGGGCCGCACCGCCCGCCCACGCCCGGCGCGGCTTCGGTGAAAACCCTATCCTCAGAGGGAACCCTCTACGCTGCCCTCTCGCCTAGCCGGTGGCGATTGCGTAGGCTGTTGGCCTGACCGATATCTACAACGGGCGACACGCCCGGCCTCACGGCTTGCAGGGGAAAGGAGGAGACACGCCCATGCGATTCGACGTCGAATGGCTTCTGCTCGCGCTGGCGCCCGTCTTCCTGCTCTGCATCGGCTGGGAAGCGTGGTACCTCGCACGCACGCGTCCGCAGGACCACGTGTACGCATGGCGCGACACGCTCTGCAATGCGGCGCTCGCGCTGATGCATCAGGGCGCCGACAAGCTCGCGTGGGTGTTCGTGATCCCTGTCTACGCGTACTGCTACGACCGCTATCGCCTGTTCACCTGGCACGACGGCTGGCTGTCGTTCGCGGTGCTGTTCGTCGCGCAGGACTTCCTCTACTACGTGTTTCATCGCGCGAGCCATCGCGTGCGCTGGCTGTGGGCCGCGCACGTCGTGCATCACTCGTCCGAGCGGATGAACTTCTCGACCGCGTTTCGCCAGAGCCTCATGTATCCGGTCGCCGGCATGTGGGTGTTCTGGCTGCCGCTCGCGGTGCTCGGCTTTCCGCCGCAGCAGATCGTCGGCATCGTGCTGATCAATCTCGCGTTCCAGTTCTTCGTGCACACGCAGGCGATCGGCAAGCTCGGCTGGCTCGAATACGTGTTCAACACACCGTCGATCCATCGCGCGCACCATGCGCGCAACGCGCGCTACATCGACCGCAATTACGCGGGCGTGCTCGTGATCTGGGATCGCCTGTTCGGCAGCTATGTCGACGAGGCGACCGACGATCCGCCGCAGTACGGCATCGTCGAGCGGCTCGAGTCGAACAACCCGCTCGTCGCGACCTTTCACGAATGGCGCGCGATGGTGGCCGACGCACTGCGTGTCGAGGGATGGCGCAACAAATTGCGCGCGATCGTCGGCCCGCCCGAGTGGGCGAGCGCTTATCATGCGCAGATCGGCGACACGGCCGATCGCGATCCGCGCCGCGCACCGCTTGCCGGCGTACACAACGAATAATCCATTTCAGCCAACGGCCGTCGCGCAGCCCGAACCTGAGCGGGCATGCGCAAACATGCAAGGCCATATCTACGAGGAGATCGATCGATGCAAACACAACGAAACCTTCCGTCGCGCACCCGCCACCGTTTGCTGCGCGGCGCGCAGGTCGCGATCGCCGGCGCGGCGCTCGCGCTGCTCGCCGCCTGCGGCGGCGGCGACGACAACGGCGGCAGCGCGTCGAACACGCCGCCTTCCGGCGTGAAGATGCAGGTCGTCTCGTTCGGCGACAGCCTGTCCGACGTCGGCACCTACTCGCAGATCAAGCTCGGGTTCGGCGGCGGCCGCTTCACGACGAACCCCGGTCAGGTCTGGACGCAGAACGTCGCGCAGTACTACGGCGACACGCTGCAGCCGGCCAACCAGGGCGGCTTCGGCGTGCCGCTGCAGGCGACGGGCGGCCTCGGCTACGCGCAGGGCGGCTCGCGCGTCACGCAGCAGCCGGGCATCGGCCACGCCGCCGCGAGCGTGCCGAACGCCGACTACGCGCAGGCGACGACGACGCCGATCGCCGCGCAGATCCAGCAATACCTGCAGCAGCACGGCAGCTTCAACGCGAACCAGATCGTGCTGCTGAACGGCGGCGCGAACGACATCTTCTATCAGGTGGCCGCATTGCAGGCCGGCGCGATCACGCCGACGCAGCTGCAGCAGAACATCGGGCTCGCCGCGCAGCAGCTCGCGGGCCTCGTGCAGCAGATCGTCGCGGCCGGCGCGACGCACGTGTTCGTGTCGAACGTGCCCGACATCGGCGGCACGCCGCTCGCGCTCCAGGGCGGCACGCAGACGACGCTCACGCAGCTGTCGATGCTGTTCAACGGCACGCTCGCCGCGACGCTGCAGGCGCTGAAGGTCGACACGAGCAAGTACGTGCTGCTCGACACCTTCAAATGGCAGGACGGCATCCTCGCGGCGTATCAGGCGAACGGCTTCACGGTGTCGAACACCGATACGGCCTGCAACCTGAAGGCGATGGTGGCCGCGGCGACGCAGTACGGCGTGGCGGATCCGAGCGCATTCGGCTCGTCGCTGTTCTGCTCGCCGCAGACGTACACGGCGCCGAACGCCGACCAGACGTACATGTTCGCGGACACCGTCCATCCGACGACGCGCCTGCACGCGCTGTTCGCGCAGTACGTCGAGCAGCAGATCGCGGCATCGGGCGTCGGCAAGTAAGCGGCGCGCGATCGGTACGCTTCAACGAAAACCGCCCGACCGGTTCGCCGGTCGGGCGGTTTTTCATTGCGACGACGACAGGGCCGACATGCGCGCACGGCATGCGGCCGGCCCGATTCAATCGCTCGCTTCGAACGCCGCGGCCGCGCGGCCGAGACGATCGTTGACCGCGATCCACTCGACCGTCTCGGGCAGCTTTTCGACGAGTATCCGCGCGACCTGCGCGCGATCGAGCGCGCGCAGCATCCCGTACAGATCGCGCGCATACGCTTGCGGATCTTCGGGGGCCGCGACGAAATGCACGCCGTCGGCCTGCGCCCAGCGCCCCGCGCGCGATGCGCGCGCGACCAGCGCGACGCGTTCGCCGTCGGCCTGCGCCGCCGCGAGCAGCGGCTCCAGCGCATCGAACGGCAGCAGCGCGAGCGGCGTGCGCGGCGCGTAGTGCGCCTTCAGCGTGCCCGACGCGCGCGGCGCAGTCGCGTCGCTGCCGTCCGGCAGCCGCGGCGCACGACCGAGCACGTCGGCGATCTGCTGCGGCGTCACGTGGCCCGGACGCAGCAGCGCCGGAAAGCCGCGCGACAGATCGAGAATCGTCGATTCGATCCCGACTTCGGACGCCCCGCCGTCGAGCACGTGCACCGTGTCGCCGAATTCGTCGCGCACGTGCTGCGCGGTCGTCGGGCTCACGTGACCGAACCGGTTCGCGGACGGCGCAGCCACCCCGCCGTGACCGCCGCGCCGCGCGCTGAACGCAGCGAGCAGCGCCTGCGCGACCGGATGCGACGGGCAGCGCAGCCCGACCGAGTCCTGGCCGCCGCTCACCGCGTCCGGAATGCGCGGATGGCGCTTCAGGATCAGCGTCAGCGGGCCCGGCCAGAATGCGTCGATCAGCTTCTGCGCATCGGCCGGCAGCTCGGCCGCCCAGTACGCGGGATCGCCGCCGGGCGGCAAGTGCACGATCACCGGATGGTTCGCGGGCCGCCCCTTCGCCGCGTAGATGCGCGCGACGGCGTCGGGGCTCGCCGCGTCGCCGCCGAGCCCGTAGACGGTTTCGGTCGGAAACGCGACGAGCTGCCCCGCATCGAGCAGCGCGGCCGCCGCGTCGATCTGCGCGGGCGTCACGGACTTCGGGAGATCGATGGACATCGGCCGGCGCCTCAGTCGAGCGGCACGCGCAGCAGCTGCGCGCACGCATGCGCGGCGGCGACCGCTTCGTCGCGCGTCGCGGCAGTGAAATTCACGTGGCCCATCTTGCGGCCGACGCGCGCCTCTTCCTTGCCATACAGATGCAGATGCGCGGTCGGCATCGCGGCGACCGCGTCCCACGGCGGCGTGACGGCGTCGCTTGCCGCGCCATGCGGAAACCAGACGTCGCCGAGAATGTTCAGCATCGCGGCCGGCGAATGCTGGCGCGGATTGCCGAGCGGCATACGCGTCATTGCGCGCACCTGCTGCTCGAACTGGCTCGTTGCGCACGCATCGACCGTGTAGTGTCCGGAATTGTGCGGGCGCGGCGCCATCTCGTTCGCCACGAGCGAACCGTCTTCGAGCACGAAGAACTCGACGCACAGCACGCCGACGTAGTCGAGCGTATCGGCGATGCGCACCGCGGCCTGCTGCGCCTGCGCGACGAGCGCGTCGTCGGCGGCCGGCGCCGGCACGACGGTCAGCGCGAGAATGCCGTTGTGGTGCGCGTTCTGCGCGAGCGGGAACGCGGCCGAGCGGCCGTCGGCGCCGCGCGCGATCAGTGCGGACACCTCGTATTTCAGCGGCAGCCGCTTCTCGAGCACGCACGGCACGCCGCCGAGCGACGCATACGCCTCGCGCGCTTCCTGCGCGGTGCGCACACGCACCTGGCCCTTGCCGTCGTAGCCGAGCCGCGCGGTCTTCAGAATGCCCGGCAGCACCGCGTCGAGCGCCGCATCGTCGAGCGCTGCGAGCGCGGCGGCCGATTCGATCGCGACGTGCGGCGCGACCGGCACGCCCGACGTCTCGATGAAGCGCTTTTCGGCGATCCGGTCCTGCGCGATCGCGACGCAACGGCCGGCAGGCGCGACGAACGTCGTGCGCGCGAGGAAATCGAGGCTCGCGGCCGGCACGTTCTCGAATTCGGTCGATACCGCGTCGCACAGCGCGGCCAGTTCGGTCAGCGCGGCCTCGTCGTCATACGCGGCGCGCAGGTGGCGATCGGCGACCGCGCCGGCGGGGCTCGCCGGATCGGGATCGAGCACGGCGACGCGGTAGCCCATCGACTGGGCGGCAAAACAGAACATGCGGCCGAGCTGGCCGCCGCCGACCATGCCCAGCCACGCGCCGGGCAGGATCGGGGAAACGGAATCAGGAGTTGCGGTCATGTCAGTGATCGATCGCGACGGGAAACGGGAAGCGCCCGCCGCACAGGGAAAATCCGGCGCGTGCCGTGCGGCGCGCGCCGTCCCGTCATTCGAGCGGCGGCAGCACCATCGCGTGCGCGGCTTCGTTCTGGCGCACGCGGAACGCCGCGAGCCGGTTCGCGTAGTCGACCGACGTGCCGGACAGGATCGACACCGCGAACAGCGCGGCATTCGCTGCGCCGCCCTCGCCGATCGCGAACGTCGCGACCGGCACGCCCTTCGGCATCTGCACGATCGAGTGCAGCGAATCGACGCCCTTCAGGTACTTGCTGGCGACCGGCACGCCGAGCACGGGCACCGTCGTCTTCGCCGCGAGCATGCCGGGCAGGTGCGCGGCACCGCCGGCGCCCGCGATGATCGCGCGCAGGCCGCGCTCGCGCGCCTTCTCCGCATAGTCGAACATCTCGTCGGGCATCCGGTGCGCGGACACGACCTTCGCTTCGTACGGCACGCCGAATTCCTGCAGGATCGCTACCGCGTGCTTCATCACGTCCCAGTCGGAACTCGAACCCATCAGCACGCCGACGAGCGGCGCGCTGTGCGTGTGGGCGGTCTGGACTTCGCTCATTTCGTGCATTCCCCCGTCAGGCGAGCGGCTGGCCCGTGATGCGCTCGAGCGCTTCCTGGTACTTCGCGGCCGTCTTCTCGACGACGTCGGCCGGCAGCGCCGGCGCCGGTGCGGTCTTGCCCCACGGCTGCGCCTCGAGCCAGTCACGCACGAACTGCTTGTCGAACGACGGCGGGTTCGTGCCAACCTGATACTGGTCGGCCGGCCAGAAGCGCGACGAGTCGGCCGTCAGCACTTCGTCCATCAGATACAGCTTGCCGTGGTTGTCGAGGCCGAATTCGAACTTCGTGTCGGCGATGATGATGCCGCGCGTGGCCGCATAGTCGGCCGCTTCCTTGTACAGCTTGATCGAGATGTCGCGGATCGTCGCGGCGAGCTCGGTGCCGATGCGGCGCTCGGTTTCCTCGAACGTGATGTTCTCGTCGTGTTCGCCCATCTCGGCCTTGGCCGCGGGCGTGAAGATCGGCTCGGGCAGCTTCTGCGCATTCTGCAGACCGGCCGGCAGCTGCACGCCGCACACGGCGCCCGTCGCCTGGTATTCCTTCCAGCCGCTGCCGGCCAGATAGCCGCGCACGACCGCTTCGATCAGGATCGGCTCGAGACGCTTGACGACCACGGCGCGGCCCTTCACCTGCTCGACCTCGTCCGCCGCGACGACGGCTTCGGGTGCGTCGCCGGTCAGGTGGTTCGGCACGATGTGCGCGAGCTTGTCGAACCAGAAGTTCGCCATCTGGTTCAGCACGCGGCCCTTGTTCGGAATCGGCTCGCCCATGATCACGTCGAATGCCGACAGACGATCGGTCGTGACGATCAGGAGCTTGTCGTTGCCGACCGCATAGTTGTCGCGGACCTTGCCGCGACCGAGGAGCGGCAGCGAGCGGAGCGTGGATTCGTAAAGGGTAGACATCGTCTTTTCGCAGATAAGGAGCCAAACAAAAAGGGAAACGCCGTTCCCCGCGGCTGGCGGGAACGGCGGCCTTGCGATACGTCGGCGAACCGGCGGGCGGCTGCGCCCGCGCGGTTGCCGGCCGGCCCTCGTTCGGCCGGACGGAACGGCCGCCGCCGGAATCGCTCCGGCCGGGCGGCCCGCCCCTGCCTTGCGGCGGGGCAAATCGTACTACAGTCTCAGCGCACGACCTGCGCGAGCTCGCCGGACTTGTACTTCTCGGCGATCTTCTCGAGCGGCACCGGCTTGATCTTCGCGGCCTGGCCTTCGCAGCCGAACGCGAGGTAGCGGTCGACGCAGACCTTCTTTGCCGCTTCGCGCGCGGGCTTCAGATAGTCGCGCGGGTCGAACTTCGACGGGTTCTCGAACATGTAGCGGCGAATCGCGCCGGTGATCGCGAGACGCAGGTCGGTGTCGATGTTGACCTTGCGCACGCCGTGCTTGATGCCTTCCTGGATTTCCTCGACCGGCACGCCGTAGGTTTCCTTCATGTCGCCGCCGAATTCGCGGATCTCGGCGAGCAGTTCCTGCGGCACCGACGACGAACCGTGCATCACGAGGTGCGTGTTCGGAATCCGTGTGTGGATTTCCTTGATGCGCTGAATCGACAGGATGTCGCCCGTCGGCTTCTTCGTGAACTTGTACGCGCCGTGCGACGTACCGATCGCGATCGCGAGCGCGTCGCACTGCGTCAGCTTCACGAAGTCGGCGGCCTGCTCCGGATCGGTCAGCAGCTGCTCGCGCGTCATCGTGCCTTCCGCGCCGTGGCCGTCTTCCTTGTCGCCCTTCATCGTCTCGAGCGAGCCGAGCACACCGAGTTCCGCTTCGACCGTCACGCCGATCGAGTGCGCCATCTCGACGACCTTGCGCGACACGTCGACGTTGTACTCGTACGAGGCGACGGTCTTGCCGTCCGCTTCGAGCGAACCGTCCATCATCACGCTCGTGAAGCCGCTGCGGATCGCGGCCATGCAGACCGCCGGCGACTGGCCGTGATCCTGGTGCATCACGACCGGGATGTGCGGATACGACTCGACAGCCGCTTCGATCAGGTGGCGCAGGAACGGCTCGCCCGCATACTTCCGCGCGCCGGCCGATGCCTGCATGATCACGGGCGCGCCGACCTGGTCCGCGGCCGCCATGATCGCCTGGACCTGCTCCAGGTTGTTCACGTTGAAGGCCGGCAGGCCGTAGCCGTGCTCTGCCGCGTGGTCCAGCAATTGACGCATTGATACGAGAGGCATTGTGGAACTCCTTGGAATGAAAACCGGTGCGCCCTGACGCCTGCGCGGCGCGCGCCGGTCGGACCGGGCGGCTCGGCGCGGCTGAGCGTCGAATAGCCGCATTTTATCGCGAAGCGCCCCGGAATCCGACCGCGCGGCGCCCGCGCCTCGCAATTTGTTACGTTCGCATCGCACAATCGGCACAAAAATAAGAAAAAAGCCGCGCGGGGCCTCCACCCCGCGCGGCTTTTACCGAGCAAAAACGGTGCCCGATCGAATCGGGCCGCCGGCCGCCCCGCCGGCGCGTCTTCCGCGACGGCTCAATAGTGCTCGCCGACGCGCACGATCTTCAGCGTGTTGGTTCCGCCCGCCTGCCCCATCGGCTCGCCGACGGTCAACACGACCATGTCGCCGTGCGCGACGTAGCCGCGCTTGACGATCGTCTCGAGCGCCGCCTGCAGCGCGCTGTCGCGGTCGCTGTTGAAGTCGACGTGGAGCGGCGTCACGTTGCGGAACAGCGCCATCGCGCGCTCGCTGCCGACGCGCGGCGTCAGCGCGAAGATCGGCACGTGCGTGTAGTGACGCGACATCCACAGCGCGGTCGCGCCCGATTCGGTCAGCGCGACGATCGCCTTCGCGCCGAGGTGGTAGGCCGTAAACAGCGCGCCCATCGCGATCGACTGGTCGATGCGCGTGAACGTGCGGTCGAGGAAATCCTTGTCGAGCTCGATCTGCTCGGACTTTTCCGCTTCGACGCAGACGGCCGCCATCGCCTCGATCGTCTGCACCGGATACTTGCCGGCGGCCGTCTCGGCCGACAGCATCACCGCGTCGGTGCCGTCGAGCACCGCGTTCGCGACGTCGGACACTTCCGCGCGCGTCGGCACCGGGGCGTGGATCATCGATTCCATCATCTGCGTCGCGGTGATCACGAGCTTGTTCGACTCGCGCGCCATCCGGATCATGCGTTTCTGCAGCGCAGGCACGGCCGCGTTGCCCACTTCGACCGCGAGGTCGCCGCGCGCGACCATGATGCCGTCCGACGCGTCGAGGATGCTTTGCAGCGCCGGAATCGCTTCCGCGCGCTCGATCTTCGCGATCATCTTCGGCTTGATGCCGTACGGCGCACCCGCGATGTTCGCGAGCTGGCGCGCCATTTCCATGTCCGTCGCGTTCTTCGGGAACGACACCGCGACCAGATCCGCGCCGAGCGACATCGCGGTGCGGATGTCCTCCATGTCCTTCGCGGTCAGCGCCGGTGCCGACAGCCCGCCGCCCTGGCGGTTGATCCCCTTGTTGTTCGACAGCTCGCCGCCCACCTTGACGATCGTGTGGATCTCGTCGCCGAGCACGCGCTCGACGGTCAGCACGATCAGCCCGTCGTTCAGCAGCAGCAGGTCGCCGGGCTTCAGGTCGCGCGGCAGTTCCTTGTAGTCGAGGCCGACGCGGTCGTCGTTGCCCAGTTCGCAGGCCGCGTCGAGGATGAAGGGCTGGCCCGGCGTCAGCGTCGTCTTGCCGTTCTCGAACTTGCCGACGCGGATCTTCGGCCCCTGGAGATCGGCCATGATCGCGATCTCGCGGCCGACCTTGCGGGCGGCCTCGCGCACCATTTCGGCGCGCTGGCGGTGATCATCGGCCGTGCCGTGCGAAAAATTGAGCCGCACGACGTCGAGGCCCGCCTGCATCATCTGCAGCAGAATCTCCGGCGAACTGGAAGCCGGGCCGATCGTGGCGACTATCTTGGTGGCGCGCTGCATGAAACTCCTCATCTGGATCAAGGTGGATGCGCTGGGTGAAACGCTGCGAGAGCCGGATGCGGCAGGCCCAGCGGCGGCCGCTCCGGGGGGCGTGCCGGTGCTTGGGCCCGGCATCGCTTTGTTCTGAATCTCGTGGTGCTGCACGGCCGCGTCGCCGGCGGCCGCCGGTGCGCGCGGGGCGGGGTTCGCCCGCGCGGGCGCGCGTTTGCGCTTGCCCGCGCCGGCCGCCGGCTCCGCTTTCGCGGAGCGCGCGGCCTTCGTCGCCCCTGCGCGCGCCGCCACGCTCAGGCCGCCCGCGTTTCGAGCACTTCCACTGCCGGCAGCTTCTTCCCTTCGAGGAACTCGAGGAAGGCGCCGCCGCCCGTCGAGATGTAGCTGACCTGGTCGTGGATGCCGTACTTCGCGATGGCCGCGAGCGTGTCGCCGCCGCCTGCGATCGAGAACGCGGACGACTTCGCGATGGCTTCGGCGAGTGTCTTCGTGCCGTTGCCGAACTGGTCGAACTCGAACACGCCGACCGGCCCGTTCCAGACGATCGTGCCGGCCTTCTCGAGCTGGCTCGCGAGCGCCTTTGCCGTGTCCGGGCCGATGTCGAGGATCATGTCGTCGGCTTCGATGTCGGCGACGGGCTTCACGGTCGCTGCGGCCGTCGGCGAGAATTCCTTCGCGGTCACGACGTCGGTCGGGATCGGCACCGACGCGCCGCGCTTGCGCGCTTCGTCGATGATCGCCTTCGCCTCGTCGACGAGATCCGGTTCGGCGAGCGACTTGCCGATCGACAGGCCGGCCGCGAGCATGAACGTATTCGCAATCCCGCCGCCGACGATCAGCTGGTCGACCTTTTCGGCCAGCGACTTCAGGATCGTCAGCTTGGTCGACACCTTCGAACCCGCGACGATCGCGACGAGCGGCCGCGCCGGATTGCCGAGCGCCTTGCCGAGCGCGTCGAGTTCCGCAGCAAGCAGCGGGCCCGCGCACGCAACCGGCGCGTATTTCGCGATCCCGTGCGTGGTGGCCTCCGCGCGGTGCGCGGTGCCGAACGCGTCGTTCACGTACACGTCGCAGAGCTTCGCCATTTTTTGCGCGAGCTCGTCCGAATTCTTCTTCTCGCCCTTGTTGACGCGGCAGTTCTCGAGCAGCACGACCTCGCCCGGCGCGACGTTCACGCCGTTCTCGACCCAGTTCGCGACGAGCGGCACGTCGCGGCCGAGCAGCTCGGACAGGCGCTTCGCGACCGGCGCGAGCGAGTCTTCCGGCTTGAACTCGCCTTCGGTCGGACGGCCGAGGTGCGACGTGACCATCACCGCCGCGCCGGCCTCGAGCGCCGCCTTGATGGCCGGCACCGAGGCGCGCACGCGCGTGTCTTCGGTGATGTTGCCGTGATCGTCCTGCGGGACGTTCAGGTCGGCGCGGATGAACACACGCTTGCCGGCGAGCTGGCCGGCGGCGATCAGGTCGGTAAGACGCTTGACTTGGCTCATGTTGGACTGATTGAAGTAGTGGATGGGGAAAGGGGTACGCCGGACGTGCGCGGGCTGCCGCGAAAGGGCGCCGGATGCGGCCGTGGCTGGCGGCTCCGCATGACGCGCACGGGTAAAAAATCTCGAACGGGCATTCTAGCCGATCCACCCCGCACACTGGCTCGTGCGGCGGCGAATTCCGCCTATTTGGGATCGCGTGCCGCGACACGCGCGATACTGCGCTGCATCATAGATAGCAGCGGCCGCCGTTGCGACGCCGCCACCCCGCCGGGCGGCCCTCAGACGACGAGCCGCAGCACCGTGAACACGACCATGCCGACGACGATCGTACCCAGCATGCTGCGCCGCCAGAGGAACCAGCCGAGGCCGGCGAGCGCCGCGTAGAACGGATGATTCGACAGCGCGAACGACAGGCCGGCCGGCGTTTCGAGCACGTCGGGCAGCACGACCGCGACGAGTGCGGCGGCCGGCGCATAGCGCAGCGCGCGCTGCGCGCGTTCGGGCAGGACGGTGCGCTCGCCGCCGATCAGGAACAGCGCGCGCGTGACGGCCGTGACGATCGTCATCCCGACGATCACGATCCAGATTTCCGCCGCGCTCATTCGACCTCCTCGTTGCGCACCGTCTCGGTGCGGATGCGGCGCCAGTCGGCGCGCTCGACGAACCAGTCGGCCGTGCAGCCGGCCGCGAGCGCGGCGAGCACCGCGATGGGCAAGGCGAGCCGGTACGGCAGGTCGAACGCGACGAGCGACACGATGCCGGCGACGGCGACCGCCGCGAGCGTCGAGCGGTTCGCGACCGCCGACACCATGATCGGAATCAGCGCGAGCGTGCCGGCGAGTTCGAGCCCCCAGCTGGCGGGGAAGAAGCTCGCGAGCAGGATGCCGGCGAGCGACGACACCTGCCACGACACCCAGCTCGCGAGCGCCATCCCCCAGAAGTACGCTTCCTTGCCCGGCACGTGGCCGTTCGCGAAGCCCTGCTTCTGGAACAGCAGATAGATCACGTCGCCGTTGAAATAGCCGATCGCGAGACGGCGCCACAGCGGCAGATAGGAAAAATGGGGAGCGAGACCGGCGCTGAAGATCACGAAGCGCATGTTGACCATCGCGGCGGTGAGCAGCACCGTCCAGATCGGCAGCTTCGCGGCGAGCAGCGGCAGCACGGCGAGCTGCGACGAGCCCGCGTAGACGAGCAGCGACATCGCGCTCGCCTGCCCGAGCGTCATGACCGACTGGCTCATCGCGATGCCGGTGACGAGCCCCCAGGACAGGATCGCCATCAGCGTCGGGGAATAGTCGCGCGCGCCCTGGATCAGGGCGAAGCGGTCGGTCGGGGACAATCGAGCGAGCATGGAAAGCGGCCGCGGCGGGCAGTTCGTCGGACCCCGGCGCCTCCTGCCGGCACGGCCCGTCGTTATTGGAATCGGTGCCGGACGATTATAGCGCCGCACCCGCGCCGACCGACCGGCCCGCCCCCAAATGACGCTAAAATAAGCGTCTTTCCGGCTCAACGCTGCACACAAACGCATCCCAGGAGAATCCTATGTCAATGGCCGACCGCGACGGCAAGATCTGGATGGACGGCAAGCTGATCGACTGGCGCGACGCCACGATCCACGTTCTGACCCACACGCTGCACTACGGCATGGGCGTCTTCGAGGGCGTGCGCGCATACAAGACGGCCGACGGCAGCACCGCGATCTTCCGTCTGCCCGAGCACACGAAACGTCTGCTGAATTCCGCGAAGATCTTCCAGATGGACGTGCCGTTCGACCAGGAAACGCTGGAAGCCGCGCAGCGCGAAGTCGTGCGCGAGAACAAGCTCGAGTCGTGCTACCTGCGCCCGATCATCTGGGTCGGCTCGGAAAAGCTCGGCGTGTCGGCGAAGGGCAACACGATCCACGTCGCGATCGCCGCCTGGCCGTGGGGCGCCTACCTCGGCGAGGACGGCCTCGCGAAGGGCATCCGCGTGAAGACGTCGTCGTTCACGCGCCATCACGTGAACGTGTCGATGGTGCGCGCGAAGGCGTCCGGCTGGTACGTGAACTCGATCCTCGCGAACCAGGAAGCGACGGCCGACGGCTACGACGAAGCGCTGCTGCTCGACGTCGACGGCTACGTGTCCGAAGGCTCCGGCGAGAACTTCTTCCTCGTGAACCGCGGCAAGCTGTACACGCCCGATCTGTCGTCGTGCCTCGACGGCATCACGCGCGACACGATCATCACGCTCGCGAAGGACGCCGGCATCGAAGTCATCGAGAAGCGCATCACGCGCGACGAGGTCTACACGGCCGACGAAGCGTTCTTCACCGGCACGGCCGCCGAAGTCACGCCGATCCGCGAACTCGACAACCGCACGATCGGCAGCGGCGCGCGCGGCCCCGTCACCGAAAAGCTGCAATCGGCGTTTTTCGATATCGTGTCGGGCAAGAACGCGAAGTACGCGCACTGGCTGACCAAGGTCTGAGCGCGCACGCCCCGACCGCCCCACCAAGAAGAGTGACAAGAGAAAGTCTCATGAGTGAAATCAAGGAAATGCCGCTGGTCGAGCTGGCGGCGAAGGACCTCCCCGCCTACTGCCCGAATCCCGCCATGACGCGCTGGAACGCCCATCCGCGCGTGTTCATCGACGTGTCGCACGGCGAAGCGCGCTGCCCGTACTGCGGCACGCGCTACAAGCTGCGCGACGGCGAGGTGGTCAAGGGCCACTGAGCGCATCGGGCCTGCGGGCCCGCGCTATCCACGAGGCGGCGCAGCCGGGCTTGTTCCGGCACGCCGCCGTTTCCCTATCTGGCAACCCGAACGCGGCGCTCGCGCGGCGCGTTTCATTACGACATCGGAAATCGACCTGATGCGTCGAGCGCTGGTTATCGCACCGAACTGGATCGGTGACGCATTGATGGCGCAGCCGCTCTTTGCGCTGCTGAAGAAACTCCATCCCCGCATCGCGATCGACGCCGTCGCGCCCACCTGGGTCGCGCCGGTGCTCGAACGGATGCCCGAGATCCACGATGTCTACGCGACCGATCTCGCGCACGGCAAGCTGCAGCTGCTGCGCCGCTGGCAGCTCGCGAGCGATCTGCGCGACGTCGGCTACGACGCCGCCTACGTGCTGCCGAATTCGCTGAAATCGGCGGTGATTCCGTGGCTCGCGAACATTCCGCTGCGCATCGGCTACACGGGCGAGCACCGCTACGGGCTCTTGAACGTGCGTCACGCGAACCCCGACAAGTCCGCCGAACGGCCGCCGATGACGACGCACTACGCGGCGCTCGCGTACGCGCCGGGCGCGAAGCTGCCCGAGTCGATGAAGACGCTGCCGCCGCCGCGCCTCGACGCGGACCTGAACGAGACGGCGCGCGTCTCCGCGCGCTTCAATCTCGATACGCGCAAGCCGCTCGTCGTGTTCTGCCCGGGCGCGGAATACGGGCCGGCCAAGCGCTGGCCGCCCGAGCATTTCGCGACGCTCGCGACGATCGTCCACCAGTCGTTCCCGTATACGCAGATCGTCGCGCTCGGCTCGCAGAAGGACGCGGCGGCCGCGCAGGCGATCGCCGATCACGCGCCGAACGTGCGCAATCTCTGCGGGCAGACCTCGCTCTCCGAGGCGTGCGCGCTGATCGCACGCGCGAATGCCGTCGTCACGAACGATTCGGGGCTGATGCACGTCGCCGCCGCGCTGCGCCGGCCGCTCGTCGCGGTGTACGGGTCGACCGATCCGCGCCACACTCCTCCGCTGTCGGACCTGGCGAAGGTACAATGGCTGCATCTCGAATGCAGTCCCTGTTTCGAGCGCGAGTGCCCGCTCGGCCACCTGAATTGTCTGCGCGAACTCGGCCCCGAACAGGTATTCGGCGATTTGCGCGGCATGCTCGTCGGGCAGCGCTGACCTTGACCGGCGGCGTCGCCCGGCGCGCCGGGCAATCCGATTCACCGGTGCGCGGCGGCCCCACCCGGGCCGCCGTGCTGAATACGGCGCGCGACGCGCGCGAGAGATAACCCCGATGCCACGTTTTGCCCGCCTTTTCGAAGCCGCCGCCGATACGCTCAACGCCTACTACCAGGCCGTCGCCGATGCCAATCTCGACGCGCTGCTGGCGTTGTGGATCGACGAGGATTTCGCCAGCTGCGTGTGGGCCGACGGCGAGCATCTGCATGGGCTCGACCAGATCCGCAGCGGGCTCGGCACGCGGCTCGCGACGCGTCCGGTGACGATCGAGCCGCTCGACATCCGCGTCTACGACAGCCTCGGCACGGTCGTCTACACGATCGCCGAAGCGCACCAGCAAGCCGACCTGACGGCCGATCCCGACATGGTTTTTGCGACGTACGTGATGATTCACGAACGCGGCGAGTGGCGCATCGCGCATATCCACGCGAGCCCGATTCCCGAGCAGGCGGCCGGGCAGTTCGCCGCCAAGATCCGTCACGGGCAGGGCCCGCTGCACTGACGAATAAACGAAGAACGCGGGGCGATCATGAGTACGGCTTCACCGCCCACATCGCCGCTGACCGGGCCGCAGGCCCCCGACGACGACAATCTGCTGCGCTATCGCGCACCGCGCTGGCTGCCGAACAGCCACGTGCAGACGATCGTGCCTGCGCTGTTCGCGCGCCGGCCGGTCGTCGCATACCGGCGCGAGCGCTGGGAAACGCCCGATCACGACTTCATCGACCTCGACTGGGTCGCGCATCTCGATAGCGCCGCGCCGCCGCCGGACGCGCCGCTGTTCGTGCTGTTCCACGGCCTCGAAGGCAGCTCGGGCTCCCATTACGCGCTCGCGATGATGGCCGCCGCGCGCGCGAAGGGCTGGCACGGCGTCGTGCCGCACTTTCGCAGCTGCAGCGGCGAACTGAACCGGCAGCCACGCTTCTATCATCTCGCCGACAGCGCCGAAGTCGACTGGATCCTGCGCCGGCTCGCCGCGCAGCATCGCGGGCCGATCGTCGCGGCCGGCGTGTCGCTCGGCGGCAACGTGCTGCTGCGCTGGCTCGGCGAGCATCGCAGCGACACGTCGATCGTACGGGCCGCCGCCGCGATCTCGACGCCGATCGACGTGCATGCGGGCGGCCGCGCGCTGTCGCAGGGCTTCGCGATGGTGTACACGCGCAGCTTCCTGAAGACGCTGAAACGCAAGGCGCTCATGAAGCTCGAGCAGTATCCGGGGCTGTTCGACCGCGACGCGATGCTGCGCGCGGTGACGATGTACGACTTCGACGAGGTCGTGACCGCGCCGCTGCACGGTTTCGCGAATGCGAACGACTACTGGACACAGGCGACCACGCGCCCGCTGCTGCCCGCGATCGACGTGCCGACGCTGATTCTCAATGCGCGCAACGATCCTTTCCTGCCCGAATCGGCGCTGCCGGGCCCGGCCGACGTGTCGCCGGCCGTCGAGCTCGACCAGCCCGCGCACGGCGGCCACGCGGGATTCATGACCGGTCCGTTCCCCGGCCGCCTCGACTGGCTGTCGGCGCGCGTGTTCGGCTATTGCTCCAAATTCGTCGACCATGGATGACATCGTCAAGCAGGCGCTCGCGAAATGGCCGAACGTGCCGCACTGCACGGGCTGGCTGTTGCTCGACCGGCGCGGCACGTGGCGGCTGCGCGACGAGGCCGCGCAGGCTGCCGGCGAACTCGGTTCGCCGATCCGCCATGCCGCGCTGATCGCTTTCATCGGACGCAACTACGAGTGCGACGCGCACGGCCAGTGGTTTTTCCAGAACGGGCCGCAGCGCGTGTACGTGGAGCTCGCGTATACGCCGTGGATCGTGCGGCTCGCCGAGCGCGACGGACAGCTGTCGCTGACCGATCACACCGGCGCGCCGTTCGAGCCCGACGAGGCATGGCTCGACGATGCGGGCGGCGTGCTGTTCGTCGAAGCCGGCACGCGGCCGCGCGTCGCCGCGCTGCACGATCACGACCTCGGGCTGTTCGCCGATCGCGCGGACCTCGACGCGACGCCACCCGTGCTGCGCTGGCGCGACGCTCGGCTGCTGCCGCTCGGGCAGATCGCGGGCACCGACGTGCCGGCTCGGTTCGGCTTCGTCACGAGCCCGGCCCGACGCGCGAGCGAAGCCGGCAACGCGGGCGAGGCCGGGCGCTGAGCGCGATCGTCGCTGCGTTCGTCGTCGCGTTCATCAGCGCGGCCGGCGTTCGCGGCGCGTACATCGCGCACGCGCTCGCCGCTAACCGCTAGCCGCGCCCGTTCTTGTCGTCTTCGCGCTCTTCCTTGTAGCGCGCCTCGAATTCCAGCAGTCGCGCGCCGATGATCGACTGGTCGTAGAACGACACGTCCTTCGCATCGCGCGCCTCCTTCAACTGGCGAATCGCCGACGGCCACGCGCCGTCCAGCGCGAGCTTCTCCGCCAGCGCGCGGCGCCGCGCGAGCACGTCGCCCTTCCCGTCGCTCGCCTTCGCGAGGTAGTCCCACCAGTCCGGCTGATCGGGATCGGCGCTCGCCTGCGCCCGCGCGAGCGTCTGCGCCTCGGCAAAGCGGCGCGCGGCGATCAGCGTCTGCAGGTGCACGACGATCGCCGCGTGCGACGCGGGCCAGCGCCGCTGCGCGAGCGCCGCGAGCCGCACCGCGTCGTCGGTACGCCCCGCGCGTCGCGCGATGTCGGCGGCCAGCACGTCGAGGCTCGGCGAGCCCGTGGCCGGATCGCGGTCGCGGCCCTCGCGCGCATCGAACGCTGCGCGCGCGGTGGCGAGCGCGCGGTCCGCCGCGTCGTACTGTCCGAGCAGCGCGTTCGCCAGCGCGATGCCGTACGCGTTCGCCGCGACGTTCGGCGCGGTGCGATCGTCGATCTCGAGCTGCATCCGCCGCGCTTCGGCCGCGATATCGTTCGGCGCACGGTTCTGCAGGATCCGCAGCCGCGCGCGCACGAAACCGTATTCCGGCGACTGACGCGGCTGACGGTACGGCGCGCGCCGCGCGCGATCGTCCATGTCGGCGATCCGCTCGACCGTCAGCGGGTGCGTCCGCGCGTAGGCCGGTACGCCGGCGTCGCCCATCGACGCACGTTCGAGGCGTTCGAAGAACCCCGGCATCCCGTACGGGTCGTAACCGGCGCCCGCCAGCAGCTGGAAGCCGACGCGGTCGGCTTCGCGCTCGGCCGTCCGCGAAAAGCGCAGCTGATTGTCGACCGCGAATGCCTGTCCGCCCATCGCGATCGCGCTGCCGAGATCGCCGCTGCGCGCGAGCACGCCGGCCAGCACGCCGAGCAGCATCGTCGCGAGCGCCGTGTAGCCGGTTTTCTCGTTCGCGCCGATCATGCGCGCGATGTGCCGCTGCAGCACGTGCCCCATCTCGTGACCGATCACCGACGCGAGCTCCGATTCCGTCTGCGTCGCGACGACGAGCCCGCTGTTGATGCCGATGAAGCCGCCCGGCATCGAGAACGCGTTGATCTGCGGATCGCGCACGGCGAACAGGTCGAAGTCCGGCGCATAGCCGCCGATGTACCGCGCGGAAGCCGCGGCCGCCAGACGTTTCGCCACCGCATTCAGGTAGTCGCGGACGAGCCAGTCGTCGAGATAGTCGGGGTCGCGCCGCACGTCGCGCATCACGCGCTCGCCGAGCTTGCGCTCGGCCTGCGGCGTCAGCGCGCCGCCGGATCCGTCGCCGAGATCGGGCAACTCGAACGCCCGAAGCGGCGCGCGCAGGCTTGCCGCGGGTGCCGACGCATCGTCGGCGATGCCCGTTGCGCCCGAAAAACGGCTCTCCGCGCCGCCGTACGTGCCGAACACGCCGGTCGCGATGCCCGGCGGCACGGTCGAGATCGACGGCGAAGCGGCGTTGACCGATTCGAGCGGCGCCGGCGCCGTACGCTGCGCGAAGCTGTTCGCCGGCAGCGCGAGCGCAGCCGATAACGACACGGCAAGCAACTGTTTGACACGCATGGCAGGATGGAGCGACGCCGCCCGCGCGCCGGGCGCGCATCGCGGCGTTTGGTCTGATCTGAATATCGTGGCCATTGTACCGGCGCGACCGCGACTGTCCTGCGCCGCGCACGCGCGATCTGCACGCGCGCCGGCGCGAACGCCGCTGCTATGATAGGCGCCCGTTGAAACCCTGCGCGAGATCGCGGCGCGCGCTGCCGCAGGCGCTCCGCCGTGCATGCGCGCCGGAACGCCGAGTGGCGGCCGCGTCCCGCATACCGGTCGAGCGCAACGCATCAGGATCGACACACGTCCGCGCGCGGACGACGATCGACAGGAGCATCACATGTCTGGACTCACCCATTTCGATGCCGCCGGCCACGCGCACATGGTCGACGTCGGCGGCAAGCAGGAAACGCAGCGGATCGCGGTCGCGCGCGGCACGATCCGGATGCTGCCGGCCACCTTCGAGCTGATCCGCGACGGCAAGGCGAAGAAAGGCGACGTGCTCGGCGTGGCGCGTATCGCCGCGATCCAGGGCGCAAAGCGCACCGCGGATCTGATTCCGCTCTGTCATCCGCTCGCGCTGACGCGCGTCGCCGTCGATTTCGAACTCGACGACGCGCTGCCGGGCGTGCATTGCATCGCGCAGGTGGAAACGTTCGGCCGCACGGGCGTCGAGATGGAAGCGCTGACCGCGGTGCAAGTCGGGCTGCTGACCGTCTACGACATGTGCAAGGCCGTCGATCGCGGGATGGTGATCGGCGATGTCAGTGTCACCGAGAAGCGCGGCGGTAAGTCGGGCGATTGGAAGGCGCAGGCGTGATCCATCGTTCCATCGCGGCGCCGTCGGCGTTTGACGGGCGGACGCGATAGTCGATTCGACGCACGCGTCGGCGATCTGCGATTCGAATCGCTTCAGTTCGACAGCGCCCCGCTCCGCGTCACTGGCCGCGCTGCGGCTCGAACACGAACGGCTGCGTCAGCAGGAAGGGGTTCGCGGCGGCGCCGGTCTGCGTGCACGTTGCGCGCGCCATCGCCTCGACGGCCGCCCGGTCGGCCGCGGCGTTGCGGCTGCTCGTCGTCACCGTCACGTTCTGCGCCTCGCCGGACGCCGTCATCAACGCGCGCACGAGCACGGTCGCCGGGCGCGTGAGCGGCTTGGCGGTATCCGGATAGACGGCACGCGGAATATGGCACGTCAGCTTGCTTTCCTGCGACGACGACAGCATCGCGCAGCCGGAAAACAGCATCGCGACGGCAGGCAGGATCAGGTAGGTCGAGCGAATAGCCATGGTCGAATATCGTTGTTCAGGTCTGTTCCGGACGAACGCCGCGTGACGGCGGCATCGCTCCCCGCACGCGCTCGGCTGGCCGCGGCCGTCGGACCGGCGCCCCGTGACGGCCGCGCGGCCTCTCGATCGATCGGCCGCGATCCCGCTGCGTACCCAGCCGACGCGACGTCGAGCGCCCTCGAGCCCGAAACGTTGCGTCGACGTGCGCGAGCGCGCATCGGAAGGCTTTCGCGCATTGTGCACGCGCCGTCGCGCGCATGGCAGCGATTTGACAATGGTTGACGCGAATCGCGCCCGATTTGGCGCGACTCCGTGCGATCCGGGAAGCAATCGCCACCCGGCGCGGAGTCGCATGCGCCGCGCTGTCGCACGATCGCCGCTGTATCGCCCGTATCGAGCGGCGCGAATTCCGCTTATCCGGCACGGCGCCGCGTCACTGGCCCGGTGTCGTCGGGTGCGACTCCGTGCGATGCGGCAAGCAATCGCCGCGCGCCTCGGGAATCGCGCCCGCGCAGTGCGGTCGCCCGACCATCGCCGTATCGCCTGAACCGGGCGGCGCGCATCCCGCTTGTCGGCCGCTGCGCCGCGTCTCTTACTCCGTATCGTCCTCGTCGTCAGACTCGTCGTCCGCATCGGACGGCACTTCGCCGTATTTCGCGACGATCGCCGCCTTGAACGCCTTCAACGACGGATGCTCGTCGCACAGCTTGTAGAGCAACGCGAGTTGCGCCGGCCAGTCCTTCAGCTCCTTCGCGAACACCTGCAGCCGCGCGACGGTATCGAGCGCATCGGCTTCCCGCCCGTCGAGCGCCTGCAGCACCGCATAGCGGCGCAGCACCGTCTCGCCCGGCAGCAGCGCGATCGCGCGCTCGTGCGCGGCGAGCTTCGCCGGCAGATCGTCCGGCGAGATCGTGAGCAGCGTGGCCGCGCCGTAATCGCCCCACGCGTGGAACAGCAGCGACGGCGCATCGCGGTACTGCGCGGCCGGACTGCTGCCGTAATACAGCACCTCGGCGCGCTGATAGTCGCGCAGCACGGGAATCGTCGCGAGCAGCCCGGCGAACGACAGCACCGCGAACAGCGCAAACGCCGCGCGCGCAGGCAGCACGCGCAACGGCTTCACGTCGAGCAGCCCGATCACGAACATCGCGGGCAGCAGGAAGAACATGTATTGCTGCGGATACTCGACGAGCGCGTGCATCAGCAGGATGCCGATCAGCGCAAAGCCGAACACGCGCGAGCTCGACTGCGGTGCGCGCACCGCCCGCACAAACCACATCACGAGCGTGACGGCCAGCACACCGAGGCCGACGAGGCCGGACTTCGCGAGCAGGTCGATGAAGATGTCGTGCGAGTTGTTCGCGATCTCGACGCCGCCAAGCGCGCGCGCCAGCGCAAACTGGTGCGACGGGAACTCGCCCCAGCCGACGCCGAGCAGCGGATGCTCGCGGAACATCGCGAGCCCGTACTTCCACAGCGCGAGGCGCGGCGCGATCTGCCCGGCGTCGCGCATCCGCTCGGCCGCCGATTCGGCGAGATTCAGCTGATAGTGGACGTTGGCCCAACGCACCGCGACGTTCACGGCAACGAACGCGACGACCAGCACGACGGGCAGCAGCCACGCGCGCGCGGCGCCGCGCGTGCGGCGCGATTCGACCCACGCCATCCAGAAACCCGCGACGACCATCACCGCGACCTGCAGCCACGGACCGCGCGACACCGTCAGCGCGAGCCCAGCCGACAGCACGACCGAGAGCGCGAGCCATGCCCACACCGCGAGCCGGCGCGTCTGCACGAGATACAGCGCACCGGCCATCGCGAACGCGATGTAGGTCGCCAGATGGTTCGCCTGCGCCATGTTGCCGTAAGGGCGCCGGTCGACCGCGATGTTGTACATCACGACGAACGGCGACACCGCCGACTCCAGATGAAACAGCTGCACGACCTGACACGCGACCGCGAACACGCCGCCGATCAGCAGTGCACCCGCCATCATCCGCGCGACCGCGTCGCCGAGCCCCTCGCGCGCGAGCGCGTAGCCGGCCTGCATCGCAACCAGCGCGGCCGCGAGATAACCGAGCGCGAGCCCGTTCATCGACGGCACCTTCAGCGGCAGCAGCACGAGCTGCGCGATCAGCACGAGCGCGAAGCCGATCGGCGCGACGAACGCGGCCGGTGCGGCAAACGGTTCGGCCGCGCGCTGCGCGCGCACCAGCAGCACGACCGACAGGCCGAGCAGCAGATACAGCACGAGCGCGGAAAATTCCGAATAGAAGGTCGGAATCGGATACGTGTGGGTGGTGATCGCATACGGCACGATCAGCGCGACAGCCAGTGCAATGAGCGGCAACGAACGGGTAAAGGTAGAAGGCATGAGCGAACCGGATGTCAGCAACCGGCGCACTATACAAAACTTTCCCCCCTCTGTGCGGGACCGTCGCGCGGCACGCGATGCACGCGCAGCCGCGCGCTGCGCGTGCCCTGCCCCGCCGCGGCGCTACGCGCGGCATTCGGCCGGCGCATATTTGGCCGGCAACGTCGCGGCCGTACCGGGCAGCGGGCCGGCCCCCGGCGCCGGCAGCGATGACGCATCCTTGCCTGCGGCAAAGCATTCCCACGCGATCGCGCCGGCCTGCATCTCGCCTTTCTTCAACGGCACGCGCCCCGTCGGCGTATCGGGCTTGTCGGGCGCCGACGGCACGAGCACCAGCGTATTGGCGCCCGCCGCGGCGACGCGCGCGGTATACGCCACGGTGATCTGGCCTGTCTCCGCGTCGATGCGGATCGATTCGACGTTGCGCGTCGCGGCCGGCGCACTATAGCCGCCGTCGAGCCCCGTGCCGCTCGCGGCATTGTCGGCAACCGCGAGCCGCGCGGACGAGGCGAGCGCGAGCCCTTCGCCCACACGCGAGCGCGCGAGATAGTCCTGGTACGCGGGGATCGCATACGCGGCGACGACGCCGACGATCGCCAGCACGATCATCAGCTCGATCAGCGTGAAACCGGCGCGCCACGCACGCAGCGGGGCCGGCCGCCGCGCGCGCCGCAGATCGGCGGCCATACGGCGGAACAGGGAAACGGAAAAGGCTTCGAACATGACGGGCTCCGGAAACGAAAAACGCCTGCCGGTTCGGCAGGCGTTTCGATCGTAGCCAGCGGGCCGCGAGACCGGCACTCGGCCGGACGGCCAACGTCGCGTCAGTGTGCGCGCGTCACGCTGCGCCGCCTGCGCAGCGCGTAGCCCGCAGCGACGACGAGCAGCGCACCGGCAATGCTCGCGCCGTAGACCGCGGCCGGCGTGTCGAGCACCGGCCAGCGATCGCCGACCGGGTCGTGCACGATCAGCCCGCCGGCAATCCAGCCGAGCAGGCCTGCACCGAACGCGACGACGATCGGGAAACGGTCGAGCAGCTTCAGCACCAGCGTGCTGCCCCAGACGATGATCGGCACGCTGACGACGAGCCCGAAGATCACGAGCGCGATCCGGTGCGACGGGTCGGCCTGCTCGGCCGCGCCGGCGATCGCGATCACGTTGTCGAGGCTCATCACCGCGTCGGCGATCACGATCGTCTTCACGGCATCCCACAACCGGCTGGCGGGCTTGATGTCGTCGTGCGCGTCGGGCGCCGGCGCCATCAGCTTGATGCCGATCCACAGCAGCAGCAGCCCGCCGCCGAGCTTCAGGAACGGCACGTCGAGCAGCACGACCGCGAACACGATCAGCGCGACGCGCAGCAGGATCGCGCCGGCCGTGCCCCACACGACGCCGCGCAAGCGCTGATTGTCCGGCAGGTTGCGGCATGCGAGCGCGATGACGACGGCGTTGTCGCCGCCAAGCAGGATGTCGATGATGACGATCTGGAGCACCGCGCCCCAGTGCAGCGACGTGAGAAATTCGACCATGGCGATGTGTTTCGCAGGACTTGGCCGTCCGACGGGGCGGCCAGAATGGAGACCGGCACGCGCATCGCACGTACCCGGAGATTACAAACGGATTGCGCGAGGATAACAAAAAACGCCGGCTAGGCCGGCGTTTTCTGTACGACGCACGTCGCGGAAATTACAGCGCTGCCTTCAGCAGGCGGCCCATTTCCGACGGGTTGCGCGTGACCTTGATGCCGCAGGCTTCCATGATTTCGAGCTTCGCTTCGGCCGTATCCGCACCGCCCGAGATCAGCGCGCCGGCGTGGCCCATGCGCTTGCCCGGAGGCGCCGTGACGCCCGCGATGAAGCCGACGACCGGCTTCTTCATGTTGTCCTTGATCCACTGCGCGGCGTTCGCTTCGTCCGGACCGCCGATTTCGCCGATCATCACGACCGCATCCGTATCCGGATCGTCGTTGAACATCTTCATGACGTCGATGTGCTTCAGACCGTTGATCGGGTCGCCGCCGATACCGACTGCCGACGACTGGCCGAGGCCGAGCGCGGTGAGCTGCGCCACGGCTTCATACGTGAGCGTGCCCGAACGCGACACGACGCCGATGCGGCCCTTGCGGTGGATGTGACCCGGCATGATGCCGATCTTCAGCTCGTCCGGCGTGATCGTGCCCGGGCAGTTCGGCCCGAGCAGCAGCGTCTTGCGGCCTTCGCGACGCATGCGGTCCTTCACTTCGATCATGTCGCGCACGGGGATGCCTTCCGTGATGCAGATCGCGAGATCGAGATCGGCTTCGACCGCTTCCCAGATCGCGGCCGCGGCGCCTGCCGGCGGAACGTAGATGACCGACACGGTCGCGCCGGTTTCTTCCTTCGCTTCCTTGACGCTCGCGTAGATCGGAATGCCTTCGAAATCTTCGCCGGCCTTCTTCGGGTTCACGCCCGCGACGAATGCTTCGCGGCCGTTTGCATACTCACGGCAGGCGCGCGTGTGGAACTGACCGGTCTTGCCGGTGATGCCCTGCGTGATGACCTTCGTGTCCTTGTTGATCAGAATCGACATGTATTTTGACCTCTGTTCGATTGGCGTCGCGTGCGAAGCGCGCCGCCATGCGTATTCGATAGCGTTACTTGCCTGCGGCAGCCGCGACCACCTTCTGCGCAGCCTCTTCCATGCTGTCCGCCGAGATGATCGGCAGGCCGGAATCGGCCAGCATCTTCTTGCCCAGGTCCTCGTTCGTGCCCTTCATGCGCACGACGAGCGGCACGTTCAGGTTCACGGCCTTCGAACCGGCGATCACGCCTTCCGCGATCACGTCGCAGCGCATGATGCCGCCGAAGATGTTCACGAGGATCGCCTTCAGACCCGGGTTCTTCAGCATCAGCTTGAACGCTTCCGTGACCTTCTCGGTCGTCGCGCCACCGCCGACGTCCAGGAAGTTCGCCGGTTCGCCGCCGAACAGCTTGATCGTGTCCATCGTCGCCATCGCGAGGCCCGCGCCGTTTACGAGGCAGCCGATGTTGCCGTCGAGCGAGATGTACGCGAGGTCGAACTTCGACGCTTCGATTTCAGCCGGATCTTCTTCGTCCAGATCGCGGTACGCGACGATTTCCGGGTGACGGAACAGCGCGTTCGAGTCGAAGTTGAACTTCGCGTCGAGTGCGATGACCTTGCCGTCGCCGGAAACGTTCAGCGGGTTGATTTCAGCCAGCGATGCGTCGGTTTCCCAGAATGCCTTGTACAGGCCTTGCAGGATCGCGCGTGCTTGCGGAATCGAAGCAGCCGGCACGCCGATCTTCGTGGCGAGGTCGTCTGCCTGCGCGTCGAGCAGGCCCGTCGAGGGCTCGACGATGACCTTATGGATCAGTTCCGGATGCTTTTCGGCGACTTCTTCGATGTCCATGCCGCCTTCGCTCGAACCCATCAGCACGATCTTCTGCGAGATGCGGTCGACGACGAGGCTGACATACAGTTCCTGCTTGATGTCGGCGCCTTCTTCGATCAGCAGGCGGTTCACCTTCTGGCCTTCCGGGCCCGTCTGGTGCGTGACCAGCTGCATGCCGAGGATCTGGTTCGCGTATTCGCGCACCTGCTCGAGCGACTTCGCGACCTTCACGCCGCCGCCCTTGCCGCGGCCACCCGCGTGAATCTGAGCCTTGACGACCCACACCGGGCCACCGAGCTCTTCCGCCACCTTGACGGCCTCGTCCACCGAGAACGCCGGCTTGCCGCGCGGTACCGCGACTCCGAATTTCCGCAGGATTTCCTTACCCTGGTACTCGTGAATCTTCATGCGTGATTCCCTTCAGTCTGAGAGTTGGATGAAAAGTCGCTTAAGACGCTTCTTTGAATGATTTCCGTTCATTCCTTCGTGCCGCCCGACTCCGGCCGGCTCGCGCCGTACCACCGCGGGTAGTACTGCCGCACGACCTCGCCGTCGAACCGCAGCGCACGGCAGCGGCCGAGCTGAAAAGGCGGTTCGTCGTGCGCGTCGTCGTGCTCCGGCCCTTCGCCGCCCGCCTCGCGCACGTTCCATACGTCACCGGCGAACGCCTGGATCGCCGCCGTCGGCAGCACGGCGCACAGTTCGGTGAGGTGCGAGCAGCCCGCGGTGCCCGAAAGGAGCCGGTTCGCGTCGCGACGGAAATTGCGGAAGAGGTTGAGCCCGATCAGGGCCCGGTAGGCGGGAGGAGCGGATTGACAGTGACCCGGATATGGCACCCATTCCGACGACGCTTCGGCGTCGACGACGTTGAGGTCACGATCGATGGTCACGCGCAGCCAGAGTTCGTGGATCGGCAGGCCCTGAGGCCGAATGCCCGATGCAAGCGCGACGTCGCGCGGCTTGTGATCGGTCAGGCAGGCTTCGATATCCCACAAGCCGTCGCCGCGCTCGTAGGCGTCCGCTCGGATTGCGCGTCGATGTCGCAACTGACGGGGCACGGGCTCGGATAGCGGCATGCTGGAGGTTGAGGCCGAAGAGGAAAACCCGTGGATTTTAGCATACTGGGTATTTGAGACAGGCCGCCGCAACGGCGGGTATTCCCGCCTGTCGGGGAACGATCGCATTGCAGCAAAATCGCGCGCCACGCGCGCGCTCGGCTGCGTCAATCGTCGACCGGAAAATCGTCGCCGACTTTCAGCAACTTCACGATGGTCGCGCTCGAGAAGCCGCGCGCGGCCAGAAAGCGCGCCTGCTTCGCGCGCTCGGCCGGCGTTTGCGGCAGTGCACCGAATTTCTTGCGCCAGACCGCCTGCGCGCGCGCCCATTCGGTCTCGCGCAGCTGCGCGTTGAGCTCGTCGACGAGCGCGTCGCCGATCGCGTGCCGCTTCAGTTCGCTGACGATGCGCGCCACGCCGACACGCGACGCACGGCGATGCACGAGACTCTCCGCAAAGCGCGCGTCGGACAGCCAGCCGTCCTTTTCGAGCGCGTCGAGCACGGGCTCGACCGATTCGTCCTCGGCCGCGTACGGCGCGAGCTTGCGTGCGAGTTCGGCACGACTGTATTCGCGCCGCGAGAGATAGCCGAGTGCGCGCCCCTTCAGCGAGCGCGGCGGCTTCGACGACTTGCGCTCGCTGCTGTCTCCGGCGTCGCCGGATGCGGCACCGCCCGCGCGGCGCGTGCGGCGCGGATGCTGACTGCTGCGCGTATAGACGTCTTCCGCGGCCGATGCCGTGCCGCCGGCTGCGCGATCGCGCGGAAGGCCGAGGCCGGACACGCGCCGGCGGGAACGATCGTGCGCATCGAACGATTCGTCGTCGTCGAACGGATCGTCCGGTGCGGCGATCTCAAACGAAACGAGGGCATCGTCGGATGCCCTCGTCGCGGTGCGGCTTGCGGCAGCATGACTGCCCGGCAGCCGCCGGCCGGCGCCCGAGGATTCGGCTGGCCGGCCGGCGCGCGCCGCTTCCGGCGTATCGCGCTCGTCCGGCTCGGCAGGCTTGCCTCGGCGCCCGACCATCACTCTTCTTCGTCCATCGCCTCGGCTTCGTCGTGGCCCGCGCCATCCGGCATGGCGGCAACGCCGAGCGATTCACGAATGCGGTTCTCGATCTCGCGCGCGATTTCCGGATTCTCGCGCAGGAATTCACGCGCGTTGTCCTTGCCCTGACCGATCTTCTCGCCGTTGTAGCTGTACCAGGCGCCCGCCTTGTCGACGATCTTCGCCTGCACGCCGAGATCGATGATCTCGCCCTGACGCGAAATGCCCTCGCCGTACAGGATGTCGAAGATCGCTTCGCGGAACGGCGGCGACACCTTGTTCTTGACGACCTTCACGCGCGTTTCGTTGCCGATCACTTCGTCGTTCTTCTTGATCGAGCCGATCCGGCGGATGTCGAGACGCACCGACGAATAGAACTTCAGCGCGTTGCCGCCCGTCGTGGTTTCCGGGTTGCCGAACATCACGCCGATCTTCATGCGGATCTGGTTGATGAAGATCACGAGGCAGTTCGTGCGCTTGATCGTGCCCGTCAGCTTGCGCAGCGCCTGCGACATCAGGCGCGCCTGCAGGCCCGGCAGCGAATCGCCCATCTCGCCTTCGATTTCGGCCTTCGGCACGAGCGCCGCGACCGAGTCGATGACGATCATGTCGATCGAGCCCGAGCGCACCAGCGCGTCGGTGATTTCGAGCGCCTGCTCGCCGGTGTCCGGCTGAGAGATCAGCAGATCCGGCACGTTGACGCCGAGCTTCGCCGCGTACTGGACGTCGAGCGCGTGCTCGGCGTCGATGAACGCTGCGGTACCGCCCAGCTTCTGCAGCTCGGCGATGACCTGCAGCGTGAGCGTGGTCTTGCCGGACGATTCCGGCCCGTAGATCTCGACCACGCGGCCGCGCGGCAGGCCGCCGACGCCCAGTGCGATGTCGAGCCCGAGCGAGCCCGTGGACACGACCTGGATGTCCTCGGCCGCCTCGCCGTCGCCCATGCGCATGATCGACCCTTTGCCGAACTGCTTCTCGATCTGCGCGAGTGCGGCAGCCAGCGCCTTGCTCTTCTCGGCGGTCATCCCGGAGCCCTTCTTGCTTTCTTCCATGAATCGTCCTTTGCTATGATGAGCAGCGTCTGTAACAGGCGCGCCCGCTTTCAAGCGCTGCCCACGAATGCAGACACTGTATAAAAAAACAGTGTTTTGTGCAAGCCCGCAATCAGGCTGCGTTGTACACGAATATTCGGAGACAGCCGTGCCGGCGCCAACGCGCTGCCGGTCACCGGTCACGCACCATGCGAATTCTCATCGCCGAAGACGACAGCATACTCGCGGACGGCCTCACCCGGTCACTCCGCCAATCGGGCTATGCGGTCGACCACGTGAAGAGCGGCGTCGAGGCCGATACCGCGCTGTCGATGCAGACTTTCGACCTGCTGATCCTCGATCTCGGCCTGCCCAAAATGTCCGGGCTCGAAGTGCTGAAGCGCCTGCGCGCGCGCAATTCCAATCTCCCGGTCCTGATCCTGACCGCCGCCGACAGCGTCGACGAGCGCGTGAAAGGGCTCGATCTCGGCGCCGACGACTACATGGCCAAGCCGTTCGCGCTGAACGAGCTCGAGGCGCGCGTGCGCGCGCTGACGCGACGCGGCGCCGGCGGCGGCCCGACCGTCGTGCGGCACGGCTCGCTCGCGTTCGACCAGGTCGGCCGGATCGCCTATGCGAACGACCGCGTGCTCGATTTGTCCGCGCGCGAACTCGGGCTGCTCGAAGTGCTGCTGCAGCGGATCGGGCGCCTCGTGTCGAAGGAGCAGCTCGTCGACCATCTGTGCGAATGGGGCGAGGAAGTCAGCAACAACGCGATCGAAGTGTACGTGCACCGGCTGCGCAAGAAGATCGAGCCGAGCGGCGTGCGGATCGCCACCGTGCGCGGCCTCGGCTACTGTCTCGAGAAGGTCGTGCCGGCCGCGCCCGCCGACGCGCCCCCGCCACAGCCCGCCGCGGCCGATCCGGCTTCGCCGAAGCCCGCGACAGCCGGCACGCCGCTGCGCTGACGCCCGGCCGTCGCCGCGATGGCCACGCCGGCCCCTTCCCGCCATCCGACCGGCGAGCCGTCGTCGGCCGCGGACGCGGCGCGCGACGCGCGCTACGCGAATCCGTTCGCCCCGCCCGACGAAACCGAAACGCCCGAAGCCGCGCGTCCGCGCTCGCTGTTCGGCGAAATCCTCGACTGGATGCTCGCGCCGCTGCTGCTGCTGTGGCCGATGAGCATCGCGGTCACCTACCTCGTCGCGAAGACGATCGCGAACGGGCCGTTCGATCGCGCGCTCGAAACCAACGCGTACGTGCTCGCACGGCAGATTCATCCGGTCAACGGCGTCGCCGAGCTGACGCTGCCGCAGCAGACGCGCGACTTCCTGCGCGCGGACAACATCGACAGCGTGTATTTCCAGGTGCTCGGCACGCGCGGCGAGCTGGTCGCCGGCGAAGCCGACATGCCGCTGCCGCGCGACGAGGATCGCCCGCCGCCGGGCGTCGTCGTGTTCCGCGACGATCTGCTGCGCGGCAACGACGTGCGCGTCGCCTATACGACCGTCGCGCTGCCCGACGCGAGCGGCACGCAGCCGGTGCTCGTGCAGGTCGGCGAGACGCTCGACAAGCGCAACGCGCTCGCCAACGACATCATCAAGGGCGTGATCCTGCCGCAGTTCGTGATCCTGCCGCTCGCGATCCTGCTCGTGTGGTTCGGCCTGTCGCGCGGGCTCGCGCCGCTCAACGCGCTGCAGGCGCACATCCGCGCGCGGCGTCCCGACGATCTGTCGCCCGTCGAGGCGCAACGCGCGCCGCCCGAGATCGAGCCGCTCGTCACGTCGTTCAACGACCTGCTCGCGCGGCTCGAGCAGAGCATGGCGCTGCAGAAGCGCTTCATCGCCGATGCCGCGCATCAGATGAAGACGCCGCTCGCCGGCCTGCGCACGCAGGCCGAATTCGCGCTGCGTCACGCGGTGCCGCCCGACGTGCAGCGCTCGCTCGAGCAGATCGCGACGAGTTCCGAGCAGGCCGCGCGGCTCGTCACGCAGCTGCTCGCGCTCGCGCGCGCGGAGAACCGGGCGAGCGGGCTGATGTTCGAGCCTGTCGAGATCGCGGCGCTCGCGCGGCGTGCGGTGCGCGACTGGGTGCAGGCCGCACTCGCGAAACGGATGGATCTCGGCTACGAAGGCCCGCCCGACGACGCGCCGATCGACGTCGACGGCAATCCGGTGATGCTGCGCGAAATGCTCGGCAACCTGATCGACAACGCGATCCGCTACACGCCCGAAGGCGGGCGCATCACCGTGCGCGTGCACGCCGACCGCACGGCGCGGCTCGCGCATCTCGAAGTCGAGGATACGGGGCCCGGCATTCCGGCCGCCGAGCGCGGCCGCGTCGTCGAGCGCTTCTACCGGATCCTCGGCCGCGAAGGCGACGGCAGCGGGCTCGGGCTCGCGATCGTGCGCGAGATCGCCACGCAGCACGGCGGCACGCTGACGATCGACGACCACGTGTACCAGACGGCGCCGCGCCTTGCCGGCACGCTCGTGCGCGTCAGCCTGCCGCTGTCGGTCGCCCCGGATTAACCCTGAGGCGCGGCCGAACGCGCCGCCGCCGCGACGTCGGAATCGGCGCTTTACCGTCCGTTCGCGACACGATGGGCGTGCAAAGCGCGCGATTCGGCGCGGGTTAACGTGCAGTCGCTTTGCGCGCGCCAGTCAGTGCGCCGTAAGTTTCCGTGCCAATAATCGTCGACAGGCCCGCCCATCCAAGGCGGCCGCACATCTATATCAAGAGACTTGGAGACGATTCATGGCAACGTTAGGCGGGCAAATTGCACACTCGCCGATGACGGCCGAAGAGAAGAAGGTGATCTTCGCGTCGTCGCTCGGTACGGTGTTCGAGTGGTACGACTTCTACCTGGCCGGGTCGCTCGCGGCCTACATCAGCAAGAGCTTCTTCTCCGGCGTCAATCCGACCGCGGCCTTCATCTTCACGCTGCTCGGCTTCGCGGCCGGCTTCGCGGTGCGGCCGTTCGGCGCACTCGTGTTCGGCCGGCTCGGCGACCTCGTCGGCCGCAAGCACACGTTCCTCGTGACGATCGTGATCATGGGCGTCTCGACATTCGTGGTCGGCTTCCTGCCCGGCTACGCGTCGATCGGCATCGCCGCGCCGGTGATCTTCATCGCGATGCGGCTGCTGCAGGGCCTCGCGCTCGGCGGCGAGTACGGCGGCGCGGCGACCTACGTCGCCGAACATGCGCCGGCGAATCGCCGCGGCTTCTACACCGCGTGGATCCAGACGACCGCGACGCTCGGCCTGTTCCTGTCGCTGCTCGTGATCCTCGGCGTGCGCACGTTCATCGGTGAAGAAGCGTTCGGCGCATGGGGCTGGCGCGTGCCGTTCGTCGCGTCGATCCTGCTGCTCGCGGTGTCGGTCTGGATCCGGATGCAGCTGAACGAATCGCCGGTGTTCCTGCGCATCAAGTCGGAAGGCAAGACATCGAAGGCGCCGCTGACCGAAGCGTTCGGCCAGTGGAAGAACCTGAAGATCGTGATTCTCGCGCTCGTCGGCCTGACGGCCGGCCAGGCCGTCGTGTGGTACACGGGCCAGTTCTACGCGCTGTTCTTCCTGACGCAGACGCTGAAGGTCGACGGGGCGAGCGCGAACATCCTGATCGCGATCGCGCTGCTGATCGGCACGCCGTTCTTCCTGTTCTTCGGTTCGCTGTCGGACAAGATCGGTCGCAAGCCGATCATCCTCGCCGGCTGCCTGATTGCTGCGCTCACCTACTTCCCGCTGTTCAAGGCGCTGACGCACTACGCGAACCCGCAGCTCGAGATCGCGACGCAGAAGGCGCCGATCTCGGTCGTCGCCGATCCGGCGGCGTGCTCGTTCCAGTTCAACCCGGTCGGCACGTCGAAGTTCACGAACTCGTGCGACATCGCGAAGAGCGCGCTGGCGAAGGCCGGTCTGAACTACGAGAACGTCGCGGCACCGGCCGGCACGACCGCGCAGATCAAGGTGGGCGACACGGTGATCCCGGCCTATGACGGCAAGGCGGTCGATGCGAAGGCGCAGGGTGCGGCGTTCGACAAGACGCTCGCGTCGACGCTGAAGGCGGCCGGCTACCCGGCGAAGGCCGATCCGGCGCAGCTGAACTGGCCGATGACGATCGTGATCCTGACGATCCTCGTGATCTACGTGACGATGGTCTACGGGCCGATCGCGGCGATGCTGGTCGAGATGTTCCCGACGCGGATCCGCTATACGTCGATGTCGCTGCCCTATCACATCGGCAACGGCTGGTTCGGCGGGTTCCTGCCGGCGACCGCGTTCGCGATCGTCGCGGCGAAGGGCGACATCTATTCGGGGCTGTGGTATCCGATCGTGATCGCGCTGGTTACGTTCGTGATCGGGCTGCTGTTCGTCAAGGAGACGAAGGACTCGAACATCTACGCGCAGGATTGACGGTCAGGCACGGGGACGGCGCCGTGCCGGCGGATCGGCCGGCGCCCCATTTGCCCGCCTTGTGCACCCGTGGTGCGGCTGCCCGGCGACTTTTTTCGGCCCGGATGAAAAAAGGTGTTGACAGCGGGGCGGGCGATCTACATAATTCAAGTCTTCGGCGAATTAGCTCAGTCGGTTAGAGCGACGGAATCATAATCCGCAGGTCCGGGGTTCGAGTCCCTGATTCGCCACCAAATGCGAAAAGCCGCTGTTCCGAAAGGTTCAGCGGCTTTTTTCATTGCATCGCGCGCCCAGCGCACCGCCGCGCCCTCCCTGCCCGACAACACACCCGCCACCGTTCCACTCAAGCCGCCACCGACCCTACCGCCTCACCCTCGACCTTCCCCCGCACATTCCGCCGCCAGTTCTCGCCGCCTTCAAGCGCCGGCGTCGACTCGAACACCTCCGCGATCCAGTCCGCGAACACGCGCACCTTCGCCGACAGATGCCGGTTGTGCGGATACATGATCGAAATCGGCTTCGGCTTCGGATTGCAGTCCGGCAGCACCTCGACCAGCGACCCGTCGAGCAGATTCGACACCACCATGAACAGCGTCGGCTGAATCATCCCGAACCCTTCCAGCCCGCAGTTCACGTACGCATCCGAATCGTTGACCGTGACGCTCGCATTCATCCGCACCTCGACCGGCTTGCCGTCGATCAGGAACACCCACGGCACCGCGCGCCCGCCCTGCGTCGCACGGAAGTTCACGGCGTAGTGCCCGGCGAGATCGGCGATCTCGCGCGGCTCGCCGTGACGGGCCAGATAGTCGGGCGCGGCGCACGTCACGCGTCTGAGCATCCCGATCCGGCGCGCGACCATCGACGAATCCTCGAGCGGCCCCACGCGAATCATGCAGTCGATCCCCTCCTCGATCGGATCGACAGGCCGATCGGACAGCCCGAGATCGAGCGTGATGTCCGGATAGCGCTGCCGGAACAGCGACAGCGACGGAATCACGAGCCGCCGGCCGAGCGAACTCGGCATGTGAACGCGCAGCACGCCGGTCGGCTTGCCCTTCTGGAAACTCGCGTCCGCTTCCGCGATTTCCGACAGAATCTTCACGCAGTGCTCGTAGTACGCGGCGCCCTCCGGCGTCAGCGACAGCCGCCGCGTCGTACGGTGCATCAGGCGCACGCCGAGCAGCGCCTCGAGATTCTGGATGATCGTCGTGACCGACGCGCGCGGCATCGCGAGCGTCTCCGCGGCGCGCGTGAAGCTGTTCGCATCGACCACGCGCGTGAAAACTTCCATTGCCTGGATCCGGTCCATGCCGCTCCCCTTCGAATCGCCAACGGGACAGGATAGAGCCGCCGGACGGCGCGGCACAAGCCCCGCTCCATTGTTCTCGTCTCCTGAATAGTCGCGCCGCTTTCGCCCATCGCGCCGCCGATTTTCGTCGGCTCGATGCCGCGCGTCGGTTCAGCGCACGAACCGTTCGCGATATTCCTGCGGCGACACGCCGAGCACGCGCACGAAACTGCGCCTGAGCGTCTCCTCGGAGCCGAATCCGCAACGCGCGGCGATCCGCTTGACCGGCCAGCCGGTCTCGCCGAGCAGCCGCTGCGCCGCCTCGACGCGAATCTGCTCGACCGCGCGCGCCGGCGTGCGGCCGGTGCTCGCGCGATAGTGGCGCACGAAGCTGCGCTCGCTCATCCGCGCGCGCTCGGCAAGCGCCGGCACCGACAGATCGGCGCTCAGATGTTCGGCGATCCATGCATGCAGTTCGCCGAACCGGTCGTCGGTGCGCTGCATCGACAACATCGCGCTGAATTGCGCCTGGCCGCCGGGGCGCTTCAGGAACACGACGAGCTCGCGCGCGACGTCGAGCGCCACCGCGCGGCCGAGATCCTCTTCGACGAGCGCCAGCGCAAGATCGATGCCGGCCGTCACGCCGGCCGACGTCCACAGCGCGCCTTCGCGGATAAAGATCGGATCGGCTTCGACGCGCACGTTCGGATAGCGCGCGGCAAGCTCGTCGCAACGCGTCCAGTGCGTGACGGCGCGACGCCCGTCGAGCAGCCCCGCTTCGGCGAGCAGGAATGCGCCGGTGCAGACCGATGCGACGCGTCGTGCGCGGTCCGCCTGCCGACGCACCCAACGCACGAGCCGCGCGTCCCGCGACGCCGCATGCACGCCCTTGCCGCCGGCGACGATCAGCGTATCGATGCCGCGCGCGGCCGAGCGCAGCGAGTCGGCAACCACCGCGACGCCCGACGACGTCTCGACCGGCCCCGCGTCGGCGGCGACGATGCGCGGCACATAGAGCGCCGGCCGTCCGCGCTCGAGTGCGAGTTCGTTGACGGATGCGAACACCTGCAACGGCCCCGATACGTCGAGCAATTGCGCGCGCGGAAACGCGAGGATCAGGATCGGGCGCGGCGACGACATGGCGATTGGCGGAAAACGTGGGCGATATGGCAATTTCGCCAAACACTACGCGCCTAGAATCGCTCTGTCCATCCCGCGCCGCGGCGTGGCCCTTCTCTTCACGGAGTCCCGGCATGACCCTGCATATCGGTTTTCTCGTCTTTCCCGGCGTCCAGCAACTCGATCTCACCGGCCCGCACGACGTGCTCGCGTCGCTGCCCGACGCCGCCGTGCATCTCGTGTGGAAATCGCGCGAACCGGTCGCGTCGAGCAGCGGACTCGCGCTGACGCCGACGCACACGTTCGCGGACTGTCCGCCGCTCGACGTGATCTGCATTCCGGGCGGCAGCGGCATCAACGCGTTGCTGCTCGATGCGGAAACGATCGCGTTCGTGCAGCAGCGCGCAGCGGATGCGCGTTACGTGACGTCGGTGTGCACGGGTGCACTGCTGCTCGGTGTCGCGGGCCTGCTGCGCGACCGCCGTGCGACCACGCACTGGCGCTTTCACACGCTGCTCGAGCGGCTCGGCGCGGTGCCCGTGCGCGAGCGCGTCGTGCGCGACGGCAACCTGATCACCGGCGGCGGCGTCACGGCCGGTATCGATTTCGCGCTGACGATCGCCGCGGAACTCGTCGGCGACGAAGAAGCGCAGGCGATCCAGCTGCAGCTCGAATACGCACCCGCGCCGCCGTTCGACGCCGGCTCGCCGGACACCGCACCGGCATCGGTCGTCGCGCGCGTGAACGCGCGCACGGCCGCCGGGTTCGACAATCGCGCGCAAACGATCGATCGTGCGCTCGCGGCCATGGCGCGCTGAGCGCACGCCGCACCCGACACAACACGGCGCGCGGCCGTCCCGGCCGCCGCCGCACATCGCGTTGACGGACATCAGGACCATGCAGATCATCCGCAGCAAAGCATTCACGGCAGACCGCGCGTGGGGCGCGCTCGACATCGCGAATCTGGACGGAATCACCGTCCGCCTGCACTGGACGGACCAACCATATCGATGGCACGTGAACGACGGAGAAGAAGTGTTCGCCGTGCTCGACGGCCGCGTCGAGATGCGTTATCGCGAAGCGGGCGTCGAACGCACGGCGATACTCGAGGCGGGCGACGTATTCCACGCGTCGGCCGGCACCGAGCACGTCGCGCATCCGCTCGGCGAAGCGCGCATTCTCGTCATTGAAAAGGAAGGCAGCGTCTGAGCGCGGATTACATATTCGCGCAGCGATCGATGAAGGGCACGCACGCGTCGCCCGAATACGACGAACGCAGCCGCGCGTTCGACCAGGAAGCCGTTGCGCTGCGCCCCGCGCGGCCCGTCCACCGGGCGCGCGCGGATGCAATCGGTATCTGCCCGCCGATCTCGCACGACGCGTCGCACGCGTGCGATCCGTGCGCGCCGCGCGCTCGCTGCAGCGCCTTTCAAAAAGCCTGCCGCGCACGCGGACAAGCGCCGCAGATCCGGCACGAATTCCCGTCCAATCGCCGTAGATCGCGCGCCGCCGCGCCGCCCGACGCAGCCGCGGGAATGCGCGTTGCGTCGGCGCATCTCCGTAGATGACCGCTCTTGGCAGACCGCCTTTGCGGACTACACTAATCGATAATGGGTGGCGGCCGGAGCCCGCGCCCTCAGGGAGATGCCGCCATGAATCGGCCGCTGAATCGCATCCTGCCGCGCGTGACCGGAGCCGCATCGGTCTGGACGTGGGTCAAGTGGTCCCTGTTGGCCGCGTTGCTGATCGCGGTCGCCATCGTTGCACGCGTCGTGCAGACGGAAATCGAAACGTCGCGATTGCAGGCGCATTACCTGTCCGAGCTGACGCGCGACATCGGCTACACGGTCGAGGCCGGCGCGAGCGACCACATCCGCTTTCCCGCGAACGGCCCGTACGACCGGCGTCTCGGCTATGCGCTGATCCCCGAGTTCCAGCAACGGCTGCTCGCACGCGGCTTCGTCGTCGGCAAGCAGGCGCGCGACTCCGCGCGCATGATGTCGCTCGCCGAGCACGGGCTGTTTCTCCCGTACGCCGAGAAGGATCAGACGGGCCTGATGCTGTTCGATTCGACCGGCTCGCCGCTGTTCGCGTCGGTGTCGCCGCAGCGCGTCTACGCGGATTTCGATACGGTGCCGCGCGTCGTCGTCGACTCGCTGCTGTTCATCGAAGACCGCTATCTGCTCGACGCAAACGAACCGAACCGCAATCCGGCGATCGACTGGGGACGCTTCAGCCGTGCGCTCGCCGATCAGGCGCTGCACGTGGTCAACCATCATCAGGCGCGCCCGGGCGGCAGCACGCTCGCGACGCAGATCGAGAAGTTCCGTCATTCGCCGGACGGCCGTACCGCGACGCCGCCGGAGAAGCTGCGGCAGATCGCATCCGCGTCGATCCGCGCGTATCTGGACGGCCCGCAGACGATGCTCGCGCGCCGCACGATCGTCGTGCGCTATCTGAATTCGGTGCCGCTCGCCGCGCGGCCCCATATCGGCGAAATCACCGGCATCGGCGACGGGCTCGCCGCGTGGTACGGCCGCGACTTCAACGAGGTGAACCGCATCCTGTCCGCCCCGACGACCGGCGACAACATCGACGAACAAGGCGAGACGTTCCGCCAGGTGCTGTCGCTGATCATCGCGCAGCGCGCGCCGTCGTACTTCCTGAATCGCGGCTATCCGGCGCTGCAGCGGCTGACCGACAGTTATCTGCGGCTGCTCGCGAACGGCGGCGTGATCTCGCCGGCGCTGCGCGATGCGGCGCTCGCCGCGCACATCGAGCTCAGTGCGCCGCCGGCTGCGGCCCGCGTGCAGTCGTTCGTGTCGCGCAAGGCGATCACGTCGGCGCGCGCATCGCTGCTCGCGGCACTCGGGATCAGCGATCTCTATCAGCTCGACCAGCTCGACCTCGAAGCGACGAGCACGCTCGACAACGGCGTGCAGCGCGCGGTCGCCGAGCGGCTCGCGCAGGCGTCGACGCGCGACGGCGCACAGGCGGCCGGCCTGTACGGCTTCGAGATGCTCGCGCCGAAGGACGACCCGTCGCACCTCACGTACAGCTTCACGCTGTACGAACATCGCAACGGCGCCAACCTGCTGCGGGTGCAGACCGACAGCGTCAACCAGCCGTTCGACGTCAATCGCGGCGGCCGCATCAACCTCGGCTCGACCGCGAAGCTGCGCACGCTGATCACCTATCTGCAGATCGTGGCCGATCTGCATGCGCGCTACGGGCATCTGTCGAATGCCGAGCTCGCGCGCGTGAAGCCCGATCCGATCGACGGACTCTCGCGCTGGGCGCTCGACTACTTGTCGCATACGCGCGACCGCTCGCTGCAGGCGATGCTCGACGCGGCGGTCGAACGCAAGTATTCGGCGAGCCCCGACGTGTTCTATACGGGCGGCGGCGCGCAGGTGTTCTCGAACTTCGAGAAGTCCGACAACGGCCGCATCATGACGCTGCATACCGCGTTCGAGCATTCGGTGAACCTCGTGTTCGTGCGGCTGATGCGCGACATCGTCCACTATGAAATGGTGCAGACGGCCGGCCCGTCGTCGTCGTGGCTCGGCGATCCGGAACAGCGCAAGCAGTATCTGCAGCAGTTCGTCGACGGCGAAAGCAGGGTGTACGTGAAGCGCTACTACACGCGCTATGCCGGGAAATCGCCCGACGACGCGCTTGCGCTGATGCTGCAGGACGTCCGCAAGTCGCCGCCGAAGATCGCGACCGTGCTGCGCAGCGTCGCGCCGAACGAATCGCTCGCGTGGTTCGAGGCGCAAATGCGTAAGCAACTGAAGGGCACGCCGGCGGCCGCGCTGTCCGACGACGATCTTGCGGCGCTGTATGCGAAGTACGCGATCGATCGCTTCAATCTGAACGATCGGGGCTATATCGCGAGCGTGCATCCGCTCGCACTATGGACGCTCAACTATCTGCGCGCACATCCGGATGCGCCGCTCGACGACGTGCTGCGCGACAGCCGCGACGCGCGCTTCTATACGTATTCGTGGCTGTACAAGACGCGCTATCACGCCACGCAGGACCGCCGCATCCGTCGCATGGTCGAACTGCGCGCCTACGGCGCGATCACGAAGGCCTGGCGTGCACTCGGCTATCCGTTTGCCGAGGTCACGCCGTCGTACGCGGCGGCGATCGGCGCATCGGGCGATCAGCCGGACGCGCTCGCGAAACTGATCGGCCTGATCGCGAACGGCGGCGACAAGGCGCCGACGGAAACGATCACGCGCCTGGACTTCGCGAAGGGCACGCCGTACGAAACGCGCTTCGTGCGCGCGCCCGCGCAGCCGCAGCCGGTGCTGTCGCCGGAAATCGTCAACGTCGCACGCACGCTGCTGCGCGACGTCGTGCTGAACGGCACCGCGCGGCGTCTCGCGGGCGGGCTCACGTTGCCCGACGGCAAGACGCTGCCGGTGTACGGCAAGACCGGTACGGGCGACCAGCGCTTCAACGTGTATGCGCGCGGTGCGCGGCTGATCGAATCGCGCAAGGTGAATCGCAGCGGCACGTTCGTATTCGTGATCGGCGACCGGTTCTTCGGCGTGCTGACCGCGACCGCTCACGAACCGTATGCGGCACGCTACGACTTCACGAGCGCGATGGCCGTGCAGTTGCTGAAGTCGATGGCACCGGCGCTCGCGCCGCTGATCGAGCGCCCGGCCAACGCCGGCGTGCGCACCGCCGGGCCGGCGCCGCAGGCGGAGCTGCCCGCGCAGAACGGAGGCGCGACGCAGCCGTCGTGAGCGTCGCGTCGGACGGCGCGCCGCTCAGTGCGAGCGGCCGTCGAAATGCGTAATCGGCAGTGCGTCGAGGTCGACGTCGTCGAGACAGCGCACGTTGATCGCGGCCATCGCGGTGCCGTTCGGATGGACGCCCTCGCCGAACGGATGAATGCCGCAGCGCTTGCAGAAGCGATGACGGATCACGTGCTTGTTGAACGTATACGTGGCGAGGTGTTCGTCGGGCGTGACGAGTGTCATCCGGTCGCGCGGCACGAACCACATCAGCGCGCCCTTGCGCCGACAGATCGAGCAGTTGCAGGCCATCACGCCCTGCAGGTCGCCCTCGACGTCGAACTTCACGTCGCCGCAGTGACAGCTTCCGTGATACAGCATGGTCGTCTCCCGGTGGGTTCGGCACACCTCGGCGGTGCCGTCATAGGTTGCGCACCATGATGCGCATCGCCCGCACGCATCGTCAATCGGCCGACCGCGGCATCGGCGAAGCGGCGCATCCCCGCAAACTGCCTGCCCGGACAAACCCTCGAAGCGTCCGATCATCGAACGCATACGCGCGATGATCGAACGCGCGCCCGCCGCCTGCGCTTGTCGCGCCCGCCTCGCCACCTCTAACCTTTCAATTTGTAATGAACGCGATCGATGCGTCGATTCGTGCAGAGAACCTCAACGAAACCGGAGATAGCCATGACCGCACGCGCGGCCCGCGAACCCCAACCCGGACACCAGCCGAAGAAGGCCGCCGCGAGCGGCTGGATCGGCTCGGCGCTCGAGTACTACGACTTCTTCATCTACGCGACGGCGGCAGCGCTGATCTTCCCGCAGATCTTCTTTCCGAAAGGCGATCCGACCACCGCGATCGTCGCGTCGCTCGCGACCTACGGCGTCGGCTATGTCGCGCGGCCGATCGGCGCATTCGTGCTCGGCCACCTCGGCGACACGCACGGTCGCAAGACGGTGCTGCTCTCGTGCATGTTCCTGATGGGCTTTGCGACGATCGGCGTCGGCCTGCTGCCGACCTACGATCAGATTGGCCTGCTGGCGCCGGTCCTGCTCGTGATCCTGCGGCTGATTCAGGGCTTTGCCGTGGCCGGCGAAATCTCCGGCGCAAGCTCGATGATCCTCGAACACGCGCCGTTCGGCCGGCGCGGCTTCTTTTCGAGCTTCACGCTGCAGGGCGTGCAGGCCGGCCAGGTGCTTGCGGCGGCCGTGTTCCTGCCGCTCGCGCACTACATGCCGGCCGAGCAGTTCAACAGCTGGGGCTGGCGCATTCCGTTCCTGCTGAGCGTCGTGGTGATCTTCGCGGGCTGGGCGATCCGCCGCAACGTGACGGAGACGCCCGCCTTCACGGGCGAGGAAGCACGGCAGACGCGCGCGCTCTCGCCCGTCGTCGAGGCATTCAGGTTCCACTGGGCCGATATGCTGCGTGTGGTCTGCATGTCGCTGATGAACGTGATTCCGGTCGTCGCGACGATCTTCGGCGCGGCCTATGCGGTGCAGCCGGCCTACGGCATCGGATTCGCGAAGGACGTCTACCTCTGGATTCCCGTCGCGGGCAACATCGTCGCGGTGCTGGTGATTCCGTACGTCGGCAGTTTGTCCGACCGGATCGGGCGCAAGCCGCCGATCGTGTTCGGCGCGCTGCTCTCGGGGCTGCTCGCATTCGCTTATCTCTATGCGATCAGCATCCAGAGCGTCCCGCTCGCTTTCGCGATGTCGCTGCTGATGTGGGGCGTGGTCTACCAGGGCTACAACGCGGTCTTCCCGAGCTTCTACCCCGAGCTGTTTCCGACGCGCACGCGCGTCTCGGCGATGGCGATCGCGCAGAACGTCGGCACCGCGATCACCGCGATGCTGCCGGCGCTGTTTACGGCCGTCGCGCCGCCCGGCGCGACGCACATCTGGCTGACCGTCGGCGCGATCGCGTTCGGCATCACCGTGATCGCCGCGCTGGCCGCGCTCAGCGCCCGCGAAACCTATCGCATCGCGATGAGCGAGCTGGGCCGCCGCGATGCAGAGCCGGTCGACAAGACCGAGTACGATCGCCGCCGTGCACAGGCGCCAGCGGCGTGAACTCGCCCTGGGCCGCCATTGGCCGCGCCGCGCCACGCGCGTACAGTAGCGTGCAGCTGCGCCGCCCGGCGGCGCAGGCCCCGACCGTCCCGACCAAGGAAACCGCGATGCTCGAACTGCGCCCCGGCTGCGAATGCTGCGACAAGGATCTACCGCCCGATTCGGTGGATGCCCGCATCTGTACGTTCGAATGCACGTTTTGCGCGACCTGCGCCGACACCGTCCTGAAAGGCCGCTGCCCGAACTGCAGCGGCGAATTGGTCGCGCGCCCGAGGCGGCCCGCCGCCCTGCTCGAGAAATATCCGGCGTCGACGCAGCGCGTGCTCAAACCGGGCGGCTGCGCGAACGCGTAGCGAACGGTGCGAAGGGCGAGTGCTCGTTGCCGGGCGCCGTTAGCGGCGCGCTTCTAGCCGGGCGCCCCTAGCCGGGCGCCCCTAGCCGGGCGCCCTTTCCGGGCACCGATCTCCGAGCGCCCTTAGCCGAGCGCCCCTCGCCGAGCACCGCTCGCCGGCGCCCCTAGCGGGGCGCCCCCATCACGACTGCTCGATGCGCGCGCGCGTCACCGCGAGCAGCGCCGCCATGGCGCGACGCGCGCCGTCCGCGTCGCCCGCGCGAATCGCATCGCCGACCGCCGCATGCTCGGCCAGCGATGCGTTGTACACGTGCGCGCGCCGCGCATTCAGATGCAACTGCGCTTCGAGCGTGCGATCGATCAGCGCGCCGAGCGGCACCAGCAACTCGTTGCCGCCCGCCTCGAGCACGCTGAGATGAAACCGCAGGTCCGCGCGCACCCATTCGTCGACGTTGCGCGCGGCGGCCATCGCGCCCAACGCTTCGTCGATCGCCGCGATCGCATCCACGGCCCGCGCACGCGCGGCCATCGCGGCCGCATGCGGCTCGATCATTTCGCGCATCTCCTGCAGCTTCAGCGCGAACGACAGCGCCGGCGCGACGCGCGCATACCAGTCGAGCAGATCGGCATCGAGCAGATTCCACGCGCGACGCGGGCGCACGCGCGTGCCGACCTTCGGACGCGATTCGACGAGCCCCTTCGACGTCAGCGTGCGCAACGCTTCGCGCAACACCGTGCGGCTCACGCCGAACATCGCCATCAGGTCGGGCTCGCGCGGCAGCAGCGAGTCGGGCGGATAGTCGCCGCGCAGGATCGCCGTCGCGAGCCGGAAGGCCGTTTGTCCATGCAAATCGCGTTGAATGATCGTTCTCCGTCGGGCGCGGTTGCCCACTATGTGCGCAATAGTGCTATTAATACTATTTTTTAACGCGCTACGCTAGGATAACGCGAAAGCATGCGGCCGGCGTGGCGCCCATCGGGCACGCCGGTCAATCCTGGAGACTCGCGACATGAAAATCACCCGCCTCGAAACCTTCATCGTTCCGCCGCGCTGGCTGTTCCTCAAGATCGAAACCGACGAGGGCATCGTCGGCTGGGGCGAGCCGGTCGTCGAAGGCCGCGCGCACACGGTCGAAGCCGCCGTGCACGAACTCGCCGACTACCTGGTCGGCAAGGATCCGCGACTGATCGAGGATCACTGGCAGGTGATGTACCGCGCGGGCTTCTACCGCGGCGGCCCGATCATGATGAGCGCGATCGCGGGCGTCGATCAGGCGTTGTGGGACATCAAGGGCAAGCATCACGGCGTGCCCGTGCACGCGCTGCTCGGCGGCCAGGTGCGCGAGCGCATCAAGGTCTATTCGTGGATCGGCGGCGACCGGCCGAGCGACGTCGCGAACAACGCGCGCGCGGTGGTCGAGCGCGGCTTCAAGGCCGTGAAGATGAACGGTTCGGAAGAGCTGCAGATCGTCGATACCTACGACAAGGTCGAGCAGGTGATCGCGAACGTCGCGGCCGTGCGCGACGCGGTGGGCCCGCACGTCGGAATCGGCGTCGACTTCCACGGCCGCGTGCACAAGCCGATGGCGAAGGTGCTCGCGAAGGAACTCGATCCGTACAAGCTGATGTTCATCGAGGAGCCCGTGCTGTCGGAGAACGCCGAGGCGCTGCGCGACATCGTGAATCAGACCAACACGCCGATCGCGCTCGGCGAGCGGCTCTACTCGCGCTGGGACTTCAAGCACATCCTCGCCGGCGGCTACGTCGACATCATCCAGCCCGATGCATCGCACGCGGGCGGCATCACCGAATGCCGGAAGATCGCGACGCTCGCCGAAAGCTACGACGTTGCGCTCGCGCTGCACTGCCCGCTCGGACCGATCGCGCTCGCCGCGTGCCTGCAGCTCGACGCGGTCAGCTACAACGCGTTCATCCAGGAGCAGAGTCTCGGCATCCACTACAACCAGGGCAACGATCTGCTCGACTATCTGCGCAATCCGGAAGTGTTCCGCTACGACGACGGCTTCGTCGCGATTCCGCAAGGGCCGGGGCTCGGCATCGACGTGAACGAGGAGAAGGTGCGCGAGATGGCGAAGACCGGCCATCGCTGGCGCAATCCCGTGTGGCGCCACACGGACGGCAGCGTCGCCGAGTGGTGAGATGAGAGGCGAGGCGCATCGCGCGCGGAACGAGTCCGCGCGATGCGTCGAACGCGATACGGCCGCCGGTCGAACGACCGGCGGCCTTTTTCATTGTGCGCGCCGCACGCGCGCCGTCATCCGAGCGCCGCGAACCCCGGCACGCTGAACGACAGCACGGCCGCCGCCACGAACACGCCGATCATCGTCAGCGCCTCGAGATGCAGGATGTTGCGGAACGTATGCGCATCCTCGGTCGACGCGGTGCGACGCAGCCGCGGCAGCGCCGAGAAGCGGTTCAGCCCGCCGAGCACGAGCGCGAGCGCGACGAGCAGCAGCTTCAGCAGCAACACGCGTCCCCACGTGCTGCCGTCGAGCGGCGCGAGCGAACCGCCGAGGCCGCGCACCGCATTCAGCACGCCGGTGCCGAGCACGAACACGACCGCGATCACCGACGTGCGCGACATCTGCTGGCCGATGCGGATCAGCGCGCCGCGCGCAACCGACGAGCCGAGCACCGGCAACACCGCGAGCCCGCCCGCGAGCACGACGCCGCCCCATACGGCGGTGGCGAGCAGATGCACGGTCTGCACGCCGACGGCGGCCGACAGCGCACCCACATCGGCCGCATGGCCGAGCGACGCCTTGCCGGCCGCGATCACGATCACCGCGAGCCACAGCAGCGCGTGCGCGAACGTGCCGTCCGGCTTCAGCAGCGCGACGATCGCGAGCACGACCGCACCGCCGAACGCGACGCTCCACGCGAAGCCCGCATGCGTCTGCGCGAGCACGGTCGGCATCGCCGCAAAAGCGCCGCCGAGCCCCGCACCGCTCATCGACGCGGCTTCGTAGAGGAGCCAGCCGAGATCCGCGAGCACGAGCGCGAGCGCGGCCGCGACGAGCGAATGTTGCGCGCGCACCCACGCCGGATGCGAGGGCGCGACGACGGGCCGTGCGCCGTCCCTGCCGAGCCAGCCCTTCAGCAGCGCCGAGCCGACCGCCATCGCAAACGCCGCATCCATCAGCGCGGCAAGCGCGACCTGCCCGATCCACAAGCTGTCGATCCTCATCGTGCGCACCCTCCCGCGAACGGCAGGTTCGCCGCACGGCGAACGCAGGACGGGCGGCGGGACGGACAGCGAAAAACGGGCAACGGCACGGTAAGAAACGTCATCGAGAAATCCGGAAAAACGGGAGAAATGACTGGGTCGGCGGCACGCGGACGCGGCGCGACCCGCGAGTGTACGGTCTTCGATGGACAAAACGCACGCCGGTTCACGCGGCCTGCGCACGATGCGCGTCAAATTGTCGCAAGTCGGAAACAGACAGGAACCGATGTCCTTTTGCCAAATAGCCGTCATTACCCATCGATGATAGAATGCCGCGTCGCAGCAGCCCGGCTGTCCTGCCGTCATGCCGAGCCGATCGTAGCCCGGACAGGTCCCCGACGAATAAACATGGAGTCTCGTGTGTCTTCAAGACGCCTCATCCGTCCGCTGCTCGCCGTTCTGTTGATCGGCGGAGCGGGCCTTACGAGCGCTGCCCAAGCGCAGACCAAGCCCACGGAGCAAGCCCACGCGCAGCAGGCGCCGCTCAAGGCACCCGATACGATGGCCGAGCGTGTGCGCGGCTGTACCGCATGCCACGGCGTCCACGGCCAGGGCACGGACAACGACTACTTCCCGCGTCTGGCAGGCAAGCCGGCCGAGTACCTGTACAACCAGCTCGTCAACTTCCGCGACGGCCGGCGCAAGTATCCGCCGATGAACTATCTGCTCACGTATCTGAGCGACGATTACCTGCGCGAGATCGCCGAGCACTTCTCGGCCGAGCGCCCGCCGTACCCGACGCCCGCGAAACCGACGCTGCCGGCCGCGACGCTCGCGCGCGGCAAGCAGCTCGTCACGCAAGGCGATCCGTCGCGCAAGCTGCCGGCTTGCGTCGCCTGCCACGGCGCCGCGCTGACCGGCATGCAGCCGGCGATCCCGGGCCTCGTCGGCCTGCACGCCGACTACCTGAGCGCGCAGCTCGGCGCATGGCGTTCGGGCAACCGCCACGCCAAGGCACCGGACTGCATGCACGACATCGCATCGAAGCTTTCCGACGAAGACGTGACGGCCGTGACGGCATGGCTCGCCGCGCAGCCGGCGCCCGCCAACCCCGTGCCGGCTCCGGCGCGTTCGATGAAGACTCCGCTCGCCTGCGGCAGCGAACCGCAATAAGGCAAGGGAGACAGACACAATGAAACGCAAGTCCCTGTTTGCACTCTCGGCTGTCGCGATCGTCGCGGCAGCGGCTCTCGTGCCCGTGCTCTGGTCGGGCAACGACACGCTGCATGGCGCTTCCGCCGTCGCGGCCACGCCGGCCGATCAGGCCGCGCTGATCAAGAAGGGCGAATACCTCGCGCGCGTCGGCGACTGTATCGCGTGCCACACCGTGCGCGGCGGCAAGCCGTTCGCGGGCGGCCTGCCGATGGCGACGCCGTTCGGCACGATGTACACGCCGAACATCACGCCGGACGACCAGAACGGTATCGGCAAGTGGACATCGGACGACTTCTACCGCGCGATGCACACGGGCCGTTCGAAGGACGGCAGCCTGCTGTACCCGGGCTTCCCGTTCGCGAGCTACACGAAGGTCACGCGCGCGGATTCGGACGCGATCTACGCATACCTGCGCTCGGTCGCGCCGGTTTCGGTGCCGAGCCGTCCGCATGAACTGAAGTTCCCGTTCAACAACCGCAACCTGCTGATCGGCTGGCGCACGCTGTTCTTCAAGGAAGGCGAGTACAAGCCGGATCCGACCAAGTCGGTCGAATGGAACCGCGGCGCCTATCTCGTCGAAGGCCTCGGCCACTGCTCGATGTGCCACACGTCGATCAACATGATGGGCGGTCCGGTCAACTCGGCAGCGTTCGCCGGCGGCCTGATCCCGCTGCAGAACTGGTACGCGCCGTCGCTGACCAACGACAAGGAACTCGGCCTCGGCGACTGGCACGTGCAGGAGCTGTCCGACCTGCTGCAGGCCGGCGTGTCGAACAAGGGTGCGGTATTCGGTCCGATGGCCGACGTCGTGCACAACAGCCTTCAGTACATGACCGACGAAGATACGCGCGCGATGTCGACGTATCTGAAGTCGATCCCGCAGAAGGCCGAAGCGCCGAAGAACATGCAGTACGAGCCGTCCAAGCAGTTCGGCAATGCACTGTTCGAGCAGGGCAAGAAGATCTACGCAGACAACTGCGCGACCTGCCACGCCGAGAACGGCGCCGGCAAGCCGCCTGCGTATCCGCCGCTCGCGGGCAACCATTCGATCGTGATGGAATCGGCAGTCAACCCGATCCGCATGGTGCTGAATGGCGGCTATCCGCCGAGCACGTTCAAGAATCCGCGTCCGTATGGGATGCCGCCGTTCGCGCAGTCGCTGTCGAACCAGGAAGTCGCGGCGGTCGTCACGTATATCCGGATGTCGTGGGGTAACAACGGTACGCCGATCTCGCCGCAACAGGTCAGCGATCTGCGTTCCGCACCGCTCGACTAAGAAGCGGCTCACACAAACGGGGCGCGGCTGCGGGAAACCGCGGCCGCGCCCTTTTGCTTTTGGCGATGCCGGTTTTCCCCGCGCGGGCCGCGCGACGCGCATCGCCGATCATAAAACTCAAGCGTGGTATCTATGTCTTTCGAATCTCTCGGCCTGGCCGAACCGCTCGTCAAGGCGGTCAACGAGCTCGGCTACACGTCGCCGACCCCGATCCAGCAGCAGGCCATTCCTGCAGTCCTCGGCGGCGGCGATCTGCTCGCCGGCGCGCAGACCGGCACCGGCAAAACCGCAGGCTTCACGCTGCCGATCCTGCAGCGCCTGCACACGTTCTACACCGAGCATCGCAGCGCAAGGCGCGCCGTGCGCGCACTGATCCTCACGCCGACGCGCGAACTCGCCGCCCAGGTCGAGGAAAGCGTGCGTGCGTACAGCAAGTATCTGAAACTGCGCTCGACCGTGATGTTCGGCGGCGTCAGCATCAATCCGCAGATCGATGCGCTCAAGCGCGGCGTCGACATCGTCGTCGCGACGCCTGGCCGCCTGCTCGATCACATGCAGCAAAAGACGATCGACCTGTCGGATCTCGACATCCTCGTGCTCGACGAAGCCGACCGGATGCTCGACATGGGCTTCATCCACGACATCAAGCGCGTGCTCGCGAAGCTGCCGCCGCGGCGCCAGAACCTGCTGTTCTCCGCGACGTTCTCCGACGAGATCAAGGCGCTCGCCGACAGCCTGCTCGATTCGCCGGCGCTGATCGAGGTCGCGCGCCGCAACACGACCGCCGAGACGGTCGCGCAGAAGATCCATCCGGTCGACCGCGATCGCAAGCGCGAACTGCTCACGCATCTGATCCGCGAGCACAACTGGTTCCAGGTGCTCGTCTTCACGCGCACGAAGCACGGCGCGAACCGGCTCGCGGAACAGCTGACCAAGGACGGCATCAGCGCGATGGCGATCCACGGCAACAAGAGCCAGTCGGCCCGCACGCGCGCGCTCGCCGAGTTCAAGAACAACACGCTGCAGGTGCTCGTCGCGACCGACATCGCCGCGCGCGGGATCGACATCGATCAGCTGCCGCACGTCGTCAACTTCGATCTGCCGAACGTGCCCGAGGATTACGTGCACCGCATCGGCCGCACGGGTCGCGCAGGCGCGACCGGCGAAGCCGTGTCGCTCGTGTGCGTCGACGAGAAGCAGTTGCTGCGCGACATCGAACGGCTGATCAAGCGCGAGATTCCGCGTGAAGTGATCGCGGGCTTCGAGCCCGATCCGAATGCGAAGCCGGAGCCGATCCAGCAGCGTCGCGGCCAGCAGCCGCGCGGCGGTGGCGGCAATGGCGGCGGCGGTGGCGGCAATCGCGCGCCGCGCGCCGGCGGCGCCGCCCAGCAGCCCGGCGCGAAGCGCGACGGCCAGGCACCGAAGCCGAAGGCGGCCGCAAAGCCGCGCCCGCAGGGCGGCGGGAACGGCAACGGCGCGCGTCCGTCGAACGGCAACGCCGCGCACCCGAACCGCAATCGTTCGTCACGCAGCGGCCAGCGCGGTCACTGAAGCCGTGCAGCCGCGCGTCGCAGGTGCTCGACCTGGCGCTGCCAGCGTGCGAGCACCGCGGCGCGCTCCCCTTCCAGTGCAAACGTGACACCCGTCGCGAGACGCGCATAGCCCACGCGCTGCGCATCGCCGTGCGCGATCGTCGCAGCGAAGCCGGCCAATCCGCCGAACGCCCCTTCGAGCGGCACGACGTTGAGTTGCGCCTGATAGAACGCGTCGTCCGCAACGAGCGTCAGCGCGGCCGCACGCCGCTGCGCGAGCGCGCGCGCCGCACGCGACTGCGGCCATAGCGCGAGCAGCAGCGTGCGCGGATCGCGCGCATAGATTTCGCCGACGCTCAGCAGCGTCGTGCGCAGTTGGCCGTCGTCGGTGGCGACGAGCAGCGACGCGGCGAAATCGGCGTGACGCTCGAGCGCAGTGCCGTCGAACAGCGAGACGACGGCCGGCGGCCACGCGTCGAACGTCCATTGTTCAAGCGCGTGGCGATGGGATGCGGTCATGGTGGCGAAGCCGGCTGGCAGTAAACGGCGGAACCGCAGCATAGCGGCCGCGGCCCCACGTTGTCGATCAGCGGAAGAACACGTGCTGCGTGATCTTCGTGAGCGGATAGTGCACGCCGGGCTGGATCTTCGCGGGCAGATCGAGTGGCTTGAGCAGCATCTTCACGCACATGTCGGCCGACAGATTGCGGCGCACGAGCGAGTTGATGCGCGCGACACGCGCACGGCTGTATTCGCTGTCGCCGACGCGATCGGGATACCGCACCGCGAACACGTGCCGCAGCGCGATCTCGGAATCCTCGTTCTTGATTTCCATCACGCGACGCATCAGCGCGCCGAGCACCGCGAGGCGGCCGTTGCCTTCGAGCTGGTTGTACTTCTTGAAAAACTTGAAGAAGTGCTTGTAGTGGCGCACTTCGTCGGTGCGGATGTTGTCGGTGATTTCCTTCAGCACCGGCTCGTCCGAGCACTCGTTGATCGCGCGATACAGCGTGGCCGTGCCCGTCTCGACGACGCAGCGCGCGACCATCTCGAGCGCGCGCGTCTTCTCGAACGCTTCGACCGAGCACGTCTTCGAATACTCGTCGAAGAAGTTTGCGAACGCCGTATCCCAGTCGAACTCGGGCCACACGTGCGCGATGTAGGCCTTCAGTGCGCGGCCGTGCTGCAATTCTTCGTGCTCCCATGCATTGTTGAGCCACGCGGACACTTCGGGATCGTCGTTGAAGAACTCGCTCAGATTGCTCGTGTACAGATCGGAGCCGCTCTCGATGAACGACGCTGCGCACAGCAGCAGCAGCAAGTCCTCGTTCGCGGCCGCGCGCTGACGATCGATCCGGTTGAGGTCGATGTCTTCGATTCGCCACGGCATGACATGCGTCGTTTCAGTGTGCATGGTGGTGCGCTCCCAGACGTCGCACCGGGCGGCCCTCCGTGCCTTCGGCACGGCGACCGACCGCGGGCGGCGTTTTGCTTGCGTTTATAGTAGGCTGGTCCGGCCGAACCATCATCACGGCATCTTAGCCGGACTTTGAAGTTCGTGCTTCAGAGCACTGACCATACCCGCCTGACGCAGTTCCGCGACGTCCATTGCCGAATGTTAGACGCGTCATTCGAATCGCGCGCGCCAAGCGAAACGGGCGGCCGTTCGGCCGCCCGCTCATCGCGACAGCGGAAAGGAATCCGTCAGAAACCGGCGGCGAGACCGTCGCGGCGGCTGTCGCTCGCGGCGACGTAGCCGCGATCGGGATCGTCCGGATCGAGCCGCCACACGAACTGGCCCGAGCCGAAATCCATGTAAGGATCGTCGATCGACTTGATCGTATGGCCGCGCGCCGCCAGCGCCTCGACGGTCGCGCGATCCATCGTCGCTTCGACGTCGAGCGTGAAGTCGCGATTGACCTTCCATCGCGGCGCGCAGCACGCGGCCTGCGGCTGCTGCCCGTAGCCGAGCATCCGGACGATCGTCTGCAGATGGCCCTGCGGCTGCATGTCGCCGCCCATCACGCCGAAGCTCATCACGGCCTCGGTGCGCCCGCCGGCCTCCTCGGTCACGAACGCCGGGATGATCGTGTGGAACGGCCGCTTGCCGCCGGCCACCACGTTCGGCGACGCCGGGTCCATCGAGAAGCCGTGCCCGCGGTTCTGCAGCGCGATGCCCGCGCCGGGCACGACGAGGCCCGAGCCGAAGCCCATGTAGTTCGACTGGATGAAGCTGACCATCATCCCGCGTTCGTCGGCGGCCGACAGATAGATCGTGCCGCCCGAATGCGGGCGGCCGGCCTCGAAGTGCGTCGCGCGCATGCGGTCGATCTGCTTTGCGCGCGCCGCCAGATAGGCGTCGTCGAGCATCTGCCCGGGCGTGACTTCCATCGCGCGCGGATCGGCAACGTAGCGGTAGACGTCCGCGAACGCGAGCTTCATCGCCTCGATCTGCAGATGCTGCGAATCGGCCGAGTCGACGGGCCAGTCCGTCACGCCCGCGTGCTCGGCGATGCCGAGCGCGATCAGCGCGGCGATGCCCTGTCCGTTCGGCGGAATTTCGTGAATCGTATGGCGACCGAAGCGTTTGCCGATCGGTTCGACCCATTCCGGACGATAGGCGCGCAAGTCTTCCGCGCTCAGCGCGCCGCCGCCTTCGCGCGCGAACGCGACGAGCTGCTCGGCGAGCGCCCCTTCGTAGAAGGCGCGCGCGCCTTCGTTCGCGAGCGTGCGCAGCGTCTTCGCATGGCCGGGCAGGCACATGCGCTCGCCGACGAGCGGCGCGCGGCCGCGCGGCATGAAGGTCTCCGCGAAGCCGGGCAGGCCCTGCAGCTCGGGCACGGCGGCCGCCCACTTGTGCGCGACGATCGGCGACACCGAATAGCCGCGCTGCGCGATGTCGATCGCCGGCTCGAGCAGGTCGGCGAACGGCAGCGAGCCGAACTTCGCGTGCAGCGCTTCCCAGCCCGCGATCACGCCGGGCACCGTGACGGTGTCCCAGCCGCGCGTCGGCTTGCGCGCGATGCCGTGCGCGTCCTCGCCGTGGCGCCGGCGAAAATAGTCGACGCTCCACGCGGCCGGCGCGACGCCCGACGCATTCAGGCCGTGCAGCTTGCCGCCATCCCAGACGAGCGCGAACGCATCGCCGCCGAGCCCGCACGATACGGGCTCGACGACCGTGATCGCGGCGGCCGCCGCGAGCGCCGCGTCGACCGCGTTGCCGCCCTTCCACAGCATCCGCAGCCCGGCCTGCGCGGCGAGCGGATGCGACGTCGATACGACGTTGCGCGCGAACACCGGGATACGGGGCGTCGGATACGGGTTGTGCCAGTTGAAATCAGTCATCGGTCTACCTCGTCGAAAACGAATGGAATGCGTCCCCGCGCGCGGGGAATCCGCCATTGCATCGCGATCGGCGTAATCGCACAAATTCATTTGTGAAATGAATCCATGTGTGATTCGCATGAATCGGGTGTACCCGCGTGCCGGCGGCGCGACGGACACCCTTACAATATCCGCTTCGTTTTCACGCCCCCGACCGTCGAACATGAGCAGAGATCCCCGCCTCACCCTGAACGCGCGCCAGCAGGAATTGCTCGAATGGGTGCAGCGCGACGGCTTCGTGACCGTCGACGATCTCGCCGCGCATTTCGCCGTCACGCCGCAGACGATCCGCCGCGACGTGAACTGGCTCGCCGACCTGAACCTGCTGCGCCGCTATCACGGCGGCGCGAGCCTGCCGACCAGCTCCGAGAACGTGTCGTACACCGCGCGGCAGCGGATGTTCCACGACGAGAAGCGGCGCATCGCGGCGCTCGCGGCGTCGCACATCCCCGATCAGGCGTCGCTCTTCATCAACCTCGGCACGACCACCGAGGAAGTCGCGCGCGCGCTGAACCGCCATCACGGGCTGCGCGTGATCACGAACAACCTGAACGTCGCGTCGATGATGAGCGGCTACCCCGACTGCGAGGTGCTGATCACCGGCGGCATCGTGCGGCCGTGGGACAAGGGCATCGTCGGCGAACTCGCGATCGACTTCATCCGGCAGTTCAAGGTCGACTACGCGATCGTCGGCACGTCCGCAATCGAGGCCGACGGCACGCTGCGCGACTTCGATACGCGCGAGGTGCGCGTCGCGGAGGCGATCATCGAGCATGCGCGTACGGTCTACCTCGTCGCCGATCATTCGAAGATCGGCCGGCCGGCGCTCGTGCGCCAGGGCCATCTGAGCCAGGTCCATGCGCTGTTCACCGACAAGCCGCTGCCGGCCGACATGGCCGATACGATCGCCGCGGCCGGCACGCAGGTGTACGTCGCCGAATGATCGGCGCGATGCTGCGCCGCACCGACAACTTCAAGTGAAATCAAGAAGTTGGCCGCGCGGCCGAACCGCTTGTGGATGGCCTGCCTGTCAAACGGAAAATTAACGGGGCACGATTTGTCGTTGCCTGCGCACTCGACTAGACTCCAGTTCCCCGGCCCGTTTGCCGCTCTGCCTGTGCCAGGGCGAGCGCGAACCGCATGGCCGGCGAATGCAGCTTTTCCCCCCAAGCCATCCCCCGCGGGGTACGTGCGCCGGCATCGATGCCGGCCGCGCGGGCAGACCGGTTGCCATGGAGAGAACGATGCTGAGTCCGCATGAATTCGCCACGCTATTGCTTGTGAAAGACGCACCCGACCAGACCAGCATGGATCGGGAAGAACTCGACGCGCTGCTCGAACAACAGCTCGTCCGCCTCGAAGGGCTCGGATCGGGGCGAAAATACTGCGTGACCGAAACCGGTGACGCCACGCTGCGGTCGATCAAGTACCGCTATTCGTAAGTCCCGCCGTTTGTGACCTGCCCGCGGCCGGCCTCCCCGGCCGCGCCGCGTTTTCAGGCCCACCGCTCCCGTTGTTTCGCTCCGCTCGCTTCAGCCGCCGCGCAACGTCGGATCGACCGCCGCGCGCCAGCTGACGGCCTGCGCCCGCGCGCCGTTCAGATACGCGACCCAGCCGGCGCGGCCCGGCGCGTCCGGCGCCGCGTAATGCGCGGAAAGTTCGTTTACGAACGCGCAGTAGTTCGCCTGGGACAGCCCGCGATAGCGCTTCGCGACGTACGCGTCGTACATCGCCGAATAGACCGGCTGCGCGTCCGCGCCCCAGTCGCGCGCGGTGCCGCCGCACGCCGTCTGTAGATCGACGAACGACGGCGCCCGCCAGTTGCCGGCGAGCGGCGGCGTGCCTGCGCTGCAGGCCGCCAGCACCACGGCGCACGCGCCGATCCCCATCCCAATACGCATGATTCACCTCGCGAAACGGTCGATCCCGCCAGTATCGTCCGGGAACGCGCGGCGCGCCACCCGCCCCTCTTTTTCGAACTTTACTTTTTCGATTTCGTTCGTTAAATTTCGAATTCGAACATTTCGTGTTCGATCCATGAACTCGACTCTCGAACGATAAGGACAGCAGGTGAATCAACCGAATCGCTACGATCTGCTCGTCGTCGGCGGCGGCATCAACGGCGCGGGCATCGCGCGCGATGCGGCCGGCCGCGGCCTGTCGGTTTTGCTCTGCGAGCAGGACGATCTCGCATCGCACACGTCGTCGGCCAGCACGAAGCTGATTCACGGCGGTCTGCGCTATCTCGAGTACAAGGAATTCGGGCTCGTGCGCAAGGCGCTGCAGGAGCGCGAGACGCTGCTGCGCGCGGCGCCGCACATCATGTGGCCGCTGCGCTTCGTGATGCCGCACATGCCGAACCTGCGTCCGGCCTGGTTGATCCGCATCGGCCTGTTCCTCTACGATCACCTCGCGAAACGCGAGCTGCTGCCCGGCTCGCGCGGCATCGACATGCGCCGCCATGCGGCCGGCGCGCCGCTCGTCGATTCGATCCGGCGCGGCTTCGTCTATTCGGACGGCTGGGTCGACGATGCGCGCCTCGTCGTGCTGAACGCGCTCGACGCGAAAGAGCGCGGCGCCGAGATCCTCACGCGCACGAAGCTCGTGTCGGCCGAGCGCCGCAGCGACGAATGGGAAGCGCGGCTGCGGCAGCCGGACGGCGCGATCCGCGTCGTGCGTGCGCGTGCGATCGCGAACGCGGCCGGCCCGTGGGTCGGCGACGTGCTGCACGGCGCGCTCGGGCGCGGCGCGCATCATAGCGTGCGGCTCGTGAAAGGCAGCCACATCGTCACGCGCCGGCTGTTCGATCACGATCACGCCTACATCTTCCAGAACCCCGACAAGCGGATCATCTTCGCGATCCCGTACGAGCGCGACTTCACGCTGATCGGCACGACCGACGTCGAATACACGAGCGATCCGGCGCGCGTCGCGATCGATCGCGACGAGACGCAGTATCTGTGCGATTCGATCAACCGCTACTTCAAGCGCAAGATCTCGCCGGCCGACGTGCACTGGACCTATTCCGGCGTGCGGCCGCTGCTCGAAGACGAAAATGCCGCGAACGCGTCGGCCGTCACGCGCGACTACCGGCTCGAGATGGACGACGGCGAAGGCGCACCGCTGCTGTCGGTGTTCGGCGGCAAGATTACGACGTTCCGCAAGCTCGCCGAAGAAGCCGGCGACATGCTGTGCCGCGCGCTCGGCCGCGACGCACCGGCATGGACCGCCGGCGCCCCGCTGCCGGGCGGCGACATCGCGAACGCCAAATTCGATGCGTTCGCCGACGCATTCGCGAAGCGCCATCGCTGGCTGCCCGCACCGCTCGCGCGCCGGTATGCGCGCGCGTACGGCACGCGTGCCGCGCGCGTCGTCGGCAATGCGCAGTCGCTGGCCGATCTCGGCGCCGAGATCGTGCCCGGCCTGTTCGAGGCGGAGCTGCGCTACCTGCGCGATACCGAATGGGCGACCTGCGCGCAGGACGTGCTGTGGCGCCGCTCGAAGCTCGGGCTGCACGTCGCGCCGGGCACGCTCGACGCGGCGAGCGCCGCGCTCGATGCGTGGTTCGCGGCCGCGCACGCGCCGCACGCGTGATCGATCGCCCGAGCAGTTTGCTTGACCGACGTTGATTCACCGACGCGCCGCGGCATACGGCGCGCATCACAACTAATCCACGGATGGAGATGAGAGACATGCAGGACCAGTACATCCTCGCGCTCGACCAGGGCACGACGAGCTCCCGCGCGATGCTGTTCGATCGGCAGGGCAATATCGTGTCGATCGCGCAGAAAGAGTTCGAACAAATCTACCCGCAGCCCGGCTGGGTCGAGCACGACCCGCAGGAAATCTGGTCGACGCAGGCGGGCGTCGCCGCCGAAGCCGTCACGCGCACCGGCCTGAACGGCACGTCGATCGCCGCGATCGGCATCACGAACCAGCGCGAGACGACGATCGTCTGGGATCGCGAAACGGGCCAGCCCGTCTACAACGCGATCGTCTGGCAGGACCGCCGCACCGCCGACTTCTGCGATTCGCTGAAAAAGCAGGGGCTCGAAGCGAAGGTGCGCGCGAAAACGGGCCTGCCGATCGACTCGTACTTCTCCGCGACGAAGATCCGCTGGATCCTCGACAACGTGCCGGGCGCGCGCGACAAGGCGCGTCAGGGCAAGCTCGCGTTCGGCACGGTCGACAGCTGGCTCGTGTGGAACTTCACGAAGCACGAGCTGCACGTGACCGACGTGACGAATGCGTCGCGCACGATGCTGTTCAACATCCATACGCGCCAGTGGGACGACGAGTTGCTCGAACTGCTCGACATCCCGCGCAGCATGCTGCCGGAAGTGAAGGCGTCGTCGGAGATCTACGGCCATACGAAAACCACCGTGTTCGCGTCGAAGATTCCGCTCGCGGGCATCGCGGGCGACCAGCACGCGGCGCTGTTCGGCCAGATGTGCACGACGTCCGGGATGGTGAAGAACACGTACGGCACCGGCTGCTTCCTGATGATGAATACCGGCGACAAGCCGATCGAGTCGAAGAACAACCTCGTGACGACGATCGCCTGGCAGATCGGCGACGACGTGCAGTACGCGCTCGAAGGCAGCATCTTCATCGCGGGCGCGGTCGTGCAGTGGCTGCGCGACGGCCTCGGCATCATCAAGACGGCCGCCGAGATCGAAGCGCTCGCCGCGAGCGTGCCGCACAGCGACGGCGTCTATCTGGTGCCCGCGTTCGCCGGCCTCGGCGCGCCGCACTGGAACGCGCGCGCACGCGGCTCGCTGTTCGGCGTCACGCGCGGCACGCGCGACGCGCATCTCGCGCGCGCGGCGCTCGATGCGATCGCGTATCAATCGCTCGACGTGCTGGCCGCGATGGAAGCCGATTCGGGCATCAGCATCGGCGAGCTGCGCGTCGACGGCGGCGCGAGCGCGAACAACCTGCTGATGCAGTTCCAGGCCGACCTGCTCGGCGTCGATGCGGTGCGTCCGCAGATCACCGAAACGACGGCACTCGGCGCCGCGTATCTCGCGGGCCTCGCGATCGGCTACTGGAAGAATCTCGACGAAGTGCGCAGCCAGTGGCAGCTCGATCGCCGCTTCGCACCGTCGATGCCCAAGCAGCAGGTCGAGCGCTGCATGGCCGGCTGGCAGCGCGCGGTGCGTGCTGCAAAGGCCTGGGCCGACGACGCACAGTAAGCGCCGCGTCGCGAACGACACAACAACAACGCCGGCGGACCGCGCATTGCGCGAGTCCGCCGCGATCTACGAGAGACAAACATGTCACCCTATATCGCAGAATTCATCGGCACGGCGATCCTCGTGCTGCTCGGCAACGGCGCGGTCGCGAACGTCCTGCTCGCGAAGACCAAAGGCAAAGGCGCCGATCTGATCGTGATCGTGATGGGATGGGCGATGGCCGTATTCGTCGCCGTCTACGTGACCGCATCGTTCAGCGGCGCGCATCTGAACCCGATCGTCACGATCAGTCTCGCGCTCGCCGGCAAGTTCCCGTGGGCGAAAGTCGGCGGCTACGTGCTCGCACAGATGCTCGGCGGGATGGCCGGCGCGCTGCTCGTCTGGCTCGCGTATCGCCAGCACTTCGCGAAGGAAGCCGATGCGGACCTGAAGCTCGCGGTGTTCTGCACCGCGCCCGCGATCCGCAGCGTCACGCATAACGTGCTGACCGAAGCGATCTGTACCTTCGTGCTGATCCTCGGCGTGCTCTATCTCGCGTCGCCGCAGGTCGGACTCGGTGCACTCGACGCGCTGCCCGTCGGCCTGCTCGTGCTCGGCATCGGCATCTCGCTCGGCGGCCCGACCGGCTATGCGATGAGCCCCGCGCGCGACCTGTCGCCGCGCATCATGCACGCGCTGCTGCCGATCCCCGGCAAGCGCGACAGCGACTGGCGCTATGCATGGGTGCCGGTGATCGGCCCGCTGCTCGGCGGCGCCGCGGCCGCCGCACTGTATCTGCATCTGCACACGACGGTCTGAGCGACGTCGTACGTGCGTCGAAGCGCGCGGCACACTCGGGGCCGCGCGCTTCGGCCACGCACCCTCCTTCCCTGCGCCCGGCGCCGCACGCGCCGCGGCTCCTTCATCTCAGCGCAGCAGCGATTTCAGCTTCACGCCGGTGTCCGCGACGTCGGCCGGCGTCACGTCCGCCGCGCGCTCGACGAGCATCCTCGCGACCCGCATCTCCTTCACCCACGCGGACGCGCAGCCGAATCCGCTCGCCGCGACGAGCCGCGCCTGCGCATCGAAATGGAAGCGGATTTCCGCGTCGTCGTCGAGCACGCGCGCGACGGTCCGCTCGCCGAGCGCGGGCTCGCCGACGACCTGCAGTTGCGCGTCGTACTGATCGGACCAGAACCAGCGCACGTCGCGATACGGTTCGCCGGCGCCCAGCATGTTGCGCGCGGCGACGCGCGCCTGCGTCTCGGCGCCGTGCCACGTCTCCTGCCGCACGCGACGTGCCGACCGGCCGCCAGGAAACACCGCGACGTCGCCGGCCGCGTAAATGCCGCGCGCCGACGTCTCGAGCCTTTCGTCGACGACGATCCCGCGATCGACCGCGAGCCCCGCGTCGCGGGCGAGTTCGTCCGCCGGCTCGATGCCGATCCCGACGACGACCGTATCGGCGATCAGCATGTCGCCGTCGTCGAGCATGACCGCGAGCGCGCCGCCCGCCGTGCGCTCGATTGCGACCGGCGCGCGATTGAGCCGGATCGCGACGCCGTGCCGAACGTGCAGCGCATGCACGCGCGCCGCGATCGTGTCCGGCACCGCGCGGCCGAGCACGCGCGACGCCGCGTCGAGCACGGTCACGCGACAGCCGCGCTGGCGCGCCGACGCCGCGACTTCGAGCCCGATGAATCCGCCGCCGATCAGCACGATGCGCGCATCGCGCACGAGCCGCGCGCCGAGCGCCGCGGCGTCGTCGAGCGTGCGCAAGGCGAGCACGCCGTCAAGATCGGCACCGGGAATCGCGAGGCGCCGCGCGCGGGCGCCGGTCGCCAGCAGCAGCGCGTCGTACGCGAACGCGCGGCCGTCCGACACGCGTATTTCGCGCGCCGCCGGATCGATCCGCTCGACGGTTGCGACGATCGGCTCGATCGCGTCCGCACGCCAGGCGTCGCGATCGCGCAGCGCGCATTGCGCGGCACTGCGCTCGCCGGTCAGCACGCCTTTCGACAGCGGCGGCCGTTCGTAGGGCAGATGCGGTTCCGCACCGATCAGCACGATGCGCCCGCGCCAGCCGTGTTCGCGCAGCACCTGCGCCGCACGGCCGCCCGCGTGGCCCGCGCCGACGATCGCCATCACGCGGTCGTTCGTCATGCCGTCATACCTCGATCAGCACACGGCCGTCCTCGATCCGCGCGCGATACGTGCGCAAGCGCTCGCATGCGGGTGCCGACAATGCGCGGCCGTCGCGCACGTCGAAGCGGCCGTTGTGCTTCGGACATTCGATCACGTGGTCGATCACGAGGCCGTCCGCGAGATGCACGCGTTCGTGCGTGCACATCCCGTCGCTCGCGTACACGTGTCCGTCGATCCGGTAGATCGCGTACGTGCGGCCGTCATGGTCGAAGCGCACGACGTCCTCGTCGTCGATGTCGTCGAAGCCGACGGCGTCGATCCATTGCGTCATGATGCGTGTCTCCTTCGTTGGCAGTTGAATGAACGTCATGCGCGCGCCGCATCGGGCACCGGCCGCACGACGTGATGGGACGGATCGCGCGTCTGCCGGATCAGCGCCGGCACGATCTCCGCGTAGGCCGCGAGCGTGCTCGGATACGGCGGCGGCATGTCGGCCTTCACGGCGTCGTGCAGCTTCGGCAGCGCGTGGAACGGCACCATCGGAAACATGTGATGTTCGACGTGGTAGTTCATGTTCCAGTACAGAAAGCGGAACACCGGATTCATCATCACGGTCCGGCAGTTGCGCCGATGATCGAGCACGTTCTCGGGCATGCCCGCGTGCTGCGTGAGCCCGAAGTAGAGGTACAGCCACGCGCCGTACAGGCTCGGCAAGCCGACATACAGCAGCGGCAGGATCGTTCGCGCATACAGCGCCGCGCCGATCGCGAGCGCATGGATCGCGAGGTGGATGCGCGCCTCGCGCACGACCTTCGGCCATTCCGATTCGGGCACGTAGGTCTGCTCCTCAGCGTCGAGCCGGCCCGTGAACGCGGCCGCGATCATCTTGCGCAGCTCGCTCGCGACATGCTTGAGCGCGATCACGTTCAGCGCGAGCGCGAGCCAGTCGGTCGGCTTCGGTGCGGCGATTTCCGGGTCGCGGCCGACGACGAGCGTGTCCGTGTGATGGCGTGCATGGCTCCAGCGCCACACGGTTGCGCGGCGAAATACCTGGAACGACGCGACCTGATAGAGCACGTCGTTCATCCAGCGCGTGCGAAATGCGGTGCCATGCCCGCACTCGTGCCAGCGCGAATCGGCCGGGCTGCAGTAGAGCGTGCCGTACAGGAAGAACGCCGGAATCGCCCACGCCGAATGCGCGCGCCACGCGAACCATGCGAGCACGCCGCTCGCGACGATCGACGCGTACCAGGTCAGCGTGTCGCGTATCGCGCGTGCATCGCTGCGCTGCATCAGCTGCTTCATCAGCGGCCGCGGCACCGCGCACCGGTACCACTCGGCATTGACCAGCCCGGCGGCACGCGCGCGCTCGCCCGCGCCGCCGATCATGCGGTATGCGTGACGGCGTGCCGCCGCGGGGCGCCGGTGCAGGTCGTCGTCGGTATGGGTCACGCGTGTCTCCCGATTCTCGTTCGCCGGCATGCGCACCTTGCGCACCGGCATGGAAGCGAAATTAGGCGACCGCCCTGCCCCGCTCAATCGAAACGTTGACGAAATTTCGCCATCGCTTTAGCGTTGGCGCACAACGCCACGCGATGCTGGCGACGACAACGATGGAGACGACCATGGCCGACCCTTCCGGTCCGCGCTGGCGCAAGCGCACCGCGCGCTTCGACGAGATCGCCGCGCTCGCGGGTGTCAGCACGACGACCGTCGACCGCGTGCTGAACGAGCGCGGCAGCGTGTCGGCCCGCGCGCGCGAACGCGTGGTGGCGGCCGCGCGCCAGCTCGGCGTGCCGCGCCAGCTGCCCGACACGCGGCACGGGCTCGTCCACGTCGACGTGCTGTTGCCCGACACCGACGCGCCGTTCTTCCACCGGCTGCAGCAGGCGCTGCAGCGCTCGCTGCAGATGCTCGACCGGCGCGTCGTCGTGCATCGAACCATCGTCGCCGCCGCCGACGACGCGCGTGCCGCCGCGCTGATCGAACGTCCCGCATACCGGCGCGCGGCGCTGATCGTCACCGCGCACGACACGCCGCGCGTGCGCGACGCGCTGACCGCCGCGATCGCGCGCGGCGAGCACGTCGTGACGATGGTGACGGACATCGGCGGCATTGCTCGCGTCCACTATGCGGGCATCGACAACTACCGCGCCGGACGCACGGCCGGCTACTACATCGGCCGGCTCGCCGCGCGGCCCGGGCGCGTGCTGCTGCTCGGCGGCCGCATGGCTTACCGCGCGCACGCGCAGCGCATGGCCGGCTGCATGGATCAGCTCGGCGAAGCGTTCGGCGCGTTGCGCTGCGACGCGCCGATCGAAACGCTCGACGAGGACGACCGCTGCTACCGCGCGGTCACGAACGCATTGCGCGCGGGCGACGAGGTCGCCGCAATCTACAACAGCGGTGCCGGGTCGGCCGGCATCGAAGCCGCGCTGCGCAACGCGGGCGCGGCCGGCCGCGTCGTCTGGATCGGGCACGAGATGCTCGATCAGCACCGCGCGTATATCGAGGCCGGTTCGATGGACATCGCGATCGACCAGGACCCGGACGGTCAGGCGATCTCCGCGCTGCAGCACGTGCTGCACGCGTGCGGCATCGTCGAGCAGCGGCCGCCCGCCGACCCCGTCGAATTCCGCGTGTTCTGCGCCGCGAACGTGCGCACGAGCGCGTATCTGCCGGCCTGACGCGGCCGCGCGGCGCGCGTGATGCAGCGCGCGAAAAAATCGACGGCCGCGTTGGCGATTTTTCGTCAACGTTCGTCATGCAATGCGCGCCGCGCGGCCGTACAGTTGGCAGCCATCCAGTTCAACACGGTTCGACACCGGCTCAACGACGGACGGCAGACGATGGCTGACACGATCCTCATCGGCGTGAATCTCGACGGCGTGCTCGAGCACGACGGCTTGCCGCCGCCGACGCCGGCCGAGCGGTTCCGGATGATCGCCGACGCGCGCGTGTTCGACTACGTCGAGAAGAACCCGGTGAGCGGCGAAGATCTGACGCCGTACTTCGCGCTCGTCGAGCGCCATGCGCTGCCGATTCGCGTGATCGGCGGCATCTGGCGCGCGGGCCGCGACGATGCGCACGTGGCCGAAATCGTCGATGCGGGCGCGCGCTTCGGCAGCACGGTGCTCAACTGCCAGCTGCATGCTCATCACGCCGACGGCCATCCGCTGTCGGACCGCGAAGTCGCCGACTTCTACCTGCGCACGTACGAACGCGGCGAGCGCGTCGGCTGCCTGCCGTGCCTCGAAGTGCACGTCGACATGTGGAGCGAACGCTTCATGCGGATCGCACGCGTCGCGCGGCACGTCGAGCAGGCCGGCGTGCCGTTCCGGCTCACGCTCGACCATTCGCACCTGCTGTTCAAGATCGGCAATCGCGCGGAACTCGACGCATCGGGATTGCACGGCACGGCCGAGCGCATGCGCGAGAGGCTGGACCCCGCGTCGCCGTCGGCCGTCTACACCGAATGGATCGCGCGCGGCTGGGTCCGGCATGCGCATGCGCGCAGCGTGATCCCGAACAATCCGGACAACCGCTCGATGCGCCGTGCGGACGGCCGGCCGGGACGCGGCATCCAGTATCCGTTCGTCGCACCCGCGCCCGGCACCTATCACGATGCCTGGCATGCGGGTGCGCTCGACACGTGGAAGGCCGCGCTACGCGCGCTGCTGCAGTCGCAGGTGCACGCACGGCCTGTGCAGGTCGAGCAGATCAGCTGCGAATTCATTCCGTTTCCCGACTACGGCGGCGGCGCGCGCTACTCGATCTTCGACAACAACGTCGCGTGCGCGCAGTGGCTGCGCGACACATGGCACGCACTCGCCGCGACGCCGGACGATACGCACGGCGATGCGGCCGCGCACGACGTCACCCGTTTCGCTCACGCTTCCGTTCGACACCAGAGGACCGCACGATGACGCAAGCCTTCCATTTCTCGCTGAACCGGATCTGCGCGCCGCACATCCCGTTCGATCGCTATGTCGCGCTGTGCCGGCAGCTCGGCATCGACGCGATCGAGATCCGCAACGATCTCGACGGCGCGGAGCTCGCCGACGGCACGCCGGCCGCCGCGATCCGTGCGACGGCCGAAGCCGCCGGCGTGACGATCCTGACGATCAATGCGCTGCAGCGCTTCGACCAGTGGAACGCAGCGCGCGCGGACGAAGCGACGCTGCTCGCCGACTACGCCGCGCAATGCGGCGCACGCGCACTGGTGCTGTGTCCGACCAACAGCCGCGACGATGCGCGCGATGCCGAGACGCGACATGCCGATCTCGTGAACGCGCTGCGCGCATTGAAGCCGATCCTCGAAGCGCGCGGGCTGCTCGGCTTCATCGAGCCGCTCGGCTTCGAAGAATGCGCGCTGCGCCGCAAGTCGGACGCGGTCAAGGCGATCTACGCGGCGGCCGGAGAACCGGTGTTCCGTCTCGTGCACGACACGTTCCATCATCACCTCGCCGGCGAACCGATCTTCTTCCCGAATCTGACGGGACTCGTTCATCTGTCGGGCGTCGAGGACGACGACCTGCCGGTCGAGCGGATGCGCGACGGCCATCGTGTGCTCGTCGGCCGCGCGGACCGGCTCGGCAACGTGCGGCAAGTGCGCGAGCTGCTTGCGCGCGGCTATCGCGGCGCGCTGTCGTTCGAGCCGTTCGCCACCGAGATCGCGCAGGCGCACGACATCGCCGCGCGGCTGCGTGCGAGCATCGACTACGTGCAGGGCGAACTCGAGCGCCGCTGAGCATGCGCACATGCGCGCAACCGACAAGACAAGACAAGACAAGACAAGAGAACACGATGATCGAATTCGCACTGTTCGGCGCCGGCCGAATCGGCAAGATCCACGCCGCAAACCTCGCGCGCCATCCCGGCGCGACGCTGAAGTACGTGGTCGACCGGCACGCACCGTCGGCCGACGCACTCGCACGCGCGCACGGCGCGCAGGCCGCCGACGTCGAACGCGCGCTCGGCGACGCATCGGTCGGCGCGGTCGTCATCGCGTCGAGCACCGACACGCATGCGGACCTGATCGTCGCGGCCGCGAACGCCGGCAAGGCGGTGTTCTGCGAGAAGCCGGTCGACCTCGGCGTCGAACGAGCGCGCGAATGCGCGCAACGCGTTCGGCAAAGCGGCATCACGTGCATGATCGGCTTCCAGCGCCGCTTCGATCCGACCTTCGCCGCGCTGAAGGCGCGCGTCGAGCGCGGCGAGATCGGCGATCCGGAAATGCTGATCGTCACGAGCCGCGATCCGGGCGCGCCGCCGGCCGACTACATCCGCAGCTCGGGCGGCATCTTCAAGGACATGCTGATCCACGACTTCGATGTGTTCCGCTGGATGCTCGGCGACGAAGCGCAGACGTTGCATGCGACCGGCAGCTGCCTGACCGATCCTGCGGTGCGCGATGCGGGCGACATCGATTCGACGGCCGTGACGATCCGCACGCGACGCGGGCTGCTGTGTCAGATCAACACGTCGCGTCGCGCCGCGTACGGCTACGACCAGCGCTTCGAACTGCTCGGCAGCCGCGGGATGCTGCAGGCCGGCAACGTGCGGCCGACCGAAGTGAGCGTGTGGTCCGCGCAGGGCATCGCGACGGACGTACCCGAGCCGTTCTTCCTCGAACGCTATCGGCATGCCTACGCGGCTGAGCTCGCGCATTTCGTCGACGCGCTGCGCGACGGCACACAGGTTCGGACGACGATCGACGACGGGCTTGCGGCGCTCGAGCTCGCCGAAGCCGCGACGACGTCGTGGCGCACGGGGCGCGCGATCGACCTGTGATGTGTGCAGTGCGGGGAAGCGCTCACGGCGCGTCGGCGAAAGCACGTATCATGTGCGGGACGATCGGCGCCGCCGACTCCCCCGCTTCTTCACCATCATGCTCGATCACCTCATCTGCGACTGCGACGGCGTGCTCGTCGACAGCGAAGTCATTGCCGACCGCGTGCTGCTCGACACGCTGTCCGCCACGTTTCCCCACCTCGATTTCGAAGCCGCCGCGAAAACCGCGTTCGGCCAGCAGACGTCGCGCTTCCTCGCCGGGCTCGAAGCGCGCTTCGCGATCCGGATGCCGGAGAACTTCCTCGAAACGATCGAGCACAACATCGAAGTCGCGCTCGCGCAATCGCTCGCGCCGATCGCGGGCGTCCGCGATGCGTTGCTGAAGGTCACGCTGCCGGCCGCGGTCGTGTCGAACAGCCGGCTCGCGCGCGTGCGCAATTCACTGAAGCGCGCGTCGCTCACCGAGATCTTCGGCGATCGCGTGTTCAGCTCCGAACAGGTCGCGCGGCCGAAACCGTACCCCGACGTGTATCTGTACGCGGCGCAGACGCTCGGCGTCGCGCCGGAGCGCTGCATCGTCGTCGAGGACAGCGTGTCGGGACTGAATGCCGCACGTGCGGCCGGGATGAAGACGATCGCGTTCGTCGGCGCGAGCCACATCCCCGACAATTACGCGGACGTGCTGCGCGGCATGGGCATGACGCGGATCATGCGCGACATGCGCGAGTTGCCGGCGCTCGTCGAGGCCGGGATGCGCGGCGAATTCGGCGACGTGCAGTCCTGATCGGGCGCGCGCCGGCCGGCACAGACGCCGGCGTTGGTCGGCCGCCGTCGGCGCAGGCTGTTTCGATGGGCGCGCGCCGACGCGCGTGCCGTTCCCGCCTCAGGCCGGTTCGCAGCAGCGTTCGCGTGCCGCTGCGAGCGCCGACCGGAATTCGACGAGTTCCGCGATGGTCAGCATCGGCAATCCATGCTGCTTGGCGAAGCGCTCGACGTCGTCGCCGCGCGTCATCGTGCCGTCCGGATTCATCAGCTCGCAGAGCACGCCGGCCGGCTTCAGCCCCGCGAGGATCGCGAGGTCGACGGTCCCTTCGGTATGGCCGCGGCGCGCGAGCACGCCGCCCGGTTGCGCGCGCAACGGAAAGACGTGGCCGGGCCGCACGATGTCGTGCGGCTTGGCGTCGTCGGCGATCGCGGCGCGGATCGTCGTCACACGATCGGCGGCCGACACGCCCGTATGCACGCCTTCGCGCGCCTCGATCGATACGGTAAAGGCCGTGCCGTTGCGGCTCTCGTTGGTCTGCACCATCGGCGGCAGCTCGAGCGCGCGCACCTTCTCGTCGGTCAGGCAAAGGCAGACGATCCCGCTGCATTCGCGGATCAACAGCGCCATCGTTTCGGGTGTGATGCGCTCGGCCGCGACGATCAGATCGGCCTCGTTCTCGCGGTCGTGGTCGTCCTGCAGCACGACGGCGCGGCCTGCGCGCAACGCGTCGAGCGCGGCGGCGATGCGCGGCGGCACCGGTTCGGCATCCAGCAACGGGAGATCGGCAAAGGCGTCGGCCGGTGCCGACGAAAGGGACATCAAGGACATGTGAAACGCTCCTCGCAAATACGATTTGGGCGAAAAACGTTTCAGGGCATTGCAAACAGACAGAACGACAACCCGCTTCGCATGCGACGCGAAGCGGCCCTGACGGACGTGACTATCTGCACATCTTCTCTCATCCGGACTGTGACCGTCGGCTCTGGCATTCGACCAGATCTGCTGACCCCGCGCGGTTGCACGGGCGCTCGCGGGCTCGTCGGCTGACGCCGACCTACCGCCGGTGGGGAATTTCGCCCCGCCCTGAAGACGCACTGATTGCCGGCTGCGGCCCGCGATCGAACGACGCGGGCCGCAGCCGGCGGGGCCAAGCATACAACAGCCGCGCGCACCGCGCAGCGAATCGCGGACAAAACCCTACCGACGACGACGTCTAAGCGCGTCGCCCGATCGATCGAGCCTCGTTCCGCGCAACGACACTCAAACGGCAGCGTGTGCGGCGTCCGGCACGAGCCAGCGCGGCGGCACCTCGGGGCTCACCGTCACGCGGAAGGCGCGCGCATCGCTGTCGCCGGGATTGCGCAGGCTGTACGGCTGATCGGCGTCGAACACGATCGCGTCGCCGGTCGCGAGTAGCTGGCGCCGGTCGTGCACGACGACTTCGAGCGTCCCCTCGCTGACGACGAGGTTCACGGTCGTGCCCGGCGCGCGACGCACGCCGGGCTCGGTATGCAGCGGCGCGATCCGCAGTTCGTGGAATTCGGCCGCGACGGGCTCGCCTTCCGGATAGAGCGCGCGCGCCGAAAAGCGGCCGTTCGAGCTGACCACGCGCGATGCGCGCTCGGCGGGCAAGTGCTCGAAGCCGTTCACGGCATGACGGCGCAAGAACGCGGCGACCGACACTTTCAGCGCGGCCGCCACTTTGCACAGCACCTTGATCGACGGCACGCTGCGCGCCGACTCGATCTGCGCGAGCATCGCGCGCGACACGCCGGACAGCCGCGCGAGCGCGTCGAGCGACAGTTGCCGCTCGGCGCGCAGCCGCGCGAGATTCACGCCGACGATCCGCTCGAGCGCGTCGAACGAAGCGGACGTCTGCGCGTCGGCCGCCGCGCCGGACTCGAAGGAAGACACATCGCGCACGAGCGCCAGGGGTGAAGACATAACGTTGCCTCCGGGCCGCGGCGCGGCCCTGCGAAAGGGTAAGCCGGAATCGACATGGCGCCCGTCAGGACGCGTACCGACACGCTATCACCGCGCTTCGCACGGCCAAACGAAGTTATCTTCACACCGTTATCAGCATCGCGGAGGAATGCGTTTCGGCGGCGTCGGTTTGCCTGCGAAACGGACGCGGGCCGAGCGGGCCGCACCTTGCCGGCCGCACCTTGCCGGCCGCACCTCGCCGGCCGCACCTCGCCGGCCGCCCTATTGCGCCGTTGCCGCGCAGTCGCGTGCCGGCCCGCGCGCGTCGAGCCGCATCGCGAGCCACGTGACGACGAGCGCCGAGAACGTCACGGCGACAGCGACCCACGGCAGCGCATCGAGCGCGAGCCCGTGATCGAGCGCCAGCCCGCCGAGCCACGCGCCGCCCGCATTGCCGACGTTGAACGCGCCGATGTTCAGCGTCGACGCGAGATGCGGCGCGCTCGCGGCCTTCTCGACGACGCGCGCCTGCAGCGGCGGCACCGTCGCGAACGCGGCGATTCCCCACACGAATACGGTGACGGCGGCCGCGACGGGCAGATGGCTCGTCTTCGCGAACACCGCCATCACGGCCATCAGCGCGACGAGGATCGCGATCAGCGACGGCATCAGCGCGCGATCGGCGAGCCGGCCGCCGAGCGTGTTGCCGACCGTGAGCCCCGCACCGAACAGCACGAGGATCAGCGCGACTGCGCGCGGCGAATAGCCGGACACGCTCTCGAGGATCGGCGCGATATACGTGAACACGACGAACACGCCGCCGAAGCCGAGCACCGTCATCAGCAGCGCGAGCCACACCTGCGGCTCCTTCAGCACGCGCACTTCGTGGCCGAGCCCGACGGGCCCGCTGTCGTGCCGGTTCGGCACGAGCGCCGCGATGCCGGCCAGCGACAGCACGCCGAGCGCGGCGACGATCCAGAACGACGCGCGCCAGCCGAGCAGCTGCCCGACGAACGTACCGAACGGCACGCCGAGCACGTTCGACAGCGTGAGGCCCGTGAACATGAGCGCGATCGCGCTGGCCCGCTTGTCGGCCGGCACGAGCGACGCGGCGACCACGGCGCCGATCCCGAAGAACGAGCCGTGCGCAAACGACGTGACGACGCGCGCGACCATCAGCATCGTGTAGCCGGACGCGGTTGCGCACAGCACGTTGCCGACGATGAAGATCGCCATCAGCAGTTGCAGCGCGAACTTGCGCGGCATGCGGCTCGTCAGCACGGCCAGCAGCGGCGCGCCGACCGCAACGCCGAGCGCGTAGCCCGTCACGAGCAGGCCCGCCGACGGCAGCGACACGGCCAGATCGTGCGCGACTTCGGGCAGCAGACCCATGATGATGAATTCGGTGGTGCCGATGGCAAAGGCGCTGATCGCAAGCGCCAGCAACGGAATGGGCATGAGGGTTCTCCGGTAAGGGGCGGACGCGGCACCGGGGCCGATGCCGCATCGCACAAGTTCGTGCGCGCATTGTCCCGAACGCGCCGATATTTGATAATTGGCGCGGCGTTTGAACCATTTTCAAAAGATTCTGGAAAATCGCATGGATCGACTCGGCGACATCCGGCTGTTCGTGGAAGCGGCCGAACTCGGCAGCCTGTCGGCGGCCGGACGCAAGCTGAACCTGACGCCGGCGGCGGCCAGCGCGCGACTCGCGAAGCTCGAGGCGAAAATCGCGACGCGGCTGTTCGAGCGTTCGACGCGGCAGCTGCGGCTCACCGACGAAGGGCGGCTGTACCTCAACTGCTGCCGGCAGGCGCTGCAGGCGCTCGACGACGCCGACGCGATGCTGCAGGAAGGCCGCAACGTCGTCGGCGGCAAGGTGCGGCTGTCGTCGACATCCGATTTCGGCCGCAACCAGCTGCTCGACTGGCTCGACGAATTCACCGCGCGGCATCCCGACGTCACGTTCTCGCTGACGGCGTCCGATTCGTCGTCGAATCTCTGGCAGGACGAGATCGACCTCGCGATCCGCTTCGCGGCGCCGCCCGACGGCGCGCTGGTCGCGCGGCGGCTCGCCGCAAACCGGCGCGTGCTGTGCGCGGCGCCGTCGTTCGTCGAACGCTACGGAACGCCGGCCGACCCGACCGATCTAGCCCGATTTCCGTGCAACGTGATCACGATCGCATCCGGGCCGATGAACACCTGGCGCTTCACGCGCGGCGACGAGGTGCAGACCTACACGGTGCCGATGTCGAACGCGTTCGAGACCAACGACGGCGGCCTCACGCGCGAATGGACGCTGCGCGGGCACGGCATTGCGCTGAAGTCGCTGTGGGACATCGCCGACGACGTGCGCGCGGGCCGCTTGCGCGTGCTGCTGCCGGAGTGGCGCCACCAGGACGCGCCGCTGCACGCGATCTATCACAGCAAGCGCTACATGGCGCCGCGCGTGCGCGTGCTGCTCGATTTTCTCGCCGAGCGCTTCGCGCGCGAGGAAGCGGCGCTCGAGGATCTGCTGAACGCATGCCGGTGACGGCCCGCGTTCAGCGCACGAAGGGTCGGAACGCCAATGCGGGTGTCGCAGGGCCACCACCGGGCGGCCGCGTCGGCCCGCGCGAAAAGCTATAATGGAAGGCTTTCCCGACGGCTTTTCCTGCGCCACGCGCGACCTGCGCAACCGGGCGCCGCGACGCGCTGCCGTCCCGATTCACCTTTGACACGCCCCCAGGTCAACCACTGCGAACGGCGAACCCCATGACGAAGAAAGTTTACGTAAAGACCTTCGGCTGCCAGATGAACGAGTACGACTCGGACAAGATGGTGGACGTACTGAATGCGGCCGAAGGCCTCGAGAAGACCGACTCCCCGGAAGACGCGGACATCATCCTGTTCAACACCTGCTCGGTGCGCGAAAAGGCGCAGGAAAAGGTGTTCTCCGATCTCGGCCGCGTGCGCGAGCTGAAGGAAGCGAAGCCCGATCTGCTGATCGGCGTCGGCGGCTGCGTCGCGAGCCAGGAAGGCGCGTCGATCGTGTCGCGCGCGCCGTACGTCGACCTCGTGTTCGGCCCGCAAACGCTGCACCGCCTGCCGCAGATGATCGACGCACGCCGCACGAGCGGCCGCGCGCAGGTCGACATCACGTTCCCCGAAATCGAGAAGTTCGATCACCTGCCGCCCGCGCGCGTCGAAGGGCCGACCGCGTTCGTGTCGATCATGGAAGGCTGCTCGAAGTACTGCAGCTACTGCGTCGTGCCGTACACGCGCGGCGACGAAGTCTCGCGCCCGCTCGACGACGTGCTGACCGAAGTCGCGGGTCTCGCCGATCAGGGCGTGCGCGAAGTCACGCTGCTCGGCCAGAATGTGAACGCGTATCGTGGCGCGCTGACGGCCGGCTCGTCGGAGGTCGCCGATTTCGCGACGCTGATCGAATACGTCGCCGACATTCCGGGCATCGAACGGATCCGCTATACAACCTCGCATCCGAAGGAATTCACGCAGCGGCTGATCGACACGTACGCGAAGGTGCCGAAGCTCGTGAACCATCTGCACCTGCCGGTGCAGCACGGTTCGGACCGTATCCTGATGGCGATGAAGCGCGGCTACACGGTGCTCGAATACAAGTCGGTGATCCGCAAGCTGCGCGCGATCCGTCCCGACCTGTCGCTGTCGACCGACCTGATCGTCGGCTTCCCCGGCGAAACGGAAGAGGATTTCGACAAGATGATGGCACTCGTGCACGACATGCGCTACGACACGAGCTTCTCGTTCATCTACAGCCCGCGCCCCGGCACGCCGGCCGCGAACCTGCACGACGACACGCCGCGCGACGTGAAGCTCAAGCGGCTGCAGCTCGTGCAGGCGACGATCGAGGAAAACGTCGCGCGCATCAGCCAGTCGATGGTCGGCAAGGTCGAGCGTATCCTCGTTGAAGGGCCGTCGCGCAAGGATCCGAACGAACTCGCGGGCCGCACCGAGAACAACCGGGTCGTGAACTTCCCGGCGCCGCTCGCCGCGCATCCGCGCCTGATCGGCCAGATGATCGACGTGAAGATCAACCACGCGTATCCGCACTCGCTGCGCGGCGAACTCGTGCTCGTCAGCGACGACGCGAGCGCAGCCACGCACTAGGCCCGGTGCGCTGAAACGCATGCGTTTCCGCGCCGCCGGCCGCCAGCCCAACAGGAGCCCGACGCCACTTTGAAGCCCGCTCAAGCACTGGAATTCACCGCGCCGCGCGACGACAACGCGCGCCTCGCGAATCTCTGCGGCCCGCTCGACGAAAACCTGCGGCAGATCGAACAGGCGCTCGATGTCACGCTCGCGCGACGCGGGCACCGGATCGCGATCCGCGGGCGCGGCGCCAAGCTCGCACTCGCCGCGCTCGAAAACTTCTACAACCGCGCGCGCGATCCGCTGTCGGTCGACGACATCCAGCTCGCGCTCGTCGAAGTACGCCACACGAGCGGCAACGGCCGCCAGGACACGCTCGACGTGCGTTTTCGCGGCGACCCCGATCATCCGTTCGACGAGCCGACCGTCCAGCTCGACGACGACGAGGCGCTCGAGGAGCCGGCGCCGAAGCTCTACACGCGGCGCGCCGATCTGCGCGGCCGCACGCCGGCGCAGCGCGAGTATCTGAAGCAGATCCTGTCGCACGACGTGACGTTCGGCATCGGGCCGGCCGGTACCGGCAAGACCTATCTCGCGGTCGCATGCGCGGTCGACGCGCTCGAGCGCGATCAGGTCAAGCGCATCGTGCTGACGCGTCCGGCCGTCGAGGCCGGCGAGCGGCTCGGCTTCCTGCCGGGCGATCTCGCGCAGAAGGTCGATCCGTATCTGCGGCCGCTGTACGACGCGCTGTACGACCTGCTCGGGTTCGACAAGACCGCGAAGATGTTCGAGCGCCAGATGATCGAGATCGCGCCGCTCGCGTACATGCGCGGCCGCACGCTGAACCATGCGTTCATCATCCTCGACGAAGCGCAGAACACGACGCCGGAGCAGATGAAGATGTTCCTCACGCGGATCGGCTTCGGCTCGAAGGCCGTCGTGACCGGCGACACGAGCCAGGTCGATCTGCCGCGCGGCCACAAGAGCGGCCTCGTCGAGGCGCAGCAGGTGCTCGGCGGTGTGCGCGGCATCGCGCTCACGCGCTTCACGAGCGCGGACGTCGTGCGTCACCCGCTCGTCGCGCGCATCGTCGAGGCGTACGACGATTTCCACGCGCAGCACAAGGACGCCTAACGGGACGCGTGAACACGCCGAACGCGCGAAGCGCGACCGGACCCGGCCCGCTGGTGCGCGCCGGGTCTTTTTTCGTCCGCGCACGGGCAGCCGGAATTCGGGCGCAATCGACCGTTTGGTGTATCCTCATCGCGTTCCAATCGCCGTACGCGTCATGAAATCCACCCGTTCTCGCAAGTCGGGGCGCGCCGAGTCCGCCGCGTCCGAATCCACCCGCGTGTCGCTGTTCGATGCGAAGGGCAAGGCCCGCACCGTGAAGGCGCAGGGGCTGCGAATCGACTTTCCGGACGGCCGCAGCCTGATGTTCGACCTGTCGGGCAGCTCGGGCGACGCCGCCGTCGCGATCGTCGCGCAGCACAACGATCCGGCGATGCGCGCGAAGCTCGCGCTGCAGCCCGAGCATTACGACAGCCTCACGTTGCACGTCGGCGCCGAACCGGCGCCGCGCGACGAAGACGACGATGGCGAGCAGCGCGAGCAGGAACTCGACCTGTCCGTGCAATACGGCGACGAAATCACGAGCGCGGTGCGCAAGACGCTGCCGAAGCGCAAGCTGATCGCCGAATGGCTCGCGCCGGCGCTGTTCGCGAACGCGCAGATCACGGTGCGCTTCGTCGGCGAAACGGAAGGCCGCACGCTGAACGCCGGCTATCGCCACAAGGACTATCCGACCAACGTGCTGACGTTCGCCTACGATCCGGCGCCGGACGGCACCGTGATCGGCGATCTCGTGCTGTGCTGCCCCGTCGTCGAGAAGGAAGCGCGCGAGCAGGACAAGCCGCTCGCGGCCCACTACGCGCACCTGCTCGTGCACGGCGCGCTGCATGCGCAGGGCTACGATCACGAGACGAGCGACGAGGACGCCGCCGAGATGGAAGCGCTCGAAGTCGACATTCTCGCGAAGCTGGGCTTTCCGAACCCGTACCGGTAATCCGGCCGAACGATGCAGAACGCCGCGACGCTCCCACCCGCCTACCCGCCGTCGATCGGCGAAGGCCGTCTGCTGACGGAAGAGGAGCTTGCGGCGTCGCTGGCGCAGACGATGCGCGACTGGGACGGCCGGCAGGATCTGTGGCTGTTCGGCTATGGCTCGCTGATCTGGAATCCCGGCCTGCCGACGGTCGCCGCCGTGCGCGCGAAGGTGCACGGCTATCATCGCGGGCTCTATCTGTGGTCGCGCGTGAACCGCGGCACGCCCGAGCGGCCGGGCCTCGTGCTCGCGCTCGATCGCGGCGGGTCGTGCGCCGGCATCGCGTTCCGCCTCGCAGGCGCGACCGCGCAGCCGCATCTCGAAACCCTGTGGAAGCGCGAAATGCCGATGGGCTCGTACCGGCCCGCGTGGCTGCCGTGCTCGCTCGAAACCGGTGAACGCGTGACCGCGCTCGCGTTCGTGATGCGTCGCGACGCGCCGACGTACACGGGCAAGCTGCCCGATGCCGTCGTGAAGGAAGTGTTCGGCTGCGCGGCCGGCCGCTACGGCACCACGCTCGATTACGTGAGCCGCACCGTCGAAGCGCTGCGCGCGAGCGGCATTCCGGACCGCGCGCTCGAAAGCTTGCTCGCGCGATGCCGATGATGCGCCGCGCTGCGCGTCCCGCTCGCGCTGCCGCGCCGCTGTGCGCGGACGGCCGCCGTGCGGGGCCGACAGATGCTGCGGCCCTCAATTCGCGGCGGGTGCGCGCCGGTTTCGCTTTCCGACTGCGCACCGTCGCGCTGATCGCCGCCGCCAGCGTCGCGCTGTCGGGCTGCGGCGTGTTCGGCTGCGGCGGCGCCGCGACCAACGGCGCGGCCATCGGCGGCTGCTCGGCCGGCATGCGGTTCTGAACGGTGCGCGGCACGGCGCACGCGTGCGGCGGAATGTCGCCGGCGCGAGCCGGGCGGCATCCGGCGCGGCACATCGGCCGCCGCCCTGCACCTTTGGCCGGCTTCCCCCGTTCCGCGATTGCTCGTCGCCGCATGGCGCTGCGGGCTACGCGGGCGCACTTTTCTGAGATAGGATGGGAAGCAGGCCGCCGCCCCGCCCGGCGCGGCCGTTTCCCGAGCGGAGCAGCGCGGCCGCGCGCATCGGCCGAACGGCCGGCGCGACACGGACCTGCCATCCCCTTGGTGTATCCTTGCCTACTCCGTGACAGCGCGCCCCGGCACGACCCGGGCGCACCACCATGAACGATTCGTATCCCAGTCGAAAGCCAACCGACAAACCGCAAGAAAAGCGCTCGCTGCTCGAGCGCCTGACCGACTTCATCTCGCCCGAGCCCGAATCCCGCGGCGAGCTGCTCGAAATCCTCCAGGACGCGCACGAACGCAACCTGATCGACGCCGATTCGCTGTCGATGATCGAAGGCGTATTCCAGGTATCCGACCTGTGCGCACGCGACATCATGGTGCCGCGCGCCCAGATGGACGCGATCAACATCGCCGACAAGCCCGAGGATTTCATCCCGTTCGTCCTCGAAAAGGCGCACTCGCGCTACCCCGTGTACGAGGAGAACCGCGACAACGTGATCGGCGTGCTGCTCGCGAAGGACCTGCTGCGGTTCTACGCGGAAGAGGAATTCGACGTGCGCGGGATGCTGCGCCCGGCCGTGTTCATTCCCGAATCGAAGCGCCTGAACGTGCTGCTGCATGACTTCCGCGTGAACCGCAATCACCTTGCGATCGTCGTCGACGAGTACGGCGGCGTCGCGGGCCTGATCACGATCGAGGACGTGCTCGAGCAGATCGTCGGCGACATCGAGGACGAATACGACTTCGACGAGGAAGCCGGCAACATCATCTCGGGGCCGGACGGCCGCTACCGCGTGCGCGCGCTGACCGAGATCGAGCAGTTCAACGAGGTGTTCGGCACCGATTTCTCCGACGAGGAGGTCGACACGATCGGCGGGCTGATCACCCATCATTTCGGCCGCGTGCCGCACCGCGGCGAAAAGCTGCAGCTCGGCAACCTCGTATTCGAGATCCAGCGCGGCGACGCGCGCCAGATTCACGTGCTGCTGGTGCGCCGCAACCCGCTCGCGAGCCGTCGCGCCGAAGCCTCGCACGAGGACTGATCCGCGCGTCGCGCATCGGCCGCGCCCTTTCCAACCGCTTCGCCCACTTCCGCTTCACATGGACGATCCGATCCCGTCCCGCCCGGCTGGCGGCATTCCCGCGTCGGCGCCCGGCCGCGCGTTGCCACGCTGGCACTATCCGGTCGCGCTGCTCGCCGGCGCGGCGAACACGCTCTGCTTCGCACCGACGCCGCACGGCGGCTGGCTGCAGCTCGTCGTCTTCGTGTGGTTCTTCGCGCAGCTCACGCGCACCGCGAGCTGGCGCAGCGCCGCGCTGACCGGCGGCGCGTTCGGCTTCGGCAACTTCATCAGCGGCATCTGGTGGCTCTACATCAGCATGCACGTGTACGGCGAGATGGCCGCGCCGCTCGCGGGCGGCGCGCTCGTGCTGTTCTCGCTGTATCTGTCGCTGTATCCGGCGTTCTCGGCCGGGTTGTGGTCGTTCTGCGCCGGTCATGCATGGCATCGCCGCACGCCCGATCCGCGGCCGTTCTCGCCGAGCTGGCACGGCGCGTTCGCCTTCGCCGGCGCGTGGGCGCTCGGCGAGTGGCTGCGCGGCACCATGTTTACCGGCTTCCCGTGGCTCGCGAGCGGCTATCCGCAGGTCGACGGGCCGTTCGCGGGCTTCGCGCCGGTCGTCGGCGTGTACGGTATCGGCTGGGTGCTCGCGCTGTTCGCCGCGCTGATCGTGCAGGCGTTCGCGGCCGCACGGCCGGCGCAGTCGCCGGCGGCCGGCGCGGCACCGCGCGCGCGCGTGCGGGTCGTCGCGCCGGCTGCCGTCGCGGTCGCGCTGGTCGCGCTCGGCGTCGCGCTGTCGCAGGCGACGTGGACGGTACCGGCGAATGCGCCGCTCACCGTGCGGCTGCTGCAGGGCAACGTGAAGCAGGACATCAAGTTCGAGCAGGCCGGCATCGACGCAGCGATCAAAATGTATCAGCAGATGATCACCGAGAAGCCGGCCGACCTGATCGTCACGCCGGAGACGGCGATCGCGGTGATGATCCAGGAACTGCCCGAACCGTTCGCCGTCGCGATCCGCAAGTTCAGCGACACGACGGGCTCGGCGGTGCTGTTCGGCGCGGTCGGCGCGTCGGTGACCGAGGACGGCCGCTACGTCGATTACACGAACAGCCTGTACGGCGTGACGCCAAATTCGCGCGACATCTATCACTACGACAAGCATCACCTCGTGCCTTTCGGCGAATTCATTCCGTGGGGCTTCCGCTGGTTCGTCGATCTGATGAAGATGCCGCTCGGCGATTTCGCGCGCGGCGCGCCGGTGCAGAAGCCGTTCCTCGTACGCAATCAGCCCGTGATGGCAGACATCTGCTACGAGGACATCTTCGGCGAGGAAATCGCCGCGACGATCCGCGACAATCCGCAGCCGCCCGGCGTGCTCGTCAACGTGACGAATCTCGCATGGTTCGGCGACACGATCGCGCTTGACCAGCATCTGCAGATCGCGCGGATGCGTGCGCTCGAAACGGGCCGGCCGATGCTGCGCGCGACCAATACGGGGATGACGGCCGCGATCGACGCGCACGGTCGTGTGCTCGGGCAGTTGAAGCCGTTCACGATCGGCTCGCTCGACGTGCGCATCGAAGGCACGAGCGGTTTCACGCCGTACGTGACGAGCGGCAACGTCACGGTGCTCGTGGTGTCGCTCGTGCTGCTCGCGTTCGGCTTCACGTTCGGGCCGGGGTTGCGGCGGCGCAAGTAGGCCGCAACGAGGCCGCGCAATCGTCCGACGCGCGGCGGCCCACGCGCAGGTGTCAGCGCGCGGGCGAGCTAGCGTGCGACTGCGTCGCGGCCAGCTGTTGCAAGTCGCCCGCCACCGCGTCCATCACCGGTTGCCAGTCGCCGAACGTGCGCTGCCGATACAGCGTCGCAGTCGGATACCACGGACTGTCGCTGCGCTCGAGCAGCCACGGCCAATGCGGATTCACGTCGAGCAGCACCCAGGTCCGTGCGCCGAGCGCACCGGCCAGATGCGCAACCGACGTGCAAACGGTAATCACGAGATCCAGCGCGCCGATGAACGCGGCCGTGTCGTCGAAACTCTTCAGCTCGGACGTGCAGTCCTCGATCGCGAAACCGCTCGCGCGCGCGGCCGCGACGTCCGCATCCGCGCCCGGCTGCAGCGAATAGAACGCGACGCCGTCGATCGCGCGAAACGCATGCGCATACCGTTCGACGCCGACGCGCCGAAACGGATTGCGCTGATGTCCGGCACTACCCGTCCACACGAGGCCGACTTTCAGCCGCCGCTCGCGCGCGAGGCGGGCGCGCCACGCATCGATGGCGCGCGCATCGGCCCGCAGGTACGGCACCGACGACGCGAGCGTGTCGTGCTCGATCCCGAGCATCAGCGGCAGGCCGATCAGCGGCACTTCGTAGTCGAACGCCGGCAGCGCCGCGATGTCGCCGCCCGCGCCGAATTCGTCCGCATGCGCGCCGAGGCTGCGCTGCAGGAGCGTGCCGAGCAGCGGGAAGGTGTTCCACACGAGCCGGCCGCCCTCGCGGTGCACACGTTCGGCAAGCGGCGCGACGAAGCGGCAGAACTGCAGCACGTCGCCGAGGCCCTGCTCGCCCCACAGCAACAGCGTCTTGCCCTTGAGCGGTTCGCCCTGCCAGCGCGGACCCGGTAGCGCCGGGCGCCGGCCGCGCAACTCGCCCGCGCCGTCCCATCGCGCTTCGTGCCCACGCCAGCCGGCCGCGTAATTGCCGCGCACGAGGTGAATGATCGCGAGGTTGAAACGGTACGACGGATCGTCCGGCGCGAGTTCGGCGGCGCGCGCCGCGTAGCGCTCGGCGTCGTCCCAGCGCTGCGCCTCCTTCATCGCCATCGCGACGTTGTTCATCGCGAGCGCATTGTCCGGCGCCAGTTCGACGAGCCGTGTCGCGCAGACGAGCGCGCGGTCGAGATTGCGCATCGCGAGCTGCGCGACGACGAGATTGATCCACGCCTGCACGTCGCACGGATCGGCTTGCACGGCCGCCTCGAGCAGTGCGACTTCTTCCGCGCGATCGCCGCCCGACAGCCGCACCGCGATCGCCAGATTGTTGCGCAGCGACGGCCGGTCGGGATCGAGGGCCAGCGCGGCGCGGTACGGCGCGACGGCGTCCGCATGGCGGCCGGCCATCTGCAGCGCATAACCGTAATTGAAGTGCGCTGCGGCATCCGCATGCACGCGCGCCGCGCATGCGGCGAGCGCGACCGCGTCGCCGGTGCGCTGCCGCGCGACGAGCGCCGACGTCAGTTGCGACAGCGCGGCCGAGTCGACCGGATGAAGGTGCGCCGCAGCGGCGAGCCACAGCGCGCGCGCGTCGTGCTCGCCGCGCGACTGCGCATCCGCGGCCCGTTCGAGCAGGGCCGCCAGCGGCGGGAGCAGCGGAATCAGGAGGTCGTTCGAATCGTTCATGCAGTCGGAATCGCCGGTCGGATGCGCGATGCGCGCCCCGCAATACGCGCATCTTAACGTCCCCGCGGCATGGGCCCGCGGCTGCCGCGCGACGCACGCGCACCATCGCGAACGATGTGCGCGGCACCGCGTGCGCGGGCCGCCCGACCCGCTCGGGCAGCGTTCCGGCCGCATCGGCGCGCCGATCCGGTAAAATTGCGCGTTTCAGCACACTAACAAGCCGCGCCGCCGCGCGAGCCGCCGCTCCGGGCCCCGCCCGGAACGCCGCCCGCAACGGAGCGCCAGCGCCACGAAGGCTCTTCATGCTTACGTTTCAGCAAATCATCCTGACGCTGCAGTCCTACTGGGACAAGCAGGGTTGCGCTCTGCTCCAGCCCATCGACATGGAAGTCGGCGCGGGCACGTCGCACGTCCACACGTTCCTGCGCGCGGTCGGCCCCGAGCCGTGGCGCGCCGCTTACGTGCAGCCGTCGCGCCGCCCGAAGGACGGCCGCTACGGCGAGAACCCGAACCGGCTGCAGCACTACTACCAGTATCAGGTCGTGCTCAAGCCGGCGCCGGAGAACATCCTCGACCTGTACCTCGGCTCGCTGGAAGCGCTCGGCTTCGATCTGAAGCAGAACGACGTGCGCTTCGTCGAGGACGACTGGGAGAACCCGACGCTCGGCGCGTGGGGCCTCGGCTGGGAAGTGTGGCTGAACGGGATGGAAGTCACGCAGTTCACGTACTTCCAGCAGGTCGGCGGCCTCGATTGCAAGCCGGTGCTCGGCGAGATCACGTACGGCCTCGAGCGTCTCGCGATGTACCTGCAGAAGGTCGAGAACGTGTACGACCTGATCTGGACGGAGTGGGAGGAACAGGGCCCGAACGGCCCCGAGATCCGCCGCCTCACGTACGGTGACGTCTATCACCAGAACGAAGTCGAGCAGTCGACGTACAACTTCGAGTACGCGAACGTCGATCTGCTGTTCACGTTCTTCAACAGCTACGAAGCGGAAGCGAAGCGGATGATCGAAGCGCAGCTCGCGCTGCCCGCATACGAGCTCGTGCTGAAGGCCGGCCACACGTTCAACCTGCTCGATGCGCGCGGCGCGATCTCGGTCACCGAGCGTGCGGCGTACATCGGCCGCATCCGCGCGCTGTCGCGTCTCGTCGCGCAGGCGTACTACGACTCGCGCGAGAAGCTCGGCTTCCCGATGCTCGGCAACCCGCCGGGCGTGCCGGGCCTCACCACCGATGCCCAGGATGCCGCGCAGCCGGCGTGGGCGCCGCCGCTGAAGGTCGAACGCAAGATCGATCAGGACTGACGAGACGAGATTTCTTCACACCATGACGCACAATCATCCCGCCCCCCTCCTCGTCGAGCTGCTGACCGAAGAGCTGCCGCCGAAGGCCCTCGCGCGCCTCGGCGACGCATTTGCCGAAGGCCTCGCGCAACGCCTCGCCGCGCGCGATCTCGTCGAAGGCGAGCTCGTGTTCGAACGCTATGCGACGCCGCGCCGCCTCGCGGTCGTCGTGCAGAACGTGCGCGCGGTCGCACCGGACCGCCAGGTGCGCGAAAAGGTGCTGCCGGTATCGGTCGCACTCGACGCGCAAGGCAATCCGACCGCCCCGCTCGCGAAGAAGCTCGCGGCGCTCGGCCATCCGAACCTGACGATCGCCGAGCTCGAACGCGCGCAGGACGGCAAGGCCGAAGCGTTCTTCATCAACTATTCGGCCGCCGGCGCGACGCTCGCCGACGGGCTGCAGGCCGCGCTCGACGAGACGCTCGCGAAGCTGCCGATCCCGAAGGTCATGACCTATCAGCGCCCGGACGGCAGCGACGTGCAGTTCGTGCGTCCCGTGCATCGGCTGACGGTGCTGCACGACGATCGCGTCGTTCCCGTCACCGCGTTCGGCATCGACGCCGGCGACACGACGCTCGGCCATCGCTTCCTGTCCGACGGGCTCGTCGCGATCCGGCATGCGAGCGCGTACGCCGAGACGCTGCGCGACAAGGGCCGCGTGATCGCGCATTTCGGCGATCGCAAGGAAACGATCCGCACGCAGCTGAACGAGCATGCGAACGGCGACACGGTCGTGATGCCCGATGCGCTGCTCGATGAGGTGACGTCGCTCGTCGAATGGCCGGTCGTCTATCCGTGCCGCTTCGAGGACGAATTCCTGCAGGTGCCGCAGGAATGCCTGATCCTCACGATGCAGACGAACCAGAAGTATTTCGCGCTGACCGACATCGGCGGCAAGCTGCGCTCGCGCTTCCTGATCGTGTCGAACATCGAGACGAAGACGCCGGGCGAAATCGTCGAGGGCAACGAGCGCGTCGTGCGTCCGCGCCTCGCCGATGCGAAGTTCTTCTTCGAGCAGGACAAGAAGAAGCCGCTCGCCGCGCGCGTGCCGCTGCTCGCAAACGTCGTCTATCACAACAAGCTCGGCTCGGCGCTGGCGCGCGTCGAGCGCCTCGAAGCGCTGGCCGGCGAGATCGCGCCCGCGATCGGCGCCGACGTCGCGCATGCGAAGCGCGCCGCACGCCTCGCGAAGGCCGACCTGCTGACCGACATGGTCGGCGAGTTCCCGGAACTGCAGGGCACGATGGGCACGTATTACGCGCGCCACGACGGCGAGCCCGACGATGTCGCGCTCGCGTGCGCCGAGCACTACCAGCCGCGCTTCTCGGGCGACACGCTGCCGACCACGCCGGTGTCGACGGCCGTCGCGCTCGCGGACAAGCTCGAAACGATCGTCGGCATCTGGGGCATCGGCCTCGCGCCGACCGGCGAGAAGGATCCGTTCGCGCTGCGCCGCCACGCGCTCGGCGTGCTGCGCCTGCTGATCGAGAAGCAGCTGCCGCTCGATCTCGTGTCGCTGCTGCGCACCGCGTACGCGCGCTTCGAAGGCGTGCCGGGCGTTGCGGAATCGACCGACGCGATCGTCGCGTTCTTCATGGACCGCCTGCGCGGCCTGCTGCGCGAGCGCGGCTACTCGGCCGGCGAAGTCGACGCGGTGCTGAGCCTGAACCCGACGCGCCTCGACGATCTCGTCGCGCGCCTCGACGCGGTGCGCGAATTCACGCGTCTCGCGGAAGCCGAAGCGCTCGCGGCCGCGAACAAGCGGATCTCGAACATCCTGAAGAAATCGGAAGGCGGCGCGAACGGCGCCGTGCAGCCGACGCTGCTCGTCGAGGCGGCCGAGAAGGCGCTGCACGAACAGCTCGCGGCCGTGACGCCGCACGTGCAGTCGCAGCTCGAGGCACGCGCGTACACGGGCGCGCTTTCGGCGCTCGCCGCGCTGCGTGCGCCGGTCGATACGTTCTTCAACGACGTGATGGTCAACGCCGACGATCCGGCGCTGCGCGCGAACCGTCTGGCGCTGCTGTCCGCCCTGCATCAGCAGATGAACTGCGTCGCCGACATCTCGAAGCTCGCCGCATAAGGGCCGCACGATGCCGACCAGCCCCAACCGCAAGCTCGTCGTCCTCGATCGCGACGGCGTGATCAACGTCGATTCGGACGCGTTCATCAAGACGCCCGACGAGTGGATCGCGCTGCCCGGCGCGTTCGAGGCGATCGCACGGCTGAACCATGCCGGCTATCGCGTGGTCGTCGCGACCAACCAGTCCGGCATCGGCCGCGGGCTGTTCGACATGGCCGCGCTCAACGCGATGCATCTGAAGATGCATCGCGCGGCGGCCGCGGTCGGCGCGCGCATCGACGCGGTGTTCTTCTGCCCGCACACGTCCGAGGATCACTGCGAGTGCCGCAAGCCGAAGCCCGGCATGATGCAGATGATCGCCGAGCGTTTCGAGATCGATCCCGATCACACGCCCGTCGTCGGCGATACGCTGCGCGACCTGCTGGCCGGCGTCGCGGTCGGCTTCCAGCCGCACCTCGTGCTGACCGGCAAGGGCAAGAAGACGCTCGCCGCGGGCGGCCTGCCGCCGGGCACGAAGGTCCACGACGACCTGCGTGCGTTCGCGCTCGATTTCCTTTCACACGACTACGAGTGATGCGGCCGCCGCGCGCATCCTCCCCAACGCTACACTCACGCCGATGCGCTTCGTCCGTTCGCTGCTGCTGCTGATCTATTTCATCGTGTACACGGTGCCGTATGCGACCGCATGCTTCATCGCGTTCCCGTTCCTGCGCCCCGACGCGCGCTACTGGATGGCGGCCGGCTGGTGCAAGTCGACGCTCTGGGTCGTGCGCTGGCTGAACGGCATCCGCTACCGGATCGAAGGGTTCGAGAACCTGCCGGACGGTCCGGCCGTGCTGCTGTCCAAACACCAGTCGGCGTGGGAGACGCTCGCGTTTCCGGCGCTGATGCCGAAGCCGCTTTGCTACGTGTTCAAGCGCGAGCTACTGTACGTGCCGTTCTTCGGCTGGGCGCTCGGCATGCTGCACATGGTCCACATCAACCGCAAGGAAGGCAAACACGCGTTCGACTCGGTGATCCGGCAGGGCAAGAAGCGTCTCGCCGAAGGCGCGTGGGTGATCATGTTCCCCGAAGGCACGCGCACGCCGGTCGGCAAGCAGGGCAAGTACAAGACGGGCGGCGCGCGCTTCGCGATCGAAACCGGCACCGCCGTCGTGCCGATCGCGCACAATGCCGGTCATGTATGGCCGCGCAACTCGTTCACGAAGTATCCGGGCGTCGTCACGGTATCGATCGGCAAGCCGATCGACGTGACCGGCCTCACGCCCGACGTATTGAACTCGCGCGTCGAAGCGTGGATCGAAGCGGAAATGCGCCGCATCGATCCCGATGCCTATCGACAGGCGGGCAACGCCGACACGCGCGACGCGGCACGTGTCTGATTCGTCCGGACAGCCGCCGTTGCGTACGACAAAACGAAGCGAACTGATGAAGAAGCGTCCGCGGCCACGACCCGCCGTCGTGGCACTCGATCATCGCCAGCTCGACCTGCCGCTCTTCGACGGGCCGGCCGCTGCGCCTTCGGCACCCGTGTCGCCGCCGGCGCCGCCCGACGCTGCGCCCGCGTCGCCGATCGCCCCGCTCGCGCCGCCCGACACGGCGCCCGCGCCCGACCGCTCGCGCATCCGCACGCTCGCGCTCGACAGCCGCGTCCTCGAATACCGGCTGAAGCGCTCCGCACGGCGCACGATCGGCTTCACGATCGACGGCAGCGGCTTGTCGATCACCGCGCCGCGCTGGGTCACGCTCGCCGACATCGAGGCCGCGATCGCGGAGAAGCAGCGCTGGATTTTCGCGAAGCTCGCGGAATGGAAAACGCGCACCGAACAGCGCGCGCTGCCGCAGATCGACTGGCGCGACGGCGCGCAGCTGCCGTATCTCGGCAAGACGATCACGATCGCGCTCGGTGCGGGCGCCGTCGCGTTCGACGCGCTCGCGCAGCGGCTGTCGCTGCCGCTGCCCGCGCAGGCCGACGCGCAGCAGATCAAGGATCGCGTGCAGGGCTGGCTGCAGGGCGAAGCGAAACGGATCTTCGTCGAACGCCTCGCGGTGTATGCGGAAAAGCTCGGCGTCACGTATTCGATGGTCGCGCTGTCGTCGGCCGCGACGCGCTGGGGCAGTTGCTCGAGCGACGGCAAGATCCGCCTGAACTGGCGGCTGATCCATTTCCCGATGTCGATCATCGACTACGTCGTTGCGCACGAGCTCTCGCATCTGCGCGAGATGAATCACAGCCCGGCATTCTGGCAGACGGTCGAATCGATCTTCCCCGAGTTCCGCGAAGCGCGGCATACGCTCAAGCACCATCCGCCGGAGCTGCTGCCGTCGCTGTGAGGCGGCGCGGCGCGCGATGCAAAACGGGCGATGCAGGTCGCCCTGCACCGCCCGTTCGCGTGCCGCGCACGCGTCGCGGCCCGGCTCGTCCGACGCTCAGTGCGTCTTCTTCTGGATGAACTCGATCTTGTAGCCGTCCGGATCCTCGACGAACGCGATCACGGTCGTGCCGTGCTTCATCGGGCCCGCTTCGCGCGTGACCTTGCCGCCTTGCGCCTTGATCTTCTCGCAGGCCGCGTATGCATCGTCGACTTCGATGGCCAGATGGCCGAAACCGTTGCCGAGATCGTAGGACGGCGTGTCCCAGTTGTGGGTCAGCTCGATCACGGTGCCGGTGCTCTCCGCTTCATAGCCGACGAACGCGAGCGTGAACTTGCCTTCCGGATAGTCCTCGCGACGCAGCAGCTTCATGCCGAGCAATTCGGTGTAGAACTTGATCGAACGGTCGAGATCGCCGACTCGCAGCATCGTGTGCAACAAACGCATGGGGTGTACTCCTGTGGGGACTTTCCTGAACCGGAAACTCTACCAGAGTCGGGGGAAATGCGTTGGGCGCGGCCGGCGAGGTGCGGCCGGCGAGGCACGCACGACAAGGACCGCCCCCATCCGCCGCTTCATCGGGAAAGCGCCCCTGCCTGCCGGCGCACCGATCGGGTAACATCGCAGCACCGCGCACCAAAAGCGGGCACGGCCTCCGATACCGAAACATCCAGGCCGCGCCCTTACCGCGCGATCATCCCCACTCCGCTCACACCGCCGTGCGATACCGTCGATTCGAGCGCGCACGACGCGCCGCCCGCCCTGCCTGTCCCGAGCCGCGCATGCGCGGCGCCGAGGTACGCCGATGAACGCGCTTGCCGCCGCACCCGCGCGTCGCGCGCTCGATGCGCGCGCCGTCGGTCTGATGCTGCTCCTGTGCGCGATCTGGGGTTTTCAGCAAGTCGCGATCAAGAGCACGAACGCGGCGATCCCGCCGATCTTCCAGGCCGGGCTGCGCTCGGTGATCGCCGCACTGCTGCTGTGGGCCTGGGCGCGCTCGCGCGGCACACCGCTGTTCCGCGCGGACGGCACGTTCGGCGCCGGTCTCGCAGCCGGCGCGCTGTTCGCCGGCGAATTCATCTGCGTGTTCTTCGGGCTCACGCTGACGAGCGCGTCGCATATGGCGATCTTCCTGTACACCGCACCGTGCTTCACCGCGCTCGGCCTGCATCTGTTCGCGCCCGGCGAGCGGCTGCAGCGCGTGCAGTGGGCGGGTGTCGGCATCGCGTTCGCCGGCATCGCGCTCGCATTCGCGGACGGCTTCCTGAAACCGCGCGCGCCCGGCGCATCGGTGCTGGCCGGGCTCGCCGGCGACGCGCTCGGCATCCTCGGCGGCGCGATGTGGGCCGCGACGACGGTGGTCGTGCGCTCGACGTCGCTCGCCCGCGCGAGCGCGAGCAAGACGCTGTTCTACCAGCTCGCGGTGTCGGCGGTCGTGCTCGTCGCGCTCGCCGTGCTGCTCGGCCAGGCATCGTTCGCGCATGTGACGCCGGTCGCCGTGGCAAGCCTCGCGTATCAATCGGTGATCGTGGCGTTCGTCAGCTATCTGTCGTGGTTCTGGCTGCTCACGCGCTACAGCGCATCGCGGCTGTCGGTGTTCACGTTCCTGTCGCCGCTGTTCGGTGTCGCGTTCGGCGTGCTGCTGCTCGGCGAATCGGTCGGCTGGCGCTTCATGTCGGCGGCCGCGCTCGTGCTGACCGGCATCGCGCTCGTCAATGCGCCGACGCGCCGGCGCGTGTAATCAGCCCCAACGCCGCGATCGAAGCACGCGCGCCGTTCGATGCGGTGCGGGAACACCGCACGCGCATCGCCGCGCGTCACGGCGTCACCGCATCACTGCGCGTTGCGCGCGGCCGCGAGCGCCTGCGCGACGCCGACGTATTCGGCAACGCTGACGTCCTCCGCGCGTCGCGCGAGATCGAAGCCGAGCGCGTCGAAATCGATCGTCTCGCGATAATCGCCGAGCGTATTGCGCAACATCTTGCGGCGCTGCGAGAACGCGGCCGTCACGATTTCGCCGAGCAGCACCGGATCGACGTCCGGCAGCTCGTGCGGCGCGTACGGAATCATCCGGACGATCGCCGAATCGACCTTCGGCGGCGGCTGAAACGACTCGGGCGGCACGTCGATCAGCTTGTCCATCACGTAGCGATACTGCAGCATCACCGACAGCCGCGAAAAGGCCTTCGTGCCGGGCTCCGCGACCATCCGCTCGACGACTTCGTTCTGCAGCATGAAGTGCTGATCGACGACGACGTCCGCGAACGTCATCAGATGAAACAGCAGCGGGCTCGAGATGTTGTACGGCAGATTGCCGACGATCCGCAGCGACGGCGCATCGCCGGGCGCGGCGAGCGAGCGGAAGTCGAACGCGAGCGCATCGCCCGCATGCAGTTCGAGCAGGGCGCCGAAGCGCTGCTTCAGACGCGCGATCAGGTCGCGATCGAGCTCGACTGCATGCAGCGGCGTTTCAGGCGTCGCGAGCCGCGCGATCAGCGGCTCGGTCAGCGCACCGAGCCCGGGGCCGATCTCGACCATCCGCTGGCCGCGCGCGGGGGCGATCGTCGCGACGATCGAGTCGATCACGCCATGATCGACGAGGAAGTTCTGCCCGAAGCGCTTGCGCGCGAAGTGGCCTTGATGCTGTCTGCTGTTCGACATCGGCTGAAGAAAAAACCAAAAATGCGATGAGTAAGGAAGCGGCGGCCGCGAGCGACGCCGGCCGCGTCAGACCATGCCGCGTCAGGCCGCGCGCCGATGCCGCGCCATCGTAACGGCCGTGTCGAGCGCCGCGACCATGCTGCCGGGATCGGCGCGGCCGGTGCCGGCGAGGTCGAGCGCGGTGCCGTGGTCGACCGACGTGCGGATGATCGGCAGCCCGAGCGTCACGTTGATGCCTTCGCCGAACGTCGCGTACTTCAGTACCGGCAGCCCCTGATCGTGGAACATCGCGAGCACGCAGTCGGCGTCGGCGAGATAGCGCGGCTGGAACAGCGTATCGGCCGGATACGGGCCGCGCGCGTCGATCTGCTGCGCCTGGGCGCGCGCGAGCGCCGGTGCGATCACGTCGATTTCCTCGCGGCCGAGATAGCCGTTTTCGCCCGCATGCGGATTGAGACCCGTCACGAGGATCCGCGGCCTGGCGAGCCCGAAGTCGCGCCGCAGGTCGCGGTCGATGATTGCGAGCGTCTCGACGAGCCCGTCGATCGTCAGCGCGGCCGACACGTCCTTCAGCGGCAGATGCGTCGTGGCGAGCGCGACACGCAGCGGCGTTGCGCCGGTGCCCGCGAGCATCATCACGACGCGCGCCGTATGCGTGCGCTCGGCCAGGTATTCGGTATGGCCGGTGAACGGTACGCCGGCATCGTTGATCGTGCTCTTCTGCAGCGGCGCGGTGACGATCGCGTCGTAGCGGCCGGCCACCGCGCCGTCGATCGCCGCATCGAGCAGCGCGAGGACGTAGCGGCCGTTCGCCGCGTCGAGCCGGCCCGCATGCGCGGGCGCCGCCAGCGCGTGATGCGCGATCGACACGCGCGAACCGCCGACCAGCGCGGCCCAGTCGGCGCCGACGGCCGCCGCGCGCGCTTCGAGCAGCGCGGCGTCGCCGAGCACCGTGAACTGCGCATCGGGCCAGCGCTCGCCGGCGTCGCGCAGCGCCTGCACGGTCAGCTCAGGACCGACGCCGGCCGGCTCGCCGGTCGTGATCGCGATCTGCAAGGCGCGCGCGCTCATCGTCGGCTCAGTTCGACGGCAGGCCGCCGATCTTGTACTGCACGTAGGACGAATCGCGCAGTTCGCGCAGCCAGTCCGCATACGCCTGCTCGGCCTTGCGCTGGCCGATCGCCTGACGCGCGATGTCCATCTGCTGCTGCACCGAGCCTTCCGCCTCGCGGCGGCCGACGACCTGGATCAGGTGATAGCCGTATTCCGTACGAACGGGCTGGCTGATCTGGCCGTCCTGCAGCGCGTTCATCGCGCGCTCGAATTCGGGCACCGTCTCGCCGGGGCTGATCCAGCCGAGATCGCCGCCCTGCGACGCGGAACCGTCCTGCGAATAGGTACGCGCGAACTTCTCGAAGTCGCCGCCGGCCTCGATCTGCCGGCGGATATCGATCAGTTGCTGGCGCGCCTGCCCTTCGGACTTGCCTTCGCCGACGCGCAGTAGGATGTGGCGCACGTGCGTCTGCACGATCTTCGGCGCCGCGGCCGTCGCGCCCTGGCTCTGCCGGCGATCGACGAGGCGGATGATCTCGAAGCCGTCCGGCACGCGGATCAGCGTCGGGTTGACCTGCCCCGGACGCAGCTTCGCCGCGGCGTCGACGACGTCGGCCGGCAGCGCGCTCGGCGACTTGAAGCCGAGATCGCCGCCCTTCTTCGCATCGTCGGCTTCCGAATTGTTCTTCGCGAGCTTCTCGAAATCGGCACCCGACGTCGCTTGCTGCAGCAGCGCCTCGGCCTTCTTCTGCGCGGCTTCGATCTGCGTCTGCGGCGCGTTGGTCGGCGCCTTGATGAAGATGTGCTGGAAGCGCAGGTCCTGCTGCTGCGAGGCGTTCGGCCCGCGCTGGCTCGCGATGTAGCTCGCGACTTCGGCGTCCGACACGGTGATCTTGCTGTCGACCTCGCGCTCACGCAGCTTCGACAGCATCAGTTCGGTACGCGCATCGGCCGTGAAGATGCTCCACGGCACGCCTTGCGCTTCGAGACGCGAGCGATACTGGTCGAGCGTCATCCCGTTCGCCTGCGCGAGGCGCTGCAGCGTGGCCTGCACCGTCGCGTCGTCGACGCGGATCCCGTCGTCCTTCGCCTTCTGCACCTGGATGCGCTCGAGCACCATCTGGTTCAGCACCTGCGCGCGCAGCTGGTCGATCGGCGGCACGGGCGCGTTCTGCTGCTGCAGCCGACGCGAGATCAGGCCGACGCGCTGGTCGAGTTCGCGGCCCGTGATCACGTCGTTGTTGACGACCGCGACGACTTCGTCGGCGAGCTGCGCGCCTTGCGAACCGAGCGCCTGCGCCGCGGCCGGCGCGGCGGCGAGCAGCGCGGCGGACGCGGCGAGGCTGGACACGACTGCCGCGAAACGAAGGGTTTTCTTCATTGCCACTGATACTCCATTGAAATCGGCTGACCGGTCAGACAGGCCGCGTTACTCGTAGTTGCTGAAGCGGGACATCGGCGGCGGTGCCGACGGCAGCGGCGTGTAGCCCGGCACGCCGGCGCGGAACGCCGCGACGAGGCCGTTGTCGACGGTCGACAGCCCCTTGAGCGTGAGCTGCATCATGAAGCGCGTCGACGAGTTCCGCTGTCCGGACGAATTCACGCCGTTGGCGAACCGCTGCACGCCGACGCCGAGCGCCCAGCAATCCGCGTCGTATTGTAAGCCGAGCAGACCGTCGACAAGCCGGTCGCCGGCCAGATCGTAGTTGAAGCGGCCGACCGCGTACAGGCGCCGCGTGAGCGGCCATTGCGCGGACACCAGGAACTGGTTGATCGGCTGTCCGTCGAGCGTCGTGCTTGCGCGCGTGTAGCGGTACGCGGCGTTGATCACCTTGCGCTCGCCGGGACTGAAGCCGAAACCGATGCTCGACTTCACGAGCTGGTTGTTGTTCTGGTTGTACTGGAACGCCGTTTCCGACATGAAGCCCGAACCGAGCTTCAGCGCAGCGCCGACGATCAGGTCGGAGTGGCGCGCCTGCGCGGCGGACTGCCCCGTGTTCAGCGTCACGCGCTGATCGGCGAAGTAGTACTGCTGCGCGATCACGAAGCGCGCGCGCTCGTCGCCGGTACGCGGATCGATGAAGCGCGAGGTCAGGCCGGCCGTGATCCGGTTCGCGTCCGCGACGCGGTCGTTGCCGACGAACGTGTTCGGCTGGTAGATCTCCGCGAGGCCGAAGTCGGATTCGGCGGTATCGAACAGCGGCGCGTTCGACTGGTCGCGGTACGGCGTATACACGTAGTAGAGCCGCGGCTCGAGCGTCTGGATGAAGTCCTGGCCGAACAGGCGCACCGAGCGGTCGAAGATCAGCCCGGTGTCGAAGCTGACGGTCGGAATCGATTCGGTAAAGCGCTTCGGGCTGTTCGGCGTGCTCGACGACAGGTAGTTCAGGTCGTACGACGCGAAGTGGTACTGCACCTTCGGCACGACGAAGTAGCCGGGTCCGTAGACGCCGTACGCGATGTACGGGTTGAAGACGATCCGGTCGCCCTGCGTCGAGTCGGCGGTCGTGATGCGGAATCGCGAGTAGTCGGCTTCCGCGCCGAAGTCGAAGCCGCCGACGTTGTACTTCGTGTACTTCACGTTCAACTGCGGCTCGCGGCTGTACGGCGCGATCGACGGCGGCAGCGTCTGCCAGTGCTGGTAGCGCGCGAGCACCGACCACGGACCCTTGTTGTACGTGAGGCCCGCTTCCTGCTGATAGAGCGTCTGCGTCCCGTTGATGAACTGGTTCATCGACCCAAGGTCTTCGGGATAGGTATTGTCCGAGACCTTGTTGTAGTAGACGTAGCCGCCGAAGCCGCCGCCGAAGTTCTGCTGGTGCTGCCAGTAGATCGCGTAGCGGTTGCGGTGCGCGAGCCGGTCGTCCGGCAGGTAGTTCGCGGTGAACGTGCCCGAATAGCTCGGCGACAGATAGCGGAACGTCGCTTCGGTCTGCACGCCGCGCCGCGAGATGATGCGCGGCGTGATCGTCAGGTCGCGGTTCGGCGCGATGTTGAAGTAGTACGGCAGCGACAGCTCGAACCCGTTGTTCGAGTTCATCGAGAACGTCGGCGGCAGCAGGCCGCTTCTGCGATCGCCCGAGAGCGGGAACGTCATCCACGGGCTCGCGAAGATCGGCACACCCTGGAAGAACAGCACGCCGTTGCGCGCGGTGCCTTCGTCGGCGCCCGTGTCGAAGTCGAAGCGGCTGCCCTTGATGTACCACGCGGGATGCGTCGCGCACGCGCATGCGGTGTACGTGCCGTTCACGAACACCGAGCGCTCGCTGTCGAGCATGTCGACGCGCTCCGCGCTGCCGGAGCCGCCCGTCACGTTGAAGTGATACTTCGGCGCCGTCATGAAGCCCTGGCTCGCCTCGATCTTCAGGTGCGCTTCGGGGCCCGCGAACGACGTGCCGCCGTTGATCACCCTGACCTGGCCGTATGCATCGGCCATGTCGGTATCCTGATCGTAGTGGATCGCGTCGGCTTTCACGACCGCGTCGCCGCGCCGCAGTTCGGCCGAGCCTTTCGCGGCCATGTCCTGCTCGGCCGTGCCGCTCGTGTGGTCGGCGATCACGAACGCGGCGGGCTTCGCGCCGTCCTTCAGCGGATGTTCCTCGAGCTGCGGCGCGAGACGCAGATCCCACGGCGAATCGAGCGGCTGCGGCTGCGCGGCCGCGCCCGTCAGCTGCGCGTGCGACACGGCCGGCACGAGGCCGGGCACGGCCAGCAGTGCAAGCGCGAGCCGCCGTTTGCGCGGCGCCCCGTCAGCGGGGAAGACATTCGGGAATAGCGGTTTGGGCGGCATCTATCGTTTGGCGAATCGCCCCTTGTCAACGGCGCCTTCGACGCACGGCTGCCTGCGCCGTCGAACCGCGACTGCGGCTGAGCGCAAACCGGGGAGGCGATCGGGCGGACGGCGCGACAGGCGACGGGCCTGCACGGCGGAAGCTGACGCGGGGCGCGTCAAAAAAGTCGTGGGGTATTATATGGCAAGACGTTCCCCCCTCCGCCGAGTTTCATGACGCCCCCATCCACCGCCGCTCATCCCGACGCCCGCCTCGACGCGCTCGCCGCCTGGCTGCGCCCGCTCGCCGATCGCTACGCGCTCGACCTCGCCACGCTCGCGCCGGCATCGTCCGACGCCAGTTTCCGCCGCTATTTCCGCGTCGCGTCGGCCGCGAGCGCCGGCGGCTCGCTGATCGCCGTCGACGCGCCGCCGCCCGAGAAATGCCGCGAGTTCGTGCAGGTCGCGCAGCTGCTCGCGGCGGCCGGCGACCATGTACCCGACGTGCTGGCGCACGATTTCGACGCCGGCTTCATGCTCGTGACCGATCTCGGCCGCACGTCCTACATCTCGGTGCTCGACCCGGCCGATCCGGCCTCCGCGCGGCCGCTGATGCGCGATGCGTTCGACGCGCTGATCCGCTTCCAGCTCACGTCGAAGCCCGACGTGCTGCCGCCGTTCGACGAAGCGTTCCTGCGCCGCGAAATGGAGCTGATGCCCGAATGGTTCATCGGCCGCCATCTCGGCAAGCCCGTCACCGACGCGATGCGCGGCACGCTCGAGCGCACCTTCGCGCTGCTGGTCGCGAGCGCGCACGCGCAGCCGCAGGGCTTCATGCTGCGCGACTTCATGCCGCGCAACCTGATGGTCTGCGAGCCGAATCCGGGCATCCTCGACTTCCAGGATGCCGTCTACGGGCCGCTGACCTACGACGTCGTGTCGCTGCTGCGCGACGCGTTCATCAGCTGGGACGAGGAATTCGAGCTCGACTGCTTCGCCTACTACTGGGAAAAGGCCAAGAAGGCCGGCCTGCCCGTCGATCCCGACTTCGGCGAGTTCTACCGCCAGCTCGAATGGATGGGCCTGCAGCGCCATATCAAGGTGCTCGGGCTGTTCGCGCGCATCAACTATCGCGACGGCAAGCCGCACTATCTGAACGACCTGCCGCGCTTCCTCGGCTACGCGCGCAAGGTCGCGCTGCGCTACCGTCCGCTCGCGCCGTTCGCGAAGCTGCTCGACGAGCTCGAGGGCCGCACCGACGACGTCGCGTATACGTTCTGACCGCCCGACCACCACGCTGCCGAACATGAGCACCTCCCTGACCACGGCGATGATCTTCGCCGCCGGACGCGGCGAACGCATGCGCCCGCTGACCGACACCTGCCCGAAACCGCTGCTCGAAGCGGGCGGCAAGCCGCTGATCGTCTGGCAGATCGAGCGGCTCGCGCAGGCCGGCATCGAGACGATCGTGATCAACCATGCATGGCTCGGCGCGCAGATCGAGCAGGCGCTCGGCGACGGCGCGCGCTGGGGCGTGCGGCTCGTGTACTCGGCCGAGGGCGAAGCGCTCGAGACGGCCGGCGGCATCGCGCAGGCGTTGCCGCTGCTCGAGCACGACGGCCGGCCGACGGTGTTCGTCGCCGTCAGCGGCGACGTGTTCTGCGCGTTCGACTACCGCACGCTCGCGCCGCGCGCCGCCCGGATGGCCGCGCTCGACGCGCCCGCGCTGCACCTCGTGATGGTGCCGAACCCGCCGTTCCACCCGGCCGGCGATTTCGCGCTCGGCGACGACGGGCGCCTGACGCTCGACGGCGCCGCGCGCCTCACGTTCGGCAACATCGGACTGTACGACACGCGGATGTTCCGCGATCTCGCGCGCGGCACGCGCCGCGCGCTGACGCCCTACTACCGCGCAGCCATCGAGGCCGGCCGCGCGAGCGGCGAACTGTACGAGGGAATCTGGGAGAACGTCGGCACGCCCGCGCAGCTGCACGAACTCGACGCGCGGCTGCGCTCCGCCGGCCGCTAAGCCCGCTCACGCGCGCGGCGCCGCGCTTCACCGCTCGCGCACGGCGGCGATCACGCCGCTTCCGCCGCCTCGTCGCCGGCCGCCGCGCGCTGCTGCTGCAGCGCCCACATCTGCGCATAGGGCCCGTCCGCGCGCACGAGTTCGTCGTGCGTGCCGCGCTCGACGATCCGCCCGTGATCCATGACGAGAATCTGCTGCGCATGCACGACCGTCGACAGCCGGTGCGCGATCACGAGCGTCGTCCGATGCCGCGCGATCTGCTCGAGCTCATGCTGGATCGCGCGCTCCGAACGCGAATCGAGCGCGGACGTCGCCTCGTCGAACAGCAGGATCGGCGGATTCTTCAGCAGCGTGCGCGCGATCGCGACACGCTGCTTCTCGCCGCCCGACAGCTTCAGCCCGCGCTCGCCGACCGGCGTCTCATAGCCGTTCGGCAAGCTTTCGATGAAGTCGTGGATATGCGCGGCGCGCGCGGCCGCGATCACCTCGTCGCGCGTCGCGCTCGGCCGGCCGTACGCGATGTTGTAGTAGATCGAGTCGTTGAACAGCACCGTGTCCTGCGGCACGATCCCGATCGACGCGCGCAGCGAGTCCTGTGTGACGTCGCGGATATCCTGCCCGTCGATGCGGATTGCGCCGCCCGACGCGCGATCGAGATCGTAGAAGCGGAACAGCAGGCGGGACAGCGTCGACTTGCCGGACCCGCTGTGCCCGACCACCGCGGTCGTCGTGCCGGCCTCGATCGTGAACGTGACGTCGTGCAGGATCGGCCGCGCCGGCTCGTAGGCGAAATTCACGTGCTCGAAGCGCACCTGCGCGCCGGCCACCGCGAGCGGCCGCGCGTCGGGACGATCGGCGACCTCCTTCGCGGCCGACAGCAGGCCGAACATGCGATCCATGTCGGTGAGGCTCTGCTTCAGCTCGCGGTACACGACGCCGAGGAAGTTCAGCGGAATGTACAGCTGCAGCATGAACGTGTTGATCAGCACGAGATCGCCGAGCGTCAGCTTGCCGGCGAGCACGCCCTGCGTCGCGCGCCAGAGAATGAACACGAGCCCCGTGCCGATGATCGCCTGCTGACCGAAGTTCAGCAGCGACAGCGAGTTCTGCGAGCGGATCGCGGCCTGGCGGTAGCGCTTGAGGTTCTCGTCGTAGCGCTGCGCCTCCCATTCCTCGTTGCCGAAATACTTGACCGTTTCGTAGTTGATCAGCGAATCGATCGCGCGCGAGTTGGCCCGCGAATCGAGCTCGTTCATCGTGCGACGAAAGTGCGTGCGCCAGTTCGTGACCTTCACGGTGAACACGATGTAGGCGATCAGCGCCGCGAACGTCACGTACGCGTAATACGCGTCGTACTTGACGACGAAGAAGCCGAGCACGAGCCCGACCTCGACGAGCGTCGGCAGGATGCTGTACAGCGAATACGAGATCAGTTGCTGGATGCCGCGCGTGCCGCGCTCGATGTCGCGCGACATGCCGCCCGTCTGCCGCTCGAGGTGAAAGCGCAGCGACAGTCCGTGCAGATGACGAAACACCTGCAGCGCGAGCCGACGCACCGCGCTTTCGGTGACTTTCGAGAACAGGATTTCGCGCAGCTCGGTGAACAGCGACGTCGACAGCCGCACGAGCGCATACGCGATCACGAGCAGCCCGACGCCGCCCGCGAGCACGATGCCGGCCGACTGCTCGGCGCGGCCGAGCGCGGTCAGCTGCTGCACGGAAGCGAGATGATCGACGATGCGCTTCATCACGATCGGCACGCCGAGGTTCGCGACTTTCGCGCCGATCAGGCACGCGAGCGCGAGTGCGACACGCAGCTTGTAGGTCGCGAGATACGGCAGCAGCGAACGGATCGTCTGCCAGTCGTTGCGGGGCCCGGTCGGAGCCGGCGCGGGCTCGCCGGAAGCGGAATATCGGCGCATGGGGGAAGGAACGGGCGGCGGTGCCGGGCGCCGAGCGACGGCCGGATCGCGCACTTTCTCGTACAATTTGCGGACGTCGTATTGTCGCAGAAGCCGCTTCGCGCCGCTGCCGGCGGCCTCGCAGGCCGGCTGCGCGCGGGCGGCCTATTTCTTACAGGATGAAAGCCCCGCCATGACCGAACCGACCCTCGAACTCCCGCAGAAGCAGCCGGCGCTGCGTGTCGTCCCGCAACCGCACGACGCGAACGTCCACGGCGACGTATTCGGCGGCTGGATCATGTCGCAGGTCGACATCGCCGGGTCGATTCCGGCCAGCCAGCGCGCGAACGGGCGCGTCGCGACGGTCGCGGTCAATTCCTTCGTGTTCAAGCAACCGGTGTTCGTCGGCGATCTGCTGAGCTTCTACGCGACGATCACGCGCACCGGCAACACCTCGGTCACGGTGGATGTCGAGGTGTACGCGCAACGCATGCGCCTGATGGGCGAAGTCGTGAAGGTCACGGAAGCGACGCTCACGTACGTCGCGACGGGCCCGGACCGCAAGCCGCGGCCGCTGCCCGCGCTGTAACGCGCGCGGGCAGGCGCGCCGGCGCCGGGCGCGAACGCTCAGTGCGTGCCGGTCAGCCCGAACTCGCGCATCGCCGGCACGAAGTCGTGATTGAGCGTCGGCTTGCGCGACAGCTTCATCAGCACGTAGCGCTGGAACGGCGCGAGCTGCTGCCATTGCGCGACGGCCGGCACCGGCAGCCCGGCCAGTGCGCACTGCTGCGCGAGCGCATCGGGCACCGCGTCGGTCGTGCGCCACGCCGGCTGCTCTTCCGGCTGAAACCACGACGGCTCGAGATTCGCGTGCGTGCGCAGCATCTCGAACAGCGCATGGTCGAAGTTGGGCTCGATCGCCGTGTCGTCGTCGGCCGGAAAGCGCGCGAGCAGCCGGCGATCCTCGAGCGGCAGCAGCTGCCACTGCTCGAGCGAGATCCGCAAGCCGAAGCGGTCGAGATTGAAACGCACGATCATCGGAATGTACGTGAGGTTTTCCGACGATTCGTGTTCGAAATTGAATAGCAACGGTGCGTCGCTGAGTCCCATGGTCGTTACCCGAGTGGCGAACGCCGGCGCGGCCGGCCTGCCTGGGGTATTTTAGAACCTCTGCGCGCGGCCGGCGGCGACGATCGCCGCCGCCGCCTCGAATCAACGGGAGTGCTCGTGAATCCGACCGAAACAGCCGAACCGCGCGGCGCGATCGAACTGTCCGTACGCCGCATGCGCGGTGGCGTCGCCGAAACCGCCCAAGACTACGTCGGCCAGGAATGGCCGGTCGCGCTCGTGTTCAACGGCATCTCGCACGCGGTGATGATGTGCACGCCGCGCGATCTCGAAGCGTTCGCGGTGGGCTTTGCGATGTCGGAAGGGATCGTCGCGCGCGGCAGCGACATCAAGGACATCGACGTGATCCTGCATGCAGACGCGCCGCTGCCGCACGCGGAAGTGCACCTCGACGTCGTCCAGCAAGCGTTCGCCGCGCTGAAGGACCGCCGCCGCGCGCTTGCCGGCCGCACCGGCTGCGGCGTCTGCGGCATCGAAAGCATCGATCTGCTCGATCTCGCGCCCGAACGCGTGCCCGACACCGGCTTTCTCGCACGGCTTGCGCCCGACGCGCTCGCGCGCGCGGCGCACGCGCTGCCGGCTCACCAGACGCTCACGCAGCTGACCGGCGGCCTGCACGCGGCCGCCTGGTGCGATGCAACCGGCGCGATCCGCATGGCGTTCGAGGATGTCGGCCGCCACAACGCGCTCGACAAGCTGATCGGCTCGCTCGTGCTGTCGCGCGCGGAGCCGACCGACGGCTTCGTGTTCCTGTCGAGCCGCGCGAGCTACGAGCTCGTGCGCAAGGCTGCGCGCGTCGGCATCCCGATGGTCGCGACGATCTCCGCGCCCTCGTCGCTCGCGATCGAGATCGCGAAGGCCGCCGGGCTGCGGCTCGTCAGCTTCTGCCGCGAGACCGGCTACGTCGACTACGGCACGGCATGACCGCCGGCGCCGGCTCCCGACCGCGGCGCGGTCGCCGGGCCGGCGCGCGCGGCGCGTCAGTCGAACTGGCGGAAATCGGGTTTGCGCTTCTCGAAGAATGCCGTCATCGCCTCGCGCGCTTCGGGCGCGCGCAGCATCGCCGAGAAATGGCCGGCCTCTTCGGCCATCCGTGCGGCCACCGTCACGCCGCCCGTATCCTTGAGCAGCGCCTTTGTCACGCGCAGCGACGAGGCCGGCAGCGACGCGAGCTTCGCGGCCTGCTTCGCGGCGAACGCGTCGAGCTCCGCGGCCGGCAGCACGCGATTGACGATGCCGATGCGGTGCGCTTCGAGCGCGTCGAACGGTTCGCCGAGCAGCAGCTTTTCGGCGGCAATCTGATGGCCGGCGAGCCGCGGCAGCAGCGCGCTCGATGCCGCTTCCGGGCAGAGCCCGAGCTGCACGAACGGCAGCGAGAACGTCGCGGTGTCGGCCGCGTAGACCAGATCGCAGTGCAGCAGCATCGTCACGCCGACGCCGACCGCGATGCCCGGCACCGCGGCGACGATCGGCTTGCTCGCGCCGCTGATGCGCGCGAGAAACTGAAACACCGGCGCGTCCTCGTCCTTCGGCGGCGCCTTCAGGAAATCCTCGAGATCGTTGCCCGCGCTGAAATTGCCGTCGCTGCCGCGCAGCAGGATCGCGCGGACCGCGCTGTCTTCCTGCGCAGCGGCGAGCGCATCGGCCATCGCCTGATACATCGCCGCCGTCAGCGCATTCTTCTTCGCCGGCCGCGCGATCGTGATCGTCAGTACGCCGTCGGCGCGTTCCACTTGAATGTCGGCCACCATCGTCTCCTTTGACTTGCCTCTACCGGAATGAAAAACGGTGCGCGAGCTCGCCGCCCGCGCACCGTCGTCGCGTTTCCTCGGGTCCCGCTTACAGGCGTTCGATGATGCCCGCCGCACCCATGCCGGTGCCGACGCACATCGTGACCATCCCGTACTTCAGGTTGCGGCGGCGCAGCCCGTGCACGACGGTCGCCGCGCGAATCGCGCCGGTCGCGCCGAGCGGGTGGCCGAGCGCGATCGCGCCGCCGAGCGGGTTCACCTTCGACGGATCGAGGCCGAGATCGCGGATCACGGCGAGCGACTGCGCGGCAAATGCCTCGTTCAGCTCGATCCAGTCGAGATCGTCCTGCTTCAGGCCCGCCGCCTTCAGCGCGGCCGGAATCGCTTCCTTCGGCCCGATGCCCATGATTTCCGGCGGCACGCCGCGCACCGCGAAGCTCACGAAGCGCGCGAGCGGCGTCAGGTTGAACTGCTTGAGCACCTTCTCGGAGACGACGAGCAGCGCGCCCGCGCCGTCCGACGTCTGCGAACTGTTGCCGGCCGTGACCGAGCCCTTGTTCGCGAACACCGCACGCAGCTTCGCGAGGCCTTCGAGCGACGTATCGGCACGCGGGCCTTCGTCGAGCGCGATCTCGCGCGTCTTCACGTCGATCTCGCCGCTCGCGAGATTCGGGAAGCGCTCGGTGATCGTGTACGGCGCGATTTCGTCCGCGAACTCGCCGGCCTGTTGTGCGGCGAGCGCCTTGCGGTGCGACTCGACCGAGAACGCGTCCTGGTCTTCGCGGCTCACCTTCCACTGGTCGGCCACACGTTCGGCCGTCAGCCCCATCCCGTACGCGATGCCGATGTCTTCGCTGCGATCGAAGATGTGCGGCGACATCGACGGCTTGTTGCCCATCATCGGCACCATGCTCATCGATTCGCAGCCGCCGGCGAGCAGCGCGTCCGATTCGCCGACGCGAATGCGGTCGGCCGCCATCGCCAGTGCCGTGATGCCCGATGCGCAGAAGCGGTTGACGGTGACGCCGCCGACCGTCTGCGGCAGGCCGGCGAGCAGCGCGCCCATGCGCGCGACGTTCAGGCCCTGCTCCGCTTCCGGAATCGCGCAACCGATGATCGCATCCTCGATCAGCTTCGTGTCGAAGCCCGGCACCTGCGCGACCGTCGACTTGATCGCGTGCACCAGCAGCTCGTCCGGACGCGTGTTCTTGAAGACGCCGCGCGGGGCCTTGCCGATCGGCGTGCGGCTGGCGGCGACGATGTATGCGTCTTGCAGTTGTTTGCTCATTTGAAACTCCTTGCCTTATCGCTCGCTCAGTTACGCACCGGCTTGCCGGTCTGCAACATGCCCATGATCCGTTCCTGCGTCTTCTGCGTGCCGAGCAGCTCGACGAACGCACGACGCTCGAGCGCCAGCAGCCACTCCTCGTCGACGAGGCTGCCCGCCTCGACGTCGCCGCCGCACACCGCCTCCGCGATGCGGCTCGCGATCAGGAAGTCGTGGTCGCTGATGAAGCGCCCGTCGCGCATGTTCACGAGCTGCGCCTTGATCGTCGCGATGGCCGAGCGGCCCGCGACCGGCACGTCCTTCGCACGCAGCGGCGCACGATAGCCGGTGTCGGCGAGCGCGCGCGCCTCCTTCTTCGCGGTGTCGAGCAGTTCGAACACGTTGAAGACGATCGTGTCGGACGGCTTCACGTAGCCCATCGCGCGCGCATCGTGCGCGGACGACGACACCTTCGCCATCGCCGCGTTCTCGAACGACTTCGTCACGAACTTCAGCAGATCGGTGGTGGCGTTCGCGGCCGCGGCGGCGTCTGCCGCGCGCAGTGCCGCTTCCTTCAGCCCGCCACCGGCCGGCACGAGGCCGACGCCCACTTCGACGAGGCCGATATAGCTCTCGACGTGCACGACGCGCTTCGCGCTATGCAGCATCAGCTCGCACCCGCCGCCGAGCGCGATGCCCGACACGGCCGCGACGACCGGCACGTTCGCGTACTTCACGCGCAGCATGCCTTCCTGGAACTTCTTCACGAACGGCTCGATCCCCTTCGCGCCGCCCATCATGAACGCGGGCATCGCCTCTTCGAGGTTCGCGCCGGCCGAGAACGGGCCGCCCGGCGTGCCGAGCTTCAGCGAGGTCGGCTGCCAGATCACGACGCCCTTGTAGTCCTTCTCGGCGAGTTCGATCGCCTGCACGAGGCCGTCGATCACGCCCGGGCCGATCGTGTTCATCTTCGACTTGAACGAGACGATCACGACGTCGTCCTCGCCCGCGCGATCGTCGACCCACGCACGCACCGAGTCGGTCTCGAACAGCGTCTTGCCGTACGTCTTCGGATCGGCGCCGGCTTCGCCGAGCAGCGGCGCGCGGAACACCTGCTTGCGGTACACCGGCAGATCCGAACGCGGCACGAAGCGCTTCGACGCCGGCGCCCACGAGCCTTCGGCGGTGTGCACGCCGCCCTTCTCCGCGACCGGCCCTTCGAGCACCCATGCGGGCAGCGGCACGTTGGCGAGCGCCTTGCCGGCCGCGATGTCGTCCTGCACCCACTCGGCGACCTGCTTCCAGCCGGCCGCCTGCCAGCCTTCGAACGGGCCTTCGTTCCAGCCGAAGCCCCAGCGGATCGCGAGGTCGACGTCGCGCGCATTGTCGGCGATCGACTCGAGATGCACGCCGATGTAGTGGAACACGTCGCGGAAGATCGACCAGAGGAACTGCGCATGCGGATGGTTCGTTTCGCGCAGCAGCTTCAGCCGCTCGGCCGGCGGACGCTTCAGGATGCGCGCGACCGTTTCGTCGGCCTTCGCACCCGAATCGACGTAGCTGCCCGTCTTCGCGTCGAGCACCTTGATCGCCTTGCCTTCCTTCTTGTAGAAGCCGGCGCCCGTCTTCTGGCCGAGCGCGCCCTGCTTCACGAGCTCGGCGAGTACGGCCGGCGTCTGGTAAACCGGGAAGAACGGATCGTCGGCGAGGTTGTCCTGCATCGTCTTGATCACGTGCGCCATCGTGTCGAGACCGACCACGTCCGCGGTGCGGAACGTCGCCGACTTCGCGCGACCGAGGCGGCTGCCCGTCAGATCGTCGACTTCGTCGAAACGCAGCCCGAACTTCGCGGCTTCCGTGATCACCGCGAGGATCGAGAAGATGCCGACGCGGTTCGCGATGAAGTTCGGCGTGTCCTTCGCGCGCACGACGCCCTTGCCGACGACGCTCGTCAGGAACGTCTCGAGCTGGTCGAGAATCTCCGGACGCGTATGCGCGGTCGGGATCAGCTCGACGAGGTGCATGTAGCGCGGCGGATTGAAGAAGTGCACGCCGCAGAAGCGCGCCTTCAGTTCGTCCGAAAACCCTTCGGACAGCTTCGTGATCGACAGGCCCGACGTGTTCGTCGCGAAGATCGCGTTCGGGCCGATGTGCGGCGCGACCTTCTTGTAGAGGTCGTGCTTCCAGTCCATCCGCTCGGCGATCGCCTCGATCACGACGTCGCACTCGGCGAGCTTCGCGATGTCGTCGTCGTAGTTCGCGGCTTCGAGGTACTTCGCGTCGTCCTTCACGCCGAACGGCGCGGGCGACAGCTTCTTCAGGTTCTCGATCGCCTTCAGCGCGATCGCGTTTTTCGGGCCTTCCTTGGCCGGCAGGTCGAACAGCAGCACGGGCACGCGCGCGTTGACGAGATGCGCGGCGATCTGCGCGCCCATCACGCCGGCGCCCAGCACGGCTACCTTGCGAATCAGGAAATTGCTCACGGGATGTCTCCGATAGTGTCGTGCAGCGCGAATCGGAACGGCTGCACGGCGAAACGAGTACCAGGAACCGTTGCGGCCGGGCGGCGCAGGTCGCGCGCCGCCCGGCGTCGCGTCAGAACAGCGATTCGTCGACTTCCATCAGCGTCTTCGAACCGGCGCGCGCAGCGCGGATCGTCGCGGCCGTCTCAGGCAGCAGGCGCGCGAAGTAGAAACGTGCCGTCGCCAGCTTCGACTTGTAGAACGGATCTCCGGACGCTTCATTGTCGAGCGCGATGCGCGCCATGCGCGCCCAGAAGTACGAGAACACCAGATGGCCGACCGTGCGCAGGTACGGCACGGCCGCGGCGCCGACTTCGTCCGGGTTCTGCATCGCCTTCATGCCGATTTCCATCGTCAGCTTCTGCACCTTCTCGCCGATATCCGCGAGCGGGTTGACGAATTCGGCCATCTCCGGCTTCACGCCTTCGGCTTCGACGAAGTCCGACACGATCTTGCCGAACTTCTTCAGCTTCGCGCCCATGTCGCCGAGCACCTTGCGGCCGAGCAGGTCGAGCGACTGGATCGAGTTCGTGCCCTCGTAGATCATGTTGATCCGCGCATCGCGCACGTACTGCTCCATGCCCCACTCGGAGATGAAGCCGTGGCCGCCGTAGATCTGCATCGCATGGTTGGTCGACTCGAACGCGTTGTCGGTCAGGAACGCCTTGATGATCGGCGTGAGCAGCGCGACGAGATCGGCCGCTTCCTTGCGCACCGCTTCGTCGGCATGCGACAGCTCCTTGTCGATCTGCAGCGCCGACCAGTACGTGAAGGCGCGCGCGCCTTCGGCATAGGCCTTCTGCGTCAGCAGCATGCGGCGCACGTCCGGATGCACGATGATCGGATCGGCCGGCTTGTCCGGCGCCTTCGGACCCGTCAGCGAGCGCATCTGCAGGCGCTCCTTCGCATAGGCGAGCGAGTTCTGGTAAGCAACTTCGGTCAGGCCGAGACCCTGCATGCCGACACCGAGACGTGCGGCGTTCATCATCACGAACATCGCGTTGAGGCCCTTGTTCGGCTCGCCGACCATCCAGCCCTTCGCGTTGTCGAGGTTCATCACGCAGGTCGCGTTGCCGTGGATGCCCATCTTGTGCTCGATCGAGCCGCACTTGATGCCGTTGCGCTCGCCCGGCTCGCCCGATGCATCGGGGATGAACTTCGGGACGATGAACAGCGAGATTCCCTTCGTGCCCTGCGGTGCGTCCGGCAGGCGCGCGAGCACGAGGTGGACGATGTTCGACGCCATGTCGTGCTCGCCGCTCGAGATGAAGATCTTCGTGCCGGTGATCGAGTACGATCCGTCGCCGTTCGGTTCGGCCTTCGTACGCAGGATGCCGAGGTCGGTGCCGCAGTGCGGCTCGGTCAGGCACATCGTGCCGGTCCATTCACCCGACACGAGCTTCGGCAGATAGGCCTTCTGCAGTTCCGGCGAGCCGTGCGCGTGCAGGCATTCGTATGCGCCGTGCGACAGGCCCGGATACATCGTCCATGCCTGGTTCGCCGAGTTCAGCATTTCGTACAGCGCGTTATTCACGAACGCGGGCAGCCCCTGGCCGCCGTACTCGGGGTCGCAGCCGAGCGCCGGCCAGCCGGCCTCGACGTACTGGCGATAGGCTTCCTTGAAGCCGGTCGGCGTCGTCACGACGCCGTCGCCGACGTACTTGCAGCCCTCACGGTCGCCGACCTGGTTCAGCGGGAACAGCACCTCGGCGCAGAACTTGCCCGCCTCTTCGAGGACCTGGTTGATCGTGTCGGCATCGAGATCCGCATGCTTGGGCATCTGCTTGAGCTCGGCCTCGACGTTCAGAAGCTCGTGCAACACGAATTGCATGTCGCGCAGCGGCGCGGCGTACTGTCCCATGACTCTCTCCAAATGTGGGCAAACGGCTCGAGCGCCGGGCGGGCGGATCGCGCGCCGCTAGCGACTCTCGCTCTGATACGAAACGATCGTCTTTTCCAGCGCGGCCCACGTGAGGCGCACCGCGTCCGGCAAATGCAGGAAGCGCGCGTCGTGATGCAGGCCGAGCGTGAAGCTGTACAACTCGAAGAGCATCAGGTCCGGATCGGAATCCGCACGCAGATGACCTTCTTCCTTCGCCTGCGAAATGGCACGCAGCAACGCGGCACGCCAGGCCGTCACGCTCGCGATCAACTGCTCGCGCACGGGGCTGTCCGGCCGGTCGTCGTATTCGACGGCGCCGCTGATGTAGATGCATCCCGTCGTCACCTCCTGGATGCGCTTCTCGATCCAGCGCGCCAGCATCGCCCGCAGACGCGGCAGACCGCGCGGTTCGCGCAGGCTCGGAAAGAACACCTCGTTCTCGAAACGATGGTGATACTCGCGCACGACCTCGACCTGCAGGTCCTCGCGCGATCCGAAGTGCGCAAACACGCCGCTCTTGCTCATCTGCATGCGCTCGGCCAGCAGGCCGATCGTCAGCCCTTCCAGCCCGTCACGGCTGGCAAGATCCAAAGCAGCTTCGAGTATCGCGGCACGCGTCTGTTCGCCTTTTCGCATAGCTTTTTCAGTAACCGTTCGGGGTTCAAATAAAATCGAACGGCCGTACTATTATTGAGTGCGACCGCCCGCGGAAACAAGGAAATTATTAGAAACCGGTGTCTAACCGAGCCGCTATTTTGCGCGATTCCGGCGGCGCCGGAGCGGCTTTTCCGCACGAACGTGCGGACGTTTTGAAATGGTATGCGCCCGTGCACGACGCGTGCTGCGCGGCCGCCCGGCGCGGTCCGGCGCCGACACCGCGCCGCTCTCGCTTAGTCGTAACCGCCTACCGTCAGCGCCTTCATGACGATCCGGTAGGTCGTATAGGCGAGCCAGCTCAGCAAGCGTTCGCCGAGCGGCCGCGCCGCGTACCAGGCGGGATCGATCTCGCGGCCGTCCGCGAATGCCGCCTCGATCGCATCGCGCAGCTCGTTCGTGACCGCGTCGTAGCGCACGAGCACCACGTTGGCCTCATTGTTCAGCATCAGGCTCAGCGCGTCCAGATTCGACGAGCCGACCGTCGCCCAGTTGTCGTCGATCACCGCCACCTTGCCGTGCAGGATCGTCTTGTCGTATTCGGCGACGCGCACGCCGGCGCGCAGCAGCGCGCGGTAGAGGAACGGTACGGCCGTGTCGAGCGCCGCGAATTCCTTGCGGCCGACCAGAATCCGGACGTCGACGCCGCGCCGGGCGGCGCCCGTCAGCGCGCGGCGCAGCTTGCGGCCCGGCATGAAATACGGATTCGCGAGCCGGATCTGATGGCGCGCGCGGCCGATCGCCGCGAGATACGCCTTCTCGATCGTGCGCCGGTTCACGACGTTGTCGCGCGCGACAAACGCGACGCTCGGCTCGGTCACGACGCGCAGCGCGCCGGCCTTGATCCAGCGGTGGCTGCGAATCCAGCGCCGGAACATCTCGGGGAACGGCTCGCCGCCGTGCAGCCCGGCCGCGTACTGCGCGTACGGCTTGTGGCCGAACTGGATGCGGTGCCACTGCAGCTCGAATGCCGCGCGTACGTCGGCGACGGCCGGCCCCGCGAGCTCGAGCGCGAAGTCCCAGCGCGGATACTGCAGCGGCGCGCCGTTCTGCTCGTAATCGTCGACGATGTTGATGCCGCCGCAGAACGCGGCCGACCGGTCGATTACCGCGAGCTTGCGATGCGTGCGCGAAAAGCCGAAGCGGCCGAACAGATAGCGGTTGTAGATGCAGTGCTCGATGCCGGCCTCGGTCCACGCGTCGAACAGCGGCAGGCGCGCGGTGCCGACGCCGTCGGTGATCACGCGCACGCGCACGCCACGCAGCGCGGCGCGGATCAGCGCGTCGGACACCGGCCGGCCGGCCGCGTCGTCGCAGAAGATGTAGGTTTCGAGCATGACCTGCTCGCGCGCGGCGTCGATGCGGTCGATCAGCGCGCGGAAGAACTCGCCGCCGCCTTCGCACAAGCGCACCGTGTTGCCGGTCGTGAACGCGAGCCGCGACGCGGAGCCGCGCTCCTGCAGGAACATCTGCCGCAACTGCGCGAAGCGCTTGCGGGTTTCCGCATTCATGCGGACGAGCCGTGCGGCAGGTGCACGAGCGACGCGCGCACCGGAAGCTGCAGGATCGCGTCGGCGTTCGACGGCGAGAAGCAGCGCGCCGCCGCGTCGCGATACGGCAGCCACGCATAGTCGACGTGCTCGCGCGGCGACAGCGTGACGTCGACGCGGCGCGGTACGCAAAGCCCGAACCAGTGCTCGGTGTTGCGCGTGACGCCCGGCGCATAGCGGTGCAGGTATTGCGGATAGATGGTGTATTCGATCCGGTGCTGCCAGTCGACGAGCGCGGCGGCCGGCACGTCGGCCGCGCCGATCACGATGCCCGTCTCTTCCGCGACCTCGCGCGCGGCCGTGACGGCGAGCGGCTCGTCGAGCGTGTCCTTCGACCCGGTCACCGATTGCCAGAAATCGGGCTGATCGGCACGTTTGATCACCAGCACGTCGAGTTCGGGCGTGTAGATCACGACGAGAACGGATTCGGGAATTTTCGGCGGCTTCGTCATCTTTGTTTCATACGGCGCGAGGCGGCCGCGCGTCGGCCGAGCATCGTCGCCGAGCACGCAGCAGGTGCTGCGACTGTACCGCAAAAAACGAAAAAGGCGCACGATGGCGCCTTTTTCTTCAGAGAGCGTGCGCGTGGCCGCACACGCCGCGATGCAGCTCGCGCATTACGACGCCGGCTGCTCCGGCTGACGCAGACGGATATGCAGTTCGCGCAGCTGACGCTCGTCGACCGGGCTCGGCGCCTGCGTGAGCAGATCCTGCGCACGCTGCGTCTTCGGGAACGCGATCACGTCGCGGATCGAATCGGCGCCGGCCATCATCGTGACGATACGGTCGAGACCGAACGCGATCCCGCCGTGCGGCGGCGCGCCGTATTGCAGCGCGTCCAGCAGGAAGCCGAACTTCGCCTGCGCTTCTTCCGCGCCGATCTTCAGCGCGCGGAACACCTTGCTCTGCACGTCCTCGCGGTGGATACGCACCGAGCCGCCGCCGATTTCCCAGCCGTTCAGCACCATGTCGTATGCCTTCGCGAGGCAGCGCCCCGGATCGCTCTCGAGATACTCGAGGTGCTCGTCCTTCGGGCTCGTGAACGGGTGGTGCGCGGCCACGTAGCGTGCGTCTTCGTCGTCGTATTCGAACATCGGGAAGTCGACGACCCACAGCGGCTTCCAGCCCGCCTCGACGAGGCCGTTCGCCTTGCCGAACTCCGAATGACCGATCTTCAGGCGCAGCGCGCCGAGGCTGTCGTTGACGACCTTCGCGCGATCGGCCGCGAAGAAGATGATGTCGCCGTCTTCCGCGCCCGTGCGCTCGAGGATCGCGGCGATCGACGCGTCGTGCAGGTTCTTGACGATCGGGCTCTGCAGGCCGTCGCGCCCCTTCGCCTTCTCGTTGACCTTGATCCACGCGAGACCCTTCGCGCCGTAGATGCGCACGAATTCCGTGTAGCCGTCGATATCGCCGCGCGACAGCTCGGCGCCCTTCGGCACGCGCAGCGCCGCGACGCGGCCGTCCTTCGCGTTGGCCGGCGTGCTGAACACCTTGAAGTCGACGTCCTTCATCGCATCGGTCAGCTCGGTGAACTCGAGCTTCACGCGCAGGTCGGGCTTGTCGGAGCCGAAGCGCGCCATCGCTTCCGAGTACGGCATCACCGGGAATTTCGCATCGAGCTCGACGTCGATCGTCGTCTTGAAGATGTGACGGATCATGTCCTCGAACAGGTCGCGGATCTCCTGCTCGCCAAGGAACGACGTCTCGCAGTCGATCTGCGTGAATTCCGGCTGGCGATCGGCGCGCAGGTCTTCGTCACGGAAGCACTTCGTGATCTGGTAGTAGCGGTCGAAGTTCGCGACCATCAGCAGCTGCTTGAACAGCTGCGGCGACTGCGGCAGCGCGAAGAACTGGCCTGCGTTCACGCGCGACGGCACGAGGTAGTCGCGCGCGCCTTCCGGCGTGCTCTTCGTCAGCATCGGCGTCTCGATGTCGATGAAGCCCTGCTCGTCGAGGTACTTGCGCGCTTCGATCGCGACGCGGTAGCGCAGGCGCAGGTTGTGCTGCATCTGCGGGCGGCGCAGGTCGAGCACGCGGTGCGTGAGGCGCGTCGTTTCCGACAGGTTGTCGTCGTCGAGCTGGAACGGCGGCGTGATCGACGGGTTCAGCACGTTCAGCTCGTGGCAGAGCACCTCGATCTTGCCGCTCTTCAGGCCCGCGTTCACCGTGCCTTCCGGACGGTTGCGCACGAGGCCCTTCACCTGCACGCAGAATTCGTTGCGCACGCCTTCGGCGGTCGCGAACATCTCGGCGCGATCCGGGTCGCACACGACCTGCACCAGGCCTTCACGATCGCGCAGGTCGATGAAGATCACACCGCCGTGATCGCGGCGGCGCTGCACCCAGCCGCACAGCGACACGGTTTGGCCCAGCAGGTGTTCGGTCACGAGACCGCAGTATTCAGTACGCATCGACATGATGTTTGCTTTCGTTCGGTTTGATCAACGGGCGCCGCAACGCGCGGCCCGGGCGATGATTCTTGGCTTACAGCGGCGGCTCGACGGGACGGCGGGCGGGCACCGGAACCGGCGCCGGCGGCGCCACGACCCCCATCGAGACGATGTACTTGAGCGCGGCATCGACCGACATGTCGAGTTCGATGACTTCGCTCTTCGGCAGCATCAGGAAGAAGCCCGACGTCGGGTTCGGCGTCGTTGGCACGTACACGCTCACGTACTCTTCCGTCAGATGGTTGACCACGTCGCCGCCGGGCGTGCCGGTCAGAAACGCGATCGTATATGAGCCGCGGCGCGGGTATTCGATCAAGAGCGCCTTGCGGAATGCGTTGCCGCTGCTCGACAGCAGCGTGTCCGACACCTGCTTGACGCTCGTGTAGATCGGCCCGACCACCGGGATGTGCCGCACGACGGCGTTCCACCACGTGACGAGCTTCTGGCCGATGAAGTTCTGCGTCGCGAGCCCGACGACGAACACGAACGCGAGCGTCAGCACCGCGCCGATCCCCGGCAGGTGGAAGCCGAGCATGCGCTCGGGCTGCCACGATTCCGGCAGCAGCAGCAGCGTCTGGTCCATCGTGCCGATGATGAGGCCGAGCACCCACAGCGTAATCGCGAGCGGGACGAGAACCAGCAGGCCGGTCAGAAACACCGATTTCAGGGTCGTCTTTTTCATCATCTGCCGTCAATGAACCGCGCCGGCGGCGCGGAGTGAGCGCGGCCCGGCCGGGCCGCGGCGGTCAACTGCCGGCGGCGGGCGCCGCGGCCGGGGCGGCGGCGCTCGTCGTCGTGCTTTCGGCGGCCGGCGCGGCCGCAGCGGGTGCGGCCGGCGCCGCGTCGCCCGACGAAGCGGCCGTCGCCGGCGCGCTGGCGCCGCCCGAGCCGCCGCGAAAATCGGTGACATACCAGCCCGAGCCCTTCAGCTGGAAGCCCGCGGCGGTCACCTGCTTGCGGAAAGCATCCTTCCCGCATTCCGGACACTGCGACAGCGGCGCGTCGCTCATCTTCTGGAGCACGTCCTTCGCGAAACCGCACGCTTCGCATCGATAGGCGTAGATCGGCATGATATTTTTCCCGCAGAAACTGGAAACGGCTTGCAAAACCTTGAATTATAGCCGAAACCCCGGCGCGCTCCGGCAACCGCCACGACGCATGCGCGTCAGCGGCGGCGCCATGCGAGCCAGCGCTCGTGCCCTTCGAAGACCGGCAGCGAATCGCTCACCGGCGCGTCGTCGATCAGCTCGAAATGCACGCCGAGCAACGCGTCCAGTTCGCCGCGCGCGATGCCGAACGGCGGGCCCTTCCGCTTGTCGGCCACGAAAAAGTAGCCGGCGAGCAGTCCTTGCGCGGGCAGCAGCGCGGCCATCGTCGCCGCATAGTCGGCGCGACGCGCGGGCGGCAACGCGCACAGGAACGCGCGCTCGTAGATCCACTGGACGTCGAACGGCGGCCGGTACGCGAAGAAATCGGCCTGCTCGACGACGTCCGCATGTGCGCCAAGCTGCGCCTTCGCAGCGGCCACTGCCTGCGCGGAGAAATCGATCGCGCGCACCGGCCAGCCGGCCTGCGCGAGCCATTCGGCTTCGCGCGCGCTGCCGCAGCCCGGAATCAGCACCGCGCACGGCGGCCGCGCGCTTGCGAATGCGCGAAAGCCGGCCGGCACGCCGCCGAATTCCCACGGCGTCATCCCGCGCGCGAAACGCTCGTCCCAGAACGATGCGTCGCCCGGATCGCGCGTTTCGAACGAGGCGGCAGCCGGCGCGGCAGCGTGTTTCGGATCGGACATCGCGTCGCTCCTGCCGGTCACGCGCCGTACGCGAGCGCGAGCGCGAGCAGCACGCGGGCGACGAGCGCGCCGACGCCGACCGCCAGACCGAAGATCAGCAGCGCCTGCAGCAGCCGGTTGGTCCGCTTCTGCTCGATCAGGATCTGCCGCATCAGGTCTTCGCTGGCCGCGCGCGGCGCATCGTGCCGGGCCGCGAGCGCGTGGTGAATGAGGCGCGGCAGTTGCGGCATCGTCTTGCTCCACTGCGGCGCTTCGACCTTGAAGCGCTCGTACCAGCCGCGCAGACCGATCTGCTCGGTCATCCAGCGCTCCAGGTACGGCTTCGCCGTTTTCCACAGATCGAGCTCGGGGTCGAGCGAACGGCCGAGCCCTTCGACGTTCAGCATCGTCTTCTGCAGCAGCACGAGCTGCGGCTGGATTTCGACGTTGAAGCGGCGCGACGTCGAGAACAGCCGCATCAGCACCTGGCCGAGCGAAATGTCCTTCAGCGCACGGTCGAAATACGGCTCGCAGACAGCGCGGATCGCGCTTTCGAGTTCCTCGACGCGCGTTTCGGGCGGCACCCAGCCGGACTCGAGGTGCAGCGTCGCGACGCGGTGATAGTCGCGCTTGAAGAACGCGAGGAAGTTCTGCGCGAGATAGTTCTTGTCGAAGTCGGACAACGCGCCGACGATCCCGAAGTCGAGCGCGATATAGCGGCCGAACGTGTTCGGATCGAGGCTCACCTGAATGTTGCCGGGATGCATGTCCGCATGGAAGAAGCCGTCGCGGAACACCTGCGTGAAGAAAATCTCGACGCCTTCGCGCGCAAGCTTCTTGATGTCGACGCCCGCCGCGCGCAGCGTCTCGACCTGGCTGATCGGCACGCCCGACATGCGCTCCATCACGAGCACGTGCGACGTCGAGAAATCCCAGAACATTTCCGGCACGAGCAGCAGATCGAGGCCCGCGAAGTTGCGGCGCAGCTGGCTGCCGTTCGCGGCCTCGCGCATCAGGTCGAGCTCGTCGTGCAGATACTTGTCGAATTCGGCCACGACCTCGCGCGGCTTCAGCCGGCGTCCGTCGGCCCACATCCGCTCGGTCCACGTCGCAATGTCGCGCATCAGCGCGAGATCCGAATCGATCACCGGCAGCATGTTCGGACGCAGCACCTTGACCGCCACGGCCTTGCCGGCGTGCACGCCCTGCTTCAGTTTCGCGAAGTGCACCTGCGCGATCGACGCGCTCGCGACGGGCTCGCGCTCGAATTCGTCGAACAGCTCGTCGACCGGCGCGCCGAGCGACTTCTCGATGATCGCGATCGCGACCGACGAATCGAACGGCGGCACCTGATCCTGCAGTTTCGCGAGCTCGTTCGCGAAGTCGACCGACAGCAGATCGCGCCGCGTCGACAGCACCTGGCCGAACTTCACGAAAATCGGACCGAGGCTTTCGAGCGCATGACGCAGCCGCACGGCGGGCGGATCCGAATAGCGGCGGCCGATCGTCGTGATCCGCAGCAGCAGTTTCACGCGGCGGTCGTCGATCCGGGACAGCATGACCTCGTCGAGCCCGAAGCGGATGACGGTATAGACAATCTTGATGAAACGGAAAATGCGCATGCGCTGCGGCCCTCAGTGCGCGCCGCGCGGGCCGGAACCCGTGCGCGCGCCGATTTTTTGTTCGAGTCGCTCGACCCGCTTCTCCACACGTGCGAGCGCGTCGCGTGCGCGCGCCAGTTCGGCGTCGAATCCCCCGAGCGACGCGCGCCGGACGACTTGCGGGTTCTCGTCAAGCCAGTACTCGGCGATCGAGTCGAGCACGTTGCGGCCGGTACGGCGCGCGCGCGCGCCGGCGTCGCGCACGATCGTCGCGATCCGGTGCGCCGCGGCATCGCCGACCAGCTTTGCGAGATCTTCTTCCGGCTCCCAGCGCAGATGCTCGGCCAGTTTGGCGATCTGCGTCGCGAACTCCGCGTCGCCGTCGATCTTCACGTGCTTCATCACGGCCGCCTGGCCGCCCTGAAGGAACGCGGCGACCGTGTCGCCGGCCAGCGCGATCGATACGTCGACCTGTCGCGCATCGTGCTCGTCGACCGCCGACAGATAACCGTCCGGCTGCACGAGCAGCACAAGCGTGACGGGCGGCACGTCGAGACGGGCGGTCTTGCCCGCATAGGGAATCAGGCGATCGCGCGCCCACGATTCGCGTGCGAGCAGGTGATTGACGGCAGCAGCAAAAGGCTTGGCAGCAAAGGTCATCGGCTGGGAAAGAAAAAACCCGCGCAGGCCGGGCGCCCGCGCGGGTTCCTATTGTAACGTCGGATCGTCGGCAGACCGCGCCCGACCGCACGCCTCGGCGGCAAGCGGTCGCAGCGCGACCGCCGCCGGCGCTCAGTGCGCGTTCAGTTGCTGAATGCCCGCGAGCAACCAGCCCTGACCGCCCGACTTCGAGAGGTTCCACACCTCGTCGAACGGCTCGGCCGCGGCGTTCGCCGACTCGCGGATCAGCCCGTGGAAGCGCACGCTTGCCGACTGCTCGATACCGCGATCCTCGAGCGCGACCAGTTCGGCATCGAGCTGCACGACGTCGGTCTGGTTCGGCTCGTTGCCGCGCGAGTCGAGGTCGATCTTGATCTCGGCGAACATCTCGGGCGTCGTGAACTCGCGGATGTCGGCCAGGTTGCCCTGGTCCCACGCGGCCTGCAGCCGCACGAACGAGACCTTCGCGCTGCGCAGGAACGCATCGGTATCGAAGCCGGCCGGCACCTGGACCGGCGCGGCCGCCGCTGCGCCCGCGGCCGGCGCGCCGCCGTTGAACACGCGCTGCGCTTCGTTCGCATAGTTGCTGCCGCTACCCGAATACTGGCTCGTGCTGCCCGGCTGGAACGACGGGCTCTGCGCGTAGCCGCCCGACGACGACGGCGCGCTGCCGACCGAGTACGCCGGCTCCTGCGGACGACGGCGATTCATGAACTTGCGGACCAGCCAAATGCCGATCATCGCGAGCAGGGCGATCACGATGAGGTTCGACATCATCCCGGCGAACGCCTCGCCGAGGCCGAAGTGCGACAGCAGCGCCGCGATGCCGAGACCGGCCGCGAGGCCGGCGATCGGCCCGAGCCAGCGCGAGCGGTTCGGCTGCGCGGCCGGCGCCGGCGCCGCCGGGTTCGCGCGCTGCGCCTGCGCCGGTGCGGCCTGCTGCATCGGCTGCTGCGCGGGCGGCGTGGCCTGCCGCTGCGTGACGGTGGAGTTCTGGCGCCCGAAGCTGCGCCCGCCGCCCATGCGCTTCGCTTCCGCATCGAGCGATGCGAACGTGCCTGCCGTGAGCAGGCCGACCATCAGCAGCGTGCCGACCCGTCGAGCCCACGGCTTCGACGGCTTGCTACGGTTGAACAACGATCGCGATTCGGACATCAGCTTCTCCAGATGTAAGGCAAATGTATGGAAAGAACCCCTTAGTACTTGGTTCCGAGGTGTAAAGCTACCACGCCACCTGACAAATTGTAATATTTGACGGCATCGAGGCCCGCTTGTTCCATCATCGTCTTCAGCGTGTCCTGATCCGGGTGCATCCGGATAGATTCGGCAAGATACCTGTAACTGTCGGCATCTTTCGCGAACTTGTCGCCAAGCCACGGTAATACTTTGAAAGAATACAAATCGTACGCTTTTTTCAGCGGCTCCCACACTTTCGAGAATTCCAGCACCATCACGCGGCCGCCCGGCTTCGCGACGCGGCGCATCTCGGCCAGCGCGACGTCCTTGTGCGTCATGTTGCGCAGCCCGAACGCGACCGTGACGACGTCGAAGTAGTTGTCCGGAAAGGGAATTTTCTCCGCGTCGCAAAGCAGCGACGGCGTCACGATGCCCTTGTCGAGCAGCCGGTCGCGGCCGACGCGCAGCATCGATTCGTTGATGTCCGTGTGCCAGACTTCGCCCGTCGGGCCGGCCGCCTTCGCGAACGCCTTCGTCAGGTCGCCGGTGCCGGCCGCGATGTCGAGCACCTTGTAGCCGGGCCGCACGTTCGCCTGCGCGATCGTGAACGCCTTCCACGCGCGGTGCATGCCGGCCGACATCAGATCGTTCATCAGGTCGTAGTTGTTCGCGACCGAATGGAACACGCCCGCCACTTTCTTCGCTTTATCGGTTTCCTCGACGGTTTCGAAGCCGAAGTGGGTTTTGCTCATCGCGTTGATCCTCAGTAAATGGCAAGACGGCGCCGAACGGGCGCCGTCGATTTCAGTGGCAGTGGCCGTGCGGCGCGCTCGCCGCCGGCATCGGCGCATCGCGATCGATGCCCGCCGCCTTCAGTTTGTCGAAATAGTCGCGCCACAGCGCATCCTGCTGCGTCGCCAGTTCGTACAGCAGATCCCAGGAATAGATGCCGGTCGAATGGCCGTCGGAGAAGGTCGGCTGCAGCGCGTAGTTGCCCACGCCCTCCAGCGCGGTGATCGTCACCTCGCGCTTGCCCGTCTGCAGCGTCTCCTGGCCGGGCCCGTGGCCGCGCACCTCGGCCGACGGCGAATAGACGCGCATCAGCTCGAACGGGATCCGGTAGCTCTCTCCGTTCGGGTACTGCAATTCGAGCACACGCGACACCGCGTGTACGACGACGCCGGACGGAATCGGCGTCGTGGAAGTCAAACCGCTCATGGTTGCCTCGGATCGTTCGTTCGTTGGATTTCCTCGCGCACCGCATTGTGCAGCAGCGACGCCTGCGCCGCGCGCGTGCGCAGCAGCGCCTCGGACACGCTGCGCTGGCGCGGCGCCCAGACCGGCTGCGGATAGTGCGCGTCGTTCGAGAAGCGCGGGATCACGTGCCAGTGCACGTGCGGGACCATGTTGCCGAGGCTCGCGAGATTCACCTTGTTCGGCTGCATCACGCGGCGCACCGCGCGCTCGACCGCGTAGACCACGCGCATCAGATGTGCCCGCTCGTCGTCGCCGAGATCCGAGAACTCGGCGACGTGCGCGCCCCAGATCACCCGGCAGAAGCCCGGGTAGTCGTGCTCGCCCGTCGCGAGGACGACGCGCAGCCGCTCGTCCTGCCACAGCACTTCGCCGCCGTCTTCACGGCAAAACACGCATTCCATCGTCGCTCCCATGTGGGCGAACGCCGGCACGATCGTGCCGGCGCCCGCTCATCCCAAGCCCGGTCGGGCGGTCGTCATCCCCGCATTAGACCAGTACGCGCTCGATCCCGCCATTGTTCGCGCGTGCGACATAGTCGACCATCCAGTTCTCGCCGAGCACCTGGCGCGCGATCTCGACGACGATGTAATCGGCTTCGAGGTTTGCGTCCTCGCTGTAGCGCGACAGCCCCTGCAGGCAGGACGGGCAGCTCGTCAGGATCTTCACGTCCGGGCCGTTCGCCGGCGCGGCGACGGCGGCCGCCGCCGGTTCCGCCGCGCTCGCGACGACCGGAATGCTGCGCAGCTTCGCGGCGCCCTTGCGGATTTCCTCTTCCTTGCGGAAGCGGACCTGCGTCGACACGTCGGGGCGCGTAACCGCCAGCGTGCCCGACTCGCCGCAGCAGCGGTCGTTCTTCTCGATCTTGTAGCCGTCTTTCTCCGAGCCCATCAGCTCGTTGACGAGCTTCACCGGGTCCATCGTCTTGATCGGCGTGTGGCACGGATCGTGGTACATGTAGCGCGTGCCCGTCACGCCGTCGAGCTTCATGCCCTTCTCGAGCAGGAACTCGTGGATGTCGATGATGCGGCAGCCCGGGAAGATCTTGTCGAATTCATAGCCTGCGAGCTGGTCGTAGCAGGTGCCGCACGACACGACCACCGTCTTGATGTCGAGGTAGTTCAGCGTGTTCGCGACGCGGTGGAACAGCACGCGGTTGTCGGTGACGATCTTCTCGGCCTTGTCGTACTGACCCGCGCCGCGCTGCGGATAGCCGCAGCACAGGTAGCCCGGCGGCAGCACCGTCTGCACGCCGGCTTCCCACAGCATCGCCTGCGTCGCGAGACCGACCTGCGAGAACAGGCGCTCGGAGCCGCAGCCCGGGAAGTAGAACACCGCTTCCGAATCGACGGTCGTCGTCTTCGGGTTGCGGATGATCGGCACGATCTTGTTGTCTTCGATGTCGAGCAGTGCGCGCGCCGTCTTCTTCGGCAGGTTGCCCGGCATCTTCTTGTTGACGAAGTGGATCACCTGCTCGACCGCGGGCGGCTTGCCGGTCGTCGCGGGCGGATGCTGCGTCTGTTTCGTCACGACCTTCTTCAGCATGTCGTTCGCGAAGCGCTGCACCTTGTAGCCGACGCCCATCATCACGGTGCGCGCGGCGTTGATCGTCTGCGGATTCGTCGCGTTCAGGAAGAACATGCCCGCAGCTTGGCCCGGGTTGAACTTCTTCTTGCCCATCTTGCGCAGCAGATTGCGCATGTTCATCGTGACGTCGCCGAAGTCGATCTTCACCGGGCACGGCGTCGCGCACTTGTGGCAGACCGTGCAGTGATCGGCCACGTCGTTGAACTCGTCCCAGTGCTTGATCGACACTCCGCGGCGCGTCTGCTCTTCGTACAGGAACGCCTCGACGAGCAGCGAGGTCGCGAGGATCTTGTTGCGCGGGCTGTACAGCAGGTTCGCGCGCGGCACGTGCGTCGCGCACACCGGCTTGCACTTGCCGCAGCGCAGGCAGTCCTTCACCGAATCGGCGATCGCGCCGATGTCCGACTGCTGCATGATCAGCGACTCGTAGCCCATCAGCCCGAAGCTCGGCGTATAGGCGTTGCGCAGGTCGGCGCCGTCGAGCAGCTTGCCCTTGTTGAAGCGGCCGTTCGGATCGACGCGCTGCTTGTAGGCGCGGAATTCGGCGATCTCGTCGTCGGTCAGGAACTCGAGCTTCGTGATGCCGATGCCGTGCTCGCCGGAAATCACGCCGTCGAGCGAACGCGCGAGCGTCATGATGCGCGCGACCGCGGCGTGCGCGTCCTGCAGCATCTCGTAGTTGTCGGAGTTGACCGGGATGTTGGTGTGGACGTTGCCGTCGCCCGCGTGCATGTGCAGCGCGACGAACACGCGGCCGCGCAGCACGCGCTTGTGGATCGCCTGCGCTTCGTCGAGGATCGGCTTGAATGCGCCGCCGTTGAAGATCGCGCGCAGCTCCGCGCGGATCTCCTGCTTCCACGAGATGCGCACCGTACGATCCTGCGTGACGTGGAACAGCGTCGCGCCCGGCTGTTCGTCCGCGCGATCCGCGAATTTCTCCGCGAGCGCTTCGTAGCCGAGCTGCACGAGATAGTGCTGCGCCTCGCGCAGCGGCTGGTCGAGCCGGTCGCGCACGAACTCCCAGCGCGCGCGCACGCGCCTGAGCAGCTCGAGCGCCTGCTGCACGCGGTCTTCCAGCAGCTCCGCGCTCGGGATCTCGTTCGCGTCGTCGGTCTTGCCGAGCGGCAAATTGCCGCCGCGGAAGAACGCTTCGAGCGCGTCGACGAGCTGCAGCTTGTTCTTCAGCGACAGCTCGATGTTGATCCGCTCGATGCCGTCGGTGTACTCGCCCATCCGGTTCAGCGGGATCACGACGTCTTCGTTGATCTTGAACGCGTTCGTGTGCTTCGCGATCGCGGCCGTGCGGCTGCGGTCGAGCCAGAAGCGCTTGCGCGCCTCCGCGCTGACCGCGACGAAGCCCTCGCCGCTCTTGCCGTTCGCCATCCGGATCACTTCGGACGTCGCGTGCGCGACTGCATCGGCATCGTCGCCGACGATGTCGCCGATCAGCACCATCTTCGGGAACGCGTTGCGCTTGCTCTTGGTCGCATAGCCGACCGCGCGCAGATAACGTTCGTCGAGGTGTTCGAGGCCGGCGAGGATCGCGCCGCCCTGCTTCGACGTTTCGAACAGGTAGTCCTTGATCTCGACGATGCTCGGGATCGCCTCGCGCGCCTGGCCGAAGAACTCGAGGCAGACGGTACGCGTATGCGCGGGCATCTTGTGCAGGACCCAGCGCGCGGACGTGATGAGCCCGTCGCAGCCTTCCTTCTGCACCCCCGGCAGACCCGCGAGGAACTTGTCCGTCACGTCCTTGCCGAGCCCCTCCTTGCGGAAGCGGCGGCCTTCGATCTCGAGCATCTCGGTGCGCAGCAGCTTCTCGCCCGGCGCGTACGCGCCGTCGAACCACTTCAGCTCGAAGCGCGCGACCGCGATGTCGTGGATCTTGCCCTGGTTGTGCTCGAGACGCGTGACTTCGAGCCAGTTGCCGTCCGGGTCGACCATCCGCCACCACGCGAGGTTGTCGAGCGCGGTGCCCCACAGCACGGCCTTCTTGCCGCCCGCGTTCATCGCGACGTTGCCGCCGATGCACGATGCGTCGAGCGAGGTCGGATCGACCGCGAACACATAGCCGGCCGCCTCGGCTGCCTCGGTCACGCGGCGCGTGACGACGCCCGCGCCGGAGAAGATCGTCGGCACCTTGTGCGGCACGCCCGGCAGCTCGGTGAGCTCGACCGCGCCGAGCTGCTCGAGCTTCTCGGTGTTGATCACCGCGGAAAACGGCGTGAGCGGCACCGCGCCGCCCGTATAGCCCGTGCCGCCGCCGCGCGGAATCACGGTCAGGCCGAGCTCAAAGCAGGCCTTCACGAGACCGGCGATTTCGGCTTCGGTGTCGGGCGTCAGCACGACGAACGGATATTCGACGCGCCAGTCGGTCGCGTCGGTCACGTGCGATACGCGCGAAAGCCCGTCGAAGCGGATGTTGTCCTTCTGCGTGCAGCGGCCGAGCGTCTTGGTCGCGCGGCGGCGCAGGTCGGCCATCTTGTCGAATTCGTCTGCAAATTCGTCGACGGCGCGCTGCGCGGCGGCTTCGAGCATCTCGACGCGCGCCGCGCGTTCGCGGCCCGCTTCGTCGTGATGCTCCGTCAGATCGGCGCGGCGGCGTTTGCCGATTTCGGTCAGACGGTGGTTCAGCGCCTCGATCAGCAGCGCGCGGCGCTTCGGATTGTCGAGCAGGTCGTCCTGCAGGTACGGGTTGCGGCGCACGACCCAGATGTCGCCGAGCACTTCGTAGAGCATGCGCGCCGAGCGGCCGGTGCGGCGTTCCGCGCGCAGCTCGTCGAGCACCGCCCACGCCTCTTCGCCGAGCAGGCGGATCACGATCTCGCGATCCGAGAACGACGTGTAGTTATAGGGAATCTCGCGCAGACGGGGCGCGGGGTCGGCGGCGACGGCGGCGGCCGCGCCATGCGGATCGAAAACTTGTGGTGCGTTCATGTTCGGACGACTCGGAGGGCCGATACACCGTGCACGGGCGTCGGCAAGCGCGTGGGCGCAATCTTGGGGAAATCTGTTCTATTGCCAGGCGCGCGACGATCTCGCTGCGGGCCGGAACGGGTCGGGACTCGCCGCCCCGGGCCGGCACCCTGCGTCGGACCGGTGCCCGCGCAGATGCGCAGTGCCGGATCGACCGGGCCTGGCGGCACTCGGAGCCATCAGCACGATCGCGCGCGGCGCGCATGCCGTTCCGCCGCGGGGCTAGCTGCGCGCGGCGTCGGCTTCAACGGGGCGATCCGAGGGTGCCTCTGCATCTTCCGATCCTTGATTCAAAACGGAATTCTAACCCATGATCGCTCGACGCGTGGCACGCCGGACAGCGCGTGGGGATATCGCGGCAACCCGCGCCGGACGTGGCTCGCCGCGATTTCGCACGCCCATTCGCCGCCCGGCCGGTCGGTAACCGCCCGGTTAAATCGGTAAAAACGACGGTCGGGCCGAAAAACCGCGCGGCCCACCCGCGCCGATCGGGCACGCCCGGCGCCGCGTTTGCGTGCAGGCGAACCCTTGGCGCTATCATTGACCCTTTACCGTCCGCTTCCGCACCGCACGCGAGCATCCATGGCCTCCCACGATTACCTGAAGAAAATCCTGACCGCGCGCGTCTACGACGTCGCGTTCGAGACCGAACTCGAACCGGCCCGCAACCTGTCCGCGCGACTGCGCAACCCCGTGTACCTGAAGCGCGAGGACAACCAGCCGGTGTTCTCGTTCAAGCTGCGCGGCGCATACAACAAGATGGCGCACATTCCCGCCGATGCGCTCGCGCGCGGCGTGATTACCGCATCGGCCGGCAATCACGCGCAGGGCGTCGCATTCTCGGCGGCCCGGATGGGCGTGAAGGCCGTGATCGTCGTGCCCGTCACGACGCCGCAGGTGAAGGTCGACGCGGTGCGTGCGCACGGCGGCCCGGGCGTCGAAGTGATCCAGGCCGGCGAATCGTACAGCGATGCGTACGCGCACGCGCTCAAGGTGCAGGAAGAACGCGGCCTCACGTTCGTGCACCCGTTCGACGATCCGTACGTGATCGCCGGTCAGGGCACGATCGCGATGGAGATCCTGCGCCAGCACCAGGGTCCGATCCACGCGATCTTCGTGCCGATCGGCGGCGGCGGGCTCGCGGCGGGCGTCGCCGCGTACGTGAAGGCCGTGCGTCCGGAGATCAAGGTGATCGGCGTGCAGGCCGAGGATTCGTGCGCGATGGCGCAGTCGCTGCAGGCCGGCAAGCGCGTCGAGCTCGCCGAGGTCGGCCTGTTCGCGGACGGCACCGCGGTGAAGCTCGTCGGCGAGGAAACTTTCCGGCTCTGCAAGGAATATCTCGACGGCGTCGTGACGGTCGATACCGACGCGCTCTGTGCGGCGATCAAGGACGTGTTCCAGGACACGCGCAGCGTGCTCGAGCCGTCGGGCGCGCTCGCGGTGGCCGGCGCGAAGCTCTATGCGGAACGCGAAGGCATCGAGAACCAGACGCTCGTCGCGGTCACGTCGGGCGCGAACATGAACTTCGACCGGATGCGCTTCGTCGCCGAACGCGCGGAGGTCGGCGAGGCGCGCGAGGCCGTGTTCGCCGTCACGATTCCCGAGGAGCGCGGCAGCTTCAAGCGCTTCTGCTCGCTCGTCGGCGACCGCAACGTGACCGAGTTCAACTACCGGATCGCCGATGCGCAGTCCGCGCACATCTTCGTCGGCGTGCAGATCCGTCGCCGCGGCGAATCGGCCGACATTGCCGCGAACTTCGAGTCGCACGGCTTCAAGACGGCCGACCTCACGCACGACGAACTGTCGAAGGAGCATATCCGCTACATGGTCGGCGGCCGCTCGCCGCTCGCGCTCGACGAGCGCCTGTTCCGCTTCGAATTCCCCGAACGGCCGGGCGCGCTGATGAAGTTCCTGTCGTCGATGGCGCCGGACTGGAACATCAGCCTGTTCCACTACCGCAACCAGGGCGCGGACTACAGCTCGATCCTCGTCGGGCTGCAGGTGCCGCAGGCCGATCATGCCGAGTTCGAACGCTTCCTCGCGGCGCTCGGCTATCCGTATGTCGAAGAGAGCGCCAATCCGGCGTATCGCCTCTTCCTGTCGTAAAGGCACTGCCATGAATCCCGAACATTCCCCGCTCGGCAAAGCGACCGTCTACGCATCGCAGTACGACGCGTCGCTGCTGTTTCCGATCCCGCGTGCGGGCGCGCGCGAGCAGATCGGCATTACGTCCGCGCTGCCGTTCTTCGGCACCGACATCTGGAACGCATACGAACTGTCGTGGCTGAACGCGCGCGGCAAGCCGCAGGTCGCGGTCGCGACGTTCTACGTGCCGGCCGAATCGCCGAACATCGTCGAGTCGAAATCGTTCAAGCTCTATCTCGGCTCGTTCGCGCAGTCGAAGTTCGACTCTGTGGACGCGGTGCGCGACGTGCTCAAGCGCGACGTGTCGGCCGCGTGCGGCGCGAGCGTGTCGGTGCAGCTCGTGTCGCCGCACGACTTCGGCAAGCTCGAGATGGACGAGCTCGACGGCTTGTCGCTCGACCGGCTCGATCTCGATGCCGACGTGTACGAACCCGATCCGTCGCTGCTGTCGGCGGCGGAAGACGAGGCGCCGGTCGAAGAGACGCTCGTGTCGGATCTGCTGAAGTCGAACTGCCCGGTCACCGGCCAGCCGGACTGGGGCAGCGTACAGATTCACTACGTCGGGCCGCAGATCGACCACGCGGGGCTGCTGCGCTACATCATCTCGTTTCGAAATCACACGGGCTTTCACGAGCAGTGCGTCGAGCGGATCTTTCTCGACATCCTGCATCGCTGCAAGCCGGTGAAGCTGGCCGTGTATGCGCGGTATACGCGCCGCGGCGGGCTCGACATCAATCCGTTCCGGACCAACTACAACCAGCCGATGCCGGACAACGCGCGCACGGCGCGGCAGTAAGGGCCGGTGAAGGGCCAAACGAAACAGCCCGGTCGAATCGACCGGGCTGTTTTCATTTCACCGCGACAAATTTCACTGCGACAACCGCCCGCCGCCTTACTTCGCCGGCGCCTTGTACGCGATGCAGTCGACCTCGACCTTGCAATCGATGACCATGCTCGACTGCACGCACGCGCGTGCCGGCGGATGCTCGCCGAAGTACGAGATGAATACCTTGTTGAACGACGCGAAATCGCGCGCGTCGTCGAGCCACACGCCGCAGCGCACGACGTGCTCGAGGCCGTAGCCGGCTTCCTTCAGGATCGCGATCATGTTCTCGATCGCCTGCTTCGACTGCGTGACGATCCCGCCTTCGACGACTTCGCCGTTCACCATCGGCGTCTGGCCCGACACGTACAGCCAGCCGTCGGCCTCGACCGCGCGCGCGAACGGCATCACCTGACCGCCCGTCCCCTTCGCCTCGCCTACGCCATATCGCTTCATCGTTTCACTCCTATTTCAGTTCCGTTTCGGTTGCAAATGCGCGCGCCGCGCTCAGAACGCGGCATCCGCGCTCGCCTGCGCGCGTTCTCCGCGCGCGACGAAGCCGCCCGCGCGTTCGCCGGTCGGCCGGCCGTTTTCATAGGTCAGCACGCCATTCACCCAGACCGCGTCGATCCCGTGCGCGGGCTGTTGCGGCTTGTCGAACGTCGCGGCGTCGATCACGCGCGCCGGATCGAACAGCACAAGATCCGCGTGGTAGCCGACGTGCACCTCGCCGCGGCGCGCAAGCCCGAAGCGGCGCGCGGACAGCGACGTCATCTTGCGGATCGCCTCCTCGAGCGGCAGCAGGTTCGTGTCGCGCACGTAATGGCCGAGCACGCGCGGGAACGCGCCCCACAGCCGCGGATGCGGCAGCGGATCGTTCGGCAGCCCGTCCGAGCCGACCATCGTCGCCGGATGCGAGAGGATCCGGCGCACGTCGTCTTCGGACATGTTGTGGTACACGGCGCCCGCCGGGCGGATCCGCTGCGCGGCCTCCTGCTCGGTGACGCCCCAATCGGCAGCAATCGCCTTCAGCAGCTTGCCCGCGACTTCCGGATGCGGCTCCGACCACGTGATCGTGATGTCGATGTCGCCCGTCACCTGCTTCAGGTCGAGCGTCGACGAGCTGCGGCTGTACGGATAGCAGTCGCAGCCGACCGGCTGATAGCGGCGCGCGCCTTCGAGCGACGCGAGCACTTCGGTGCTGCGCCCCCAGTTCGACGGGCCCGCGCATTTCAGATGCGAGATCACGACCGGCACGCGTGCATGGCGGCCGACCTGGTAGGCCTCGTCCATCGCGTCGAGGATCGCGTCGAACTCGGTGCGCATGTGCGTCGTGTACAGCGCGCCTGCATTCGCGAGCGGCTCGGCGAGCGCCATCACTTCCTCGGTCGGCGCGGCGAACGCGGAGCCGTACGCGAGGCCCGACGACAATCCGAGCGCGCCGTTCGCGAGCGCTTCCTCGAGCTGCGTGCGCATCGCGGCAATCTCGGTGTCGGTCGCCGCGCGATCGAGGCGGTCCATCTGGTTGTTGCGCAGCGCCGTATGCCCGATCAGCGCCGCGACGTTCACCGCCGGCCGTGCATCGTTGACGGCCGCGACATAGTCGGCGAAGGTCGGATAGCGAAACGCGTCGCGATCGCCGAGCAGGTTCATCGGATCGGGCGGCTCGCCCGCGAGCGTCACCGGCGACGCGCTGATCCCGCAGTTGCCGACGATCACGGTCGTCACGCCCTGCGAAATCTTCGGCAGCATCTCCGGCGCGCGGATCACGTGCGTGTCGTCGTGCGTGTGAACGTCGACGAAGCCCGGCGCGAGCGCACGGCCGTTCGCATCGACGACGGTTTCCGCGAGCCAGTTCGACAGGTTGCCGATCGCCGCGATCATGCCGTTGCGGATCGCGACGTCGCGCGTGACGGGCGGCGCGCCGGTCCCGTCGTACAGTTGCGCGCCGACGATCAGCGTATCGGCGGCTTCGGGATGCGAATGCATGGTCAGTCTCCTACCGGTTGACGGTCGCCGCCGCCGCGATGCGCGTCGAGCGCATGCTTGATACGGCGCAGCGATTCCCGGCCCGCATCGCCGAGCCGCAGCGCGACCCCCGTCACGAGCACGTCGATCGCCATCATCATCGCGTAGCGCGACGTCGACGGCTTGTAAATGAAATCGGTCTCGAAGGCGACGACCGGAATCAGGTGGTCGGCCAGCTTCGCGAGCGGCGACGCGGGCGCGGTGATCGCAATCAGCGTCGCGCCGTAGCGTTTCGCGAGCCGGCAGCTCTCGAGCAGCTCGGGCACGCGGCCGCTCACCGACAGCGCGACGACGACCGCGTCGCGCGACAACGTGGCCGACACCATCCGCTGCAGCAGGCTGTCCTGATACGTCGCGACCGGCCGCCCGAAACGCACGAGCCGAAAGCGCAGCTCGTCGGCCAGCGCGGTCGAGCCGCCGCCCTGCCCGTAGACGTAGATCATCTTCGCGCCGACGAGCCGGTCGGCCGCGGCGTCGAACGACGCGTTGCGCAGCAACTGGTGGTTGTGCGCGAGCGCGACGCGGATCTCGTCGTAGACGACCGTCGCCGGGTTCGCGTCTTCTTCGGCTGGCACCTGCTCGGCAGGTACGAGAAAGCGCCGGCCGACGGCTGCCGCCTGCGCGACGAGCAGCTTCAGTTCGCGCACGTCGCGACAGCCGACCGCCTTCGCGAAGCGCGTGACCGTCGCGACGCTCACGCCGGTGTCGCGCGCAAGCGCGCCGATGCTCGCATGCGCGGCGCGCGCGAGATCGGCGAGGATGAATTCGGCGACCTTGCGCTCGGCATCGCGCAGCTCGGGCGCGCATTCGGCAATGCGCGCGACGATGTCGAGGACGGGCTGCGCGACCGACGCCGATTCCGGCGTGGCCGCGCGCGACGCGGAACGGACAGCGCGCGTATTCATCTGCGGAAACGGGGATAAGGGTTCATGTTACTAAATAACATCACCGCGCCGATGCTACTTTCTGTACCATCTGACTGTCAACTTCAGTGCAATGCATAGTGATGATGGAGCCGGATGACATGAAAGTTACAAACTATCAGGAACCGACGATCGATCCTTTCGGCAAGGGCCTCGGCAACCTGCCGGGCGCGAGCGTGCCGCTCGACGAGGCCGGCCGCCTCGAATGGAATCTGCTTGCGGAAGACATCAGCCTGCCGGCCGCGGTGCTGTACGAGGAGCGCATCGAGCACAACCTGAACTGGATGCAGGCGTTTGTCCAGCAGTATGGCGTGCAGTTCGCGCCGCACGGCAAGACGACGATGGCGCCGCAACTGTTCCGTCGCCAGCTCGCCGCCGGCGCATGGGGCATCACGCTCGCGACCGCGCACCAGACGCAGGCCGCCTATCACGGCGGCGTGCGCCGCGTGCTGCTCGCCAACCAGCTGGTCGGCCGCCAGAACATGACGATCATCGCGGCGCTGTTGTCCGACCCCGACTTCGAATTCTTCTGCTGCGTCGATTCGGCCGACAACGTCGATCAGCTCGGCCGCTTCTTCGGCGCCGCGAACAAGTCGCTGAACGTGCTGCTCGAGCTCGGCGTGCCGGGCGGCCGCACCGGCGTACGCGATGCCGCGCAGCGCAAGGCCGTGCTCGACGCGCTCGCGCGCTATCCCGATACGTTGAAGCTCGCCGGCATCGAACTGTACGAAGGCGTGCTGAAGGAGGAAGGCGAGATCCGCGCGTTCCTGCAGGGCGCGGTCGCGCTGACGCGCGAGCTCGCGGCCGCCGGCCGCTTCGCGCGCACGCCGGCGATCCTGTCCGGCGCGGGCTCGGCGTGGTACGACGTGGTCGCCGAGGAATTCGCGAAGGCCTCCGACGCAGGCTTCGCGGAAGTCGTGCTGCGGCCCGGCTGCTACCTCACGCACGACGTCGGCATCTACAAGAAGGCGCAGACGGACGTGTTCGCGCGCAACCCGATCGCGCGCAAGATGGGCGAAGGGCTGCTTCCCGCGCTGCAGCTGTGGGCATACGTGCAGTCGGTGCCGGAGCCCGACCGCGCGATCGTCGCGCTCGGCAAGCGCGACGCCGCGTTCGACGCGGGGCTGCCCGAGCCGGCGCGCCACTTCCGCCCTGGCCGCGACAGCGCACCGCGCGACGTCGCCGCGAGCGAAGGCTGGGCCGTCACGGGCATGATGGATCAGCACGCCTACCTGCAGATTCCGCCCGGCGCGGACGTGAAGGTCGGCGACATGGTCGCGTTCGACATCTCGCACCCGTGTCTGACCTTCGACAAGTGGCGCCAGTTGCTCGTCCTCGATCCGCAATTCCGCGTGACGGGCGTGATCGAAACGTTCTTCTGACGCATCGCGCGACGCGCCCCGCCGCGATGCGGGGCGTACCGACGCCCGGCGTACGGCCCTCGACGCATCGACTCCCGGCGTAGCGACGCCCGGCGTACCGACGCGCGCCCCCTTGTCACGCGCGCGTCGAGCTGCCGGAGTACACTGCGCTTTCGCCCTCGCGGCCGCTTGCGGCCGCTTGAGCGCGCCTCGACGTTTCTTCAATGGAGAAAGCCATGGCAGCGAAGAAGATCCTGTTCCTGACCGGCGATTTCGCCGAAGACTACGAAACGATGGTGCCGTTCCAGGCGCTGCAGGCGGTCGGCCATCACGTCGACGCCGTATGCCCGGGCAAGCGCGCCGGCGACAAGGTCAAGACCGCGATCCACGATTTCGAGGGCGACCAGACCTACACCGAGAAGCCCGGCCATCAGTTCACGCTGAATGCGACGTTCGACGACGTCGACGCGTCGCGCTACGACGCGCTCGCGATCGCGGGCGGCCGCGCGCCGGAATACCTGCGCCTCGATCCGAACGTGATTGCGCTCGTGCGCGCCTTCGCCGAAGCCGGCAAGCCGATCGCCGCGATCTGTCACGCCGCGCAGCTGCTGGCGGCCGCCGACGTGATTCGCGGCAAGCGCATCTCGGCCTATCCGGCCTGCGCGCCCGAGGTCAAGCTCGCCGGCGGCGAATATGCGGACATTCCGGTCGATGCGGCGGTCACCGACGCGCCGTTCGTCACCGCACCCGCATGGCGGGCGCATCCGGCCTGGCTGTCGCAGTTCCTTGCGCTGCTCGGCACGCGCATCGAGCTGTAAGCGGTCGCGCAAACCGATAGATCCGAGGAAATAAAGCGCCGCCGGCGGCGGCGCGCGACGGGTTGCCGGCGTGGCGTGCGGGCCCGTCGACCGTAGCGGCAGCGTCGCCGCCGCACGCGCGCGTTCAGCGCTCCACGACCGTCGAGCCGACGTCCGCGATCTTCGACTCGAGCATGGCCAGCGCACCCGACAGCGCATTGAGCACGTCGTCCGGCACCTGCGCCATCGTCCGCTCGAGAAACGCCTTGCGGCGCGGCAGGCACGCGTCGAATGCCGCGCGGCCGGCCTCGGTCAGCGTCACGTTCGTCACGCGGTTGTCGCGCGCGTCGGCTTCGCGCTCGATCCAGCCGAGCGCATCGAGCGACTTCAGCTGACGCGTCAGCGCGCCCGGATCGATGCGCAGCACTTCGACGAGCCGCTTCTGCGACGAATGGCCGCCCATCGTATGCAGCGCGACCATGATCCGCCAGCGCGGCATCGGCTGCCCGACGTGCGTTTCGAATGCGGTCATGAACGCGCGATACGTGCGTCCGAATTGCTGCAAGATCGCGACGCGGTCCTGTTCTTCCATGCGCTGAATTCGTTTCCGGTCAATCGGTCAATCGGCCGCGACATGCGGCTCGATCTTGCGCCGCAACGCGATGGGCGGCACGCGGCGGCACTGCCACACCGAATATACGGCGACGACGGCCGCCATCGCGACGCCCAGATGAATCGCACCGACGAGCGATTCGCGAGCGGCTTCCAGCAGCAGCGCGCCATTATGCCCGGCGCGCGTCAGTTCCGCGACCAGCCCGCCCTGCGCGGCGCGATCGATCAGGATCTGCGGATCGGCGAGCCGCGCATGCCACTGCAGCGCGTGATCGGCGGCGAGCGCATCGTGCACGCCGCTCGAATACATCTGGTTGACGAGCGTGCCTGTCAGCGCCGTACCGATCATCCCGCCGACCATGCGCAGCGACTGCAGCAGCGCGGTCGCGATCCCGAGATGCTGGCGGCCGGCCGTCTGCTGCGCGAATACAGTGAGGTTCGGCAGCACGAAACCGAGGCCGATGCCGCCGGCCACCATCAGCGCCATCAGCACCCACGTCGGCGTGGTGTGCGTCGAGACGACGATGCCCGCGCACGCGATCGCGAACAGCACGAAGCCGACGTGCAGCATCGCGTTCGGCTGGCGGATGCGCGTGACGACGCGCCCGTTCATGATGCTGCCGATCGTGATGAACACGACGAGCGGCGTGATCACGAGCCCCGCCTCCTTCGGCGACATCCCGAATCCGCCCTGGAACAGCAGCGGCGCATAGAACAGCAGCGAGAACATCGCGAAGCCCGCGAGGATGGCGAGCACGAACAGCGCCGACAACGCACGGTTCGCGAACATGTCGAACGGCAAAATCGGCTGCGCGCAGCGCTTTTCCCAATGCCACAGGCCTACACCGGCCGCGACCGCGACGACGAGCAGCAGCGTCGCCCAGCTCGCGATTCCGTATTTCGGCAGCCATTCGACGAACAGCTGCAGCGCGCCGAGCGACGCCGCGATCAGCAGTGCGCCGGGCCAGTCGAGCCGCATCTTGCTCTCGTGCTCGACCTGGCGCAGATGCGGCAGGTAGCGCCACACGAAGACCAGCGACAGCAGACCGACCGGCAGATTCACGTAGAAGACCGAGCGCCAGCCGAAGGTCTGCGTCAGCACGCCGCCGAGCGACGGCCCGACCGCGTTCGCGATCCCGAATGCGGAGCTCATCAGCACCTGCCAGCGCAGCCGCACGACGGAATCGGGAAACAAGTCCGGAATGCACGCGAACGCGGTGCCGACCAGCATCCCGCCGCCGATGCCCTGCAGCCCGCGCGCGAGCACGAGGTAGAGCATGTCGTTGGCCATGCCGCACAGCACGGAGGCGCCGGTGAACACGACGATCGACGCGATGACGAACGGCTTGCGGCCGTAGTAGTCGCCGAGGCGGCCGAAGATCGGCACGGTGATCACGGAACTGAGCAGATACGAGGTGGCGACCCACGCATAGAGGTCGAACCCTCTGAGTTCGGCGACGATGGTCGGCAGCGCGGTACCGACGACCGTCTGGTCGAGTGCGACCAGCATCGTGACGAACGAGATTCCGATCATCGCCAGCAGCGACTCGCGAAACGGCAGGACTTGCCCGCTCGAATGGTGGGCGGCAGTATGGACGGCCATTTTTTGTTGGCGCAACGTTTGACGGGTCAAACAATCTCGAAATTGTAGCACGCAGGAGTACCCTAGGCCGACGACGGTCGCCTTTCCGCCGGCCGCCAAGGAGAATGATGGAACCGATTTCAATCACGCCCGACGCGGCGCCGCTCTCACCGCAGGATCGCGACGCGCTGCGGCGCGCGAAACAGGTGCTGGAAAGCCCGTCGCTGACGATGAAGCTGACCGGCGTGCTCGGCGCGCCGGTCGAGAAGATGATCGCCAAATTGCCGGATTTCGCGACCGGCAAGATCAACGACGCGACGCAGCTCGCGCTGCGCAAATGTCTGAACATCGCGCTGCGCACGCTCGGCAAGCCGCCGGCGCCGGACGCCGAGCCCGACAAGCCGAGCAACCTGCTGCACAAGCTCGCGGTCGCGACGACGGGCGCGGCGGGCGGCGCGTTCGGCTTCCTCGCGCTGCCGGTCGAACTGCCGGTGACGACCACGCTGATCTTCCGCTCGGTGTGCGACATTGCGCGCAGCGAGGGCGAGGATCTGACGTCCGTCGATACGCAGCTGCAGTGCCTCGCGGTGCTCGGGATGGGCGGCAATCCGGACAAGGATGCCGAAGACGCCGATCTCGGCTACTTCGTGCTGCGCGGCGCGCTCGCACAGGCGATCTCGAAGGCGTCGCAGGACATCGCGACGAAGGGGCTCGCCGCGCATAGCTCGGCGGCGGTGTTCAAGCTCGTGCAGGCCGTCGCGTCGCGCTTCTCGGTCCAGGTGACCGAGCAGATGGCGGCGAAATCGGTGCCGGCGATCGGCGCGGTGCTCGGCGCGACCGTCAACACGCTGTTCATCGATCACTTCCAGCAGATGGCGCACGGCCACTTCACCGTGCGCCGGCTCGAACGCAAGTACGGCACCGAGGTCGTGCAGGCCGCCTATCAGGCGATCGACGGCTCGCCGACGCGCTGAACCGCGCGCTCGACCGCCACGCGGCGCAGGAACGCGGCCGCGCGATCGAGCGCGTCGCGCGACTCCGGCAACATCGGCGTGTACAGCTGCCACACGTGCGGCATGCCCGGCCAGATTTCGATCTCGACCGGCACGCCGGCGGCCCTCGCCTTGTCGGCGACGCGACGCGAGTCGTCGAGCAGCACCTCGGTACTGCCAACCTGGATGTAGAGCGGCGGCAAGCCCGAGAAATCCGCGTAGAGCGGCGATGCGTACGGGTGCGTCGCGGGCGTGTCGCCGAGATAGAGCTTCGCGGCTTTCGGCAGCGCCGCACCGGCGAACATCGGGTCGATGCCGTCGTGCGTGCGCAGCGTGTCGCCGCTGCCCGCGAGATCGGTCCACGGCGAAAACAGGATCGCGCCGGCCGGCAGCGGTTCACCTGCGTCGCGCAGCGCGACGAGCGTCGCGAGCGCGAGGCCGCCGCCGGCCGAATCGCCGCCGAGCACGATCGACTCGGGCCGCGTGCCGAGCGCAACCAGCCGACGGTATGCGGCGAGCGCATCGTCGAGCGCGGCCGGAAAGCGATTCTCGGGCGCGAGCCGATAGTCGAGCGAGAACGAACGCACGCGCGCCCGCTTCGTCAGCCCGAACACGAGCGCGCGATGCGTCTTCGTCGAACAGAAGTAATAACCGCCGCCATGGAAGTACAGCAGCGTCGGCCCCGTCGCGCGACCGGCCGGCACGTCGGTGCGCTCGAGCCATTCGCCGCGCAGCGGTGCATCGCCGGCGCCGTAGCATTCGCGCAGCCGATAGCCGGACGGCGCACGGCGCGGCACGATCGTCCGCATCCGCAGATCGGTGAAGCGCCGCGCGCGGGCCGGGTCGAGCACCGGCCGCAGCGTCTCGGGACGGAACTGCCAGCGCAACAGCCAGCACGCCACTCTGCTTTGCCAACTCATCGGACACACTCCGCAATCGTAGTGTGACGATGGTACGTGCGATCGTTCGCGCGTCGCTGGACAGGAGGCTCTATATCAAACGGCGGCGCTCAGTTCGCCGGCAGCATCTGCCCGCGGATCTCGCCCGACGGATGCGCGCTCGTATGAACGTTGAAATACCATTTGCCGCCCATCAGGTCGGTGACCTGCGCGTCGGTGAGCTCGGCCGAACCCTTGATCGGGCTCGCAAGCGCGTCCTTCGGAATCGGCACTTGCACGCCCGCGTTCTGCCCGACCGGCGCCGGCCCATGAAAGTGGGCGGCCGTCGCGGGGCCCGTGAGGTTCGCGTACGTGACCGTCCAGCGCAGCGTATGGGACACCGTGTCGTAGCGCGCGTCGACCGTGCCCGAGCCGTGGCTCGTCGTCGGCGGCACCTCGCTCGACGGCTGGAGATTGGCGGACAGACGCACCGTTTCGGCAGCCGCGCCGCCGGCGACGAACGCGCCCGCGAGTAACGCGACCTGGAGCAAACGCAGCTTCGGCATGGAACCTCCTCGAACGACGTTGCGCACCGCGCGGCCGCGGCGCTTCGTGATGGTAGTCGATTGCCGACGATTCGGCAGCCGCCTCTACGCGACGCGGCGCGAGCCTGCCGCAACGAGGAACAGACCTTTGCAGCGCCGCACCTGAATCCGCATGCGGCCTTTCGCTACACTTCGGTCCACAGTTGCTTGTTTCCTTCGTCCGAAGGAGTCTGCGAGTATTCACGCGGCCGCCCGGCCGCGTTTTTTTTTCGTCGTCGCGTCGCCGCGCGGACGTCTGCGAAGCGAGCCGCTTCATGCGACCTGAAACGTATGCCGAATCGCACGGCGCACGCCGCGTGCACGGCCGCCGTACCAAAGACCGGAACGATACTGTGCGCGCGCTCGCAGACGATCGTTGTCACGATCGGTAATAGGCTGTTGTGCAAAGCCGCGTCGACATGCGGCGCGTCGCGCGGGACAATGTCGCGTTGTCGTCGTGACCTGAAAGAACCGTGCCGGCCCGCCTCCCGATGTCCCTCCCGCACCGATCTGTCCGTGTCCGCCCGATGCTGGCAGGCCTCTGTTCCGTCGCCGCGCTCTACGGCGCGCCTGCCGATGCGCAGGAATTCTCGCTGTTCGCCGGCTCGCTATGGGGTGCCGGCAACCGCTCGTACGCGTGGGCGTTCGATTATCAGGAAGGACTGAGCCCGCATACAGCGCTCGGCTTCACGTGGTACAACGAAGGCCACATTCCGGACCATCACCGCGACGGCCAGGCGATCCAGTTCTGGGGCCGCGTGCCGCTCGACGATCGGCGCTTCGTGGTGTCCGCCGGCGTCGGTCCCTATCGCTACTTCGATACCGTGCCGGCCGCCGCCGGACGCGGCTACTCGAACTCGCACGGCTGGGGCGTGCTGATGAGCGTGCGCGCCGCGTACTACACGTCGCATCGCTGGATTGCGCAGCTTCAGCTCAATCGTGCGCAGGTGTTCAGCGGCCCCGACACGACGTCGGTGATGTTCGGCGTCGGCTATCAGCTCGATGCGCCCGACACCCCGGGTCCGCGCGACACCGCGCTACCGCGCACGCGCAAGGTCACGAACAACGAGATCACCGCAATGCTCGGCGAAACGATCCTGAACAGCCGGTCTTCGCCGTCGTCGCTCGGCGGCAGTCTCGAATACCGGCGCGGCCTCACGCGCACGGTCGACTGGACCGCGACGTGGATGTACGAAGGCGCGAAGCAGGCGGTCCGCCGCAACGGGATCGCATCGCAACTGTGGCTCACGCGCGCGTTTCTGAACGACAAGGTCACGCTGGCGGCCGGCGCGGGCGCGTACTTCACCGTCAACCAGCGCAATCGCGACGGCCAGCCGGGGCCCGGCGACGGCCGGCTGTCCGGAATCGTGTCGATCTCCGCGAGCTACCGCCTGTCGGACCGCTGGCTCACGCGCCTGACGTGGAACCGCGTGGTCACGCGCTACAACCGCGACACCGACGTGATCCAGGCCGGCCTCGGCTACCGGTTCTAAGCGCCGCGGCGCAGCACGCGCCTACGCGCGGTAGCCGGGATCGATCCGGTCGACGATGCGCTGCAGCGCGTCGAACGCATCCTGCCCCGCACCGTGCCTGGGATCGAAGTTCAGCGAGTCGCGCACGCAGGCTTCGAGCACCGGCGGCGCGATCGGCAGCGCGTCGCCGATTGCATGCGTCGCGATCTGCACCTCGCACGCGCGGTTGAGCAGCCACATCAGCGAGAACGTCTGCGCGAGCGTCGCGCCGATCGTCACGGGGCCATGATTGCGCAGCAGCAGCACCGGCCGCCCGCCCGCGCTCTCGACGATCCGGCGCCCCTCGTCGAGACGCACGGTGATCCCTTCGAAGTCGTGATACGCGATCTTTCCGTACAGCTGCGCCGAATAGAAATTGGAGAACGACAGGCCGTCGCGCGAGCAGCACACGGCCATCGTCGGCGTCGTATGCACGTGCATCACGCAATGCGCGTCGGGCAGCGCCGCATGAATCGCCGCGTGGAATGTGAAGCCGGCCGGATTGATCGGCCAGTCGGAATGCCCGATCACGTTGCCGTCGATGTCGACCTTCACGAGATTCGACGCGCAGACCTCACGGTAATGGAGCCCGAACGGATTGATCAGGAAGTGGCCGTCCTCGCCCGGCACGCGCAGCGAGATATGGTTGTAGATCAGCTCGGTCCAGCCGAGATGATCGAAGATCCGGTAAGCGGCCGCGAGTTGCACGCGCGCTTGCCATTCGGCTTCGGAGAAACGGGCGGGACGCGTAAACGGCTGGTTCGGTACACGTTGCATGGGAAGCTCCGGTTGCATGCGCGAGCGCCGCGCGTGCGGCTTCGCGGCTGTCGAACGAGGCCGCCGCCGCGGCGCCCGTATCGTTGCGCACACAACCATAGCACCGATTCCCGCGCATCGGTATCGCGGTTTTCGCCGACGCGCTCGCGCCCCTTTAAAGCTGGTCGTCGACCGGCAGCAGCGTGAAGATGCCCGTCATGATGTTGCGCAGCAGCCCTGCATGCGGATCGATGTGATAGGTGCTCGGCTGCCCGTTGTCGACGCCCGTCCATTCGAGCGACGGCGGCCCGCCGCCGGCCGATTTCACGAGCGTCACGCGGTAGCTTTCGTCCGGCTGCGTCGCGCGCCTGAACAGTGCGGCGGTCTGCTGCGCGAGCGCCGGGCTGTGGATCACGAGCGCCAGTTCGGTGTTCAGATGCGCGGAGCGCGGATCGAGGTTCAGCGAGCCGATCACGAGGATCTTGCGGTCGATCACGTAAGCCTTCGCATGCAGGCTCGCGCGCGAACGCGAGCCGAACAGACGCGCACGCGGCTGATCCGGCTGCGCCTTGAACTCGTACAGCTCGATGCCGCGCTGCAGCAGCGGCACGCGATACGGCGCGTAGCCGGCCTGCACGGCCACCGCGTCGGTCGCGGCGAGCGAATTCGTCAGGATCGCGACGCGTACGCCGCGCGCGGCCGTATCGCCGAGAATCTTCACGCCCGCATCGTGCGGCACGAAGTACGGCGAGAACGCGAGGAATTCGTGCTGCGCGGCGCGCGTGAGTTCGACGAGACGCTGCATCGGCGGGCTCACATACTGATCGTTCGGCCGCGCGATCTTGTCCGGCGCGTCGACCTTGAACTCGGCCGGCGCCCATACGAGCCCGAGCTCGTCGCGCGCGATCTGCTGCGACAGCGGCGTCGCGTTCAGCGGCTTCGCGTTGTACGGATCGGCGTTCTTGCGCCAGTGCTCGCGCAGCTCGTCGCGCACCGCGTCGAGCTCCTTCGGCTTGAACGTCTGGTGATTCAGCGCGCGCAGCGGATAGCTGCTTGCGCTCGCCCAGTACGTGTCGAAGCTGTGCGAGATGTCGTCGGTCACGGGCCCGGCCGCGAGCACGTCGAGATCGCGGAACTGCAGCGTCGCGCTCGCGCTGAAATACTCGTCGCCGAGGTTGCGGCCGCCGACGATCGCGATCTGGTTGTCGGCGATCATCGCCTTGTTGTGCATGCGCCGCGTGAAGCTGTCGATGCGCGTGAGGAAGTCGGTCGTGCGGTGCATGACGCCCTGCCGCGACGCGCCGAACGGATTGAACACGCGGATCTCGATGTTCTCGTGCGTGTTCAGCGCGGCCATCACGCGGTCGATATCGTGGAAGTTCAGATCGTCGACGAGCATCCGCACGCGCACGCCGCGGTCGGCTGCGTACAGCGCCGCGCCGAGCAGCAGCTTGCCGGTCGTGTCCTCGGTCGCGATGTAGTACTGCATGTCGAGCGTCTTCGTCGCCGCGCGCGCGAGCGCGATGCGCATCTGCAGCGCCTCGGCGCCGTCGGCAAGGAGCCGGAAGCCCGACTGGCCCGGGTGCGCGGCCTCCGGCGCGGCGAGCGCGTCGCGCAGCGGCGTCGCGGTGCTCTGCGGCAGCGCGTGCGACACCGAACGTTCGAGTGCGGTCGCAGGCGGATGCGTCGCGCATGCGGCGACGAGCGGCAGCAGCGCGAACACGGTCAGCAGGCGCGCGATGCGCGTGCGCACGCAACGGACGGCCGGCGATGCACCGACGGGCGAACCGGCGGCCGGTGCGCGCCGGATAAGGGAGATGAGCACGAGCTTCCTCGACGGGCTGATCAATGGGTCGCACTCGCCGCGGCGCGCGGCTGACGGGCGGTTTCGGCCGATTCTAGTTGGCGCCCGGCGAAGCGGTCAATGTCGCACGCCCGGTGCCGCGAGGCGACGGCGCGCGGGCGCACCGTCCGGGGGCGTGCCGCGGGTGGTCCGATCCATTCACGGCGATTCGGTGTCGTGCCCGCTCATGTTCATGAGGGGCCGCATGCGCCGCGTGCGGCAAAGGCGGTTGGCGGCGCCGGTCGTCGACGAGCCGATCGCGCTCGCGAAGGCGTAGCCGCTGCCCGGCACGGCGCCGCAATCGCGTTGCTGCCAAAAAGAAAACCCCGCGTTCCGGAGAACGCGGGGTGTGCGCATGATCGCTGTGCCGGCACGCGCGCGGCCGGCGCGCGACTGCGATCGATCAGTTGCCCTTCGCGATGCGCTGCTCGATATGCTGCGCACGGCTCGCCGACGACGGATGCGAGCTCAGCATCGAGCTCTTGCCGCCGTCGAGCTGCGCGAGCTTCTGGAACGCGGTGACGAGGCCCTTCTGGCTCATCCCCTTCTGCTTCAGCAGATCGAACGAATAGTCGTCTGCCGCACTTTCCTGAGATTGCGAGAACTGCGCGTTGATGAACTTCTCGGTGATGTCGCCGAGCTGCGAGCTCGTCAGTGCCGCAACGCCCGGCGATGCCGCGCCGGCCGCGCTGCGCGCCGCGCTGACCGCATAGGCCGTCTGCATCGCCTTCTTCGAATGACCGAGTGCGACGTGGCCCATTTCATGGCCGATCACGCCGCGCAGCTCGTCGTCGTTCATCATGTCCATCAGGCCGCTGTACACGCGCACGCAGCCGTTGCCCATCGCCCACGCGTTGACGTCCTTCGTCAGATAGACCTTGTAGTCGACCTTGCGGCCGTTCAGCGTCATGTCGCCGAAGCCCTTCATCACCTTCGTCAGGCGCTTCGCGTATGCGCTGTTCGGCGCGGCGATCTTCGACTCGGCGTCGCTCGCCTTGCACGCATCGTTCGACAGCGCGGCGATGTCCGCGTCCGACAGCGTGGCCGCCTTGAACAGGTTCGTGCCGGCCGACGTCAGCCCGTTCGCGTCGAGATTCTGCACCCCGCCGCACGCGCTCAGCAAAAACGCGACGCCGCACGCCGCCACCGCTTTGTTCAATTGCATCCCGGATCCCTCGTTCGTTGTAGTTGGGACCGGCGATTGTGCAGAATCCAGGCAAAAATTACCAGACGTTTACGTCGAATGACGTTTTCCTTACCGATCGCGCGAAACGAACGGGGCGATTGGTGACGAGCGCGTCGTCAATCGCGCGATCGCGGCCGGTGCGCGCCCGCGCCGCGCGCGCGTGGCCGGCCGGCGCACGATGCATTTGCCGTACGCGACGAGCCAGCAGTCGTGATGATCGAAGTCCCGCAGCCGCCGCGCACGGCGCCGCTCGAGCCAGTGAAGTGCGATCGCGACCGTCAGCGCGACGGTCAGCGCCGATCCGCCGATCGCGAGTCCCATCCAGGTTTCACCCATGCGTCCTCCGGAACACGACGCCGGCGCCGACGAACGGCGCCGGCACGGGATACAGCACGAACACGGCCCGCGCGGCGGGCCGTCACGCGTCAGTGCATGTGCTGGCCGCCGTTGATGGCGATGTTCGACCCCGTCACGAAGCCCGCTTCCTCCGAGCACAGATACGCGACCAGCGCCGCGACTTCCTCGGGCTTGCCGAGGCGCCCGGCCGGAATCTGCGGGAGGACCTTCGTGTCGAGGATGTCCTGCGGAATCGCCATCACCATCTTCGTCGCGAGATAGCCGGGCGAGACCGTGTTGACGGTCACGCCCTTGCGCGCGACTTCGAGCGCGAGCGACTTCGTGAAGCCGTGCATGCCGGCCTTCGCGGCCGCATAGTTGGTCTGGCCGACCGATCCCTTCGAACCGTTGACCGACGAGATGTTGACGATGCGTCCCCAGCCGCGCTCGATCATCCCTTCGCAGATCGGCTTCGTCATGTTGAACACCGAGTCGAGGTTCGTGCGGATCACTGCGTCCCAGTTGACCTTGTCGAGCTTGCGCAGCGTCATGTCGCGCGTGATGCCCGCGTTGTTCACCAGGATGTCGATCGGGCCGACGTCGCGCACGATCTTCTCGACGCACTGCTGGCACGAGTCGTGATCGGCCACGTCGACGGGATAAGCGTCGAACTCGCGGCCGGCCGCCTGCATTTCGGTCAGCCAGCGATCCGCGCCCGTGTTGTTCGGCGAATACGTGACGACAACCCGGTGGCCCGCTTCGTGCAACCTGATGCTGATCGCCTCGCCGAGACCGCCCATCCCACCTGTCACAACTGCAATTCGCTTAGTCATCCTATTATTCACCAACAAAAAAAGTAATCGATGAGGCGGGACCGCGACGTGGCACACGCCGCCGCCCGCCGCCTCGGCTCGCCGCCGCCCGATGATCGGGCGACGTGCGCGCCGGAACGCGCGCCTGTTTTTCTGTATTGGTCAGACGCGCAAAGCCGTTGCCTGCATTCGCGACGCGCTACCGCGCCTCGCACGCAAGACGGCGCCTGGTCTCCTGCTAATCTCGTTCGACCGCCAGCGCGACGCCCATCCCGCCGCCGATGCAGAGCGACGCGAGCCCGCGCTTCGCATCGCGCTTGACCATCTCGTGCAGCAGCGTCACCAGGATCCGGCAGCCCGACGCGCCGATCGGGTGACCGATCGCGATCGCCCCGCCGTTCACGTTCACCTTCGACGTGTCCCAGCCCATCTGCTTGTGCACGGCCAGCGCCTGCGCCGCAAACGCCTCGTTGATCTCCATCAGGTCCAGATCGCCCGGCGTCCAGCCCGCGCGCTCCAGGCATCGGCGCGATGCCGGCACCGGGCCCATCCCCATCACGCTCGGATCCACGCCCGCGTTCGCATACGCCTTGATCCGCGCGAGCGGCGTCAGACCCAGCGCCTGGGCCTTCTGCGCCGACATCACGAGCACCGCCGCCGCGCCGTCGTTGATGCCCGACGCGTTGGCCGCCGTCACCGTACCGTCCTTCGCGAACGCCGGCTTCAGCCCCGCGAGCGACTCCGCCGTCACGCCGTGACGCACGAACTCGTCGGTCGCGAACTGCAGCGGCTCGCCCTTGCGCTGCGGAATCGACACCGGCACGATCTCGTCATTGAAGCGCCCCGCCTTCTGCGCCGCTTCGGCCTTGTTCTGCGACAGCGCCGCGAACGCATCCTGCTCTTCGCGCGTGATGCCGTATTCCTTCGCGACGTTCTCCGCCGTGATGCCCATGTGGTACTGGTTGTACACGTCCCACAGGCCGTCGACGATCATCGTGTCGACCAGCTTCGCGTCGCCCATCCGGAACCCGTCGCGCGAGCCCGGCAGCACGTGCGGCGCCGCGCTCATGTTCTCCTGCCCGCCCGCCACGACGATCTCCGCGTCGCCCGCGATGATCGCGTTCGCGGCCAGCATCACGGCCTTCAGCCCCGAGCCGCACACCTTGTTGATCGTCATCCCCGGCACCGCGCTCGGCAGTCCGGCCTTGATCAGCGACTGGCGCGCCGGGTTCTGGCCCGAACCCGCCGTCAGCACCTGTCCCATGATCACTTCGCTGACCTGCTCCGGCTTCACGCCCGCGCGCTCCAGCACCGCACGAATCACCGTCGCGCCCAGTTCGGGCGCCGCCACCTTCGCCAGCGAGCCGCCGAATTTGCCGACCGCGGTCCGCGCGGCCGATACGATCACTACGTCGGTCATGTTCAATCCCTGCATCAAATCGTTTGGTCCGGCGCCGGCACGAGCGATCGGCAAACGATGCAAACTGCACACGCTCGCCGCCTCGCGTCGCGATACGCCACGTACGGATGCGCGCCGACACACCGCAGCGCCAGCGCGCGCGATTCCCCGCACGGTCGCGCCGTGCGCCAGCGTCATCGAGGCAGCCGGAACGGTTCGCACCCGCGTGGCACACGCGGGGGCAATCGTCCGGCGCCGTTTCGGTCACGTCGCGCGAACGCGCGACGCGGGCTCAGGCCGCCGTTTCGCGCCCGGCCGCTTCCTTGCGAGCGGTCGCGGCAACCTGCTTGCCGGTGCGGGCGGCCGTCTCGGCAGCCGTCTCGCCAGCCGTCTCGAAGCTGCTCTGTGCGGCCTCCATCGCCTGCCCGGCGGCGGCGCGCACCGACTCCGCAGCTGCGCTCGCCGCGGACAGCGCCGAATTCAGCACGGCCACGACCGGTGCCGAACCGGCCGGTGCATGCTTGGTCAGCTCGCCGATCACATCCTTCATCCGAAGGTCGGCCTGTTCGTATTGTTCATGTGCGACCTTCGTCCATTCGACCTGCGTCGACACGGCGATGTCGAACAGATGGCGGCCGTACGCGACCGCCTTGCCGGCCGCTTCCTGCGGCGCGGCGACGCGCTGCGCGAAACCCGCGATCGGGTTCGTCGTGTTGAGCGCGTCCTTCAGCTTGTCCTCGTATTCCGCAAGCGCCGTCTTGGTCGCCTGCAGATTCAGTTCGACGACGGCCTCGAAACCGCGGATCGCCGGGCGGGCAATCGCAAACCAGGCGGCGACACCGGATTGATAATCGGCAACGAGTTTTTCGGGGGCAAATACAGACATCGGACACGCTCCTGTTGGCAATGCGAGAGGCGAGGAAAAGAAAATGGAAGCCAGATCGAGGTCCGGCTCCTTTATTTAACCACCGCTGCTAATTGGGCACCGGAAGTTCGAGGAGGCATTCTAAATCGATTAATTGTCGATTAAGTGGCATTAATGATAGGTATAAACCCTTATCCGCTCATCGAGATCCGTCGCCGCCGGCTTCCGGCTCCCGGCCTATGCCCGCGCCACTACGGGCCGACGCGCGCCGCCGTTACCTTTTTACTGGGTCAATCGCATGAACATTCAGCAAGTCTTACCCCGTCATTATTTCCGCTATTAGAAACAAGTACAGCCATCGAGTGATGAAGCAGTCGCTTATGTAATCGTTTTTTCGGAATTTACATTGAAACCGTTTTCTCGTTTATTAATGAAAGTTTCAATGATCGGATCAAATGACAAATACTTGCCGGTTTATTCAGCCGACTAATTCGCGGTGCAGCGCGCGAAATTCGTGCGCGAGCTTGTGAGTCGGTTCGAGATGGATGAGGGGAGTCGACTGCTGATGCGATTCACGGATTTTCACCGACGACGACAGCCGCGACGCAAGCACCGGCAGCCCTTCTTCCACGAGCTCGTCGACGAGCCGCTGAGGCAGGCTCGCGCGCGGCTGGAACTGGTTGATGACGATCCCCTCCACTTCGAGCGCCGCGTTGTGGTCCTGCCGGATCTCCTTCACGTTCTCGAGCAGCGTATACAGCGCCCGGCGTGAAAAGTCGTCGCAGTCGAACGGAATCAGGCAACGCTCGACCGCGATCAGCGCCGAGCGCGTGTAGAAGTTCAGCGCCGGCGGCGTGTCGATGTAGACGGCGTCGTACGCGTGCAGTTCGTTCAGCGCGTCGCGCAGCTTGTAGATCTTGTAGCGCGATTCGAGCTTGCCGTGCAGCGTGTCGAGATCGGGATGCGCCGGCATGACGTCGAGCTGCGCGAACGGCGTGGGATGGATGAACGACGCGACGTCGACCGGCCGGAAGCTGAACGTGAGCGCGGTGTCGAAGAAGTCCGCGACGCCCGGATGCGCGTCGGTCGCTCGTTCGCCGAGGAGGTAGCGTGTCGAATTCGCCTGCGCGTCGAGATCGACGACGAGCGTGCGCAGCCCTTCGCTTGCGCTGACTGCCGCGAGATTGCAGACGATCGTCGACTTGCCCACCCCGCCCTTCTGGTTGAATACGACCCGCCGCATCGTGTCCCCTGTCGATCGAGCTATCGAAACGGACAGCATACGCACGCGATTATGGCGATTGCGTGAACGCGGTGCGGGGTGCGGGGTGCGGGGTGCGGGGTGCGGGCTGCGGGCTGCGGGCTGCGGCTGCGGGCTGCGGGCTGCGGGCTGCGGGCTGCGGGGTGCGGGGTGCGGGGTGCGGGGTGCGGGGTGCGGGGTGCGGCTGATGCCGCCGACGAGGCTGATGAACCCGGCGCCGGTCATGTTGCAATTTCCGATGTTATACGTGCGCGCTGCATGCGAGTCGCATCGCCGATGCGCGCGCATGCGCGCCGCGTGCCCACCTACCGCTCGATCGCACGGGGCCCCGATACGTACGGATTGCCCGGCACGCTCCATCGCCACGGCAGATCCGTGCCGACGCGGATACCGATGCGCGGGCCGCCTTTCGCGTGCGCCGGCGGTGCCGTGCCGTCGTCGACGATCGCGAAGCCGTCGCACGCGCGCACGAGGTCGGCGCCGTCCTGCGCACCGGCGATGCCCATCGCTTGAGTGAGCCGAGCCGGGCCGCGACACAGGTCGCGATCGCGCATCTGCGGCGGACGCGCGGCGCGCATCCGCTCGATGCCGGACAGCGGTTCGAGCGCCCGGATCAGCACGCCGGTGCCGGCGCCGTCCGGGCCGCAGACGCAGTTGCAGCACCAGTGCATCCCGTACGTGAAATACACGTACATGTGCCCGGGCGGCCCGAACATCGTCGCGTTGCGCGGCGTCTTGCCGCGATAGGTATGCGCGGCCGGGTCGATCGCGCCGGCATAGGCTTCCACTTCGACGATCCGCCCTGCGCGACCGTCCGCGGACGCGAGAATCTTGTTCAGCAGCAGCGGCGCGACCGTCGGCGCGGCGCGATCGAAGAACGCACGCGACAGCAGGGTGCCGGGCCAGCCCGGCGTGCGCCTATTTCGCGTCATGAGGCAACTCCGGTCGATAGCGGCAGCGCCGAGCGCCGCCATGCGAAGCATAAGACAGGCGTCGATCGACGTGGCGGCCCGTCGCGGCGGGCGTCATGTGCGGATCGATTCTGGAGAAAAGCATGTCGAGATGCGGGGCGATGAGGTCGGGCAGTGTGTCGGTCACGTTCCGGACAGGCCGGACAACGCTCGTGGGCCGTCGTCAGGCACCGCGATCGTATCACCCCTCGTGACGCGGAATCGGCATGCCGCGCACGTGCCGGCCGACTATTGCTCTTCGCGTCGGGATCGGCGAATCAAGTGCCATTCCAAAAACGCGTTGTACGCGAAAAGAATCGCTGTCGTGAATGCCAGCCCTCCCGTCGTGAGCACGCCGGGCGCAACGACGCAGCTCAGTGCGGCTATCCCGACCGACATGGGCAGCGTTCTGCCGAAGGCGCCGAGCAGGATGGCAAACCATCCATCTCCATATTCAGTGCTGAATCTATCGGGATAGATGCCATACCTCAGAAGCTTCACAAGCGGCCTTTGAGAACGACGAAAGCGCATGAGGGCTCCGGACGTCTGAATCCATTGCAAAATACCGGTGTGCGAGCGTACAAAATGCCCGCACACGGCAGAACGAAAAATTGCCGATCAGTCAGATCCAGGCTTGCCCGAGAAAGGCTCCTGCGCCGCTCAACAACGCAGATTGCGGCCCACGGACCGCGCCGACCAGGGCTGCGCCTCCGACCGCAGCCCAATTGACGGGCGCTGGATTCGGCTGACAGGAAAGGGCACCGCCGACTTGTTGCAGTTCATTTCGATTGAGCTCACGCATTGATTCGGTCTCCATAAAAAGTGAATTATTGTCGGCGGTCTCCACCTCGCATTCAGCGCCGACGGTTCACTCTATCTGCAAATCCGCTGACAAAAAATATGGCTTTCCTCACGGTTACGAGGAAACTCCCTCGCCGCCCCCCAACCCAACGGAAATGACTCGAGACCGCACTGTGGCGGACTGTAAAGCGCGGCCTTCGAACTGGTCTCCCCCCGTCGACGACACGCCCCGACCGCCGCGACACGCTGCTGGCAGAAAGCTCGGAATCCCCGCCGCAAAAAGAAAAACCCCGCCAAAAGGCGGGGTTGATCTTCACGGGTTCCGCGTGCGGGAAATCAGAACGGAATATCGTCGTCCATCTCGTCGAAGCCGCCGCCAGCCGGCGCGCTCGGGCGGCTCTGGCCACCGCCGCCACCGCCACGCGCCGCGCCGCTTGCACGACCGCCACCGCCGCCGCGCTCCATCTGCTCGCCGCGACCGCCGCCGCCACCACCACCGTAGCCGCCGCCGTAACCGCCTTCGTCACCGCCACCGCCACCGCCCGAGCCGCCGCGGCCGCCGAGCATCTGCATCTGGTCGGCGACGATTTCGGTCGAATAGCGATCCTGGCCGTCCTGGCCTTGCCACTTGCGCGTGCGGATCCGGCCTTCGATGTAGACCGACGAGCCCTTCTTCAGGTATTCGCTGACGATTTCGGCGAGACGGCCGAAGAACGCGACGCGATGCCACTCGGTCATTTCCTTGAACTCGCCGCTCGCCTTGTCCTTGTAGCGGTCGGTGGTCGCGAGACGGATGTTCGCAACCGCGTCGCCGCTCGGCAGGTAACGGACTTCAGGATCGGCGCCGAGATTGCCGACGAGGATGACCTTGTTGACGGATGCCATGTGTTTCTCCAATAGATTCGATGCCGGGCCGCCCGCGGATCCAGTCGCGGGCGCCCGCCGGGCACGCCGGCAAGCACCGCCCGTGCCCGCCCGGATGAAGGATCAGGCCTTGCGCGGCGGTGCTTTCATGCTGGCCGCGATTATAAGCCACGCCGCGACGAGCCCCGAGCACGCGTAGAAGACGGTGTCCGCGCCGCCGTGCTTCAGCAGCCAGCCGCCCGCGATGCCGCCGAGCGCGAGCCCGACCGACTGCGTGGTGTTGTACACGCCCGTGGCCGCGCCCTTGCGCGAACCGGGCGCGAGCTTCGACACGAGCGACGGCTGCGATGCTTCCAGGATGTTGAAACCCAGGAAGTACACGAACAGAATCGCCGCCACAATCAGGATGGTATGCGGCGCGCTGCCGAGCAGCAATTGGCCGATCAGGATAGCGACGATGCCGCCGAGCAGCACCGGTTTCATCTTGCCCCGCTTTTCGGCGACGATGATCGCCGGCACCATCATCACGAACGCGAGCGCCATCACGGGCAGATAGACCTTCCAGTGCGACGCAACGGGCAGCCCGCCGTCGACGAGCAGGCGCGGTACGACGAGAAACAGCGCCGTCTGCGTCGCATGCAGCACGAGCACGCCGAAGTTCAGACGCAGCAGCTCGACGTTGTGCAGCACCTCGGCGAACGGCGCGGGCACGTGCACGGGCTTCGCGGCGTCGGGCACGACCCACAGCACGACGCCGATCGCCAGAATCGACAGCACGCCGACGATCGCGAACAGCCCGCTCATGCCGACCCAGTGGAACACGATCGGCGCGCCGACGATCGCGATCGCGAACGACACGCCGATCGAGCCGCCGACCATCGCCATCGCTTTCGTGCGGTTCTGCTCGGAGGTCAGATCGGCAATGAACGCGAGCACCGCCGACGACACGGCGCCCATCCCCTGAATCACGCGGCCGACGATGATCCACGTGATGTCGTGCGCGAACGCGGCGACGAAGCTGCCGAGCGCGAAGATCAGCAGCCCCGTCGCGATCACCGGCTTGCGGCCGAACCGGTCGGACGCCCATCCGTAGAAGATGTACAGCAGCGATTGCGTGACGCCGTACGCGCCGAGCGCGATGCCGACGAGCACCACGTTGTCGCCGCCCGGAATCGTTTTCGCGTAGACCGAGAACACCGGCATGATCATGAACAGCCCGAGCATGCGCAGCGCAAAGATCGCCGCGAGCGACGTGGTCGCGCGCAGTTCGGGCGCACTCATGCGGGAAGACGTGGCGGACGGATTGGACATCTGAATGAATTTCGAATGATCGGAGTGTCCGCCCGGCGGCAGGGGCGGAAAGATCAGGGCCGGGCAATCGGCGGGGCGCGATGCCGCGGCGTGCCGGCCGCCGGAGCGCCGGCCGCCGGAACGCCCGCCGCCGGAACCGCGCGGTGCGGCCGCTTTCCCGACGCGGAAGACGCCTTGCTGCCACCTGCTGCAAAGGCCGGAGGCCCCCGACGACGGTCTCGAAAAGCCGTTATAGTAGCAGGTTTGGTTTCCTCCATTTTCGCCAGGTTCATGGAACAGATTCGTATCCGTGGGGCGCGCACCCACAACCTGAAAAACGTCAATCTCGACCTGCCGCGACACAAGCTGATCGTGATTACCGGGTTGTCCGGCTCGGGCAAGTCCTCGCTCGCGTTCGACACCCTTTATGCCGAAGGCCAGCGCCGCTACGTGGAAAGCCTGTCCGCGTACGCCCGCCAGTTCCTGCAGCTGATGGAGAAACCGGACGTCGACCTGATCGAGGGGCTGTCGCCCGCGATCTCGATCGAGCAGAAGGCGACGTCGCACAACCCGCGTTCGACCGTCGGCACGGTCACGGAAATCCACGACTACCTGCGACTTTTGTACGCACGGGTCGGCACGCCGTACTGCCCCGATCACGACATTCCGCTCGAAGCGCAGAGCGTGTCGCAGATGGTCGATGCGGCACTCGCGCTGCCCGAGGAAACCAAGCTGATGATCCTCGCGCCCGTCGTCGCGAACCGCAAGGGCGAGCACGCCGAGCTGTTCGAGGACATGCAGGCGCAGGGCTTCGTGCGCTTTCGCGTGCGCTCGGGCGGCGGCACGGCGAACGAAGGCGTCGCGAAGATCTACGACGTCGATTCGCTGCCGAAGCTGAAAAAGAACGACAAGCACACGATCGACGTCGTCGTCGATCGCCTGAAGGTGCGCCCCGACATGAAGCAGCGTCTCGCCGAATCGTTCGAGACGGCGCTGCGTCTTGCCGACGGCCGCGCGATCGCGCTCGAAATGGACACCGACCGCGAGCACCTGTTCAGCTCGAAGTTCGCGTGCCCGATCTGCTCGTATTCGCTGCAGGAGCTCGAGCCGCGCCTGTTCTCGTTCAACAACCCGATGGGCGCGTGCCCGGAATGCGACGGCCTCGGCCAGATCACGTTCTTCGATCCGAAGCGCGTCGTCGCGCATCCGTCGCTGTCGCTCGCGGCCGGCGCGGTGAAAGGCTGGGATCGCCGCAACCAGTTCTACTTCCAGATGCTGCAGAGCCTCGCGGCGTTCTACGAGTTCGACATCGACACCGCGTTCGAGGATCTGCCCGAGAAGATCCGCAAGGTGCTGCTGTTCGGCTCCGGCAAGCAGACGATTCCGTTCTCGTACATCAACGAGCGCGGCCGCACGACGGTGCGCGAGCACGTCTTCGAAGGGATCATCCCGAACCTCGAGCGGCGCTACCGCGAGACCGATTCGGTCGCCGTGCGCGAAGAGCTGTCGAAATACCAGAACAACCAGCCGTGCCCGTCGTGCGACGGCACGCGCCTGCGTCGCGAGGCGCGCTTCGTGCGGATCGGCACGGGCGACCACGCGCGGGCGATCTACGAGATCAGCGGCTGGCCGCTGCGCGACGCGCTCGGCTATTTCGACGGGCTGACGCTCGAAGGCGCGAAGCGCGAAATCGCCGACAAGGTGATCAAGGAAATCGTCGCGCGCTTGACGTTCCTGAACAACGTCGGCCTCGACTATCTGTCGCTCGAGCGCAGCGCCGAAACGCTGTCGGGCGGCGAAGCGCAGCGCATCCGGCTCGCGTCGCAGATCGGCTCCGGCCTGACCGGCGTAATGTACGTGCTCGACGAGCCGTCGATCGGTCTGCACCAGCGCGACAACGACCGGCTGATCGCGACGCTCAAGCATCTGCGCGATCTCGGCAATTCGGTGATCGTCGTCGAGCACGACGAGGACATGATCCGCACCGCCGACTACGTCGTCGACATGGGTCCGGGCGCGGGCGAGCACGGCGGCGTGGTCGTCGCCGAAGGCACGCCGAAGCAGGTGCAGGCGAACCCGCAGTCGCTGACGGGCCAGTATCTCGTCGGCGCGCGCACGATCGACTATCCGGACGAGCGCATCGCGCCCGATCCCGAGCGCATGCTGCGCATCGTCGACGCGCACGGCAACAACCTGAAGCACGTGAACCTCGATCTGCCGGTCGGTCTGCTGACCTGCATCACCGGCGTGTCGGGCTCCGGCAAGTCGACGCTGATCAACGACACGCTCTATCACGCGGTCGCACGGCACCTGTACGGCTCGTCCGCCGAGCCGGCCGCGCACGAAGCGATCGAAGGGCTCGAGCATTTCGACAAGGTCATCAACGTCGACCAGTCGCCGATCGGCCGCACGCCGCGCTCGAACCCGGCTACCTACACGGGCGTGTTCACGCCGATCCGCGAGCTGTTCGCGGGCGTGCCGACCGCGAAGGAGCGCGGCTACGATCCGGGCCGCTTCTCGTTCAACGTGAAGGGCGGCCGCTGCGAGGCGTGCCAGGGCGACGGCGTGCTGAAGGTCGAGATGCACTTTCTGCCGGACGTCTACGTGCCGTGCGACGTCTGCCACGGCAAGCGCTACAACCGCGAGACGCTCGACGTGCAGTACAAGGGCAAGAACATCAGCGAAGTGCTCGACATGACCGTCGAGCATGCGTACGAGTTCTTCAGCGCGGTGCCGGTCGTCGCGCGCAAGCTCAAGACGCTGCTCGACGTCGGCCTCGGCTACATTCGCCTCGGCCAGTCGGCCACCACGCTGTCGGGCGGCGAAGCGCAGCGCGTCAAGCTGTCGCTCGAGCTGTCGAAGCGCGACACGGGCCGCACGCTGTACATCCTCGACGAGCCGACGACGGGCCTGCATTTCCACGACATCGCGCTGCTGCTCGAAGTGATCCATCGGCTGCGCGACCAGGGCAACACGGTCGTGATCATCGAGCACAACCTCGACGTCATCAAGACGGCCGACTGGGTGATCGACCTCGGCCCCGAAGGTGGCGCCGGCGGCGGCCAGATCATCGCGCAGGGCACGCCCGAGCAGGTCGCGAAGACGAAAGCGAGCTTCACCGGCAAGTACCTCGCGCCGCTCCTCAAGCGCCCGACGCGCAAGGTCGCCGCAGGCTAAGCGCCCCGCTCGCCCGGCGCGCAGCGGCCGGGCAACGCTTGCGCCACGACGGGCGGCCGCCGCGCCGCCCGTCGTCATTTCCGCTTCGTGTCATTCCGCGCACGCCAAACGGCCCGTTCGAGCCCATAATGGCGGCTATACTTTACGGCCGTAAGCTTGGTAATCCGCACCAGGCCGGTGCATCGGCGGCGATCGGCCGCCCGGGATGGCTCGGAGCCGCTGCGCAGCCCGCACGCGCTCCTGCCGACAAGGAATTGACGATGGAGAAGCAACAAGAGCCGGCGCGCGATGCGCAAAGCCGCGAGCCGCACCTGCGCAGCGTGCGGCTCACGAGCGACTTCAGTCTGCCGAAGCTGTCGGCGATCGAAATCGGCAGCTACGTGTTCGCGCTGGCCGCGATGTGGCTCGTCCTCGATCTGAAGCTGCTCGGCGGGCTACTCGCCGGGCTGCTCGTCTATCAACTGATCCATACGATCGCGCCGGTGATCGAGCGCCACACGACGAGCATGCGCGCGCGCTGGGTCGCGGTCGTGCTGCTCGCGATCGCGATCGTCGGCGCGCTGACGGGCCTGTCGATCGCCGTCGTCGAGCACTTCGAGCACACGGTGCCGAACCTGCAGGCGCTGCTCGGCCAGCTGATGCAGATCGTCGAACAGACGCGCGCGCGCACGCCCGCATGGATCGCGAACGTGCTGCCGGTCGACGTCGAGCAGATGAAGGCGAAAGCCGCGGTGCTGATGACCGCGCACATGGATCAACTGCAGCAAAGCGGCAAGAACGTCGCGCGCGGCTTCGGCCACGTGCTGTTCGGGATGATCATCGGCGCGATGATCGCGATCGGCGTCGAGCACGGCAAGGTGCGCCGGCCGCTGTCGACCGCGCTCGTCACGCGCGTGTCGCGCTTCGCCGACGCGTTCCGCCGGATCGTGTTCGCGCAAATCAAGATCTCGGCGATCAATGCCGCGTTCACGGGCCTCTACCTGCTCGTCGCGCTGCCGATCTTCCACGAGCGGCTGCCGCTGTCGAAAACGCTCGTGCTCCTCACCTTCATCGTCGGGCTGCTGCCGGTGATCGGCAACCTCGTGTCGAACACGCTGATCGTTGCCGTGTCGCTGTCGGTCAGCATGGGCACCGCGATCGCGTCGCTCGCGTTCCTCGTGATCATCCACAAGCTCGAGTATTTCCTCAACGCGAAGATCATCGGCGGCCAGATCGAATCGCGCGCGTGGGAGCTGCTGCTCGCGATGCTGATCATGGAAGCCGCGTTCGGGCTGCCGGGCATCATCGCCGCGCCGATCTTCTATGCGTACATCAAGCGCGAACTGCAGATGCTGCGGATGATCTGACGCCGCGCCGCACGCGAAAAAAAACGCCGCGCCCCCGAATGTCGAGGGCGCGGCGTTTCTCGTTTGGGCGACGCGTGCCGAAGCGGCCGCTCAGCGGAACACGACCGTCTTCGTACCGTTGAGCACGATGCGATGCTCGACGTGCCACTTCACCGCCCGAGCGAGCGTCACGCATTCGACGTCGCGGCCGATCGCGGTCAGCTGGTCCGGCGTCATGCTGTGATCGACGCGCTCGACCTCCTGTTCGATGATCGGCCCTTCGTCGAGATCCGTCGTCACGTAGTGCGCGGTCGCGCCGATCAGCTTCACGCCGCGGTCGAACGCCTGATAGTAAGGCTTCGCGCCCTTGAAGCTCGGCAGGAACGAGTGATGGATGTTGATCGCGCGGCCCGCGAGCCGCTCGCACATGTTCGGCGACAGGATCTGCATGTAGCGCGCGAGCACGACGAGGTCGGCCTGATGCTCGTCGATCACGTCGAGCACGCGCGCTTCCTGCGCGGCCTTCGCGGCATTGGACGAACCGCCGACCAGCGGGAAGTGATGGAACGGGATGTCGTAGCTCGCCGCGAGCTGGTAGAAGTCCTTGTGGTTCGACACGATCGCCGGAATCTCGATCGGCAGCTGGCCCGTGCGATAGCGGAACAGCAGGTCGTTCAGGCAATGGCCGATCTTCGACACCATGATCACGACGCGCGGTTTCACCGACGCATCGTGCAGTTCCCAGCGCATCGCGAACTGCTCGGCGAGCGGCGCGAAATCGTCGCGCAGCGTGTCGAGCGCCGAGGCGGCATCCCGGCCCGCGCCGTCCTGTTCGAAATGCACGCGCATGAAGAACTCGCCGGTGCGGCTGTCGCCGAACTGCGCGGAATCCAGAATGTTGCTGTTGCGCTCGAACAGAAAGCCCGAGACCGCGTGGACGATGCCGTGCCGGTCGGGGCACGACAGTTTCAAGATAAAGCTGTGATCGGTCGACATGACCGTACTCCCTTCGTTTCCGTATTCGTCAAATGGCTCGCGTGGGCCGCGCGGCCGCGAGCCGCGTCAGGCGGCCGGCGCGAACAGCGCATCGAGGCCCGCCGCGTCGGCGGCCGGCAGCCAGCCGTGACGCAGCAGCGTGTCGAGCGTCGCGAGGCTCGCGTCCATCGTCGCGTGCCCGTCGCGCAGCCAGCCGATCACCTCGGGCACGCCGGCCAGCAGATGTTCGGCCACTTCGCCGTCCTGGTTGTGCGGCGCGAAGTCGTGCGGCAACGGCAGGTCGTACACGAAGATCAGTTCGGACTGCGTGCCCTCCGGCAGCGAGCACTGCACCTGCACCGCGCGGCCCGCGATCGCGCGCGCCGCGAGTTCGGCCGGGATGCCGGCCTCTTCCCAGCATTCCTTCACCAGCGTCTCGCGCACGCCGAGCCCCCAGCCGATGCCGCCGGCGACCACGTTGTCCAGCATGCCGGGGTCGGTCGCCTTCGTCGCGCTGCGGCGGCCGAGCCACAGCTGCGGCGTGCCTGCCGCGCCGGGCGAAACCGCATATTCTACGATGCCGTTCACATGCACCGCATAAGTCTGCGTGCCGAAGAAGCGCGACGCCGCGCGCTCGATGTAGGCGAGCGGCGGATCGTCGAAGCGGTTGCGAATCGCATAGATCTCGTCGCGCCAGCCCGGAATCGCGCCTTCTGCCGCCAGCGCGCCGATCGCGCTCGCGAGCGCCATGCTGCGCGCGTCGACGGTGTCGTAGCGATCGGACAGCACGACGCGCGCGTCGGACAGTTCGAACACGTCGGGCCAGCGCGCGAGCCGCGCGACGTCGCGGCGGCGGATCCAGCCGACCGCCGCCCCGGCGATTTCGAAGCGCACGTGCGCGGACGGATCGAAGCGGCGCGCGGCCGCGATGCACGGAAAGGTCATCGTCGTCAGTCCTTCAGCGCCACGCGGATGCCGATCGCGATGAAGGTCGCGCCGGCGAGACGGTCGAGCCAGACGCCGGCCTTCGGACGGCGCTTCAGCCACGCGCCGATCGCGCCCGCGCCGACGCCGAACAGCGAGAAGATCGCGGCCGTCTGCAGCATGAAGAGCGCACCGAGCTCGAACATCTGCAGCGTCACGCTCTGCGCGCCGTGCGGATCGACGAACTGCGGCAGGAACACGACGAAGAACAGCGTGACCTTCGGGTTCATCAGATTGCCGATCACGCTCTGCCGGAAAATCGCGCCGAGCGGCTGCGGCGGCCGCGCATGCGCATTCGCGAGGCCGTGGCTGCGCAGCGCCTTGATGCCGATCCAGACGAGATACGCGGCGCCCGCGAGCTTCAGGATCTGAAACGCGATCGGCGACGAACGCAGCACGGCCGCGACGCCGAGCGCCGCGAGCGTCGTATGGAACAGGATGCCGGCCGTGAAGCCGAGCGCGGCGACGAAGCCGGCCGCGCGGCCCTGCGAGATGCCGCGCGCGAGCACCTGCAGGTTGTCGGGACCCGGCGCGAACGTGATCGCGACCGACGTGGCGAGAAACAGCATGAAGTTCGGCATCGTGGGCTCGCTGCGTGAGCCGGCGCTCAGTGGCCGGCGAATTCGGTGACGGTATAGACGGGCAGCCCCGCATTGCGCAGCAGCGCCGAGCCGCCGAGATCGGGCAGATCGATGATCGCCGCGCCTTCGACGACGACGGCGCCGAGCCGTTCCAGCAGGTTGCGTCCGGCCATCATCGTGCCGCCGGTCGCGATCAGGTCGTCCATGATGATCACGCGGTCGCCCGGCTTGCACGCGTCCTCGTGAATCTCGACGGTCGCGCTGCCGTACTCGAGCTCGTACGATTCCGAACGCGTCTTGTACGGCAGCTTGCCGACCTTGCGGATCGGCACGAAGCCGACGCTGAGCTCGTACGCCACGATCGGCGCGATGATGAAGCCGCGCGCGTCGAGCCCCGCGACGTAGTCGAGCTTCGCGTCGACATAGCGCTCGACGAACAGGTCGACGAGGATGCGCAGCGCCTTCGGGCTCTGCAGCAGCGTCGTGATGTCGCGGAACATCACGCCGGGCTGCGGCCAGTCGGGCACCGTGCGGATCTGGCTGTGAATGAAGGCGACCGGATCGAGCGGCGCGCCCGATGACGAATGCGACATGAAACTCTCCGAAAAAAACGGTGCGCGAAGCTCGGGCACCGTTTCGAAAAAATACGGGTCAGGTAATGAATCGCGGCTCACGCGGCGACGGCCGGCGGATCGCGGCGATGGCGCGACAGCCGCTCCTCCGCGAGCGCGAGCGCCTCGGGCAGCCCGCGCAGCACGACGATGTCGCTCGCACGCAGCTTCGTCTGCGGATCGGGTTCGACGCCGCGAATGCCGTGCCGGCGGATCGCGGTGACTTCGAGCCCGAGCGCGTAGAGCCCGAGCTCCTCCAGCGAGCGCCCGACCGCGTCCGCACGCGCGTCGACCGGCACCGATTGTAGCCGTACCTGCTCGTGATCGTCGTCGTCCGCATCGTCGGCGCCGTGAAAATAGCCGCGCAACAGGCTGTAGCGCTCGTCGCGCATCTCCTCGACGCGCCGCACGACCTTGCGCATCGGCACGCCGACCAGCACCAGCGTATGCGACGCCAGCATCAGGCTGCCTTCGACGATCTCCGGAATCACCTCGGTCGCGCCGGCCGCGAGCAGCTTCTCGAGATCGGCATCGTCGACGGTGCGCACGATCGCCGGCAATGTCGGCTCGAGTTCGTGCACGTGGTGCAGCACGCGCAGCGCGGACGGCGTATTCGCGTACGTGATGGCGACGGCCGCCGCGCGATGGATGCCGGCCGCGAGCAGCGACTCGCGGCGCGCGGCGTCGCCGAACACGACCGATTCGCCGGCCGTCGCGGCCGCGCTCACGCGATCGGGATCGAGGTCGAGCGCGACGTACGAGATGCCTTCCTGTTCGAGCATCCGCGCAAGGTTCTGGCCCGCGCGGCCGTAGCCGCAGATGATCACGTGGCCGCGCTGCTTCAGGCTCTGCGTCGCGATGCGCGTCATCTGCAGCGACTGCTGCATCCATTCGGTCGACGACAGCCGCATCACGATCCGATCGGCGTTCTGAATCAGGAACGGCGCGGCGAGCATCGACAGCAGCATCGACGCGAGAATCGCCTGCAGCAGCGTCGCGTCGACGAGATGGCGATCGAGGATCAGGTTCAGCAGCACGAAGCCGAATTCGCCGGCCTGCGCAAGCCCGATACCGGTGCGCATCGCGACGCCGGGCGTCGCGCCGAACAGGCGCGCGAGGCCCGCGATCATCGTCGCCTTGAACAGGATCTGGCCGACGAAAAATCCGCCCACGAGCAGCGGATGCTCCCAGATCACGCGCGGGTCGAGCAGCATCCCGGTCGTCACGAAGAACAGGCCGAGCAGCACGTCGCGAAACGGCTTGATGTCCTCCTCGACCTGATGACGGAACGGCGTCTCGGCGATCAGCATGCCGGCAATGAATGCGCCGAGCGCGAGCGACAGCCCGAAGCGCTCGGTGATGAACGCGGCGCCGAGCGTGACGAGCAGCAGGTTCAGCACGAACAGTTCCTGCGAGCGGCGCCGCGCGACGACGTTGAGCCAGCGCGTCATGAAGCGCTGGCCGATGACGAGCAGCAGCGAGAGCGCGATCACGATCTTGACGGCCGCGAAGCCGAGCGTCAGCGCGAGATCCTTCGACGACTCGGCGCCGAATGCGGCGATCACGATCAGCAGCGGCACCACCGCGAGATCCTGGAACAGCAGCACGCCGAAGATGTTGCGGCCGTGCTCGGTCTCGATCTCGAGCCGCTCGGCGAGCATCTTCGAGACGATCGCCGTCGACGACATCGCCAGCGCGCCGCCGAGCGCGACGCTGCCCTGCCACGTGATGTCGACCCAGCGCTGGAACAGCATGCCGAGCACGACCGCGAGCGCGAGTGTCGCGACCACCTGCATCAGCCCGAGGCCGAACACGAGCCGCTGCATCGCGCGCAGCTTCGCGAGCGAGAACTCGAGGCCGATCGAGAACATCAGGAACACGACGCCGAACTCGGCGAGATGCTCGGCGCGCTCGAGGTCGCCCGCCACGCCGAACGCGTGCGGGCCGACCAGGATGCCGACGGTCAGGTAGCCGAGCATCGGCGGCAGATTCAGCGAGCGAAATACGACGACGCCTACCACCGAGGCCAGCAGCAGCAGCAGGGTCATTTCGAGCGGGGAAATCACGGGCGGAGCGTCCTCGTTCGTCGGGGCCACGGCAAGACGGGCGCGGCAAGTGGCGATGGACCGGCGGCATCGGACACGTCCGAATGGGCCGGCGCGGCGAACAAACGCCTTTGCTATACTCCGCGCATGATAGCGAAAATCAATGATGATCGGGCGCTCGCGCTCGCCCGCGACGTGCTCGACATCGAGGCGGACGCCGTGCGCGCGCTGCGCGACCAGCTCGACGGCAGCTTCGCCCACGCCGTCGCGCTGCTGCTCGGCTGCCGCGGCCGCGTCGTGGTCTCCGGCATCGGCAAATCGGGGCACATCGCCCGCAAGATCGCGGCCACGCTCGCGAGCACCGGCACGCCCGCATTCTTCGTCCATCCGGCGGAAGCGAGCCACGGCGACCTCGGCATGGTCACGCCCGACGACGTCTTCATCGGCATTTCCTATTCCGGCGAGTCGGAAGAACTCGTCGCGATCCTGCCGCTCGTGAAGCGGATCGGCGCGAAGCTGATCGCGATCACGGGCCGCGCGGAATCGAGCCTCGGCACGCTCGCCGACGTGAACCTGAACGCGGCGGTGTCGAAGGAAGCGTGCCCGCTGAATCTCGCGCCCACCGCGAGCACGACCGCCGCGCTCGCGCTCGGCGACGCGCTCGCCGTCGCCGTGCTCGACGCGCGCGGCTTCGGCTCCGAAGATTTCGCGCGCTCGCATCCGGGCGGCGCGCTTGGCCGGCGCCTGCTGACCTACGTGCGCGACGTGATGCGCACGGGCGACGACGTCCCGTATGTCGGGCTCGACGCGACGCTCTCGGACGCGCTGTTCCAGATCACCGCGAAGCGGATGGGCATGACGGCCGTCGTCGACACGAACCGCAAGGTCGCGGGCATCTTCACCGACGGCGACCTGCGTCGCGTGCTCGCGCGCGACGGCGATTTCCGCCGCCTGCCGATCGCCGACGTGATGACGCGCGAGCCGCGCACGATCGGCGCCGACCATCTGGCGGTCGAAGCGGTGGAACTGATGGAGCGCCACCGGATCAACCAGATGCTGGTCGTCGACGCCGATGGCGTGCTGATCGGCGCGCTGAACATGCACGACCTGTTTTCGAAGAAGGTGATTTGATGAGCGCTGCGCTGACTGCAGCCGAACGCGCGAGCCGCGTCAAGCTGATGATTTTCGACGTCGACGGCGTGCTGACCGACGGCGGCCTGCTGTTTACCGCCGCGGGCGACGCGATGAAGTCGTTCAATTCGCTGGACGGCCACGGCGTGAAGCTGCTCGGCGAAGCCGGCATCGCGACCGCGATCATCACGGGCCGCCGCTCGGAAATCGTCGCGGCGCGCGCGAAGGAAATGAAGATCACGCACCTGTTCCAGGGCGTCGAGAACAAGCTGAGCGTCTTCACCGATCTGACCGCATCGCTCGGCATCGCGCCGGACGCGTGCGGCTACATGGGCGACGACTGGCCCGATCTGCCGGTGATGCTGCGCTGCGGCTTCGCGGCTGCGCCGGCGAACGCGCATCCGGAAGTCATCGCGCGCGCGCACTGGGTCGCGGAAGCCCGCGGCGGCGAAGGCGCGGTGCGCGAAGTGTGCGATACGGTACTGCGCGCGCAGCGCCGCTACGACGCGCTGCTGGCAGCCGCGTGCGGAGCCTGACGGATGAACCCGCATTTCCGCTGGACCCAGTTGCTCCCGCTCGTTGCCGTCGCGGCGCTCGCGGGCATTACATGGTGGCTGCTGCAGGCGACGCTGCCGCCGCCCGGCGAAGGCGTCGCGCAGCCGAAGCGCCACACGCCCGACTATTTCGCGGACAACTTCTCGGTCACCGAGCTCGACCAGTCCGGCACGACGCAGTACCGGCTGACGGCCGCGAAGCTCGTCCACTACGAAGACACCGAGTCGAGCGACCTGACGATGCCCGCGATGCGCGCGTTCCAGCCCGGCAAGCCGGTGGTCACGACCACCGCGAAGCGCGGCACGGTCAACGGCGACGTGTCGATCGTCGATCTGTACGACGACGCGCGGATCCTGCGCGCGGCCGGCGGCGGCGACCCGCAGATGCAGGCCGATTCGCAGCATTTCCGTATCTTCGTCAATGACGACGTGATCCAGACCGAAAAGCCGGTTAAACTTCAGCGCGGCCTGTCGCTCGTCAACGCGACCGACGGCATGAAGTACAACAACGTCACCCGGGTCATCGAGCTTTACGGCAACGTGCGCGGCACGATCGCCGCGTCGGACGCGTCCGGCGGCTCGAAAGGTCAACCCAAGTGACGCTTCCCTCACGTGACTGCATGAACGAACCGTTCCCTCGACAGAATTCCGGCGGCGCTGCGCGCGCCGTCCGCGCCGCGCTCGCCGCGACGCTCGTCGCCCTGCCCCTCGTCGGCCTGGCGCCGCTCGCCCACGCCGAGAAGGCCGACCAGAACAAGCCGATCAACGTCGAGGCGGACAACCTGACCTATGACGACCTGAAGCAGGTCACCGTCGCCACCGGCAACGTCGTGATCACGAAGGGCACGATCAAGATCACCGGCGATCGCGTCGAAGTGCGCCAGGATCCGGAGGGCTATCAGTACGCGACGTCGTTCGGCAGCGGCAAGAAGCACGCGACGTTCCGCCAGAAGCGCGAAGGTCTCGACGAATACATCGACGGCGACGCCGAGCGCATCGACTACGACGGCAAGCAGGATCTCACCACGCTGACCACCGCCGCCACCGTGCGTCGCCTGCAGGGCACGTCGACGATCGCCGACACCGTGCACGGCAGCGTGATCACGTACGACGGCCAGCACGACTTCTACACCGCGAAGGGCGGCAAGGACGTCGCGGCGCCCGGCAATCCGAACGGTCGCGTGCGCGCGATGCTGTCGCCGAAGAACGGCGGCCCGGGCCCGATGAACGGTGCGCCGGCGAAGCTGTCGCCGTCGACCACGATCCAGGGAGCGCCCGGTCAATGAACGCGCTCCCGAATCGCCAGCCGGCCGGCACCACGAGTTCGCTCGTCGTACGCAACCTGAAGAAGCGCTACGGCTCGCGCACAGTCGTCAAGGACGTATCGCTCGACGTGAAGAGCGGCGAAGTGGTCGGCCTGCTCGGCCCGAACGGCGCCGGCAAGACGACCTCGTTCTACATGATCGTCGGCCTCGTGCCGCTCGACGCGGGCGAGATCTCGTTGAACGGCAGCTCGATCAGCCTGCTGCCGATCCACAAGCGCGCGTCGCTCGGCCTGTCGTATCTGCCGCAGGAAGCGTCGGTGTTCCGCAAGCTGACCGTCGAGGAGAACATCCGCGCGGTGCTCGAGCTGCAGCACGGCGACGACGGCAAGCGGCTGTCGAAGGACGCGATCGCGTCGCGCACCGAAGCGCTGCTCGACGAGCTGCAGATCGGCCATCTGCGCGAGAACCCCGCGCTGTCGCTGTCCGGCGGCGAGCGACGCCGCGTCGAAATCGCGCGCGCGCTCGCGACGAACCCGAGCTTCATCCTGCTCGACGAACCGTTCGCGGGCGTCGATCCGATCGCGGTGCTCGAGATCCAGAAGATCGTCAAGTTCCTGAAACAGCGCAACATCGGCGTGCTGATCACCGATCACAACGTGCGCGAAACGCTCGGCATCTGCGACCACGCGTACATCATCAGCGACGGCTCCGTGCTTGCGGCCGGCGCACCGAACGAGATCATCGAGAACGAAAGCGTTCGCCGCGTGTATCTCGGCGAACATTTCCGCATGTAACGCGCCGCTGGCAGCGCCCGCCCGGCCGTGCCGCGCGGGGCCGCGCCCAGCCTCGCGGACGTGCCGCCGGCCGGGCGGCGCGCCACGCGTAATCGCGGATGGCTCAATGCGCCTGGGTCGTGGCAAACTGCCGGTATGACTCCCTCTCTGCCATGAAAGCCAGCCTCCAACTCCGCCTGTCGCAACATCTGGCGCTGACGCCCCAGCTACAGCAGTCGATCCGGCTCCTGCAGTTGTCGACGCTCGAATTGCAGCAGGAAGTGGCGATGGCGGTCGCCCAGAACCCGCTGCTCGAGAACGACGACGAATGGATCGCGAGTCCGCTGCGCGTTGCGGCGGACGGCTCGCTGATCGCGCAGACGCCGCCCGTGTCGAACGGCGAGCCGGCCATCGCGAACGGCAACGGCCAGTCGAGCGATCGTGCGGAGCGCGACGAACCGGCCGGCGCCGACGAATACGACGGCTACGCGGCCGGCGACGCGAGCGACGGCCCGCAGTGGAACCTCGACGAATTCGGCCGCGCGAGCGGCGCCTCCGACGACGACGATCTGCCGCCGCTGCAGGTACAGGAAGCGGCGACGTCGCTGCGCGATCATCTGTCCGCGCAGCTGCGCGTCACGCAGGCAAGCCCGCGCGATCGCGCGCTCGTGATGTTCCTGATCGAGTCGCTCGACGACGACGGCTACCTGACCGCATCGCTCGACGAGGTGCTCGCCGATCTGCCGCCCGAACTCGAAGTCGACTGCGACGAACTGAACGCGGCGCTCGCGCTGCTGCACAGCTTCGATCCGGCCGGCGTCGGCGCGCGTTCGGCATCGGAATGCCTGAAGCTGCAGCTGCTGCGGCTCGATCCGTCCCCGACGCGCACGCTCGCGCTCGAGATCGTGTCGCAACATCTGGAACTGCTCGCCGCGCGCGATTTCACGCGGTTGCGCAAGCATCTGAAGGCCACCGACGACGCGCTGCGCGACGCACACGCGCTGATCCGCTCGCTCGAGCCGTTCCCCGGCGCGGCCTACGGCAAGGCCGAAGCCGACTACGTGGTGCCCGACATCATCGTGAAGAAAGTCGGCCAGGGCTGGCAGGCCGAACTCAATCCCGAGGTCGTGCCGAAGCTGCGCATCAACAACCTGTACGCGAACATCCTGCGCAACAGCCGCGGCGATCCGTCGGCCGGCTCGCTGAAGCAGCAGCTGCAGGAAGCGCGCTGGCTCATCAAGAACATCCAGCAGCGGTTCGACACGATCCTGCGCGTCGCGCAGGCGATTGTCGAACGTCAGAAGAATTTCTTTGCGCACGGCGAAATTGCCATGCGCCCCTTGGTTTTGCGGGAAATAGCTGATACGCTGGGCCTACACGAGTCGACTGTCAGCCGTGTGACAACGGGCAAGTACATGCTGACCCCGTTCGGGACGCTTGAATTTAAGTACTTCTTCGGATCGCACGTCTCGACCGACACCGGTGGCGCCGCATCGTCGACCGCCATCCGTGCCCTCATCAAGCAACTGATAGGAGCCGAAGACCCCAAATCGCCACTTTCGGACAGCCGCATTGCCGAGCTGCTGGCAGAACAAGGCTTCGTGGTCGCGCGCCGCACGGTTGCGAAATATCGCGAAGCCCTCAGGATCCCGGCAGTGAATCTGCGCAAGTCTCTTTAAGCCTGCTGCCTGCCCGGCGGCAGGCGTGTTCCGGCCACCGCGCACACGGGGAACAGGCCGGGCGACCTGTCCGCGATTCGCCGCCTCGTGCGGGACGGGCAAGTCGACCGGAGCGCCGCCTCGATGCGGCCGGGTGGTCACTCGCTTGGAGAAGCACTATGAACCTGAAGATCAGTGGACATCATCTCGAAGTCACGCCTGCGATTCGCGAATACGTGATCACCAAGCTGGACCGGGTGCTACGGCATAGCGATCAGGTGATCGATGGCACTGTGATCCTCTCGGTCGACAACCACAAGGAAAAGGACAAGCAGCAGCGTGCGGAAATCAATCTGCACCTGAAGGGCAAGGACATCTTCGTCGAAAGTTCGAACGGCAACCTGTATGCAGCGATCGATCTGCTGATCGACAAGCTGGACCGCCAGGTCGTCAAGCACATGGAGCGCCTGCAGACGCACGCGCACGATCCGATCAAGCTGCAGCCGGCCGTCGACCAGATCGAACTGCCGCCGCAATAACCGTTACCGCAACACAGCGCCGCCCGGTTCGCCGGGCGTTTTTTTTGCGGTGCCGCGCAGCGGCGCCGAGGGTCGGCCGCGCTGCACCACGCGCGCGGCTGTGTTCTATAATGCTCCGGTTATCGCCGGGGGGCGTTGATCCGGTCGCCGTGCGTTGCAAGCTTCCGATGCCGAACGCCTTGATATCGTCGAACATGGACCATCAGTCTGCCGCCGCAAGGAGACCCCAGGCCGTCCAATCGCCTGCCAACATGAATCGCCTAGCCAAAATCCTGCCCATAGAGAACGTCGTCATCGACCTCTCCGTCACCAGCAAGAAACGCGTTTTCGAACAAGCCGGGCTGATCTTCGAGAATCAGAACGGCATCGCTCGCAGCACCGTCACGGACAATCTGTTCGCGCGCGAGCGCCTCGGCTCGACCGGTCTCGGCGAAGGCGTCGCGATTCCGCACGGACGCATCAAGGGCCTCAAGCATCCGCTCGCGGCATTCGTGCGGCTCGCCGATGCGATCCCGTTCGAGGCCCCCGACGGCCAGCCGGTTTCCCTCCTGATTTTCCTGCTCGTTCCCGAGCAAGCCACACAGCAGCACCTCGAGATCCTGTCTGAAATCGCGCAGCTGCTGTCCGATCGCGACGCGCGCGAGCGTCTGCACAACGAAACGGATCCCGCCGAGTTGCATCGCCTGCTCACTCAGTGGCAACCTTGAGCTGATCCGGGCGGAATATTTTCCCGAACGACGCGGCCGGCGCCGCCGCGCACGGCCACCCGGCGCCGGTCCGGCATCGCGACGTCCGTCGCCGTGCATCGATACCGGCTCATTGGAGTGACGCAGTCATGGATACGTCCAGCATCAACGCCCAGAGCATCTTCGACGACAACGCGGCCACGCTGAAGCTCAGCTGGCTGACGGGGCATGAAGGCTGGGAGCGCGGCTTCTCCGCCGATACCGTCGCGAACGCGACGTCGAGCGCCGACCTCGTCGGCCACCTGAACCTGATCCACCCGAACCGGATCCAGGTGCTCGGCGAAGCCGAGATCGACTATTACCAGCGGCAGACCGACGAAGACCGTTCGCGGCACATGGCCGAACTGATCGCGCTCGAACCGCCGTTCCTCGTCGTCGCCGGCGGCGCCGCGGCGCCGCCCGAGCTGGTGCTGCGCTGCACGCGTTCCTCCACGCCGCTGTTCACGACGCCGATGTCCGCAGCGGCGGTCATCGACAGCCTGCGTCTCTACATGTCGCGTATCCTCGCGCCGCGCGCGACGCTGGACGGCGTGTTTCTCGACATCCTCGGGATGGGCGTGCTGCTCACGGGCGACTCGGGCCTCGGCAAGAGCGAGCTCGGCCTCGAACTGATCAGCCGCGGTCACGGGCTCGTCGCCGACGATGCCGTCGATTTCGTCAGACTTGGCCCCGATTTCGTCGAAGGCCGCTGCCCGCCGCTGCTGCAGAACCTGCTGGAAGTGCGCGGCCTCGGCTTGCTCGACATCAAGACGATCTTCGGCGAAACCGCGGTACGGCGGAAGATGAAGCTGAAGCTGATCGTGCAGCTCGTGCGGCGCCCCGACGGCGAATTCCAGCGCCTGCCGCTCGAAAGCCAGACCGTCGACGTGCTCGGCCTGCCGATCAGCAAGGTGACGATTCAGGTGGCGGCCGGCCGCAACCTCGCGGTGCTCGTCGAGGCCGCCGTGCGCAATACGATCCTGCAGCTGCGCGGCATCGACACGTTGCGCGATTTCATGGATCGGCAACGACTCGCGATGCAGGATCCCGAAAGTCAGTTCCCCGGCAAGCTCGTCTAGCGTCGGCGCATCGCCGCACACCGCCGCGATGCGCCGAGCCGGTGCTATGATGAAACGTCAGTTTTCCCAGGTTCCCATGCGCATCGTCCTCATCACCGGCATTTCCGGCTCCGGCAAGTCCGTCGCGCTGAACGCGCTCGAAGACGCCGGCTATTATTGCGTCGACAACCTGCCGCCGCATGTGCTGCCCGAGCTCGCCCGCTACCTCGACGAAGCCGGTCAGCGCCGGCTCGCGGTCGCGATCGACGCGCGTTCGAGCGCGTCGCTCGACGAAATGCCCGGCCTGATCCGCTCGCTGTCGCGCGAGCACGACCTGCGCGTGCTGTTCCTGAACGCGAGCACGCAGGCGCTGATCCAGCGCTTCTCCGAAACGCGGCGGCGCCATCCGCTGTCCGGTTCGCCGTCGCACGATGCGAACGTCGGGCTGCTGTCGTCGCTCGAGGAAGCGATCGAGCGCGAACGCGAACTCGTTGCGCCGCTCGCCGAATTCGGCCATCAGATCGATACCAGCACGTTGCGTGCGAACGTATTGCGCACGTGGGTCAAGCGCTTCATCGAGCAGAACAGCAACGACCTGATGCTGATGTTCGAATCGTTCGGCTTCAAGCGCGGCGTGCCGCTCGACGCCGACCTGATGTTCGACGTGCGCGCGCTGCCGAATCCGTATTACGACCACGAGCTGCGCCCGCTCACCGGGCTCGACCAGCCGGTCATCGCCTTCCTCGACGCACTGCCGATCGTCCATCAGATGATCGACGACATCCATGCGTTCCTGATGAAATGGCTGCCGCATTTCCGCGAAGACAACCGGAGCTATCTGACCGTCGCCATCGGCTGTACGGGCGGCCAGCACCGGTCGGTGTTCATCGCGGAAACGCTTGCCGCGCGCTTTGCGTCCGCGGCGAACGTGATCGTGCGGCATCGTGACGCGCCGGTGGATGTCGACGCGTCGTCGCGGCTCGTCACCGAGGTCGACCGACCTTAGCGACGCCCGCTCCTCCGTCGGCGCGCCATGTCTTCCCTATCGACCACCCTGATCGACCTGCCGCTGTTTCCGCTGCACACGGTGCTGTTCCCCGGAGGCTTGCTGCCGCTGAAGGTGTTCGAGGCGCGCTATCTCGACATGGCGCGCACCTGCCTGCGTGACGACGCGCCGTTCGGCGTGTGTCTGCTGAAAAGCGGTCCGGAGGTCGCGCAGGACGGCGCGGTGTCGGTGCCCGAGACGATCGGCTGCATGGCGCGCATCATCGAATGCGATACGGGCGAATTCGGGATGCTCTATCTGCAGGCGATCGGCACGCAGCGCTTCGAGCTGCTGTCGTATCGCGTCGAATCGAACGGGCTGCTGGTCGGCATCGCGGAGCCGCTGCCCGACGACATCCCGCTCGAAGGCGAGCAGGCGCTCGCGCAGTTCGGCTCGTGCGCCGAAGTGCTCGAGCGCATCATCAGCGCGCTGCAGAAATCGGAGCCCGGGCGCCTGCCATTCGCCGAACCGTTCCGTCTCGACGATCCGAGCTGGGTGTCGAACCGCCTCGCGGAACTGCTGCCGCTCGACCTGCGCGCACGGCAAAAGCTCATGGAGTTTCCCGATGTGGGCGCGCGCATCGACGCGGTCCACCACGTGCTCGACCGGCACGGCTGGCTCTGAGCGCGGCCGCGCTCGGCCCGGCTTCGTTCGTTACAGCAGCGGCCCGCTCAGCGCGTCGAGCAGCTTGCGCACCGGCGCCGGCACGCCGTAGGCATCGAGTCCGCTCAGCGGCACCCATGCAGTATCGGCATCCTGCGCCTGAGCAAACGGCACGGCCGCGGCCTCACTCGCGACATCGCTGAGCCGCGGTTCGATCTCGAGCCGGAAATGCGTAAACGTATGCGTCAGCGGCGCGAGCGGCACCGGGCCGCCGCCGCCGAAACGGCGTGCGAGATCCGCGAGCTCGGCATCGCCGTCGGCCTGCGGCAAACTCCACAAGCCGCCCCAGATGCCGGCCGGCGGACGCCGCTCGAGCAGGACGGCGTCGCCGTCGCGCAGCACGAGCATCCAGGTCTTGCGCGTCGGCACCGCCTTTTTCGGCCGCGCGGCCGGCAGTTCGCGCTGCCGCCCGGTCGACTGCGCGACGCAGTCGCCCGCGAACGGACAACGCGTGCAGTCGGGCTTGCCGCGCACGCAGAGCGTCGCGCCGAGATCCATCAACCCTTGTGTGTACGCGCTCACGTCGTCCGGATGCGCCGCGTCGGGCAACAGCGATTCGGCGAGCGCCCACATGTCGTTTTCGACGCGCTTCTCGCCGGGAAACCCTTCGATGCCGAATACGCGCGCGAGCACGCGCTTCACGTTGCCGTCGAGGATCGTCGCGCGTGCGCCGTAGGCGAACGATGCGATCGCCGCGGCCGTCGAGCGGCCGATGCCCGGCAGTTCGGCGAGCGCATCCGGCGTGGCCGGAAATGCGCCGCCGTGCTCGGCGACGACGACCTGCGCGCAGCGATGCAGGTTGCGCGCACGCGAGTAATAGCCGAGGCCGGCCCACAGCGCCATCACGTCGTCGATCGGCGCGGCCGCAAGCGCGGCGACGTCCGGATAGCGTTCGAGAAAGCGCGTGTAATACGGCACGACGGTCGACACCTGCGTCTGCTGCAGCATGATTTCCGACAGCCAGATCCGGTACGGATCGCGCGTGTTCTGCCACGGCAGGTCGTGGCGGCCGTGCTGGCGCTGCCACGCGATCAGGCGCGGCGCGAACGTGCGATGCAGCGGCGTGACGGGAAAAGGAGCGGGGGCGATGCGGGGCGGCTTCAAGTTTTGGAATCGGGAAAAGGAAGGTTCAACGCTGGCACGTCGGACAGAAGTAAGTCGAGCGCTGGCCCTGCACGATCTGCCGGATCGGCGTGCCGCACACGCGGCACGGCTCGCCCGCGCGATCGTAGACGAAGCAGTCGAGCTGGAAGTAGCCGCTCTCGCCGTTGCTGCCGACGAAATCGCGCAGCGTGCTGCCGCCGCGGTCGATCGCGTCCGCGAGCGTCGCGCGCACCGCGTCGGCGAGCCGTTCGTAGCGCGGGAGCGAGACTTTGCCGGCGGCCGTCGTCGGCCGGATGCCCGCGCGAAACAGGCTCTCCGACGCGTAGATGTTGCCGACGCCGACCACGATGTCGCCCGCGAGCAGCGCCTGCTTGACGGACACCGTGCGGCCGCGCGTGCGCCGATGCAGCAGCGCGCCGTCGAACGCCGGCGAAAACGGCTCGACGCCAAGGCTCGCGAGCAGCGGATGCGCATGCACGTCGCCCGCTTCGCGCGGATGCCACAGCACGGCGCCGAACCGGCGCGGATCGCGAAAGCGCAGCACGAATTCGTCGAAGATCCAGTCGATGTGATCGTGCTTCGCGGCGACGGGCACGCCGCCTGCGGGCAGCACGCGCAGCGTGCCCGTCATGCCGAGATGGACGATGAACCAGCCCGCATCGACCTCGAACAGCAGATACTTGCCGCGACGCTCGACGGCGAGCACCTCGCGCGCGCGCAATTGCTCCGCGAGCTCCGCCGGCACGGGCCAGCGCAGCATCGCGGTGCGGACGTCGACACGCTCGACGCGGCGGCCCGCGACAAAGGGCGCAATGCCCCGCCGCGTGACTTCGACTTCTGGCAACTCTGGCATGTTTTGCGGGTCTGAAGCTGGATGATCACGATCGTGCGTGTATTGTAGCGAGCGCGATACAATCGGTTGAAACATCGAACGGATTTCCATGACCCTGCCCTCGAAGCTGCTTCTGAAGCGCCCCGCCGCCGCGGGCGGCACGCGCGCGTTCCCGGTCCGCCGCGCGCTTGGCGCGGCCTTGCTCGCCGTCTGGACCCTGACCGCCTTTCCGGCTCACGCACAGGATCCGGCATCGGACGACGCGGAGTCGCAGGGTGCGTTCGATCACGTGATGCCGGACGAGAAGAAGGATCTGCCGGCCGTCCCGCTCACGAGCCAGATCGTCTATCAGGTGCTCGCGGCCGAGGTCGCGCTTCAGCGCAATCAGCCGGCCCCCGCGTACCAGACCTATCTCGCGCTCGCGCGCGACACGCGCGATCCGCGCATGGCGCAGCGCGCCACCGAAATCGCGCTCGGCGCGCAGAGCCCGGCCGACGCGTTGTCGGCCGCGAATCTGTGGCGCCAGTACGCGCCCGATTCGAATCGTGCATCGCAAGTCGACGCGGCGCTGCTCGTGCTCGCCGGCAAGCCAGCCGACGCGCAGCCGATGCTCGCCCGCGAACTCGCGCGCGCAACCGGCGACACGCGCGGCCCGGCGATCCTCGCGCTGCAGGCGCTGCTCGCGCGCGGCGCCGACCGCGTCGGTGGTCTCGCGGTGCTGAAGGACATGCTGAAGAACGACATGAACCGGCCGGAGGCGCATCTCGCGATCGCGCGGCAGCAGCTCGCGGTCGACGACAAGGACGGCGCCGCGCAGTCGCTGCGACGCGCGCTGCAGATCCGCCCCGACTACCTGCCCGCCGCGCTGATGCTGTCGCAGATGGGGCCGGCGGAGCGTGCGGCCGGCATCGCGTCGTTCGAGAAATACGTTCAGCAGAATCCAAAGTCGCGCGATGCGCGGCTCGCGCTGTCGCAGCTGTATCTGGCCGACGATCGGCTCGACGATGCGCAAAAGCAGTTCGAAACGATGCGCAAGCTCGATTCGAAGGACCCGACGCCGCTGATGGCGCTCGCGCTGATCAAGATCCAGCAGAAAAAGCTCGACGACGCGACGGCCTACCTGAAGCAGTACGTGCAGCTCGGTGCGAAGCAGCCGGATCTCGACGTCGGCCAGGGTTACATCTATCTCGCGCAAATCGCGATCGAACAGGGCAACGAGGCCCAGGCGTCGCAATGGCTCGACAAGGTCGACCAGACGAGCCAGCACTACCTGCCCGCGCAAATCACGCGTGCGCAGCTACTGCAGAAGCAGGGCAAGACCGACGAGGCGCGCAAGGTGCTCGACGATCTGCCCGTCACCGACCCGCGCGACGCGGCCGTGATCGCGCGCACCGACGCGTCGATCCTGTTCACCGCGAAGCGCTACGCGGAAGCGGAGGCGCGGCTCTCGCGCGCGGTCGACGATTTCCCCGACGATCCCGACCTGCGCTACGACTACGCGATGGCGGCCGAGAAGACGGGCCACTACGCGGCGATGGAAAAGCAGCTGCGCGAGCTGATCCGCACGCAGCCCGACAATCCGCAGGCATACAACGCGCTCGGCTATTCGCTTGCCGATCGCAACCAGCGGCTGCCGGAAGCGAACAAGCTGATCGAAAAGGCGCTGTCGCTCGCGCCGAACGACGCGTACATCATGGACAGCCTCGGCTGGGTCAAGTACCGGATGGGCGATACGGCCGGCGCCGCGAAGATCCTGCGCCGCGCGTACGACCTGCAGCCGAACGCCGAAATCGGCGCGCACCTCGGCGAAGTGCTGTGGAAGAGCGGCGCGCAGGACGACGCACGCTCCGCATGGCGCGCCGCGCAGAAGCTCGAGCCCGACAACGAAACGCTCGTACAGACGCTGAAACGCTTCCAGATCAACGGTCTCTGATGCAGATGTTCCCGATGTTTTCCCTGTCTTCGCGCGCCTGTCGCGCCCTCGCGGCAGCCGGCGCGGCGCTCGCGCTCGCCGGTTGCGCAAGCACGCCGCCGTCCGCGCGGGCGCCTGCCGGCGGCACGCTTCAGACGGCCGCGACGCACGCCTATCACGGCCGCTTCGCGGTGCAGTACTACGACCGGCTCGGCAAGCAGCAAAACGTGTACGGCAATTTCGACTGGCAGGAGCACGGCAACGACGTGTCGCTCGAGCTGCGCAGCCCGCTCGGCCAGACGCTCGCGATCGTGAAGTCGACGCCGCGTGCAGCGTCGCTCGAACTGCCGAACCGCCAGCCGCAATATGCGGCGGACGTCGGCGAGCTGATGCAGAACATGCTCGGCTTCTCGCTGCCGCTCGCGGGCCTGCGCTACTGGCTGCTGCCGACGCCCGCGCCCGCGACGCCGGCCGAGACCGAACGCGATCCGGCCGACGGCACGCGCCTGAAGCAGATCCGCCAGGACGGCTGGACGATCGACTACCTCGCCTACGCGGACGCACCGGCCACGGGCGTCAGACGCGTCAACCTCGTGCGCGCGACGCCGCCGCTCGACATCAAGCTCGTGCTCGATCAGTGAGCACGCGCACCCGTTTCGATACCAGCATGACCGATTCGACCCGCTCGCTGCGCAACTGTCTTGCGCCCGCGAAACTCAACCTGTTCCTGCATATCACCGGCCGCAGGCCGAACGGCTATCACGACCTGCAGAGCGTGTTTCAGCTGTTGAACTGGGGCGATACGCTGCACTTCACGCTGCGCGACGACGGCAAGGTCGCGCGTGCGACCGACGTGCCGGGCGTGCCCGAGCAGAGCGATCTCGTCGTACGCGCGGCGAACCTGCTGAAAGCGCACACGGGCACCGCCGCAGGCGTCGACATCGAGATCGACAAATGCCTGCCGATGGGCGCCGGACTCGGCGGCGGCAGCTCCGATGCCGCGACGACGCTGCTTGCGCTGAACCGTCTATGGCAGCTCAATCTGCCGCGCGCGGAATTGCAGTCGCTCGCGGTGAAACTCGGCGCCGACGTGCCGTTTTTCGTTTTTGGAAAAAATGCATTCGCAGAGGGTATCGGAGAAGAATTAGCTGAGGTACAATTGCCGACTCGCTGGTTCCTGGTTGTGACGCCACGCGTTCATGTCCCGACCGCTGAAATTTTTTCAGATGAGTTGTTGACAAGAGATTCGAAGCCAGTCACAATTACGGACTTTCTTGCACAGCAAAGCAGCGATGCGAGATGGCCAGACAGTTTCGGCCGGAACGACATGCAGCAAGTTGTGACAAGCAAGTACGCGGAAGTTGCGCAGGTGGTCAAATGGTTGTATAATGTGGCCCCCGCGAGGATGACCGGCTCCGGAGCAAGCGTGTTTGCAGCGTTTCAAAGCAAACAGCAGGCAGAAGCGGCGAAAGCCCAGTTGCCCGCCGGCTGGAACGGCGCAGTTGCCGAGAGCCTGAACGAGCATCCGCTCTTCGCTTTCGCGTCATGAAGTTTTACTTTGTCGGATGACCTACCGTCCGGCCAAGTTATCAGTTAAGTGTAGGGGAGTCGCCAAGTTGGTTAAGGCACCGGATTTTGATTCCGGCATGCGAGGGTTCGAGTCCTTCCTCCCCTGCCAAAAATTTTCCCGCATTTCCCGCCCAAGCCCGAAGCAGGTGCACGATGAGCAGCCATGACGGCCTGATGGTTTTTACTGGCAACGCCAATCCCGCGCTTGCTCAGGAAGTCGTCAACATTCTTGGAATTCCCCTCGGCAAGGCAATGGTCAGCCGTTTCTCCGACGGCGAGATCCAGGTCGAGATCCAGGAAAACGTGCGCGGCAAGGACGTCTTCGTCCTGCAATCCACGTGCGCGCCGACGAACGACAACCTGATGGAACTGATGATCATGGTCGATGCGCTGAAGCGCGCATCCGCCGGCCGGATCACCGCCGCCATCCCCTACTTCGGCTATGCCCGCCAGGACCGCCGCCCGCGTTCGGCGCGCGTCGCGATCTCGGCGAAGGTCGTCGCGAACATGCTGGAAATCGCCGGCGTCGAGCGGATCATCACGATGGATCTGCACGCCGACCAGATTCAGGGCTTCTTCGACATTCCCGTCGACAACATCTACGCAACGCCGATCCTGCTGGGCGATCTGCGCAAGCAGAACTACCCGGATCTGCTCGTCGTATCGCCGGACGTCGGCGGCGTGGTGCGTGCACGGGCACTCGCGAAGCAGCTCAACTGCGATCTCGCGATCATCGACAAGCGTCGCCCGAAGGCGAACGTGTCCGAAGTGATGAACATCATCGGTGAAGTCGAAGGCCGTACCTGCGTGATCATGGACGACATGGTCGATACGGCCGGCACGCTGTGCAAGGCGGCGCAAGTTCTGAAGGAGCGCGGCGCGAAGCAGGTGTTTGCGTACGCGACGCACCCGGTGCTGTCCGGCGGCGCCGCCGAACGCATCGCCGCCTCGGCGCTCGACGAACTCGTCGTCACCGACACGATTCCGCTGTCGGCCGAATCGCTGGCCTGCTCGAAGATCCGCTCGCTGACGAGCGCGAGCCTGCTGGCCGAAACGTTCTCGCGGATCCGCCGCGGCGATTCGGTGATGTCGCTGTTCGCGGAATCCTGATCGCGCACCGACAAACGAAGCATGCGTAAAAAGCGAAGCGGCAACGCTTCGCTTTTTGCACAATCGGACGGGATAGACGAAACCCCGTCCGTTTCATCGGGGGCCGCCATGTCGTCGGCCCCGTTTTACTGCCTGGTCGCGGGCAGCTATTGGAGAATCACATGAAAGTCGTCGCTTTCGAGCGCAAAGAGCAAGGTACGGGTGCGAGCCGCCGCCTGCGCAACGCCGGTAAGACCACGGGTATCGTCTACGGTGGCGAAGCTGCCCCGCAAATGATCGAACTCGATCACAACGCCCTGTGGCACGCCCTGAAGAAGGAAGCCTTCCACTCGTCGATCCTCGACCTCGAAGTGGCTGGCCAGTCGCAACAAGTTCTGCTGCGCGACGTGCAATACCACCCGTTCAAGCAGCTCGTGCTGCACGTGGACTTCCAGCGCGTCGACGCGAAGAAGAAGCTGCACACGAAGGTGCCGCTGCACTTCCTGAACGCCGAAGTCAGCCCGGCCGTGAAGCTGTCGAGCGCGATCGTGTCGCACGTCGCGACGGAAATCGAAGTCGAGTGCCTGCCGGCCGCGCTGCCGGAGTTCCTCGAAGTCGATCTGTCGAAGATCGAAGCCGGTCAATCGATCCACGCGAAGGACATCGCACTGCCGAAGGGCGTCGCGCTGACGGCTCACGTCGACGCGGAAAACCCGGTCATCGCATCGGCGACGATCCCGGCCGGTGCCGTGTCGGACGCTGCAGAAGGCGAAACGCCGGCTGCGTAAGCGCCTCATCGATCCGTTTCGCGAAACGGTCGACGCAACCCGCCGCGGCATGCCCGGCGGGTTTTTCTTTTTCTGCGCCCAGGCGGCCGATGCCGCCTTCGAAACGTCATGATCAAACTGATCGTCGGCCTCGGCAATCCCGGGGCGGAATACACCGCGACGCGTCACAATGCCGGCTTCTGGCTGATCGACCAGCTCGCCCGCGAGGCCGGTGCGACGCTGCGCGACGAGCGCCGCTTCCACGGCTTCTATGCGAAAGCGCGCCTCTACGGCGAAGAAGTGCATCTGCTCGAGCCGCAAACCTACATGAACCGCTCCGGCCAGTCGGTCGTCGCGCTCGCCCATTTCTTCAAGATCCTGCCCGACCAGATCCTCGTCGCGCACGACGAGCTCGACCTGCCGCCCGGCACCGTGAAGCTGAAGCTCGGCGGCGGCAGCGGCGGCCACAACGGGCTGAAGGACATCTCCGCGCATCTGTCGTCGCAGCAGTACTGGCGCCTGCGGATCGGCATCGGCCATCCACGCGATCTGATTCCGGAAAGCGCGCGCGCCGGCGCGAAACCCGACGTCGCGAACTTCGTGCTGAAGCCGCCGCGCCGCGAAGAGCAGGACGTGATCGACGCGGCAATCGAGCGCTCGCTCGCCGTGATGCCGATGATCGTCAAGGGCGAACTCGACCGCGCGACGATGCAGCTGCATCGCAACTGACGCACGGCCGCGCCCCGGCATGGCCGCCGACATGCGCGCCCGCGCCGGCGACGCGCGCCGCTGCGTGCAACATGCGGTACTCTCGTTGTTTTGCCCGTCAGGAGCCAAGCGGTGAGCCGTTACTGGAGCGATGTCGTTCAGCAACTCGTGCCTTACGTGCCGGGCGAGCAGCCCGCGCTCGCACATCCCGTCAAGCTGAACACCAACGAGAATCCCTATCCGCCGTCGCCGCGCGTCGTCGCGGCGATCGCGCGCGAACTCGGCGCGAGCGGCGACACGCTGCGCCGCTACCCCGACCCGCTCGCCCGCGCGCTGCGCGAAACGGTCGCCGCGCACCATCGCCTCCGTCCCGAGCAGGTGTTCGTCGGCAACGGCTCCGACGAAGTACTCGCGCATACGTTCCAGGCGCTGCTGAAGCACGACCGGCCGCTGCGCTTTCCCGACATCACGTACAGCTTCTATCCGACCTATGCGCGGCTGTACGGCGTCGACACGCGTACCGTGCCGCTCGCCGACGACTTCTCGATCCGCGTCGACGACTACCTCGACGACGGCGGCGGCGTGCTGTTCCCGAACCCGAATGCGCCGACCGGCCGCGCGCTGCCGCTCGCTGACATCGAGCGGATCGCGGCGGCCAATCCGTCCTCGGTCGTCGTGATCGACGAAGCGTATGTCGATTTCGGCGCGCAGTCGGCGATTGCGCTGATCGACCGCTATCCGAACCTGCTCGTCGTGCATACGACGTCGAAGGCGCGCTCGCTCGCGGGCATGCGTGTCGGCTTCGCGTTCGGCGACGCGGCGCTGATCGAAGCGCTGAACCGCGTGAAGGACAGCTTCAACTCGTACCCGCTCGACCGGCTCGCGCAGGCGGCCGCGCAGGCCGCATACGAAGACGACGCGTACTTCGTGTCGACCTGCGCGCGCGTCGTCGACAGCCGCACGCGGCTCACGCAGGCACTCGACGCGCTCGGCTTCGACGTCGTGCCGTCGGCCGCGAACTTCGTGTTCGCGCGCCATCCGACGCACGACGCCGGCACGCTCGCGGCCAAGCTGAAGGAACGGGAAATTTTTGTGCGGCATTTCCGGCTACCGCGCATCGACCAGCACTTGCGCATCACCGTCGGCACCGATGCCGAATGCGAAGCGCTCGTGGCCGCCTTGCGCGAGCTGCTCGGCTGAAGACCGCGGGCGGCACGGCAACGCCGCCCGGGAAAACGCGGCGCGCACCGGCGCGCCGCTTGCTGCGCTTACTGCGCGTCGCCGGTCGCGGCGATCAGCGCGTGATACTTCGCCATCAGTTGTGCGTGCGACTCGTCGTGCTGCGGGTCGCGCGGAATGCATTCGACCGGACACACCTGCTGGCACTGCGGTTCGTCGAAATGGCCGACGCACTCGGTGCATTTGTTCGGATCGATCACGTAGATGTCCGGGCCCATCGAAATCGCGCCGTTCGGGCACTCGGGCTCGCAAACGTCGCAATTGATGCACTCGTCGGTAATCATCAAAGCCATACTGCCACCAGCTTTCCTAGAAAAAACAATGCATTATAGCTTTTCGGCCGGCCGCCCGGGATCGCGTGCGACGCGACGGGAGCGGGACATCGAGGGGGAAATGTAGCCGTTTCGCGCATTAGCGATCGCGTCGGCGGCCGCGGCATGACAAGACATGACGGCCGACGATGCCGAGTGTCCGATACGGCGGCGCTCAGGCCTGAAGGCATCTGGATGACGCTGTAAGCGCCGATGCACCGAGCCGAATGCACCAGCGCCGGCGGCAGTTAATACCGGCCGATCTCGCGACGAAATCGGCCAGCCTGCATCAAGCGGCGGGGCCGCCCATCGCGGCGACCTTCTCGGTCAGCCACTTCTCGACGGACGGGAACACGAACTTGCTGACATCGCCACCCAACTGCGCGATTTCACGCACGATCGTGCCCGAAATGAATTGATATTGATCGGACGGCGTCATGAACATCGTCTCGACGTCGGGCAGCAGATAGCGGTTCATCCCGGCCATCTGGAACTCGTATTCGAAATCCGACACCGCGCGCAGCCCGCGCACGATCACGCGCGCGTTGTTCGTGCGCACGAAGTCCTTCAGCAGGCCCTTGAAGCCCATCACCTTCACGTTCGGGTAATGGCCGAGCACCTCGTTCGCAATCTTCAGACGTTCTTCGAGCGAGAAGAACGGCTTTTTCGCGCGACTGTCGGCGACGCCGACGACCAGCGTGTCAAAAATGCTCGACGCGCGCCGCACGAGGTCTTCGTGGCCGCGCGTCAGCGGATCGAACGTACCGGGATACACGGCGACTACCATGTCGCTCCTCCTGTCATCACGCAAACGGGGAAGCAGCGGTGCGACGTGCACGCCACTGCACAGATGGACGTGCGTCGCCGTTCGGGCGCGCCGCCTCTTTTGGAACGCGCATTATTCATCATTTTCGCGCCGCAGCAAATGATAGTGGACCGCGCCGGCCTTGCCGTGTTTCGCGACCTGCCAGCCCGCGAGCGCGTCGTGTGCGGAAAGGTCGAGCTCGGCGCCGGACTCGACGTACAGTGCGCCGCCGTCGGCGACGAGCGGCGCGGTCAACGCGATCGCGCGCGCGAGCGCGGCCGCATCGCCGAACGGCGGATCGAGGAACACGACGTCGAACGAGCGCGGCGCGAGGCCGGCCGCGAGCCGCAGCGCATCGGCCTCGGCAATCTCGACCGTGCGCGCGCCCAGCTTGTCCTTGATCGCACGCAGCTGCTGCGCGGCGCGCGGATGGCGTTCGACCATCACGACGTTCGCCGCGCCGCGCGACGCGGCTTCGAAACCGAGCGCGCCGGTGCCCGCGAACAGGTCCAGACAGCGCTGGCCTTCGAGATCCTGGCCGAGCCAGTTGAACAGCGTCTCGCGCACGCGATCGGGCGTCGGACGCAGGCCGTCGAGGTCGAGCACCGCGAGCGGCGTGCGTTTCCAGTCGCCGCCGATGATGCGGATCGTATGCGGCTTGCCGCGAGCCGACGAGGCCGCGGAGCGGCCGGAAGAGGAACGGGACATACAGGAATATCGGGACGGGGGGAACGGGCATGCGCACCGGCATGCCGGCAAACAGGCGCACGTTACCACAGCGGCGGCGCGTGCTGACGCGAGCGCGTCGCCGCGCCTGATAAAATGCGGCGTTTCGGCCGCGTTGCGCGGCGCTCCGCGAGCGCCGGCGGCTGCCCGGCGCCCCGCGGCTCGCGGCGGCCCGCCCTCTTCCCGACGTCAGACCATGTTCAGCTTCTTCAAACGATTCAAGAAAACGCAGGAGCCCGGCTCCGCGGAATCGCAGCCGGCCGACGCGCCGCAACCCGACGCCCCGTCCGACGCGCACGACGCCGACGTTCCGCCTGCACCTGCACCTGCGCCTGCCGAACCGGCCGCGCCCGCCGTCGTAATGACGGTCACGCCGAGCGACAACGGCCGCGACGAAGTCGTCGAGACCGTCGAAATCGTGCCGCCGCCCGTGCAGGATGCATCGGCGAAGAAATCGTGGCTCGCGCGCCTGAAGACGGGCCTCGCGAAAACGGGCTCGAGCATCACCGGCGTATTCGTAAACACGAAGATCGACGACGCGCTGTACGAGGAGCTCGAAACCGCGCTGCTGATGTCCGATGCGGGTGTCGACGCGACCGAGTACCTGCTCGGCGCGCTGCGCGAAAAGGTGCGCGTGGGCCGCCTGACCGATCCGCAGCAGGTGAAGAGCGCGCTGCGCGACCTGCTCGTCGAGCTGCTGACGCCGCTCGAGAAGTCGCTCGTGCTCGGCCGTGCGCAGCCGCTCGTGATGATGATCGCGGGCGTAAACGGCGCCGGCAAGACGACCAGCATCGGCAAGCTCGCGAAGCATCTGCAGAGCTTCGAACAGTCGGTGCTGCTCGCCGCGGGCGATACGTTCCGCGCCGCGGCGCGCGAACAGCTGACGGTCTGGGGCGAACGCAACAACGTGACCGTCGTGCAGCAGGAAAGCGGCGACCCGGCCGCGGTGATCTTCGACGCGGTCAGCGCCGCGCGCGCGCGCAAGATCGACGTGATGATGGCCGACACGGCCGGCCGCCTGCCGACGCAGCTTCACCTCATGGAAGAGCTGAAGAAGGTGAAGCGCGTGATCGCGAAGGCACACGACGGCGCGCCGCACGAAGTGCTGCTCGTGATCGATGCGAACACCGGTCAGAACGCGCTCACGCAGGTGAAGGCATTCGACGATGCGCTCGGCCTGACGGGCCTCATCGTCACGAAGCTCGACGGCACCGCGAAGGGCGGGATTCTCGCCGCGATCGCGCGGCAGCGACCGGTGCCCGTGTACTTCATCGGCGTCGGCGAAAAGGTCGAGGATCTGCAGCCGTTCAGCGCCGAGGAATTCGCGGACGCGCTGCTCGGCTGATCGTCGTTCGCCGCACCGCATCGCACGAGGCGCCTTCGGGCGCCTTTTTCGTTGGTGCGGCGCCTGCGCGTCACTCGGCGTCCGGCTGCACGCCCGGTTCGGCCGCCTTGAACGCGTCGAGCGTCGACGCATAGTCGGCGATCCGCTGGATCGTCGGATAGCGCGTCGTGTCGATCGAGAAGCGGTTCGCGTTGAACACCTGCGGCACGAGGCAGATGTCGGCGAGCGTCGGCGTATCGCCGAAGCAGAGCTTGCCGGTGCGCGGATCGTTCGCGAGGCGCGTTTCGAGCGACGCGAAGCCCGACTCGATCCAGTGCCGGTACCACGCGTTCTTGTCATCCTCGGACACCTTCAGCGTGTGCTTCAGGTACTTCAGCACGCGCAGGTTGTCGAGCGGATGGATCTCGCATGCGATCTGCAGCGCGATCGCGCGCACGTACGCTCGATCGATCGCCGCCTTCGGCAGCAGCGCGGGCTCCGGATGCGTTTCGTCGAGATACTCGATGATCGCGAGCGACTGCTGCAGCGTCGCGTCGCCGTCGACGAGCGTCGGCACGAGCGCGTCGGGGTTCAGCGCGCGATACTCGTCCTTCAGTTGCTGGCCGCCGTCGCGCAGCATGTGCACGGGCACGTAGTCGTACGGCAGCCGCTTCAGGTTCAGCGCGATCCGCACGCGGTACGAAGCGGAACTGCGGAAATAGCTGTAGAGCTTCATGGGTCGTCTCTCTTGATGTCGTATTCGGCCGAGGCATGCGCAGGCGCGCCGCCGGGGAACCAGAGTGTAGCGCCGTGCGCAGCCGGTGCGTGCGCGAGCGCGCCCGTGCGATACTCGGTGCATCCGTTACCGAATTCCGCGCGCCGCGCTGCCGGCCGCGCGCCCCACGCCCGATGACCGCTGCCCACGACTCCGCCCCGTTCCCCTGCGCCCGCTTCATCAAGGAAATCGGCCGCGGCCCGCACGGCGCGCGCGCGCTGTCGGCCGCCGACACGTTCGAGCTGTATCGCGCGATGCTCGATGCGCGCGTGTCCGACGTCGAACTCGGCGCGATCCTGATCGCCTACCGGCTGAAAGGCGAAACCGCCGACGAACTGGCCGCGATGCTGGCCGCCGCACAGGCGTCGTTCGAGCCCGTGCACGTACGGGACGCGGCGTTCCGGCCCGTCTCGATCCCGAGCTACAACGGCGCACGCAAGCAGCCGAACCTCGTGCCGCTGCTCGCGCTGCTGCTCGCGCGCGAAGGCGTGCCGGTGCTCGTGCACGGCGTCGCGCAGGATCCGGGCCGCGTGACGAGCGCGGAGATCTTCGCGGCGCTGTCGATCGCGCCGTCGACGTCGCACGACGCGATCGAGGATACGCTCGCCGAGCGCCGCGTCGCATTCGCGCCGATCGACACGCTCGCGCCGCGCATCGCGCGGCTGCTGTCGATGCGCGCCGTGCTCGGCGTGCGCAATTCGACGCACACGCTCGTGAAGCTGCTGCAGCCGTTCGCGCCGGCCGGGCTGCGGCTCGTCAACTACACGCATCCGCCGTATCGCGACAGTCTCGTCGAGCTGTTCGCCGCGCATCCGGACGCCGCGCTCGGCGGCGCGCTGCTCGCACGCGGCACCGAGGGCGAAGCCGTCGCGGATACGCGGCGCCAGGTGCAGGTCGACTGGCTGCACGACGGCGTCTGCGACACGCTGATCGAGCCGGAGCGCTCGTCGGCCGACGCGCCGCCCGTCGCGCTGCCCGAATCGCGCGACGCGCAAACGACGGCCGCCTGGACCGACGCCGTGCTGCGAGGCGAGATTCCGGTACCCGACACCGTGGCGCGCCAGGTCGCGACGATCGTGCGGATCGCCCGCACGGCGGGCTGAGCGAGGGCGTCGGCGCGGCCCGCGGTACGCCGGCCCGATCGCGCCCATTTGACACGCGCCCGCATCCTGGCATAGAGTTGCCGTCATGCGTTCCTTCCCGAACACCCTCCGAATTACCTCCGGCCGCCTAGCGCGGCCGCTATCGCTACGACTAGCCTAAGGCTGTCGTAGCGCCGTGCGACGTCTGCACGGTCCCTCCCAGCAGTTCCTCGCAGCACCCTTCTCGCAGTTTTTGCAACCCGAAGTCGTCAGCTTTCGTCCGTCTATCCGTCGGTCGAATCGCGAAGATCATCCGCATCCGCAGCGCGATCGCGCGCCACGGTGCGAGGCAGCGTCAACCGTCGCTCATGCCATCCGTCTTCGCTCGCGACTTGAGACCCGAGGTCAAGAAGATGAAGCGCAACCCGCAAGAAAAGTACCGAGCGTTCGAACCCGTCCGCCTCAACGGCCGCAAGTGGCCGACCCGCACGATCGAGCGGGCGCCGGTGTGGATGAGCACCGACTTGCGCGACGGCAACCAGTCGCTGATCGAACCGATGAGCATCGAGCAGAAGCTCGAGTTCTTCGAGATGCTGGTCGCGATCGGGTTCAAGGAGATCGAAGTCGGTTTTCCGTCGGCGTCGCAAACCGACTTCGATTTCGTGCGCAAGCTGATCGACGAGAAGCGCATCCCCGACGACGTGACGATCGAAGTGCTCGTGCAGTCGCGCGAAGACCTGATCGCCCGCACGTTCGAAGCGCTTGAAGGCGTGCCGCGCGCGATCGTGCATCTGTACAACGCGATCTGCCCGTCGTTCCGCCGCATCGTGTTCGGGATGTCGAAGGACGACGTGAAGGCGCTCGCGGTCGAAGGCACGCGCCTCATCAAGGCATACGCGGCCGCGCGCCCGGACACGCAGTGGACCTACCAGTATTCGCCGGAAACCTTCAGCATGACTGAGCTGACGTTCGCGCGCGAAGTGTGCGACGCGGTCGCGCAAATGTGGCGTCCGACCCGCGACCACAAGATGATCGTCAACCTGCCGGCGACCGTCGAAGCCGCGATGCCGAACGTGTTCGCCGATCAGATCGAATGGATGGACCGCAATCTCGCGTATCGCGACAGCATCGTGCTGTCCGTCCATCCGCACAACGACCGCGGCACCGCGGTCGCCGCCGCCGAGCTCGCGCTGCTCGCCGGCGCGGATCGCATCGAGGGTTGCCTGTTCGGCAACGGCGAGCGCACCGGCAACGTCGATCTCGTCACGCTCGCGCTCAATCTGTATACGCAGGGCATCGATCCGGGCCTCGACTTCTCCGACATCGACGCGGTGCGCCGCGTCGTCGAACGCTGCAACCAGATTCCCGTGCATCCGCGTCACCCGTACGCGGGCGACCTCGTCTTCACCGCGTTCTCCGGCTCGCACCAGGACGCGATCCGCAAGGGCTTCGCGCAGCAACGCGCGGACGCGCTGTGGGAAGTGCCGTATCTGCCCATCGACCCGGCCGATCTCGGCCGCAGCTACGACGCGGTGATCCGCGTGAACAGCCAGTCCGGCAAGGGCGGCGCGACGTACCTGCTCGAGCGCGGGATGGGCTTTACGCCGACGCGCCGCGTGCAGATCGAATTCAGCCACGCGGTGCAGACGCTCGCCGATGCGTCGGGCGCCGAAGTCACCGGGGACGCGATCTGCGCGCTCTTTGCGCGCGAATTCCTCGAAACCGACGGCCCGGCCGCGCGGCACGGCAACGGCGCGCGCTGGCAGAATCGCGAGATCGCAGGCGCGTTCGCGGCCGACGCGGCGCCCGAAGCGGCCGTGCAGCGCGCGGCCGCGGCGTTCGCGGCGGCCGCCGGCGCGACGATCGACGTCGCATCGTGCGAGCACGTGCGCACAGTGGACGGGCGCATCGCCGTGTCGGTCGGCTGCCGCGTCGGCGATGCGCCGCTGCGGCACGGCGTCGGCGTCCATGCCGACGCGTCGTGCGCGGCGCTCGATGCGGTCGTCAGCGCGATCAATCGCTCCACCTGGCAGCACGCGGACCGGCGCGCGGCCGCCTGAGGCACACGACCGCTCGCCTTCGGCGCGAGCGGTGCGCAACCGCCCGTGCGCCGCGCGATCCGCGCTGCACGGGCAACAAAAAGCGGCCCAGAAGGCCGCTTCGGTCGATACATGAAAATGGGCGCGACGCGCGCTCATGTGTCGGTTGCGCACCGCGTCGCCTGCCAGGCCAGCAGGCGCCAGCGGCCCTGCTCCTGTGCCTGGACCGCCGTGTAGGCGATCGGGAACACGAGGCCGCCGTTGTTCGTTTCCATCTCGATCAGCGCACGGCCCGTGACGAGGCAGGTGCCGTCGCCGACGGGCAGCACGTCCTGCGACTGAATCTCGATCTGGCGATAGCGGCGGCGGCCGGCGGCAATGGCGTCGATGAACTGCTGCTTGGTTTCCCGCTTGCCGTTCGTGTGCACGTAGAAGACCTTCTCCGACAGCAGCGCATCGAGCGCCTCGCCGTCCCCGTCGACCATCGCCCGGAACCGATCGCGCTCGAGCGCGCGGATCGCATCGACCACCTTCGTCATCGCCTGACTCCTCGGCAACGCGCACGCCGTGCGCGGGCATGCGGATCAGAAGTTGTACTGCACGTAGAACTGGTGGAAATTTACCCCAGGATTCGGCTCTTTGATACCCGCGTTCGACACATGCTGGAAGCGGTATCCGACCTGATACTGCTGCCGTTCGCCGAATTGCGCGCCGACGCCGACGACGTCCGCGAACTGAAAGGCGGTCGACATCGAGAAGTTGTCGGAAATCGTCGGGTGCGTGAGCAGCCGCACGCCGGCGCCGGCCTCGGATGAACGGCCGGACCTGGCCGGCGCTCTTGATGAAGCGGAACATCGGCGTCGCGCCGAATTCGCCGATATTGCCGTGAATGTTGCCGCCCGTATGCCAGTAACCGACATGGCCTTCCAGCACGAACGCGAAGTGCCATCCGCCGATTTCCCACCAGTTCCAGCCGGGATCCCACACCACGGCCAGATCGGCCTTGTCGATACCGTGGCGATCCGAGAAGCCGCCGCCCGCCTGGATGCCCCAGCGGTCGGCGAAAGCCAGCCCCGATCCGGCGAGCAGGGAGGCCGCGACCGCGGCATGCAGGACGATCCGGCTACGCGGCCGGCGGTTCTTCTTCTTGTTCATCTGACACTCCAACTTTGTGGGTTGAATGGAGCCGGCCGCGCGGCCGTGCTCGAGCGAACTGAATGGTATGGTAAAGGACTTTTCCGATCGGCATCGCGAAGCGAAATTGTTTGCTTCCAAAACTACAAAAATCGAAACCGTCTGCCGATTCGGGTCGCCGGCCGCCACTATCGGAACTCGCGACTGCGCCTCCGGTCGAACCCTAGACTATCGACTCGACTATTTTGATAGATAACCGGGAACTCCGATGTCCGCACGGCCTCTAAGGTATTAGCACTCGGCTCCACGGAGTGCTAAGATTGGCCTCGGAATCTAACCCGAGACCAGGGTTCATCCCTGATTCCAAAGGAGTTTTTAGTGAGCAACGCCCTGACCCTCCCGAATACCCTGAGCCCGACGCCGGCCAAGGCCGAATCGGCAGGCTCGCTGGCGCTCGCAACTCATTCGATGTTGCCGGGTCAGCTTGGCAACATCGATGCGTACATCCAGGCCGTCAACCGCATTCCGCTGCTGACCGCCGAAGAGGAACGCCAGTACGCGACCGAATACCGCGAAAATAACAACCTGGAGGCCGCGCGCCGCCTGGTGTTGTCGCACCTGCGCCTGGTCGTGTCGATCGCGCGCAACTATCTCGGCTACGGGCTGCCGCACGGCGACCTGATCCAGGAAGGCAACATCGGTCTGATGAAAGCGGTGAAGCGTTTCGATCCGGCGCAAAACGTGCGCCTGGTGTCGTACGCGATTCACTGGATCAAGGCCGAAATCCACGAGTACATCCTGCGCAACTGGCGGATGGTGAAGGTCGCGACGACGAAGGCGCAGCGCAAGCTGTTCTTCAACCTGCGCAGCCACAAGAAAGGCATGCAGGCGATGACGCCCGAGGAGATCGACGGTCTCGCGCAGGAACTGAACGTGAAGCGCGAAGAGGTGACCGAGATGGAAACGCGCCTGTCGGGCGGCGACATCGCGCTCGAAGGGCAAGTCGAGGACGGCGAGGAATCGTACGCGCCGATCGCCTATCTGGCCGATTCGCATAACGAGCCGACCGCCGTGCTGGCTGCGCGCCAGCGCGACATGCTCCAGACGGACGGCATCGCCCAGGCGCTCGACGCGCTCGACGCGCGCAGCCGCCGCATCATCGAGGCGCGCTGGCTGCACGTCGACGACGACGGCTCGGGCGGCTCGACGCTGCACGATCTCGCGGCCGAATTCGGCGTCTCCGCGGAGCGTATCCGCCAGATCGAAGCGAGCGCAATGAAAAAGATGCGCACGGCACTCGCCGAATACGCATAATCCGACGATCCCGAACGCATCACCGAAAACCGCTGCCACCCGGCAGCGGTTTTTTTTCGCCCATTCACGGCTTCGGCTTTGCGCGTGCATTTGCCCGTTCTCGAGCATGCTCCGCAAAACCTTGATCTGCCTCAAGTTTTTCCACTGGCTTCGCGACGGTCTGCCGCAGCGCAGCACTCGGCATTGCAAATGCGCGCTTTTAAAATTGGCATATCCCGCGCAAAAGGATTAAAACAGCTTAACAGCCGTCACATATTCCGCATAAAGTCGCGCCAAAACCGCTTTAAATCGTTTCAGGGAAAACGGCATTGATCTCGATCAATCAGGAACCGGCCCGGCCGCGCGGCTGGCGCGCGCGCGTCGTCGCGTGGGCGCACGGCCCGACCCTCGCCCGCGACATCACGCTCGTGCTGATCTTCAAGCTGATCCTGTTGATGTCGCTCAAATACGCATTCTTCAATCATCCGCAGGCTGACCACATGTCGCTGCCGCCTGCCGCCGTCGCCGAGAAGCTGCTCTCGGTACCGGCACCCGCTTCTACCGAGGGAGACCACCATGATAAGTAGCGAAGTCGTCGATCTGTCACGTCTGCAGTTCGGCATCACGGCGCTCTACCACTTCCTGTTCGTCCCGCTGACGCTCGGCCTGTCCTGGCTGCTCGTCATCATGGAATCCGTCTACGTGATGACCGGCAAGCAGGTCTACAAGGACATGACGCAGTTCTGGGGCAAGCTGTTCGGCATCAACTTCGCGATGGGCGTGACGACCGGCATCACGCTCGAATTCCAGTTCGGCACGAACTGGTCGTACTACTCCCACTACGTCGGCGACATCTTCGGCGTGCCGCTCGCCGTCGAAGGCCTGATGGCGTTCTTCCTCGAGTCGACGTTCGTCGGGCTGTTCTTCTTCGGCTGGAACCGCCTGTCGAAAGTGCAGCATCTGATCGTCACGTTCCTCGTCGCGCTCGGCTCGAATCTGTCGGCGCTGTGGATCCTCGTCGCCAACGGCTGGATGAACAATCCGGTCGGCGCCGAGTTCAACTACCAGACGATGCGCATGGAGCTGACGAGCCTGTTCGACGTGCTGTTCAACCCGGTCGCGCAGGTGAAGTTCGTGCACACGGTGTCGGCCGGCTACGTGACGGCCGCGATGTTCGTGCTCGGCGTGTCGTCGTGGTATCTGCTGAAAAAGCGCGACGTCGACTTCGCGCTGCGCTCGTTCGCGGTCGCGGCCGGCTTCGGCCTCGCCTCCACGCTCTGCGTGATCGTGCTCGGCGACGAATCGGGCTACACGACCGGCGAAGTGCAGAAGATGAAGCTCGCCGCAATCGAATCGGAATGGGAAACGCAGCCGGCGCCGGCGTCGTTCACGCTGATCGGCATCCCGAACCAGGAAGCGCAGCGCACCGACTACGCGATCAAGATTCCGTATGCGCTCGGCCTGATCGCGACGCGCTCGATCGACGAGCCCGTGATCGGCCTGCGCGAGCTCGCGAAGCGCAGCGAGGCGCACATCCAGAGCGGCATGATCGCGTACGGTGCGCTGCAGAAGATCAAGGCCGGCGACACGAGCGCCGCGACGCGCGCGCTGTTCGACGAGCACAAGCAGTATCTCGGCTACGGGCTGATGCTCAAGCAGTTCACGCCGAACGTGACCGACGCGACGCCCGCGCAGATCGAAGCGGCGGCGAAGAAGACGATTCCGCCGGTCGCGCCCGTGTTCTTCTCGTTCCGCATCATGGTGTTCCTCGGCTTCCTGTTCCTCGCGACCTTCATCGCCGCGTTCTGGTTCTGCGCGCGCCGCCAGTTGCTGCAGGACAACCGCCGCTGGTTCCTGCGCTACGCGGTATGGGCGATCCCGCTGCCGTGGCTCGCGGCGGAATTCGGCTGGGTCGTCGCCGAGCTCGGCCGCCAGCCGTGGACGATCGCGGGCGTGCTGCCGACGCATCTGTCGGCGTCGAGCCTCACGCCGACCGACCTGTACCTGAGCCTGGCCGGGTTCATCGTGTTCTACACCGCGCTGTTCGTGATCGAAATCACGCTGATGTTCAAGTACGCGCGCCTCGGCCCGTCGTCGCTGCACACCGGCCGCTATCACCACGAGCAGGCGGCCGCACGCGAACACGCGGCCGCATGAGCACGCCCCCGCAACGACACAAGGAATCGCTATGGACTATGCAACGCTCAAGCTGATCTGGTGGCTGCTCGTCGGCGTGCTGCTGATTGGCTTCGCCGTCACCGACGGCTTCGACATGGGCGCGACCGCGCTGCTGCCGTTCCTCGGCAAGACCGACGACGAACGCCGGATCATCGTCAACACGGTCGGCGCGACGTGGGAAGGCAACCAGGTATGGCTGATCACGGCCGGCGGCGCGATGTTCGCCGCGTGGCCGCTCGTCTACGCCGCGTCGTTCTCCGGCTTCTACTTCGCGATGCTGCTCGTGCTGTTCGCGCTGTTCTTCCGGCCGGTCGGCTTCGACTATCGCAGCAAGCGCACGGACCCGCGCTGGCGCGCAGGCTGGGACTGGGGCCTGTTCATCGGCGGCTTCGTGCCGGCGCTCGTGTTCGGCGTCGCGTTCGGCAATCTGCTGCAGGGCGTGCCGTTTCGCTTCGATACCGATCTGCGCGTCAGCTATCACGGCAGCTTCTGGGCGCTGCTGAATCCGTTCGCGGTGCTCTGCGGGCTCGTCAGCCTGACGATGCTCGTCGCGCACGGCGCCGCGTTCATCAAGATGAAGACCGACGGCATGATCGCGCGCCGTGCGTCGGTCGCGCTGCGCGTGTCGTCGTTCGTCGCGGTCGTGCTGTTCGCGCTCGCGGGCGTGCTGGTCGCCGCCTATGTCGACGGCTTTCACATCACGCGTGCCGCGCCCGCCGGCACGGTCGCCAATCCGCTGCTGAAGGAGGTCGCGTCCGGCGCCGGGCTGTGGCTCGCGAACTACCGCGACTATCCCTGGATGATCGCGGCGCCCGTCGTCGGCATCGCGGGCGGGCTGCTCGCGACGCTGCTCGCCGGCTCGCGCCGCGAGAAGACCGCGTTCTTCTGCACGGGCCTGATGATCGTCGGCGTGATCCTCACGGCCGGCTTCTCGATGTTCCCGTTCATCATGCCGTCGTCGCTGGACCCGACGAGCAGCCTGACCGTCTGGGATTCGACGTCGAGCGAGAAGACGCTGCTCGTGATGCTATTCGCCGTGATCGTGTTCCTGCCGATCATCCTCGTCTATACGAGCTGGGTCTATCGCGTGATGCGCGGCAAGGTCACGCGTCAGGTGCTCGACGAGAACACGCACTCGATGTATTGAACGCGGCCGGCGCGCGCAGGCGCGCCGCGCCGCTCCCCCGTTTCGCAAGGAGTCGGATCATGTGGTATTTCAGCTGGATTCTCGGGATCGGCGTCGCGCTGTCGTTCGGGATCGTCAACGCGATGTGGCTCGAGGCGCGCCAAAAGCAGCAGGAAGCGTCGGTGCGCGTGGCGCGCAAGTGACGTCGCACAGCAGCGGCGGCGGTCAGGCGCTGCCGCGCGCCGTGCCAAAACAAAACGGCTTGCGATCGCATCGCAAGCCGTTTCCGTTTTGCCGGCCGGCCGCCGATCCGCTATGCGGATGCGGGCCGGCGTCGTCGCGTCAAGCCGGTTGTGCGGCCGCGCCGTCGCCGGCCGACGGCAGGCGTGCGCCGAGCTGCTGCGCGTAGCGCGCAGCCGCGTTGCCGCAGACGATGTGCAGCGTGTCCGACGACACCCATGCGACGTCGAGCGTGCCGAGGCGCTCGCGATCGACCGCCGACGGATCGCGCACGACGACGCGCAAACGCGTGGTCGCGATCGCGTCGAGCGACACGACGTTCGTCGCGCCGCCGAACACCGCGAGCCAGCGTGCGGGCTCCGGATCGAGCGGGCCGGCTGCCGCGCCTGTGGCGGGCTCCGCGACGGCGCCCGCAGGCGCCGTCGCGTTCACGGCCGCGCCTGCTGCGCCGCCGCCGATCGCCGCGCGCATCTCGTCCGCGATGATGTCGGCCTCGGGCCCGATGATGACCTGCACGCTGTTGCCGCCGCGCTTGAGCACGCCGCGCGCACCGATCGACTTCAGCTCCGGCTCCGACACTTTCGCCGGATCGACGACGGTCAGACGCAGACGCGTCGTGCATGCATCGACGACGCTCAGGTTGCCCGCACCGCCGAGCGCCGCGATATAGCGCTGCGCGCGCGGCGCGGCGGCCGCGGCCGTCGCAGCGCCCGCAGCGCCGGCGGCCGGCGCGACGAAGCCGCCGGATGCATACGATTCGCTCGCCGCATCGGCCGATGCCGGCTCGCGGCCCGGCGTCGCCATGTTGAAGGTGCGGATGAAGAAGCGGAACAGTGCGTAATACGCGATGCCGTACGCGATGCCGAGCGGAATCGCGATCCAGCCCTTCGTCGATAGCCCGTAGTTCAGCACGTAGTCGATCGCGCCGGCCGAGAACGTGAAGCCGAGCTTCACGCCGAGGATCTGGCAGATCGCGAGCGACAGCCCCGTCAGCACCGCGTGGATCACGTACAGCACCGGCGCGAGGAACATGAAGCTGAACTCGATCGGCTCGGTCACGCCCGTGAGGAACGACGTGAGCGCCATCGAGAACAGCAGGCCGCCGACCATCGCGCGACGCTCCTTCGGCGCTTCGTGCAGCATCGCGAGACACGCGGCCGGCAGGCCGAACATCATGATCGGGAAGAAGCCGGCCATGAAGGTGCCCGCGGTCGGATCGCCCGCAAAGAAGCGATGCAGGTCGCCGTGCACGATCTCGCCGCCGGCGGGCGGCGTGAAGTTGCCGAACACGAACCACGCGAGCGAGTTGATGATGTGGTGCAGCCCCGTGACGAGCAGCAGCCGGTTCAGGAAGCCGAACACGAACGCACCGATCGCGCCCGCCGTCGTCAGCCACTGCCCGGCCGCATCGATCGCATGCTGGATCGGCTGCCACACGTAGCCGAACACGATGCCGAGCACCACGCATACGAGCCCCGTGATGATCGGCACGAACCGCTTGCCGCCGAAGAACGCGAGGTAGTCGGGCAGCTTGATGTCCTTGTAGCGGTTGTACAGCAGGCCGGCCACGACACCCGCGATGATGCCGGACAGCACACCCATGTTCAGCTTCGGGTCGATGTCCTTCATGATCGCGGTTTCGATCAGATAGCCGATCGCGCCCGCGAGCGCCGCGACGCCGTTGTTGTCCTTCGCGAAGCCGACCGCCACGCCGATCGCGAACAAGAGCGGCAGGTTGTCGAAGATCGCGCCACCGGCATCGGCGATCATCTTGATGTTGAACACGTCCGGCTGCCCGAGCCGCAGCAGGATGCCGGCGACCGGCAACACCGCGATCGGCAGCATCAGCGCCCGTCCCAGGCTCTGTATCTTCAGAAACGGATTCCCGTCCATTCAGTCCTCCAGTCCATTGTCTCGTCGTTGACTTGATTGCTTTCGTAGTAAAACGGGCCGCGAGCCCGCCGCCGACGACTCAGTCGAGCGGCCAGATCTCGCGGCTTGCTGCCCTGACCGCGTGGGCCGAATCGAGCGCGAGCAGATCCTGCGCACGCTGACGGCACAACGCGTAATCGAGACGGCGCACGCGCGCCTTGATGCCCGGCACCGATACCGGATCCACCGACAGTTCGGTCACGCCGAGGCCGACGAGGATCGGCACCGCGAGCGGATCGCCGCCGAGCGCGCCGCATACGCCGACCCACTTGCCGTGCTTTTCCGCGCCGCGCACCGCGAGGTCGATCAGGCGCAGCACGGCCGGATGCAGCCCGTCGGCCTGCGCGGCCAGATCGGCCTGGCAGCGGTCCATCGCGAGCGTGTATTGCGTGAGATCGTTGGTGCCGATCGACAGGAAATCTGCATGCTGCGCGAGCTGATCGGCGAGCAGCGCGGCCGACGGCACCTCGATCATCACGCCGACCTCGATCGGCTCGGTGCGGCCCTGCGCGCGCGCGAATTCGTCGATGCGCTTGCGCAGCCGCACCAGTTCGCCCGCATCGGTGACCATCGGCAGCAGGATGCGCACCGCACCGAACGGCTTGACCGCGAGCAGGCCCTGCAACTGATCGTCGAGCAGATCGGGACGCAGCTGCGCGAGGCGAATGCCGCGCAGTCCGAGCGCGGGATTCGGTTCCGGCGGCAGCGTCAGGTAGTCGACCTCCTTGTCGGCCCCGACGTCGAGCGTGCGGATGATCGCGGTGCGGCCCTGCAGCGCGTCGACGATCGCCTGATAGCTCTGCTGATGTTCGAGCATCGTCGGCGCGGCCTGCCGGTGGATGAACATCAGCTCGGTGCGCAGCAGGCCGACTGCATCCGCGCCGTTGTCGACGGCGGTGTTCGCGTCGTCGAGCGTCGCGATGTTCGCGGCCACTTCGATCGCGCGGCCGTCGGCGGTCGCGGCCGCCGCGCCGGCCATCCGGCGGTTCGCTTCGCGCACGCCGGCCAGACGCTCGCGCTCGTGGCGCGCGCGTTCGACGTCGAGCGCTGTCGGCGCATGTTCGAGCCGCCCGGCGCTCGCATCGACGACGACCTGCGTGCCGTCCGGAATCGCGTACAGCGCGTCGCCGACCGCGACGAGCGCCGGAATGCCGAGCTGCCGCGCGATGATCGCCGCATGCGAGGTCGCACCGCCGCGCGCCATCACGAGCGCGGTCACGCGCGCGCGATCGAGCGACGACAGATCGGACGGCGTGAATTCCTCGGCCGCGAGCACGGCCTCGTCGGGCAGCGCGCGTACCGCGCCGCTCGTGTGGCCGAGCGCGCGCAGCACGCGCTTCTCGATGTCGCGCAGGTCGGCCGCGCGCTCGGCGAGCAGCGCGTCGTCGAGCTTCGACAGCGTGTCGATCTGCGTGCGGATCGTCGCGCGCCAGGCGAAGCCCGCGCTCTTGCCGAGGCTGATCAGGTCGCGCGCCGCGTCGATCAGCGTCGGATCCTCGAGCAGCACGCGGTGCACCGCGAAGATGCCCGCTTCGCCGACCGCGCCGCGCGCCGATGCGCTGCGCACGGTGCCGTCGAGTTCCGCATCGACGGTCTTCAGCGCCTGATCGAGACGGCGGCTTTCCGCGGCCGGCGTGCCGGCGGCCTGTTCGGGCGGCACGATGTCGGCGTCGTCGAGCCGCACCAGCGTGCCGACCGCGATGCCGGGCGCCGCGCAGACTCCGGCGAGCGTGTTCGGCGCGAGCGGCGCGCCGCTGCGGTTCGCGACCGGCTGCGGCGCCGGCGACGTCAGCCGCGCCGGCTTTTCCTCGGCCTCGCCGTGCGCTTCGCGCAGCAGCTCGGCGGCAACCGCATCGACGGCCTGCTGCGCATGCGCGCCGCGGCCGACGAGCACGACCGTCGCACGTTCGCCCGCGCCGAGACCGAGCAGGCCGACGACGCTTTCGATCGGCGCCTTGCGGCCGTCGAAATGCACTTCGACGTGCGCGTCGTGCCCGCGCGCCGCTTCGCGCGCACGTGCGGCCGGCCGTGCATGCAGGCCGCCGGGCTGCGTGAGCACGAGCTCGCGCCGCACTTCGTTCATCGCGGCTGCGCCCGCCTGCGCGGCTTGCGCGGCGGCCTCGCCCTTGCCGCGCAGCGTGAGCAGCGGCGTCTCGCCGGCCGTCGCGAAACCGCTCGCGCGCTCGATCACGTCGAACGCATCGGAATTCGCGATCGCGATCACCGATACCAGCGAATGCGCAGTGCGCGCGACCGCGTCCTGATCGAACTCGATCAGCAGGTCGCCCGCTTCGACGCGCGCGCCGGCTTCGACGCGCGCGGTGAAGCCCTGCCCGTTCAGCTCGACGGTGTCGATGCCGATGTGCAGCAGCACTTCCGCGCCGTGCGGCGTCGTGATCGTCACCGCGTGCCCCGTGCGCGCGAGATGCGACACGATGCCCGCGCACGGTGCGACCAGCTTGCCGGCAAGCGGATCGATGCCGATGCCGTCGCCGAACATCCCGCCGGAGAACACCGGATCGGGCACGTCGGCCAGTGCGACGATCGGCCCCGTCAGCGGGGCAAGCAGGACGATCTGATCGTGGGTGGAACTCTTCAACTGGGACTCCTCGGCGCGTCTCATCGGCTGTCTCGGCTATCAGTGCGTTTCGGTGACTTTGTTCAGGTGGCGCGGCGTGTCGGGATTGCGGCCGCGCGCGACGGCAAGCTCGGCCGCCATCACGTAGAACGAAAGAATGGCGGCGATCGGGTCGAGCGCCGGATGGGCGGACGATGCGAGCGGCAGCGTCGCGCCCGGCGTGCCGGCGGGCGCCGCGACGAGCACGGCCGCGCCGCGGGCACGCATGTCGTCGGCGAGCTGCAGCAGGCCGGTCTGCTCGGGGCCCGGCGGCGCGAACACGAGCAGCGGGTAGTCGCGGTCGATCAGTTCCATCGGGCCGTGACGCACCTCCGCGCTCGAGAACGCCTCGGCCTGGATGCCGGACGTTTCCTTCAGCTTCAGCGCGGCTTCCTGCGCGATCGCGAGGCCGAGGCCGCGGCCGATCACGATCATCCGCTCGACGCCGGCGAGCGCGTCGACGGCCGGCGACCAGTCGAGCGCGCCCGCCTGCGCGAGCACGTCGGGCAGCCCGCGCAGCGCCGTCATCAGTGCGGCGTCGCGCTGCCAGAACGCGACGATCTGCGCGGACAGCGACAGCATCGCGATGTAGCTCTTCGTCGCCGCGACCGACAGCTCGGGGCCGGCCAACAGCGGCAACTGATGCTCGCACGCGTCGGCGAGCGGCGACGGCAGCACGTTCACGGCCGCCACCGTGCGCGCGCCGGCTTCGCGCAGCGCGGTCATCGTATTGACGAGATCGGGACTCTTGCCCGACTGCGAGAACGCGATCGCGAGCTGGTCCTGCACCTTCAGCGGCGCCTGCTGCAGCGTCGCGACCGACATCGGCAGCGACGCGACCGGCACGCCGAGGCGGCTCATCGTCAGGCTCGCGAAATAGCTCGCGGCATGATCGGAGCTGCCGCGCGCGACCGTCAGCGCGACGGCCGGCGGATGATCCATCAGCTGGCCGGCGAGCGCTTCGACGCGCGTCGTGTCGGCAAGCTGCGCGGCGACGACCCGGGCGGACTCGCGCGCTTCGTTAAGCATATTCGACAATCGATTCTCCTTCGACGTAGGTCGCGGTGAGGTTCAGGTCGCGATCGAACACGACGAGGTCGGCCCACGCGCCGCGCTCGAGGCGGCCGCGATCGGCGAGACCGAGGTAGTCGGCCGCATAGCGCGACATCCGGTTCGACACGTCGGCGATCGGCAGACCGAGCGACACGAGGTTGCGCAATGCCTGGTCCATCGTCAGCGTGCTGCCGGCGAGCGTGCCGTCGGCGAGACGCACGCCGCCGAGGCACTTCGTCACGTGCTGGCTGCCGAGCCGGTATTCGCCGTCGGGCATGCCGGTCGCCGACGTGCTGTCGGTCACGACGTACAGTCGCGGAATCGCGCGCAGCGCCGCGCGGATCGCGCCCGGATGCACGTGCAGCAGATCGGGAATGATTTCCGCGTATTCGGCGTGCGCGAGCGCCGCGCCGACGAGGCCGGGATTGCGGTGATGGAGCGGCGACATCGCGTTGAACAGGTGCGTGAAGCCGCACGCGCCGTGCTTGAGCGCTGCGACGGCATCGTCGTACGTCGCGAGCGAGTGGCCGAGCTGCACGCGCACGCCGCGCGCGGCCATCTCGCCGATGATCTCGATATGGCCGGCGATTTCCGGCGCGAGCGTGACGACGCGGATCGGCGCGATCGACAGATACTTCAGCACTTCGTCGAGCACCGCCGACACGGCGGCGTCCGGCTGCGCACCGAGCTTGCCGGGATTGATGTACGGGCCTTCGAGATGCACGCCGAGCACGCGTGCGCCGCCGGGCGTGCGCATGCGCGCCGCGGTGCCGAGGTTCGCGACAACTTCCATCAATTCGTCGCGCGGCGCGGTCATCGTCGTCGCGAGCAGGCTCGTCGTGCCGAATTGCGCGTGCGTGCGCGCGATCGTCTCGATCGCGTCGCCGCCTTCCATCACGTCGGCGCCGCCGCCGCCGTGCACGTGCAGGTCGATGAAACCGGGCAGGATGTACGGCGCGTCGTTCTTCGCGGGATCGGCGGGCGCGCCGTCGAGGGTGGTGATGCGGCCGTTCTCGCTGTCGAGCGAGCCGTGTATCCAGCCGTCGGGAGTCAGGATGTTGCCAGTCAGCATGACGTTCTCTTGAGGATCGGGTGACGCGGGCATCCGCGTCGTGATGTGCGAATCGGTTGCATGTCGGCGCGCAGTGTCGCGCGTCAGCGTTTCAGTTCGGCGACGAAGTCGTAGTAGTCGTCGCGGCAATACGTTTCGGTCACTTCGATCGCGCGCTGGTCGGCACCGTAGCCGATACGCGTGATCACGAGCAGCGCGGCGCCCGGCTTCACGGCCATCCACTTCGCGATCTCGCGCGTCGCGTTGACCGCGCGAAAGTGCTGCAGCGCGCGCACCACGTTCATGCCGCGCGCTTCGAGGTATTCGTACAGCGACGCGCCGAGCGCGAGCGGATCGGGCACGACCGCGGCCGGCAGCGTCGAATGCTCGACGGCCATCACGATGCCGTCCGCGCGGCGCAGCCGTTCGAGCCGCGCGACCGTCGCGCCCGGCGCGAGACCGAGATGCGTGAGCTCCGCGCGCGTCGCCGCGCGCAGCCGGCGCTCGAGCCAGACCGAATCGGGCATGAAGCCGCGCTGGCGCATCTTCGCGGTGAAGCCGACGAGCCGCGACAGCGGATCGGCGACGCGCGGCGTGATGAAGCTGCCCGCGCCGCGCGAGCGCCTGATGAGGCCCTGCTCGACCAGCAGCGCGAGCGCACGTCGCGCCGTGATCCGCGAGACGCCGACCGACGCCGACAGCGCGCGCTCCGACGGCAGCGCCTCGCCGGCCCGCCAGGTGCCGCCGTGAATCGCGCCGGCCAGCTTGCGGGCGAGCTGCAGATAGAGCGGCGTATCGCTGAGCGGATCGGGCGCCAGTTCGGACCAGCCGGTTTCCATGTGCCTCCGGGTGTCGGACGACGACCGCGAGCCGTCGAAAGTGAACGCATTATATAACCACCATAATACCAGTCAACGAACTGGTATTAGCGCGTCGAAAATCGCCGGGAGCCTTGCCCGGCAAGCGGTTTAGTTGGCGCAAAGCCTTTGTTTACAACGCGATTCTGGATAGGGATTTACCCGGACCGGTCTGCCTGCGCGCGCATTCCGGGGGCTCGAACGACACGTTTAGGCCGCAAGAAACGGGACCAGAATAGAACCAGTTCGCGAAACTGGTATGCACCGGCGACGCGTGCCGGCGGGCGGCCGGCTCGGTGCCTCACTGGAACTCGCGCGTCGTCGTGCGCAGGCCGCCGAGCAGCGGAGTGAGGTCCTCGAAATGCTGCGCGACGAGGTGCCTCACGTCGCTGACGACCTGCCAGACGCCCGACGCGGCGAGCAAGCGCGAATCGAGCGTTTCGCGGCGTTGCCGCGCGAGCAGCTCGGGGCGCACGATCACGTTCACGCAGCCCGTTTCGTCCTCGAGCGTCATGAACAGCACGCCTTTCGCGGTGCCCGGCATCTGCCGCGCGATCACGATGCCGCATGCGCGCGCGAGCCGGCCGTCCGGACGATCGCGCAGCTCGGCCGCGGACGACAGCCGCCGCGCGCGCAGCGCGGGCCGCAGCAGCGCGACCGGATGACGGTTCAGCGTGAGGCCGGTCGTGTCGTAGTCGGCGAGAATCTCGTCGGCTTCCGACGGCGCGCCGAGCGCCGGCCGCTCCGCTTCGTCGATCGGCGCGGCCGCGAGCAGATCGCGATCCGGCGCCGCGGCGACGGCCTGCCACAATGCGTCGCGGCGGTGGCCGGCGAGCGTCGCAAGCGCGTTCGCGGCAGCCAGCGCTTCGAGGTCGCGACGCTCGAGCTGGGCGCGGCGCGCGAGCGCATCGACGTTCTCGAACGGGCCGGCCGCGCGCGCGGCTTCGATGCGCCGCGCGGCGGCCTCGCCGAAGCCGCGCACGAGCGACAGCCCGAGCCGCACCGCGGGATCGCCGTCCGGCGGGGCGGCGCCGGGCAGCGCTTCGAGCGAGGTCTCCCAGTTGCTTTTCGTCACGTCGACCGGAAACACGGTCACGCCATGACGCCGCGCATCCTGCACGAGTTGCGCGGGCGCATAGAAGCCCATCGGCTGGCTGTTCAGCAGCGCGGCAACGAAGATCGCCGGTTCGTGGCATTTGAGCCAGCTGCTCGCGTACGCGAGTTTCGCGAAGCTCGCCGCGTGGCTCTCGGGAAAGCCGTATTCGCCGAAGCCCTTGATCTGCTCGAAGATCTGCTCGGCGAACTCGCGCGTGTATCCGCGCTCGAGCATCCCGTTGACGATCTGGTCGTGATATTTGCCGAGATCGCCCTTGCGCTTCCAGGCTGCCATCGCGCGCCGCAGCGCATCGGCCTCGTCCGGCGTGAAGCCCGCCGCGACGATCGCGATCTGCATCACCTGTTCCTGGAAGATCGGCACGCCGAGCGTGCGTTCGAGCACCGCCTTGAGCGCGTCGCTCGGATACGTGACCTCGCCCTCTTCTTCGCCGGCCACGATCCTGCGCCGCTTCAGATACGGATGCACGGCGCCGCCCTGAATCGGCCCGGGCCGCACGATCGATACCTGGATCACGAGGTCGTAGTATTCGCGCGGCTTCAGGCGCGGCAGCATCGACATCTGCGCGCGCGACTCGATCTGGAACACGCCGACCGTGTCGGCGCGGCAGATCATGTCGTAGGTGTCGTCGTCGTGGCGCGGAATGTGGTCGAACCCGAACGGCTTCCCGTCCGGCTGCAGGCCGCGCCACGCGGTGATCATGTCGAATGCGCGATGCAGCGCCGACAGCATCCCGAGCGCGAGCACGTCGACCTTCAGCAAGCCGAGCGCTTCGAGATCGTCCTTGTCCCACTGGATCACGCGCCGCCCGTCCATCGCGGCATTCTCGACCGGCACGAGCCGCGTGAGCTTGCCGCGGCTGATCACGAAACCGCCCGAGTGCTGCGACAGATGGCGCGGAAAATTGAGCAGCCGCGCGGCGAGCTCCGCCCAGGTGCGGATCAGCGGCGTCGCGGGATCGAGCCCGACCATCTCGAACTGCTGCAGCAGATCGCGGCTGCCGTCGAACCATCGATGCCCTTTCGCGACACGATCGACGAGCATCGGATCGACACCGAGCGCCTTGCCGGTTTCGCGCAGCACGCCGCGCGGCCGATAGGTCGAGACGGCCGCCGCGATCGCCGCGCGATGCTTGCCGTATTTTTCGTAGATGTGCTGAATCACTTCCTCGCGCCGCTGATGCTCGAAGTCGACGTCGATGTCGGGCGGCTCGCCGCGATTCTCGCTGATGAAGCGTTCGAACAGCAGCGTGCTCTGCTCGGGATCCACCTCGGTGATGCCGAGGCAATAACAGACGGCCGAATTCGCCGCCGAACCGCGCCCTTGGCACAGGATGTTCCGGCTGCGCGCGTATTTGACGATGTCGTAGACAGTCAGGAAGAACGGTTCGTAGCTCAGCTTCGCGATCAGATCGAGTTCATACCGGATCTGCTGTTCCACTTTCTCCGGCACACCCTGCGGATAACGTTCAATCGCGCCGGCCTTGGTCTCCTGTTCCAGATAACTGGTCGGCGTATGTCCGGGAGGCACGATCTCGTCCGGATACTCGTAGCGCAGCGTATCGAGTTCGAAATGACACGCATCGAGAATCGCACACGTCTGCGCGATCTCGTCCGCCGAAAACAGCTTCGCGATACGCGCAAGCGAACGCAGATGCTGCTCCGCATTCGGCGCGAGCGCATAGCCGCACTCGGACACCGGCGTCCCGAGCCGGATCGCCGTCATCACGTCCTGCAGCGGCTTGCACGAGCGCCGGTGCATCGTCACGTCGCCGAGCGCGACGACGCGCACGCCGCGCCGCGCGCCGGCCGCACGAATCTCGTCGCGCTGCGGGCCGTCCAGCGCGCGTTGCAGCTGCACGAGCCCGAGCCGCGCACGCTCGCCGAACGTCGCGCGAAACCACGCGACCTGCGCGTCGAGTACATCTGCGCGCACCGGATACACGGGCACGAGAATCGCAAAACAGTCGGGCATCCCGCGCAGGTGCGCGAATTCCTCGGGCGGCCTCGACAGCATGCGCGGCGTCAGCTTGTACGTGCCTTTCGGCGCGGCCATCCGTCGCCATGAAATCAGCTCGGACAGGTTGCCGTAGCCTTCGCGATTCTGCGCGAGCAGCACGAGCCCGAATGCGCCGGGCCCCGGGTCGTGACCGGGCGGAGCCTCATCCGGCGTGACCTCGAAGTACGAACCGATGATCAGCGGCAAGCCGGCGGCCCGCGCCGCGACATGCATCCGCGGTGCGCCCGCGAGCGAGCATTCGTCGGTGATCGCGATGCCGCGATAGCGGAGCTTCACGGCGCGCGCGACCAGCTCCTCCGCATGCGATGCGCCATGCAGGAACGAAAAGTTCGAACGGCAGAACAACTCCGCATAAGCGGGCAGCAACCGGGATTCCGCAACCATCGCCGCTCACCCGAACAGGCCGTGCAGAAACCAGTGCGGGTCTGCCTGACTGCTCATTCGTTCCCTGAATATCCAGTAGCACGCGCCCTCTTCGTCTTGCGCCACGTAGTAATCGCGCGCGATCGTTTGACCGTCGAACCACCCTGCCTCGATCCGCTCGGGCGACGACATCGGCCTGAGCGGCGTATGGAACACCGGCCGGTTCTCGCGCATCAGCAGCGGCAACGGCTCGGGCAGCAGCCATACGGGACGCGGCGGCACCGCCGGCGGCGCGCCCGGCGGCTTGCCGGCCTGCGCATCGAGCGGCAGCCAGCGATTCGCGGCTTCGGGCCGATGATCGGCCACCGGCGCCGCGCACAGCACGTTCTCGGCGCCGAGCCGCGCGACCAGCAGTTCGAGCAGCCGCGCGCGCGTCTCCTTCGTGCCGCCCGGCTCGGGAAACAGATCGTCGGCCGGCGGCGCGACCGATTCGACGCGCGTGGCCTTCAGGCGCACCGCGATCACCGCGGCCGGCAATTCGACGCGCGCAAGCCGTTCGCCGAGCAGCCGCATGAAATGCGCTTCGTCGCGCACGGGCGCGGCGAACGCGAGTTCGAGCGACGTGGGCGGCACGGCCTGGCGGCCGCGCTCGTGCTCGAGATCGAACGTCATCGCAGCCAGCGACAACTGCCGCGCGGCGAGCCAGCCGCACAACTGCACGACGAGACGCCGCGCGACGAACAGCACGGCTTCCGCATAGTCGACGCGCTCCGCCAATTCGAGCCGCACGTCGAACACCGGCGGCACCGCCATCCATGCCAGCGGCTCGACCGCCTCGCCATAGGCGCGATCGAGCGCGGCCAGCAGCGCCGGCCCGCAACGGCGCTGCAGCCCCTTGCGCGGCAGCCCGCGCAGATCGGCGAGCGTGCGGCAGCCGAGGCCGTCGAACCAGCCGGCATACGGACGCGCGTCGGGCAGCAGCACGCAGGGCAGCGCGTCGAGCGCGCGAACGAGCGATGCGCGGCGCGCGACGCGGCGCCGGCTGCGCATACGGGCCGACGCGCGCGCAAGCAGCCACGCGCCGCCGGCGGTCGGCGCGGCGGACATGCGTGCCGCATAGCCGAGCGCCGCGAGCGTCGCGCGCACTTGCCGGCACAGCGACGGCAAGCCGCCGAACAGGCGCAGGCTCGGACCGACGTCGACGACGAGCGTCGCTTCGTCGGCCAGTGCGACGTTCGGCGAAAAGCGCAGCAGCGCGAGCGCGACCGCGCGCAGCGCATCGGCTTCGCGCGCGGGATCGCGTTCGACGAGCTGCGTGTCGGGTGCGAGCGTCAGCACGCCGCCGCGCTTCATGCCCGCGCGCACGCCCTGCCGCCGCGCGGCCGCATCGGCGATCAGCACGACGCCCTGCTCGAGCACCGCGCAGCCGGCGCCGCCCGCATCGCCGTCAGACGGCGGCGCGGCGCACACGTCGAGCGGCAGGCGCGGCAGATGGATGCCGAGCAAGACGCGCATAGCGGCTCTCCACGATGGGCGACGGCAGGTCGAGTTCGAGCGGCTCGCTGCGCGCGGGCCCGCGGCGCTTCACGATGTCGAGCGACACGCCGCCCGGCGCCGGATACAGCGCGACGCGCAGCACCGCAGGCGACGGCTGCCGCGCGGCCGACAGCGGGCGCAGCATCACGAACAGCGTGTCGCCGGTGCGCGCGGCCGCGAGATGCAGACGCCGCAGCGCGTCGGGCCGCGCATCCTGCCATAGCAGCAGCGCGCCGCAGCAGCCGGTCTTGAGCGCCTGCTCGGCGGCCCACAACGCATCGATGCGGCTGCCGGCGCGCAGCCACAGCAGCGACTCCGGCGGCAAGCCGAGCGCGGCGAGCGCGGCCGCATGCGGCCATTGCGGCGGCGCGACGAGCGCGAGCGGCCGCCGCGCGCTGACGGTGCGCGCGAGCGCGGGCGCGAGCAGCCGCATCTCGCCGCAGCCCGGCTGCGCGGCCAGCAGCTCGATCAGCCCGCCGACCGGCCAGCCGCCGCCCGGCAGTTCGGCGGACAGCGGCGCGAAGCCCGTGTCGATCGTGCGCGGACCGCCGCGCGCGAGCTGCGAGCCGCGCCAGAGCGACGGATGAAGGGATTCGGGGGACAGGGATGAAGCGGACATCATGCGACTCGATGCTGTATGGATATACAGTATAGAGGATCGCGTTGGGCGCTGTCAGGCCTCAACAAAAAGGGTCATGCAGATTGCCGGAGCCGCCCCCAGGCGGCTATGCGCCCGCAAACGACGCGGGCCGCCGCGGCGACGCGCACGCTGCGCGCCAGCCGCGGCGGCCCGATCGGCCGAGCGGGCGCTCAGCTCAGCAGCAGCGCGTCGTCGTCGAGCTGCTCGTGCCGCACCTTCTCGAACATCTGCAGCAGATCCGGCACGTCGAGCCCGCGACGCGCGTCGCCCGACACGTCGAGCACGACCTGCCCCTGATGCAGCATCACCGTGCGATCGCCGTAATCGAGCGCCTGCCGCATGCTGTGCGTGACCATCATCGTCGTCAGCTTGCTGTCGGCGACGATGCGCGCGGTCAACTCCAGCACGAACGCGGCCGTTTTCGGATCGAGCGCGGCCGTGTGCTCGTCGAGCAGCAGGATCCGCGACGGCCGCAGCGACGCCATCAGCAGGCTCACCGCCTGACGCTGGCCGCCCGACAGCAGCCCGATCCGGTCGGTCAGCCGGTTCTCGAGGCCGAGATTCAGCAGGCGCAGCTTGTCGCGGAACAGCTCGCGCGACGGACGATCGAGCGCCGCGCGAAACCCGCGCCGCGCGCCGCGCGCCATCGCGAGCGCCATGTTCTCCTCGATCGTCAGCGCCTCGCAGGTGCCGGCCATCGGATCCTGGAACACGCGCGCGACGAGATGCGCACGGTCCCATGCGGGCTGGCGCGTGACGTCCGTGCCGTCGATCGCGATGCGGCCCGAATCGACGCGCTGGTCGCCGCTGATCGCATTCAGGAACGTCGACTTGCCGGCGCCGTTCGAACCGATCACCGCGACGAACTGGCCGTCGGGAATCTCGAGCGACAGCCCGCGCAGCGCGCGCGTCTCGATCGGCGTGCCGGGATTGAACGTGAGTTTGAGGTCTTGTGCGGACAGCATGTCATGCCCCTCCGTTCTTGCGCGCGAACAGCTTCTTGCGCGTCGCCGGCAGCACCAGCGCGATCGTGACGAGCGCAGCCGTCACGAGGTTCAGGTCCTGCGCCTTCAGGCCGATGAATTCGCTGTTCAGCGCGAGCGCGATGAAGAAGCGATAGACGATCGCGCCGAGCACGACCGCGAGCGTCGTCAGCACGAGCCGGCGCGCGGGCAGCAGCGTCTCGCCGATGATCACCGCCGCGAGCCCGATCACGATCGTGCCGATCCCCATCGAGATGTCGGCGCCGCCCTGCGTCTGCGCGAACAGCGCGCCGGCGAGCGCGACGAGCGCGTTCGACAGCGCCATCCCGGCGAGCGTCGCACGGCCCGTCGCGATGCCTTGCGCGCGCGCCATCCGCGGATTCGCGCCGGTCGCGCGCATCGCGAGACCGAGCTGCGACGAGAAGAACCAGTCGAGGCCGAGCTTCGCGACCACGACGACGAGCGCGAGCAGCGCCGGACGCAGCACGTAGTCGGGCAGCCAGTCGGGCTGCAGCACCGTGAAGACGGTCGGCTCGGTGATCAGCGGCACGTTCGGACGGCCCATGATCCGCAGGTTCACCGAATAGAGCGCGATCATCATCAGGATGCTGGCGAGCAGATCCATGATCTTCAGGCGCACGTTGAGCCAGCCCGTCACGAACCCGGCGAGTGCGCCCGCGACGATCGCGAGACAGGTCGACGTGAACGGGTCGTAGCCGGCGGAGATCAGCGTCGCGGCGACCGCGCCGCCGAGCGGAAAGCTGCCGTCGACGGTCAGGTCGGGGAAGTTGAGGATGCGAAACGAGATCAGCACCCCGAGGGCGACGAGACTGAAGATCAGGCCGATCTCCAGCGCACCCAGAAACGAGAACAGAGACATGATGGAAAATCCTGTTGCCTCCCGGCCGCGCGTGTGCGGCCGGGCCAAGCGAACGAGCGGCCCCGGTGGGGGCCGCCCGTCCGGCGGTGTCGAGCAGGCCCCGATCGGGCCTTCGGGCGCAGCCGGCAGGCTGCGGCTTACTTGATGACCGTCTTCGCTTCCTTCACGAGATCCGGCGAGAGCGTCACGCCCTGCTTCGCCGCCGCGCCCGTGTTCACGAACAGCTCGAGGTTGCTGCTCGTCTCGGAGGCGATCGTGCCCGGCTTCTCGCCCTTCAGGATACGCGCGACGACCTTGCCCGTCTGCCGGCCGAGGTCGCCGTAGTTGATGCCGAGCGCCGCGATGCCGCCGCGTTTCACGCTGTCGGTGTCGCCGGCGACGAGCGGAATCTTCGCCTCGTTCGCGACCTTCACGAGCGCTTCGTACGCGGACACGACGTTGTTGTCGGTATTCGTGTAGATCACGTCGACCTTGCCGATCAGGCTCTTCGCGGCCGGGCCGATGTCGACGGTGCGCGGCGCGGCCGCTTCCTTCAGCGTCATGCCCTGCTTCGCGAGAATCTCCTTGAGCTCCTTCACGACGACGACCGAATTCGCCTCGCCCGGGTTGTAGACCATGCCGACCGTCTTCGCCTTCGGCACGACGCGCTTGATCAGCGCGACCTGGCGATCGAGCGGCAGCTTGTCCGACACGCCCGTCACGTTGGTGCCCGACGGACCCCAGCCCTTCACGAGCTGCGCTGCGACCGGATCGGTCACGCCCGAATAGACGACCGGCACGCTCTTGGTGGCCGCGACGACCGCCTGCGCGGCCGGCGTCGCGATCGCGACGATCACGTCGGGCTGGTCGCCGACGAACTTGCGCGCGATCTGCGCGGCCGTGCCGGTGTTGCCCTGCGCGCTCTGGTATTCCCACTTGAGCTTGTCGTCGCCGTAGCCTTCCGCCTTCAGTTCGGCACGCACGCCGTCGCGGATCGCATCGAGTGCCGGGTGATCGACGATCGACAGCACCTTGACGGTTTGCGCGTGCGCGGCGCCGGCGAGCGCGAGTGCGGCCACGCCGGCCGTGATCGAACGGATCGCGAAAGTCTTGAAACGCTTCATGGGTGAGTCTCCCCCGTATTGTCGGTTCTGGATGATGGATTTCGCGCCGCGGCGGGCACCGCCCGCGCGAAACGGCGGCGGCCGGCCCGCGTGCGTGCCCCGGGAAGGCACGCGGCGGCGAACGCACGAGCATACCATTTCCGCAGACCACCGCCTGACTCCGCGCTTTCGTGCGCCGCGCCGCCGCCGCGGCCCGACGCGGCCCGACGCGTGCAGCGCTTTACGCTATGCTGTCGGCGGCCCTTTCATGTCATCGGGACGCCCATGCCTCCGGATCTCCGCTCGATCGCGACCGTTGCCGCGATCTCGATCGCCGCCGTGCTGCCGCCGCTGCCGGCCGTCGCATCCGGCCTCGCCGACGGCGACGCGCAATACGATCAGTGCATGCTGCAGGCGCTGCGCGAGAGCCGCAATGGCGCGGCGGCGCAACTGATCCAGCGCTCGTGCGACGCGCTGTACCGCAACAGCGCGATGCTGCTGCCGCGCGAGCGGCGCTATCACGAGTGCATCGTGCAGTCGCTGCCCGGCGTGCGCGACAACTATGCGATCCAGCAGATCATGGCGATCTGCTCGCGACGCGGCGAGATGTGAGCGCCGTCATGCAGACACGGTGGGCCGCGCGGCGCTTGTCGTTCGCGAAAAGGGCGCCCGCACGAGGCAGGCCCTGTCGTTTCGGCGGCCGTTCAGGCCTTGTCGGCCGCTCGCGGTCATGCGTGCCGGACGAGCACCGCTCCGCGCGCCGCCGGACGAAAAAAAGGCCTGCACGCAGGCAGGCCTTCGTTCGATCGTCCGATCGCGTTCAGAACGACGCGACCATCGAGCCCTTGAACTGCTTCTTGATGAATTCCTTCACCTCCGGCGACTGGTACGCCTTGACCAGCTTCTTCACCCACGGCTGATCCTTGTCCTTCGTGCGCACGGCGATCACGTTCGCGTACGGGCTCGTCAGCGACTCGAGCGCGATCGCGTCCTTCGTCGGCTGCAGGTTCGCGGCGAGCGCGTAGTTCGTGTTGATCACGGCCGCGTCGACGTCCGGCAGCACGCGCGGCAGTTGCGCGGCGTCGAGCTCGGAGATCTTCAGCTTCTTCGGATTGTCGGCGATGTCGAGCACCGTCGCGTTGTTGCCGCCCGTGCCGGCGCCGGCCTTCAGCTTGATCGCGCCCTGCGCCTGCAGCAGCAGCAGCGCGCGGTTCTCGTTCGACGGATCGTTCGGCACCGCGATCTTCGCGCCTTGCGGCAGCTCCTTCAGCGACTTGAACTTCTTCGAATAAACGCCGATCGGCGAGATGTAGGTCAGACCGACCGTCACGATCTTGTAGCCGCGCTGCTTCACCTGGCTGTCGAGATAAGGCTGGTGCTGGAAGCTGTTCGCGTCGAGATCGCCCGCGTCGAGCGCCGCGTTCGGCTGCACGTAGTCGTTGAACTCGACGACCTTCACGTTCAGGCCTTCCTTCTCCTTCGCCACCTTCTGCACGACCTGCCACACCTCGGCATCCGGACCGGCGACCGTGCCGACCTTGATGACCTTGTCTTCGGCGTGCGCGCCCGCCGACATCGTCAGCGCGGCACCGGCGGCCAGCACGGAAAAGACTTTCAGGAGACTGCGACGCTTCATCTGGTTTCTCGCTTTCTTGCAAACTGGAAATGGGGCGCGATACGGGTATCCCCCGACTCGCAGCAAGGGGCAAATGGTGTCACAGGATCGGCGGGAAGTGAAATACATCCCGCTCATATGGGTATGCACCGCGACGGTGCCGGCGCGGGCCGCAGCGCCGGCCGTTTCGTCAGTGTCGCCGCCCCGGCCGCTCCGCCCCGCCCCGCCCGGCCGGGCCGTGTCGCCGTGTCCCGGTGCGCGTGGCACGCCGCGCGTCAGGCGGCGACCGTCTCGCTGCCGGCGTCGTGCCGCTCGATGGCCGGCTCGTCGGCGTGCGGACGCGCGGGACGCGACGCACGCGGCGCCGCTTCGGCCGAATCGCCGACACGGAACGCGCCGATCGCATCGCGCAGCCGCCCGGCCTGCTCCTGCAGCGACGCGGCCGCCGCGGCCGCCTGCTCGACGAGCGCCGCATTCTGCTGCGTGACCTGGTCCATCTGCGTGACCGCGCGTCCGACCTGCGTGATCCCGCTCGCCTGCTCCTCCGACGCGGCGGCGATCTCGCCCATGATGTCGGTCACGCGCGCGACCGCCTGCAGGATCTCGCCCATCGTCGTGCCGGCCTGGCCGACGAGCGTCGATCCGTTGCGCACGCGCTCGACCGAGTCGACGATCAGTTCGCGGATTTCCTTCGCGGCCGTCGCGCTGCGCTGCGCAAGCGAACGCACTTCGCCGGCGACGACCGCAAAGCCGCGCCCCTGCTCGCCCGCACGCGCCGCCTCGACGGCCGCGTTCAGCGCGAGGATGTTGGTCTGGAACGCGATCCCTTCGATCACGCCGATGATGTCGGCGATCTTGTGCGAGCTGTCGTCGATCTCGCCCATCGTGACGATCACGCGGCTCACGACGTCGTGGCCCGTGCGCGCGATCTCCGATGCGTTGTTCGCGAGCCCGCTCGCCTGCCGCGCGTTGTCCGCGTTCTGCTTCACGGTCGCCGTCAGCTGCTCCATGCTCGCGGCCGTTTCCTCGAGCGACGCGGCCTGCTCCTCGGTACGCTGCGAGAGATCGTCGTTGCCGGCCGCGATCTGGCGGCTCGCGGCCGCGATCGACTCGGCCGACTGCCGAATCCCGCGCATCGTCGCCTGCAGCCGCGCCTGCATGTCGCGCATCGCGGCCATCATGCTGGTGCGATCGCCGGCGCGCACCGGCACCGGCTGCGTCAGGTCGCCCTGCGCGATGCGCATCGCGAGCGCGGCCGCCGCATCGGGCTCGCCGCCGAGGCTGCCGCGCACGTTGCGGATGATCACGAACATCGCCGCGCTGATCAGGATGCCGATCACGAGCACGACGACGAGGTGGCCGGCGAGCGTCCGGTAGTAGACGGTATCGATGTCCTTCACGAACACGCCGCTCGAGATGTTCCAGTCCCACGGCGCGAAGCGCGTGACGTAGCTGATCTTCGGCACCGCGGTCTCGCTGTGCGGCAGCCGGCCGCGATATTCGGCGAAGCCGCTGCCGGTCGCCTTCGCGGCATTCAGGATCGTCACGAACAACGGCTTGCCGTCCGGGTCGAGATAATCGCCGACCTGCGTGCCGACGAGTTTCGGCAGCGTCGGATGCATCAGCACGACCGGCTTCGAATCCATCACGAACACGTAGCCCGCGTCGCCGTAGCGCATCGCGGCGAGGCTCGCGAGCGCGTCGCGCTTCGCATCGGCCTCCGGCAGCGTGCCGCTCTGCGCGAGCGCGTAGTACGACTTCACGATGCCGGCCGCCGCGTCGACGAGATTCGTGATCCCTCCCTTGCGCTCGGTCAGCATCGTCGCGCGCGTTTCGTACGCGCTCCACGCGCCAACGCCCAGCAGACCGATCCATACCAGCGCAAGCGCGAGCCATAGCTTGCGATTCAAACTCATTCTGCTCATCGGAGGTGCCCTGTTGTCGATGTCGATGCGCGCGCAGGCCGCCGCGCAAACGGTTGCCCCCGTATTTACGGCAGTGGCGCTTACAACTTGAATACGACGCGGCGCCCGGCACGACAGCGAACGCCCGCTGTGCTACAAAGGTCCGCTGGCCGGTGCGCGCAATGCGCCGGCGACACTCCGAGGCCATTTCGACATGTACGTCATCGACATCCACTACACCGCGTCGCTCGAGCGCATCGACGACGCGCTCGAACGCCACCGCGCGTATCTGCAGCCGCTGCTCGACAAGGGCATCTTCATCGCGGCCGGGCCGAAGGTGCCGCGCGCAGGCGGCGTGATCCTCGCGGCGCGCATCGATCGCGACGCGCTGGAAGCGATCCTGCAGACCGATCCGTTCGTCACCGAAGGGCTCGCGACCTATCGCGTGACGGAATTCCGCATCACGCGCGCGGCGACCGGCTTCAACGTGCCGGCGCTGCCGTAACGCGATACGGGCGATGCGCGCCGGCGCCGCCCTGCATGTACGGCGCGCATGCACCGACAAGGGCGATGAGCAAAAAGGCGGGAGAAAAAGAAGGAACAGAAGGAACGCGTGACGGCGCGTCGCGGCCGTCACGCGCCTGCCGGGTCGAACGCCCGGACAGGCACGGCATGCCGGCCGATCAGCCGATTAGCCGATCAGCCGATCAGCAGCTTGAGGTCGTGGACCCACGGGCCGGGGCCCTGGCCGTCGCGCACGAACAGGCGCAGCTTGCCGTCCGGATCGAACACGTAACTCGCGGCCGTGTGATCCATCGTGTAGCTGCCCGGCGTCTTGCCGGGCACTTTCGCGTAATAGACGCGGAAATCCTTCGTCACCTTCTTCAGCTGCGCGTCGTCGGCCGGACGCAGCCCGATGAACGACGGATCGAACGCGGGCACATACTGGCCGAGCAGCGCGGGCGTGTCGCGCTCGGGATCGACCGTCACGAACAGCACCTGCACGCGCTTCGCGGCATCGGGCCCGAGCTGCTTCAGCGCTTCGGACAATTCGGCCATCGTCGTCGGGCACACGTCAGGGCAGTGCGTATAGCCGAAGAACATCACGACGGCCTTGCCCTTGAAGTCGGCGAGCGTGCGCACCTTGCCGGTCGTGTCGGGCAACGCGAAATCGCTGCCGAACTGCGTGTTGCCGGTGATGTCGAGATTCTGGAATTTCGGCGCGTTGTCGCAGGCGGCGAGCAGCAGCGCCGCCGCGAATGCGCAGACGAGCGCCCAGCGCTGGCGCGTGCGGCGCCCGAACCATGAGTGGAGCATTGCGTTCAAACCGTGCGGTTACACGCCGAGCAGCGGGCGCGCGTAGTGATCGGCGAGCAGCGCGGCAAACAGCAGCGACAGATAGACGATCGAATAACGGAAGGCCTTGCGGGCGAGTTCGTCCGAATAATCGCGGTAGATCTTCCACGCATACGCGAGGAACACCGCGCCGAGCAGCACCGCGCTCGTCAGGTAGACGGCGCCGCTCATCCCCGAGATGAACGGCATCATCGTGACTGCGAACAGGATCACCGTGTAGAGCAGGATGTGCAGCCGCGTGAACTTCTCGCCGTGCGTGACGGGCAGCATCGGCAGGCCCGCGTTTTCGTAATCCTTGCGGCGATACAGCGCGAGCACCCAGAAATGCGGCGGCGTCCACACGAAGATGATCAGCACGAGGATCCACGCGTCGCCCGGCACGGCGCCCGTGACCGCCGCCCAGCCGAGCGCCGGCGGCATCGCACCCGACGCGCCGCCGATCACGATGTTCTGCGGCGTCATCGGCTTGAGCAGCAGCGTGTAGATCACCGCGTAGCCGACGAAGGTCGCGATCGTCAGCCACATCGTCAGCGCGTTCGTGAACGTGTAGAGCGTCCATGCGCCGAGGCTGCCGAGCACGGCCGAGAACAGCAGGATCTGCGGCGTCGTGATCTCGCCGCGCGCGGACGGGCGCCACGCGGTGCGGCGCATCATCGCGTCGACCTTCTGCTCGACGAGGCAGTTGATCGCGAACGCGGCGCCGGCCAGCAGCCAGATGCCGACCGTGCCGCCGATCAGCACATGCCACGGCACCATGCCCGGCGTCGCGAGGAACATGCCGATCACCGCGCAGAACACCGCAAGCTGCGTGACACGCGGCTTCGTCAGCGCCATGTACTGGGAAAAGCGGCTACCGGGCGATTGGGAGAGGGTGCTTTGCATGGGGACGGTCACGCCGCGGCGGCATCGCGCGCAGGCTGCACGACACGGCCGGGGCGGCTTGAAAGGATGCGAAAGTTTAACATGACGACGAGCAGCAGCAGGATCGCGGCGCCGCCGTTGTGCGCGACCGCGACCGGCAGCGGCCACTGCAGCACGATGTTGGTCAGGCCCGTCACGAACTGCAGCACGACGACCAGCAGCACGCCGTTCGCGGGCCGCCGCAGCGACGCGAAGCGGCGCATCTTCAGCGCGAACGCGATCAGATACGCGACGACGACGAACGCGAACGTCCGGTGCGTCCAGTGGATCGCGACGAGCGCGTCCTGCGTGATCGCCTCGCCGTCGCGCGTCATCCCGAGCGCGCGCCACAGATGGAAGCCCTGCTCGAAGTTCATCGGCGGAATCCACTGGCCGTTGCAGGTCGGGAAGTCGGTGCAGGCAAGCACTGCGTAGTTCGTGCTGACCCAGCCGCCGAGCGCGATCTGCACGACGAGCAGCACGAGCGCCGCGAGCGCGGCCGCACGATAGCGGCCGGCTTCCGGGTCGTGCGCGGGCAGCGGGGTCTGGCGCGCGGCGAGCCAGCCGAGCGTGCCGAGCAGCGTGAGGCCGAGCAGCAGGTGCGTCGTGACGATCACCGGCTGCAGCTTCATCGTGACCGTCCACGCACCGAAGATGCCCTGCACGACGATCAGCAGCAGCAGGCTCGTCGGCCACCACGGCGACACGTGCAGCGGGCGGCGGCGCAGCTTCGCGGACCACGCGATCACGACCTGCGCGATGATCAGCACGCCGATCGCCATCGCGAAATAGCGGTGGATCATCTCGATCCACGCCTTCGTCATGCTGACGGGGCCGGTCGGCATCGCCTGGTGCGCTGCCGTGATCGCCGCATGCGCGATGAACGGCGACGACGTGCCGTAGCAGCCGGGCCAGTCGGGGCAGCCGAGGCCCGAATCGGTCAGCCGCGTGAAGCCGCCGAACATCACGAGGTCGAGCGTCAGGAAGGTGGTGACCCACACGAGCTTGCGGAACTTGTCGTCGTCGGCCTTCACCCACACGTACGACAGCGGCAGCAGCGCGATGCAGATGCCGATCAGGCCGAGTTGCAGCAAATAGGACATGGTGCCTCGTCGTGTCGAGTTAACCGATGCTCGACCACTTCAGCAGCTTCGTGACGTCCGTCTTGATCTTGCTGGGGTTCGGGTCTTTCGGGAAACGCATCATCAGATTGCCGTTCGGGTCGACCAGGTACAAATGGTCGGTATCCTGCGTGCCGGTATCGGCCGGCAGCCACGCGGCGACCGCAGCCGGATCGGCGACGAGGCGCCGCGTATCTGGATACGCGTCGAGCACCTTCTGCGGGACCGCGCCCGCATCGCTGCGCAGCCACACCATCGTGATCCGGTGCCGCTCGCCCGCCTGCGTGACGCGGATCTGCCGCATGAAATAGAGCTTCTTCACGCACGCTTCGTCGCAGGCGCTGCGGTCGGTCATCACGAACAGCCACACGCCGCGCAGCGACGCGAGCGGCACCTGCTTGCCGGTCTCGTCGGTCACGACGAGGTTCGCCGGAATCGGCCGCTGCGGCTCGATCAGCGTGCCGTAGTTGGTCGAGCCGCCCTTCGGCTTGATCACGTAGTAGGTGAAGTAGGACGCGAGCATCGGCGCCGCACAGACGAGCCCGAGCAGCACGAGCATCCAGCGGCCGCGCTTGCGGGCCGCCGGCGAAACCGGCGTGGCCGCCGGATCCCGACGGGAAGATTGGATCGACAAATCAGACCTCTCGAAACGAACGCGCGGCGCAGGCGCCGCGTCCGGGCATCGCGCTCACGCGCCGGTCGATTTCTTCGCCGCACGCCGCGCCGCGTACAGGCCGAAACCGAGCGCGGCCGCCGCCATGCCCCACCACTGAAACATGTAACCGTAATTGCGCTCGACGCCGGTCGTCGCCGCCGGCCAGTCGCGCACGAGCTTGTCGCCGTCGTCGCTCGTCTGCTGGATCACGAACGGCTGCAGCGGCAGCCCGGTTTCCTTCGCATACGCGGCGACGTCCAGGTTCTGCCGAATCTTCTGATGCGGCGCGGAACCGCCTTCGCCGAGCTCGAACGCGCGCGATGCGTCGGCGCGCGCGATGCCTTCGATCTCGATGTCGCCGGCCGGCGTGGCGAACGGCTCGATCGCGGTGCGATCCGCGATGTTGCGCGGCAGCCAGCCGCGATTGACCAGCACGTAGCCGCCGCCCGTGAGTTTAAACGGCATCACGACGTAAAAGCCCGGCTGGTCGTTATACGGCCGATTGTCGAGGAACACCGCTTGCTCGGGGATGAAGCGGCCCTTCGCGCGGACGCGGTGAAACTCGATCGCCGCGAGCGGAATCGGCTGCGCGCCGACGTCGACGGGCGCCGCGTGCTCGTAGCGCACGATGTTCGCCTGCAACGCTTCCTTCTGGTGTGCGCGGTCGCGCTGCCAGAAGCCGAGCCGGATCGTGACCGCGACGACGGCGAGAATCAGCAGCGCAGGCAGCCAGCGGATCTTCATCGCACTGCCCGCGAGGCGCACGCGCAAAAGCGAAGTGCGATAATTATCCTCTTCCTTTCGAATTGCCGTCGTCCGGCTCGTGTCATGCACATACTCGTTCCCATCGCCTTCGTCCTCATCATTGCCAGCATGGGCTCGGCGCTCTATTTCATGATGCACGACCGCGGCCATACGAAGCGCATGGTCTGGTCGCTTGCCACCCGCGTCGGGCTGTCGATCTCGCTGTTCCTGTTCATCCTGTTCGCGAACTGGATGGGCTGGATCCATTCGACCGGGCTGCCGATCGGACGTTGATGCCGCCACGGCCGCTGTGGCATTTCGCCGCATCGCCGCGCCGCCAAGCAAAAGCGCCGCCTGACTGAGTCGCGGCGGCGCCGGGGCGGTGCTGGTCGTCGGCAGCCAGCCGCTGCCCCGTCCGCACCAATGAAAACGGCCCGCGCATCGCTGCGCGGGCCGTTCGTCCATTTACAGCCAGTAGACGACGACGTACAGGCCGAGCCAGACGACGTCGACGAAGTGCCAGTACCACGCGGCGCCTTCGAACGCGAAGTGGTGATCGGGCTTGAAGTGGCCGCGGATCATCCGCACCAGCACGACCGCGAGCATCGTGCCGCCGAGGAACACGTGGAAGCCGTGGAAGCCCGTCAGCAGGAAAAACGTCGAGCCGTAGATGCCCGAGCCGAGCGTCAGGTTCAGTTCGTTGTACGCGTGGAAGTACTCGAAGCCCTGCAGGAACAGGAAGCAGACGCCGAGCACGAGCGTTGCCGCGAGCCAGGCGATCGCCTTCTTGCGGTGATCGTCGCGCAGCGCGTGGTGCGACACCGTCAGCGTCGCGCCCGACGACAGCAGCAGCGCGGTGTTCAGCGTCGGGATCGGCCACGGGCCCATCGTCTTGAAGTGACCGGCGAGCGCGGCCGGGCCTTCGTTCGGCCACACGGCGGAGAAATCCGGCCAGATCAGCTTGTAGTCGAGGCTGCCGAGCTGATGCAGCGCGATTTCGCGTGCATAGAACAGCGCGCCGAAGAACGCGCCGAAGAACATGACTTCCGAGAAGATGAACCAGCTCATGCTCCAGCGGTACGACTTGTCGACGTTCTTGCCGTAGTGCCCGCCTTCGGACTCGGCGATCGAATCGCCGAACCAGTGGTACAGCGTGAAGAGCAGCCACAGCAGGCCGAGCAGCGCCGTGTACGGTGCCCAGTCATGACCGTTGATCCACAGCGCCACCGACCCGAGCATGACCAGCAGGCCGACGGCCGCGCTGATCGGATGCTGCGACGGATGCGGCACGAAATAGTACGGGGTCTGGTTTTGACCGCTCATGCTTGATTCTCCACTTCAGTCCAATTTGTGTACCGGAAACCGCTCCGGCTTTATTTCTTGCGCGGCGCGACCGCCGCCGCTCTTTCCTGCACGCGGCGCCGTGGCACCGCGCATTGCATTGTTCCGTCCGTCAGCCGACCACCGCGCGCACGATCAGGATCAGCACGCCGATGAACGCGGCCGCGGCGAGCAGCGCGACGATCAGCACGTGCAGCGGATTGAGCTGCGTCGCGTCGGCTTCGAGATCGCGCCGCTTGCGCACGCCGAAAAACGACCACAGCACCGCTATGAGCGCCTGGCCGAACCCGCCGCTGCGCGTGGGCTCCGTCATCGTCCCGCCTCCGTCGTCATGCATCCGGCTTCGCCGCCGCACGCTGCGCGGACGTTCCGGGCGCGGCCGGCGCTGCGACTGCCGGCGTATTCAGTTCGAAGAACGTGTACGACAAGGTGATCGTCTTCACGTCCTTCGGCAACTTCGGATCGATCACGAACACCACCGGCATCTTGCGCGACTCGTTCGCGGCCAGCGTCTGCTGCGTGAAGCAAAAGCACTCGATCTTCTTGAAGAACTCCGTCGCCTGCTTCGGCGCGTAGCTCGGAATCGCCTGCGCGACGACCGGCCGGCCCTGCCCGTTCGTCACGTCGTACACGATCGTCGTCAGCTCGCCCGGATGCACGTCGAGGCTGTTGTGCTCCGGCTTGAAGCCGAGCGGCCCGCGTGCATTCGCGTCGAACTCGACCGACACCGTCCGGCTCGTGTCGACCTGCGTATTCTTCGCCTCGCGCTCGCTGACGTCGCGCTGCAACAGATTGTTGATGCCCGTGATCTGGCAGATCGCGCGATACATCGGAATCAGTGCGAAGCCGAACCCGAACATCAGCGCGGCGACGACGAACAGCTTCACCAGCATCGAACGGTTGAACGCGCGATCGGCGGCGCCCGCTTCCGGCTTCGACATACGACAACTTCCTCGCTACTGCATCGGTTTCTGCGTCAGTGAGTGGACAGCCACCACTGCTTGATCACGACACCCACAAAAAAGACGGCGACGATCACGAGCAGGATCAGGCCGAGCCGCTTGTTGCCCGCGCGGATCTGCTCGGGCGTACGTCTTTGTTGTGGATTCCGGGTCATCTGATACTTCGGTTCGGGCGTCCGCCGCGCCTGCCTGCGCGGGAGGCAGCGGCGGAACGCGCGGTGAAACTTATTCGACGTGCGGCGGTTGCTCGAACGTGTGGAACGGAGCCGGGCTCGGCACCGTCCATTCGAGGCCGGTCGCGCCGTCCCACGGCTTGTCCGACGCCTTCTCCAGCTCGCCGCCGCCGCGGTAGGCCGGCAGCACGACCGCGAACAGGAAGTACACCTGCGCGAGGCCGAAGCCGAATGCGCCGATCGTCGCGACCTGGTTGAAGTCCGTGAACTGCGCCGGGTAGTCCGCATAGCGGCGCGGCATGCCCGCGAGACCAACGAAGTGCATCGGGAAGAACGTCAGGTTGAAGAAGATCATCGACGCCCAGAAGTGGATCTTGCCGCGCGTCTCGTTGTACATCCAGCCCGTCCACTTCGGCGACCAGTAGTACCAGCCCGAGAACAGCGCGAACAGAGAACCCGCGACCAGCACGTAGTGGAAGTGCGCGACCACGAAGTAGGTGCCGTGATACTGGATGTCGAGCGGCGCCATCGCGAGCATCAGGCCCGTCAGGCCGCCGAACGTGAACACGAACAGGAAGCCGATCGCGAACAGCATCGGCGTTTCGAACGTCATCGAACCGCGCCACATCGTCGCGAGCCAGTTGAACACCTTCACGCCGGTCGGCACCGCGATCAGCATCGTCGCGTACATGAAGAACAGCTGGCCGGTGACCGGCATGCCGGTCGCGAACATGTGGTGCGCCCAGACCATGAACGACAGGATCGCGATCGAGGCCGTCGCGTACACCATCGAGCTATAGCCGAACAGCGTCTTGCGCGAGAACGCCGGGATCACCTGCGACACGATCCCGAACGCCGGCAGAATCATGATGTACACCTCGGGGTGGCCGAAGAACCAGAAGATGTGCTGGTACATGACCGGGTCGCCGCCGCCTGCCGCGTTGAAGAACGACGTGCCGAAGTGACGGTCGAACAGCACCATCGTGATCGCGCCCGCCAGAACCGGCATCACGGCGATCAGCAGGTACGCGGTGATCAGCCAGGTCCATGCGAACATCGGCATCTTCATCAGCGTCATGCCCGGCGCGCGCATGTTCAGGATCGTCACGACGATGTTGATGCCGCCCATGATCGACGACGCGCCCATGATGTGCACCGCGAAGATCGCGAAGTCCATGCCCGGGCCCATCTGCGTCGACAGCGGCGCGTAGAGCGTCCAGCCCGCGGCCGTCGCGCCGCCCGGCGCGAAGAACGAGCCGACCAGCAGCACCGCCGCGACCGGCAGCAGCCAGAAGCTGAAGTTGTTCATCCGCGCGAACGCCATGTCGGATGCGCCGATCTGCAGCGGAATCATCCAGTTCGCGAAGCCGACGAACGCCGGCATGATCGCGCCGAACACCATGATCAGGCCGTGCATCGTCGTGAGTTCGTTGAAGAACTCCGGACGCATGATCTGCAGGCCGGGCTGGAACAGCTCGGCACGGATGCCGAGCGCCATCACGCCGCCCGACAGGAACATGATGAACGAGAACAGCAGGTACAGCGTACCGATGTCCTTGTGGTTGGTGGCGAACAGCCAGCGCCGCCAGCCGTGCGGCGTTTCGTGCGCGTGGTCGTCGTGCGCGTGGCCCGCGGCTACGTCGTGCCCGATGCTAGACATGAGAATCTCCTAATGCGAATACGTCGACAAACTCGGCGACACGTCAAGCCGCCGGCCCGATCTCGACCCGCCGGGCTTCCTTCGCGTCTGCCCCGCCCGTGATCGTTTCCGGCTTTTTGAGAATGATGCGGTCTTCCGCCACGCCCGCCGCCTTCAGCGCGTCGCGCACGGCCTGCGCCCGATGCTTGGCCAGTTCGGCGTTCGCGTCGGCCGAGCCCGTCTTGTCGGTGAAGCCCGACAGCGTGAGCTTCGCGTCCGGATGCGCGTTCGCATAGTCCGCCGCTGCGGCGATCGCCGCTTTCGCGTCGGCCGGCAGCGCGCTCTTGCCCGTCTCGAAGTAGATCGTCGACAGCGCAGCCGATGCCGCCGGCTGTTGCGCTGCGCCCGACGCGGCCTGCGCCGGCGCCGAAGCCGCTTCGGCCGGTGCCGATGCGGTCGCTGCGCCACCCGCGGTGTCTTCCGGCATCTTGCCGTTGCGCGCGTCGGCCACTTGCTTCGGCTGCAGCAGATCGTTCTTGTGGTTACCCCACGAATTGCGCTCGTACGTGACGACCGACGCAATGTCGAGATCCGACAGCGACGCCCACGACGGCATCGCGCCCTTGCCGTGCAGCACGCGCTCGAGGTGGCCGGCGATCGGGCCGTTCACGATCGGGCTGCCGTCCATCGCCGGGAAGGCGCCGAGGCCCTTGCCGTTCACCTGGTGGCATGCCGCGCAGTTCGCCTTGTAGACTTCCTCGCCGTGCGAGACGAGTTCGGCCATCGTATAGACCTTGTTCGGATCGACTGCCGCGCCGGCGAGCTTCGCCTTCTGCGCGCTGACCCACTTCGCGTAGTCGTCGTCCGACAGCACTTCGACGACGACCGGCATGTACGCGTGCTCCTTGCCGCACAGTTCGGTACAGAAGCCGCGGAACGTGCCGACCTTGTCGGCCTTGAACCAGGTGTCGCGCACGAAGCCCGGAATCGCATCCTGCTTCACGCCGAACGCGGGCACGTACCACGAGTGCACGACGTCGTTCGCGGTCGTGATGATGCGGATCTTCTTGTTGACCGGCACGACGAGCGGGTTGTCGACTTCCTGCAGATAGGTTTCGGTGATCGGCTTCTTGCCCATCACTTCGTCGCGCGGGGTCGTGAGCGTCGACAGGAAGCTGATGCCCTCGCCCGGGCCCTTCACGTAGTCGTAACCCCACTTCCACTGATAACCGGTGACCTTGATCGTCAGGTCGGCGTTGGTCGTGTCCTTCATCGCGACGACGGCCTTCGTGGCCGGCAGCGCCATCAGCACGACGATGATGAACGGCACGATCGTCCAGATGATTTCGACGGTCGTGCTTTCATGGAAATTGGCGGCCTTGTGGCCCTTGGATTTGCGGTGCGCGAAGATCGAATAGAACATCACGCCGAACACGCCGACGAAGATCACCGTACAGAGGATCAGCATCATCGTGTGGAGATCGTAGAGCTCCTCGGCGATCTTCGTGACGGGCGGCTGCAGGTTGATCTCGTTGACGCGGGGGCCGCCCGGGCTGTCACCGACCGCCAGAGCGGCACCGGCAAAGAGCAATCCGCTGCATGCCAGCACGCCCGTGAGGGCTCGCTTGATTGTTTTCATAGCATCCTTACCCAAAATTTCCATTCAAACCCTCCCCCGTCGCAAGCCGCCTGCGGTTGCCTCCCGGCGAGCGCTTCATCAGCCGCAGCGCCGGAGCGCTACGCGCAGTTCGTCGGCGAACTGCGCACGCTTGTACTGCGCGAGATGCTGCCCGATTACGACGGTCTGCCCGCGCGACACCAGCCGAATCGGATCGCGTGGCGTCGCGCCCGGTTCGACCCGCACCCAGCGCGGGTTGAATTCGATCTGCGTGAACCGCTCCGCATCCATCCGCTCGATCACGAGCCGGTGCGGAAACAGCCTGATGCGCTCGTAATCGACCGCATGGCGGGCATAGATCGCAAACGCGACGCCCACGACCAGCAGCTCAATTCCGGTGAAGGGCATGACGAGCCATACCCCACGCCACATCAGCAATGCCGCAATCGCCAGCGAGAAGCATGCGAGCGACGCGTAAAACAGCACGAACTGGCGCGGCGACACCGAACAGTTGCGCTTCATGAGCCAGTCCTTCAGGACCGGTTCGCCATTCGCCGTCTCCGCCAACACCCTCGCTGCTTCCATCGCCGCCTCACGCGAATGGCATGCGATGCATGCCTGCATCGGACTTGCCGCCCCGTATTGCGGGGACCCCGGGACGACAAGCTGACGCATTATAGGCGGGTTCAATGGCATCCACAAGCAAGCGCCTATCGGCCCGCGAGCCAAGCGCGACAAGCTTTCCGGCCATTTCCGGCGTCAATTCGACCCCGCTTCACGCCGCTAATTTCAGACATAACAAAACCCCTCTTTACCGCCTTACCGATTCTTCGGACGCCCCTTTCCGATGTCTTCGATACGCACGATCCCGTGCCCTTCCGGCGTCGTGCGCGGCACCGCCTTCCAGGCGTGGCCGTAGATCACTTCGAACGTCAGCGGGATCGTGCCGTCCGCGCGGCGGCGCGCTTCCAGCGCGTTCGCGAGCGCGTCGCGAAAGCGCCGCGACGCGTGCAGCGGCGCCGTGCGCGCAAACGGATACGCGCCCCAGCGGCGCACGTCGGCGAGCAGCGATTCGGCAGACTTGTACGTGACGGTCAGCACTTCCTGGTCCATCACCGGGATCTCGAAGCCGCTTTCGACGAGCATGTCGCCGAGATCGTGCATGTCGACGAAATCGATCACGCGTGCGGCCGGCGGCGCGATGCCGAGCGCCGCTTCCGCCTCCGCGCAGGCGGCACGCAGTTCGCGCAGCGTGTCGGGGCCGAGCATGCTGAACATCAGCAGGCCGTTCACGCGCAGCACGCGCTGCCATTCGGGGAACACCGTGTCGGGACGCGAATGCCAGTGGAGCGCGAGATTCGACCAGACCAGCTCGAATCCGCCGTCCGCGAACGGCAGCGCCGAGAAATCGGCCTGCGCGACGCGCGGCCCGCGCTGTCCGAGCGCCCGGCCGAGCGATGCAGGCAGCCAGCGGCGCCAGCTCGTCTGCTCGAGCTCGCGCTGCGCGGCGCGCGCGAGCATCGCGTGCGACAGGTCGACGCCGAACACCGGCGCCTCGGGGAACCGCGCGCGCAGCGCCGGCAGGTCGTCGCCCGCGCCGCAGCCCGCGTCGAGCACGGCCGTCGGATTCACCTTGATGTATTCGAGGCGTTCGCACATGCGCTGCGCGATCTCGCGCGGCAGGAACGCGACCGCGTCGAACGCGGCGGCACGGCGGTCGAAGATCCGCCGCAGGCGCCGTGCGTCATTGGCCGGACGGCCGGTTGGAGTCGAAGCTGGGGACATGTCGGGCACACTGGCGAAGAGCCCGAAGTATACTCGCTCGCCCTGCACGCTTCAGCGAAGCCGGGCCGCAAGGAGTGTTCGCGATGGTCCGCCGTTCCGTTCCGCATCCGCTGCGCGTCGTTTTGTCGCAGGCCGGTCAGCTCGCCGCGCGCATCGCCGCGGCGGCGCTGCCGAACCGCTGCGCGCTGTGCGGCAATTTGTCACATGCCGTGATATGCGTCGCCTGCGACGCCGCGTACTGGAACGAAGCGCGGCTGCGCTGCGCCGTCTGCGCGATGCCGCTCGGTGCCGGACGGCCGCGTTCGCGCGGCGCGCACGCGTATCGGTGCGACGCGTGCCGCAATGCCGCGCCGCCGTTCGATGCGACGCTCGCGCTCGCCGACTATCGGCCGCCGCTCGACCGACTCGCGCGCGATCTGAAGTTCCATGCGCGGCTCGCGCTCGGCACGGAATTCGCGGCGCGGCTCGCGCGGCTGATCGACGACACGCCCGGCGCCGGCACGATCGACGTCGTCGCGCCGGTGCCGCTGTCGCGCAGCCGGCTCGTGCGGCGCGGCTACAACCAGGCCTGGGCGATCGCGCGGCCGCTCGCGCGGCGGCTCGGCGTGCGCGCCGACGCCGCGCTGCTCGTGCGTGTGGCCGACACCGCGCCGCAGTCGCGGCTCGACCGGCGCGCGCGGCGCGACAATGTCGCCGCCGCGTTCGCGGTCTGCGGCGATGTCGCGGGCCGCCACGTCGCGCTCGTCGACGACGTGATGACATCCGGCGCGACGCTCGCGGCGAGCGCCCACGCGCTGAAGGCCGCGGGCGCCGCGCGCGTGACGAATCTGGTCGCGTTGCGCACGGCGCGAGATTGATTGGATTGCAGATACGAATGCCGCCCGCCTCACGCGCGGGCGGCCCGTGATGAACCGGCCGTACGGCGCGGGCGTGCGCGCCCAGGCCGTACGGCACAGCCGAACCCGAACATGTTCAACGTCGTCCTCGTCGCTCCCGAAATTCCGCCGAACACCGGCAACGTGATCCGTCTGTGCGCCAATACGGGCGCGCGCCTGCATCTGATCGAGCCGCTCGGCTTCCCGCTCGACGACGCGAAAATGCGCCGCGCGGGGCTCGACTATCACGAATACGCGCAGATGCGCGTACACCGCGACTGGGACGCGTTCGTCGCGGCCGAATCGCCGGCTCCCGCGCGGATCTTCGCGTTCACGACGCGCGGCTCGAGCCGCTTCCACGATCGCGCATTCCTGCCGGGCGACTGGTTCGTGTTCGGTTCGGAAACGCGCGGGCTGCCGGCCGAGCTGCTCGAGCGCTTCCCCGCCGAGCAGCGCGTGCGGCTGCCGATGCGGCCGGGCAACCGCAGCATGAACCTGTCGAATACGGTCGCCGTGGTCGTGTTCGAAGCTTGGCGCCAGGCCGGCTTCGAAGGCGGCGCATGACGCGGCACGCGCGCGGGCGCCGTTACGCGCGTGCGAGCCGTGCGCGATACAGGTCGTAAATGTCGGGAGAAAAGCACGCGAATATCACACGCGTGATGCCGGGCGCCTGCGGCAGCATCTCGACGACCGTGCCGACCGCGATGTCGACCGCGCGGTCCGCCGGATAGCGGTAGATGCCGCAGCTGATCGCCGGAAACGCGATCGACACGGCACCCGCTTCGTCGGCCAGCTCGATCGCGCGCCGGTAGCACGATGCGAGCAGACGCGGCTCGCCGCGATCGCCGCCGTGCCATACGGGCCCGACCGCGTGGATCACGTAGCGCGCCGGCAGCCGATGTCCGCGCGTGAGTTTCGCATCGCCGGTATCGCAGCCGCCGAGCGTGCGGCATTCGGCGAGCAGGCCCGGGCCGGCCGCCCGATGGATGGCGCCGTCGACGCCGCCGCCACCGAGCAGCGAGCCGTTCGCGGCATTGACGATCGCGTCGACCTCGAGCGTCGTGATGTCGACGCATTGCGCGTCGAGCGTGGTGGAACCGATCTGCAGCATGACACCCTCCCGAAAACGCCGGAGACGGTTCAAGCGTAGTGCGCATTCGCACGCCCCGTGCGAATGCGCACGGCGTGCGTTGCGCCGTAGCCTTACTCGGCGCGCGCGTCCCGCCGCAGCAGCCCGCTGACCGCGTCGCGCGGCGCGACGCCGTCGAACAGCACACCGCACACGGCTTCGGTGATCGGCATTTCGATCGACTGCGCACGCGCGAGCGCGAGCACGGCCTGCGCGCAGCGTACGCCTTCGGCAACGTGGCCGAGTGCGCCGAGGATGTCGTTCAGCGAGCGCCCGGCGGCCAGCTGCAGGCCGACCGTGCGGTTGCGCGACAGGTCGCCGGTCGCGGTCAGGATCAGGTCGCCGAGCCCCGTGAGGCCCGTGAAGGTTTCGGTGCGCCCGCCGAGCGCCGCGCCGAGCCGCGACATTTCGGCGAGGCCGCGCGTGATCAGCGCCGCGCGCGCGTTCAGCCCGAGACCGAGGCCGTCCGCGATGCCGGTCGCGATCGCAAGCACGTTCTTCACCGCGCCGCCGACCTCGACACCGATCACGTCGTCGCCTGTATAGATGCGCATCGCGCCGTGGTGGAACGCGGCCAGCGTGCGGTCGCGACACGCGGCCGACGCACTCGCGACCGTCAGCGCGACCGGCAGCCCCTGCCCGACCTCGCGCGCGAAGCTCGGCCCCGACAGCACGCCGTTGCTGAGCTGCTCGGGCAGTTCGGCCGCGATCACCTGATGCGGCAGCAGATGCGTGTCGGCCTCGAAGCCCTTGCACACCCACACGATGTGCGCCGGCACGCAGCCGGCATCGCGCATCGCGCGGCACAGCGTGCGCAGCCCCGCGACCGGCGCGGCGATCACGCATAGCGCGTCGTCCGCGGCGCCGTGCGCGAGCGCGGCGCCGAGATCGGCGTCGTAGCGCAGCGCGTCGGGCAGCGCGATGCCGTCCAGATAGCGTGAATTTTCGTGCCGGGCCTGCAGCCCGGCGATCAGCGCGGCGTCGCGCGCCCAGAGAAGCGTGTCGTGCCGCGCGGCCAGATGGCCCGCGAGCGCGGTGCCCCAGGCGCCGGCGCCGAGGACGGCTACTTTCATACCCAGCACCGGTCGGTCGTGGCGTGTCAGTTCAGCGCGGTGCCGTTCGGTGCGCCTGCGGCGCCGGCCTGCTGCTGCTGAAGCTGGGCGAGACGCTGCTCGTACAGCGCCTGGAAGTTGATCTCCGCGAGATGGATCGGCGGGAAGCCCGCACGCGTGATCGCGTCGGCGATGTTCGAACGCAGATACGGGAACAGGATCGTCGGGCAGGCGATGCCGACGAGCGGATCGAGCTGTTCGTCCGGGATGTTGCGAATGTCGAAAATGCCGGCCTGCTTCGCTTCGATCAGGAACGCGACCTTGTCCTTCACCTTCGCGGTGACGGTACCCGACACGACGACTTCGAACACGCTCTCCGCCAGGCGCTCGGCCTTCACGTCGACTTCGACTTCGACGGACGGCATGTCCTGCTCGAGGAAGATCGCCGGCGAATTCGGCTGCTCGAGCGACATATCCTTCAGGTAGACGCGCTGGATATTGAAGAACGGTTGGTTTTCGACGTCGGACATGGTGTTTCCCTAAAAGTGGTAACGGGCCGCACGGCGCATGCCGGCAGCCCCGGATGGATCCTGCGCGGGCCGCGGCGCAGCCGGCGGCCATTCTGCCCTAATCAGGCCGCTTGCAGAAGCGGCACGAGGCCGCCTTCGCGGTCGAGCTTCGACAGATCGTCGTAACCGCCGACATGCGTCTCGCCGATGTAGATCTGCGGCACCGTGCGGCGTCCCGTGCGGGCCATCATTTCCTCGCGGCGCGCCGGATCGCGGTCGATCAGCACCTTCTCGATCTGCTCGACGCCGCGCAGTTTCAGCAGGCGCTCGGCCTGCATGCAATACGGACACACTTGCGTGCTGTACATCAGAACCTTGTTCACTTCGCCACTCCTTGTTTGACGACCGGCATGCCGGCCTGCTGCCAGGCGGCGACGCCGCCGTCGAGCACATGCACTTCGGCGTAGCCCGCCGCCTGCACTTCGCGCGCGGCCTTCTGCGACTGCTGGCCGTTCTGGCAGACGAGCAGCACCGGCGTGCTCTTGTTCTTCGCCACTTGCGCAATTTTCGCGCCGAGCTCGCCGGCCGCGACCTGGCGCGCGGACGGCAGGTGGCCCGCCGCGAATTCGGCCGGCGCGCGCAGGTCGATCACGACCGCGTTGCGGCGGTTGATGAGCTGCGTCGCCTCGGCAGCCGACACCCCGCCGCGGCCGCGGCGCAGCGCGGGCCACGCGAGCAGGCCGCCCGAGACGAGCAGGATCGCGATGAGGGCCAGGTTCGTGTAATCGGTAAAGAACGTCACGGAATTCCGCCGAAAAAAGAGAAATCGGAAAAGGGCAATCCCGCCATTATAAAATAACCGTCTTGCGCGATGGCGGACCCGGCTGCGGGCCCCGCGCGACGCGCACCGCTTCCTTCACTACCGACCGCAAGATCCATGTACAAACTCGTTCTCATCCGCCACGGCGAATCGACGTGGAACAAGGAAAACCGCTTCACCGGCTGGGTCGACGTCGACCTCACCGAACAGGGTCGCAACGAGGCCTATCAGGCCGGCGAACTGCTCAAGGAAGCCGGCTACACGTTCGACATCGCGTATACGTCGGTGCTCAAGCGCGCGATCCGCACGCTGTGGCACGTGCAGGACCGGATGGATCTCATGTATCTGCCGGTCGTCCATTCGTGGCGGCTGAACGAGCGCCACTACGGTGCGCTGTCGGGCCTGAACAAGGCCGAAACGGCCGCGAAGTTCGGCGACGACCAAGTGCTCGTCTGGCGCCGCAGCTACGACACGCCGCCGCCCGCGCTCGAACCGACCGACGAGCGCGCGCCGTACAACGATCCGCGCTACGCGAAGGTGCCGCGCGAGCAGCTGCCGCTCACCGAGTGCCTCAAGGACACGGTCGCCCGCGTGCTGCCGCTCTGGAACGAGTCGATCGCGCCGGCGATCCGTGCGGGCAAGCAGGTGCTGATCGCCGCGCACGGCAACTCGCTGCGCGCGCTCATCAAATACCTCGACGGCATCTCGGACAGCGACATCGTCGGCCTGAACATCCCGAACGGCGTGCCGCTCGTCTACGAACTCGACGAGAACCTGAAGCCGATCAAGCACTATTACCTCGGCGACCAGGAAGCGATCGCGAAGGCGCAAGCCGCGGTCGCGAAGCAGGGCAAGGCGGGCTGACGCCCGGCGCGTCGCGCCGGCCTCCCCGGCGCGGCGTGTCACGGCCGCGCGAACCTTCGCGGGCCGCGCGCTGTCGAATCCGCTTTCGAAGCCGTCGCGCGCGCTGCCCGTGCGCGCGGCCGGCGCGAGCGGCCCGGCCAGCCGTCCGAGCCGCGGCCCGTTTCGCGCCGTTCCCCCTGACCTGTCGGACGAACAGTTATACTTGTCCGCTACATCCCCGCTACCGCCACGCGCTTCCCGACCGCACCAGACTCTCTATGCGAATCAAATTGAAGAACATCGGCCTGATTGCCGCGGGCCTCGCCACTGGCGTGTTCGCCACGCTGCAGATTTCCGCATCGGCCGAGCAGACCGTCACGGCGCCGCTTCCCCTCGACCAGCTCCGCCTGTTCGCGGAAGTCTTCGGCCAGATCAAGCGCGAGTACGTCGAGCCGGTCGACGACAAGAAGCTGCTGACGGCGGCGATCAAGGGCATGGTGTCGAGCCTCGACCCGCATTCGTCGTTCCTCGACAAGACCGACTATGACGAGCTGCAGGAGCAGACGAAGGGCCGCTTCGCCGGTCTCGGCATCGAGATCTCGCAGGAAGACGGGCTCGTCAAGGTGATCTCGCCGATCGAAGACACGCCTGCATTCCGCGCCGGCATCCGTCCGGGCGACCTGATCACGCGCATCAACGACAAGCCGGTACGCGGCATGACGCTCGACAAGGCCGTCAAGCAGATGCGCGGCGAGCCGGGCACGAAGGTCACGCTCACGATCTTCCGCAAGAGCGACGACCGCACGTTCCCGGTCACGGTCACGCGCGCGATCATCAAGGTTCAGAGCGTCAAGATGAAGATGCTCGATCCGGGTTACGCGTACATCCGCATCACGAGCTTCCAGGAGCGCACGACGCCCGATCTCGCCGCGAAGCTGCAGGACATCGCGCGCCAGCAGCCGAACCTGAAGGGCCTGATCCTCGACCTGCGCAACAACGGCGGCGGCCTGCTGCAGAGCGCGGTCGGCGTCGCCGGCGCGTTCCTGCCGCCCGACTCCGTCGTCGTGTCGACCAACGGCCAGATTCCGGATTCGAAGCAGGTCTATCGCGACACCTACGACAACTACCGGCTGCCGTCCTTCGACGGCGATCCGCTGAAGGGCCTGCCGCCGATCTTCAAGACGGTGCCGATGGTCGTGCTGACGAACGCGTATTCGGCATCCGCGTCGGAAATCGTCGCCGGCGCGCTGCAGGATTCGAAGCGCGCGCTGATCATGGGCAAGACGACGTTCGGCAAGGGTTCGGTGCAGACGGTCCGTCCGATGACGGCCGACACCGCGCTGCGCCTGACCACCGCGTACTACTACACGCCGAGCGGCCGTTCGATCCAGAACAAGGGCATCACGCCCGATCTGCCGGTCGACCAGTACGCGGACGGCGATCCGGACGACGTGCTCGTCACGCGCGAAGTCGACTATACGAACCACCTCGCGAACACGCAGGATCCGAACGAGAAGAAGGAACAGGAAGAGCGCGAGCAGCGCCGGATGGATCAGCTGCGCATCCTCGAGGAGCAGAACGACAAGAAGACGCCGGAGCAGCGCCAGAAGGATCGCGATCGCAAGCCGATCGAGTTCGGCAGCGCCGACGACTTCATGATGCAGCAGGCGCTCAACAAGCTCGAAGGCAAGCCGGTCCAGGAGTCGAAGTCGCTGCTCGCCGAGAGCACGAAGAACCCGGCAGGCAAGCCGGCTGCGGCAGCCAAGGCATCGGGCGCCGCCGCGAAGCCGGCCGCCGCACCGAAGCCCGCGTCCGCGCCGCAGTAAGCGTCGGCCGACATCGGACGGGCCATCGCGGGAAGACCGCGATGGCCCGTTTTTCATGCGCGCCTAGAATAGACCGGTACGCCCGCGCCCGCTCGCGCGGCGGCATCGCTGACGACACACCATGAACGACGATCAACTCCTTCGCTATTCCCGCCACATCCTCGTCGACGAAATCGGCATCGAGGCGCAGCAGCGCTTTCTCGACGCGCATGCGATCGTCGTGGGCGCCGGCGGCCTCGGCTCGCCGGCGGCGATGTATCTGGCGGCGTCGGGCGTCGGCACGATCACGCTCGTCGACGCCGACACGGTCGACCTGACGAACCTGCAGCGGCAGATCCTGCACGCCACCGCGTCGGTGGGCCGCAGCAAGGTCGAATCGGGACGCGACACGCTCGCGCAGCTGAACCCGGACGTCGTCGTGCAGGCGGTCGCCCAGCGCGTCGACGACGCATGGCTCGACGCGCGTGTGCCGAGCGCGACGGTCGTGCTCGACTGCACCGACAACTTCGCGACGCGCCATGCGATCAACCGCGCCTGCGTCGCGCACGGCGTGCCGCTCGTATCGGGCGCCGCGCTGCGCTTCGACGGGCAGATCAGCACGTTCGACTTCCGCGACGCGGCCGCGCCCTGCTACGCGTGCGTGTTTCCGGAGGATCAGCCGTTCGAGGAAGTCGCGTGCGCGACGATGGGCGTGTTCGCGCCGACGGTCGGCATCATCGGCGCGATGCAGGCCGCCGAAGCGCTGCGCGTGATCGGCGCGATCGGCACGACGCTGAACGGCCGGCTGATGATGCTCGATTCGCTGCGCATGGAATGGACGACGATGAAGATCGCGCGCCAGCCCGACTGCCCGGTGTGCGGCAAGCGGCACTGACGCGCATGTGCACAACGATCGTCATGATCGTCGAGGACTAGCCGCCGACGACTATGCGGCGGCGTCCGCGCGCGGTTCGGCGACTGCGAGGCGCTTCAACGCCGCCTGCACTTCCTCGGGCTCGAATGCGGCGAGCACGTCCGCCGTCGGCTTTTCGAGCGACTTCAGATGCGCGCGCAGGATCTCCTGCTTCACGACGAGCAACTGGCTCGGATGCATCGAGAATTCGGTGAGCCCCATGCCGAGCAACAGCCGCGTGAGCGCCGGATCGCCAGCCATTTCGCCGCATACCGACACCGGCACGCCCGCGCGCTTCGCTTCGCGCAGCGTATAGGCGATCAGGTGCAGCACGGCCGGATGCAGCGGGTCGTACAGATGCGCGACCGCGTTGTCGGCGCGGTCGATCGCGAGCGTGTACTGGATCAGGTCGTTCGTGCCGATCGACAGGAAATCGAAGCGCTTCAGAAACAGCGGCAGCGCGATCGCGGCGGCCGGAATTTCGATCATCGCGCCGACGCGCACGTTCGGATCGTACGCGAGCCCCGCGTCGTCGAGCTGGCGCTTCGCTTCGCGAATCAGGTCGAGCGTCTGGTCGATCTCCTGCGCATGCGCGAGCATCGGGATCAGGATCTTCACCTGACCGAACGCCGACGCGCGCAGGATCGCGCGCAACTGCGTGAGGAACATCTGCGGCTCGGACAGGCTCCAGCGAATCGCGCGCAGCCCGAGCGCCGGGTTCGGCGCGGTTTCGTAGCCTTCGTCGAGCGCTTCGAGCGGCTTGTCCGCGCCGACGTCGATCGTGCGGATCGTGACGGGCATGCCCTTCATCCACTCGACCGCACGCTTGTACGCGGCGAACTGCTCCTCCTCTTCCGGCATCTCCTTCTGATGCATGAACAGGAATTCGGAGCGAAACAGCCCGACGCCGACCGCGCCCGCATCGACCGCCGCCTTCGCGTCGTCGGGCAGCTCGATGTTCGCGTACAGCGCGATCGGCGTGCCGCACAAGGTCTGCGTCGGCGAGAACTTCAGGCGCTGCAGCTTGCGCTGCTCGAGCAGCTTCTCCGACTGCCGGTACGAATATTCCTCGAGCACGATCGGCGCCGGATCGACGATCACGATGCCCTGATCGCCGTCGACGATGATGAGATCGTCCTGACGGATCAGCGCGCTCGCATGCTGCACGCCGACCGCGGCCGGAATGCCGAGGCTGCGCGCGACGATCGCCGTATGCGACGTGCGGCCGCCGAGATCGGTGACGAACGCCTGGAACGACTGTGTCTTGAACTGCATCATGTCGGCCGGCGCGATGTCGTGCGCGACGACGATCATCTCGCTCGTGCCGTTCGCCGCCGCGCCGTCGAGCGCCTGGGCGGCCGACGGTGCGCCCGCGAGCGCCTTCAGCACGCGCTCGACGACCTGCTCGATGTCGGCCTTGCGCTCGCGCAGATATTCGTCTTCGATGTCGTCGAAGTGGCGCGTGAGCAGATCGAGCTGTTCGGTCAACGCCCATTCGACGTTGTAGCGGCGCGTGCGGATCAGGTCGATCGTTTCCTGGACGAGCATCGCGTCGCCGAGGATCATCGCGTGCACGTCGATGAATGCGCCGACTTCGGACGGCGTGTCGTCGGTCAGGTCGGCGCGCAGTGCTTCGAGCTCGCGATGCACGGCGTCGAGCGCCGCCGGCGCGATCAGATACGCTCGCCCGATCGCGATACCACGTGAGACGGGAATGCCATGCAGCGTGAAGGACACGCGCACCTCCTCTGTACATGAAAAGCCGCGGCACACTGCTGCGATGCGCTTATGACCCCGGATAGCGATTATAAATTCCGCGCGTGTCCGCTGACTGCATGCAGCGCAGCATTGCGCGTTTCGCATCAATGCTGCCGGCGAAAAAAAAGCCGCGGAATCCGCGGCATTCTGACTGGAATCGGCAACGATTCCGTGCGTCGGTTTACTGACCTTCGCCGAACTTGTCGGCGATCAGCTTCAGCAGCGCATCCATCGCTTCCTTCTCGTCGGGGCCGTCGGTCTCGATCGTGATCGTGCTGCCGATGCCCGCCGCGAGCATCATCACGCCCATGATGCTCTTCGCATTGATCTTGCGCCCGTTGCGCGACATCCAGACTTCCGACTGGAAATTGCCGGCCAGTTGCGTGAGCTTGGCCGATGCGCGTGCATGGAGCCCCAGTTTGTTGACGATGGTGGTTTCTTGTTGAAGCATGATGATCGGTCGGGTCGGTCGAGGCCGCCGGCGGCGCGCGCCGGCTGCACGGTCTAAAACGAAAGCGGATAACGGTCAGTGCGATTCGGTGCGCGGCTGCGGCTCCGGCGGAATCGGCGCGCACTGCCCGCAACCGACTTCCGACGGCGGCGGCGGCGTGCCGGCCGCCACCTCGTGCACGCCCTTCGCGCCGCCGGACAGCGCCTTGTCGACGAGCTTGTCGAGCGGCATCGTCCGATAGCATACGGCGCGCACCAGCATCGGCAGGTTCACGCCCGCGAGCACGCGCACGTCGGCGATCTTCGCGAGCTGGCCCGCGATGTTGGCCGGCGTCGCGCCGTACATGTCGGTCAGCACGACCGCGCCGTTCTCTTCCTTCAGGCGCGCAAGCTCCGCATGCGCGAACGCCATCACCTGGGCGGGATCGCTGTCCGCCTGCACGTCGATGCAGCCGATGCGGGCGGGCACGCCGCCGTAGATGTGCGCAATGCAGTCCCGCAGCGCGGTGGCGAGCGGGGCGTGCGCGATGATCAGAATCCCGGCCATGTCAGACCGCTCCCGGCCGCCCCTGGCGGGCCGACAGCCCGCGGCGGGGCAGCGGGCGTAGCGAATGAGGGGATCGTTTCATGTTCAGCCTTGCAACAGTGTCGGCCCGACCGCCGGGCCTTCGGCGCGCCGATCGCGGCGCCGGACGAGCGGGCATTGTAGCAGGCCGGTCATGCCGATCCGGCGGCGGCGGGCCTGCGCGGCCGCCGCCGGTGTGATGCGGCGGGCGCCTACGCGGCCGCCCGCTCCAGCGCGTCGATGAACATCGCGGCAACGTCGAAGCCCGTCTGCTCCATGATTTCGCGAAAGCATGTCGGGCTCGTCACGTTCACCTCCGTGAGCCAGTCGCCGATCGCGTCGAGGCCGACCAGCAGCAGCCCGCGCGAGGCGAGCACCGGGCCCAGCGTCTCGGCGATCTCGCGGTCGCGCGGCGTCAGCGGCTGCGCGACGCCAAGGCCGCCGGCCGCGAGATTGCCGCGCACCTCGCTGCCCTGCGGAATCCGCGCCAGCGAATACGGCACCGGCTCGCCGCCGATCAGCAGAATGCGCTTGTCGCCGGCCTTGATCTCGGGAATGAACTTCTGCGCCATCACCGAGCGCGTGCCGTCGTGGCTCAGCATCTCGATGATCGAACCGAGGTTCATGCCGTCCGGCTTCACGCGGAACACGCCCATGCCGCCCATCCCGTCGAGCGGCTTCAGGATCACGTCGCCGTGCTCCGCATGGAATGCGCGCAGCCGTTTCGCGTCGCGCGTGACGAGCGTCGGCGCGACGAACTGCGGGAACTCGCCGATCGCGAGCTTTTCCGAATGGTCGCGGATCGACTGCGCGCGGTTGAACACGCGCGCGCCCGCGCGCTCGGCCAGTTCGAGCAGCCACGTCGACGTCACGTATTCCATGTCGAACGGCGGATCCTTGCGCATCAGGACCGCGCCGAACGACTCGAGGCGCCGCGCGTCGACGGGCCCCGCCTCGTACCAGGTCTCGCGATGCAGATCGTCCAGTTCGCCGACGAACGTGATGCGCCGCACGTCGGCCTCGACCGCCGAGCCCGTCCAGGCGAGCTCGCGCGGCTCGCACGCGTAGATCGCATGGCCGCGGCGCGCGGCCTCGGCCATCATCGCGTAGGTCGAATCCTTGTAGATCTTGAAGCGCTCGAGCGGGTCGGCGATAAAGAGAATGTCCATGCGGGTCCTGTACGTAGCGAAGCCCGGTTACACCTGAATGGCTTCGGGATCGGTCTTTTCGAGTTCGATCGACGATGCGATCAGCGACAGGCGCGCGACGACGCCGTACATGTAGAAGCGATTCGGCGGCGCGGCGCCGGGCTTCGCCCCGGCATCGGGCAGCGCGGTGTGCTCGAAGCCGAGCGGCACGTAGTGCATGCCCGGTGCGTTCAGGTTCTGGTCGCGCTCGCGGCCGCCGTGCGTGCGATAGAAGCCGCCGACGACGTAGCGGTCGATCATGTAGACGACCGGCTCCGCGACTTCGTCGCCGACGCGCTCGAACGTGTACACGCCTTCCTGCACGATCACGTCGCGCACCGCGAGGCCGGCCTTCGACTCGGCCATCTGCGCGCGTTCGGCCTTCGACATCCGGCCGATCTCGGCCGCATCGTGCACGGTCATCACGCCGCGCCCGGCGGTGCCCGCATCGGCCTTCACGACGACGTACGGCTTTTCGCTGATGCCGTATTCGCGATACTTGCGCGCGATCTTCTTCAGCACGCCGTCGATCGCGTCGGCGAGCGCCTGCTCGCCTTCATGCGCCTGCCAGTCGACGCCTTCGACGTGCGCGAAATACGGGTTCACCATCCACGGATCGACGCCGACCATCTTCGCGAACTTCTTCGCGACGTCGTCGTAGCACGAGAAGTGCGTCGACTTGCGGCGCACGGCCCAGCCCGCATGCAGCGGCGGCAGCAGATACTGCTCGTGCAGGTTTTCGAGCACCGGCGGAATGCCGGCCGACAGGTCGTTGTTCAGCAGGATCGAGCACGGATCGAAGTTCTTCAGGCCGAGGCGGCGCTGCGAACGCTCGAGCGGTTCGAGCACGATCTTCTGGCCGTCGGCGAGCGTGATCGGCGTGATGTCGGTGATGCTCGGATCGAGCGAGCCGAAACGCACGTTCAGGCCGGCCTGGCGCATGATGGTCGCGAGCCGCGCGACGTTTTCCAGATAGAAGGCGTTGCGCGTCGGCAACTCGGGAATCACGAGCAGGTTTTTCGCGTCCGGGCAGATCTTCTCGATCGCGGCCATCGCCGCCTGCACGGCAAGCGGCAGCACTTCGGACGGCAGATTGTTGAACGCGCCGGGGAACAGGTTCGCGTCGACGGGCGCCAGCTTGAAGCCGGCGTTGCGCAGGTCCACCGAACAATAGAACGGCGGCGTATGTTCCTGCCATTCGAGCCTGAACCAGCGTTCGATCGCAGGCGTCGCGTCGAGGATCTTCTGCTCGAGCTCGAGCAGCGGACCGTTCAACGCGGTAACGAGGTGGGGAACCATGAATCACTCGCGAGCGGGAGAATGAAGATTGTAGAGCAATTGCCTTGCCCATTTGGGGATTGCGCCCGCTTTCACAAGGATTTGGAGAAAGTTTGTCGCTATTGACCCGATAGCGTGAAGGGTTATCGGTCCCGTTCGCGACCGTGCGGAGAAAAAAAGCCCGCCGGAAGGCGGGCCGAAGTCGCTGCGCTCATCGTGTGCGGCGGGCCGCCGTCGCGGCGCCCCGCCGGATTGGGTGCGCTTATTCGACGTGTTCGCCGTGCAGGATCACGTCGAGGCCCTCGCGCTCTTCCTCTTCGGTCACGCGCAGGCCGATCGTCAGGTCGATCAGCTTCAGCAGCACGAAGCTCAGCACGCCGCTGTAGACGAGCGTGATCAGCACGCCCTTCGCCTGCAGCAGCAGGCTGCCGTCGAAGCCGCCGATGTCCTTGACCGCGAACACGCCCGTCAGCAGTGCGCCGAGAATCCCGCCCACGCCGTGCACGCCGAACGCGTCGAGCGAATCGTCGTAGCCGAGCTTCGACTTCAGCCAGGTCGCCGACCAGAAGCAGACGACGCCCGCGGCGATGCCGATCACGAGTGCACCCGCGACGCCGACGAAGCCGGCGGCCGGCGTGATCGCGACGAGCCCCGCGACCGCGCCCGACACGATGCCGAGCACCGAAGGCTTACCCTTCGCGATCCATTCGGCAAACATCCAGCCGAGCGCCGCGCAAGCCGTTGCGACCTGCGTCGTCAGCATCGCGAAGCCGGCACGGCCGTCGGCGGCAACCGCCGAGCCCGCGTTGAAGCCGAACCAGCCGACCCACAGCATCGAGCCGCCGATCATCGTCAGCACCAGGTTGTGCGGCGCCATCGATTCGCGGCCGTAGCCGACGCGCTTGCCGAGCACGAGGCACGACATCAGGCCCGCGATACCGGCGTTGATGTGCACCACGGTGCCGCCCGCGAAGTCGAGCACGCCGTCCGCCGACAGCCAGCCGGTCGGCTCCCACACCATGTGCGCGATCGGCACATAGACGATCAGCGACCAGAGCGTCATGAACACGAGCATCGCCGAGAACTTCATGCGGTCGGCGAACGCGCCGCAGATCAGCGCCGGCGTGATGATCGCGAAGGTCATCTGGTAGACGAAGTAGACCGATTCCGGAATCGTCGTCGCGAGGTGGCTGACGGTCAGCGTCGTCGCCTTGTCGCCCTTGATGTAGTTCATGCCGTGCAGGAACACGCGCGACAGGCCGCCGATGAAGCCGTTGCCCGGCGTGAACGCGAGGCTGTAGCCGATCACGGTCCACAGCACCGTGATCAGCGCGGTGATCGCGAAGCTCTGCATCACGGTCGCCAGCACGTTTTTCTTGCGCACCATGCCCGCGTAGAACAGCGCGAGGCCGGGAATCGTCATGAACAGCACGAGTGCGGTGGAGGTCAGCATCCACGCGGTGTCGCCCGCGCTGATCTTCGACGAATCGACCGAGAACGGCGCGCTCGGCGCCGCGGGAGCGGCGGCGGCCGATGCATCGGCCGGAGCCGAAGCGGCGGCCGAAGCCGGCGCGGCTGCGGCGGCGGACGCGTCGGGCGCGGCGGAGGCCGTGGCCGCGGGTGCGGCGGCAGCCGACGCGTCGGGCGCCGAAGCGGCGGGCGCGGACGCAGCCGCAGCGGACGCCGCGTCGTCCGCGAGCGCGGGGCCGACACCGGCCGCGATCAGCGAACCGGCCATCAGCAGGGACATCAGAACTTTGCGCATCTTAGGTTTCCTCTTGTCGCTCGTCTTGTTTGTTACAGCGCGTCGGCGCCCGTCTCCCCGGTCCGAATCCGGATCACCTGCTCGATCGGCGTGACGAAAATCTTCCCGTCGCCGATCTTGCCGGTGCGCGCCGCGCGCTCGATCGCCTCGACGGCCTGGTCGACCAGATCGTCGGACACGGCCGCCTCGATCTTCATCTTCGGCAGAAAATCGACCACGTATTCGGCGCCGCGATACAGCTCGGTGTGCCCCTTCTGGCGCCCGAACCCCTTGACCTCGGTCACCGTGATGCCCGAGACGCCGAGGGCCGACAGCGCCTCGCGCGTCTCATCGAGCTTGAACGGCTTGATGATTGCGGTAATGAGTTTCATGAAGTCCTCTCGCTGGTTTCCCGTCGAATGATTTGGATGCTTGGCGCGTTCTCCTCAGCAACTCGCATGCCATGTGCACGCGAACGCCGTCGCAGGCGGTTTCAAACGAGGGTCGTATCGGACGGCGAAAGGCGCGCAAAGCCCGGCCGAACGGCCAACATCGGCCGGCTTTGCTGGCGCCGTGAAAGGATCGTTGCTAGAGTGCAGGCACGTTCCGGCTCGCCGGAGCTTTCACCCATGCGGGCGCCATGCCCGGAATCCGCGCCACCGGCGCACCAATTCCGGTCATGCGTGCATCATGGGCACGTACGCAACTGAAGATGCACATTTTTTGTGCAAGGAAGGGGAATCACATGAAGCAACCCAGCGACGTTTTCAACGATCTGCAGTCGCGCGTCAGCGACCTGCTGAAAAACTCGCCGGCCAAGGACGTCGAGCGCAACGTGAAGGCCATGCTGTCGCAAGGCTTCTCGAAGCTCGATCTCGTCACGCGCGAAGAATTCGACACGCAGGCCCAGGTGCTCGCCCGCACCCGCGTGCGTCTCGAGGAGCTCGAAAAGCGCGTCGCGGAACTCGAGCAGAAGCTCGCCGCGTCCCAGGCCTGACACCCCACCCCGACCGACAGGTCCGGGCGCGGGCCGCACGCTGCGGCTCCCCCCCGCCGCCCCGAAGCCGTCGCGTCGTTCGTCGCAGTCCGTCGTTCCGTCTTCACCGCTTTTATATCGTTGTTCCCCGCGCCACGCCGGCAAGCGCGCTCCGATCGTTCCGTTTCCCGCGGCATGCGGCCCCGTACGGCCGTCGCCCGACCGTTTACAGGAGCCTCGCCATGTCGCTCGCCGTGGTGCGCAGCCGTGCGCCGGCGGCCGGCCGTGCGCCGGACGTCACCGTCGAAGTCCATCTCGCCAACGGGTTGCCGTCGTTCTCGATCGTCGGCCTGCCCGATCTCGAAGTCCGTGAAAGCCGCGAGCGCGTGCGCGCCGCGCTGCAGAACTGCGGATTCGAATTCCCCGTCCGACGCATCACCGTCAATCTCGCGCCGGCCGACCTGCCGAAAGAGTCGGGCCGCTTCGATCTGCCGATCGCGCTCGGCATCCTCGCGGCCAACGGGCAGATTCCCGTCGATGCGCTGGCGGGCCGCGAATTCGCCGGCGAGCTGTCGCTGACCGGCGCGCTGCGGCCGATGCGCGGCGCATTCGCGATGGCGTGCGGCCTCGCGCGCGACGCGCAGTCAGGCGGCGCGGACGGCGACATCGCTCACGACACGCAGGCCGGCGGCGGCGCCGCGCCGCGCGCAGCGTACGCAGCGGCCGGTGCATCGCGCACGCCGGAGCTGTACCTGCCGCTTGCCAGTGCGGCCGAGGCGGCGCTCGTGCCCGGCGTGACCGTGTTCGGCGCGCCGGACCTGCCGGCGCTCTGCGCGCACCTTGCCGGTGCGCCGGACAGCCGGCTGTCGCCCGTCGATGCGCCGTGCCTCGATGGCCTGCCGGCACCCGCGGCGCCCGATCTCGCGGACGTCGTCGGTCAGCGCGCCGCGCGGCGCGCGCTCGAAGTCGCGGCCGCGGGCGGGCACCACATGCTGATGGTCGGCCCGCCGGGCGCCGGCAAGTCGATGCTGGCCGCGCGGCTGCCGGGGCTGCTGCCGCCGCTCACCGACGACGAGGCGCTGACCTCGGCCGCGCTGCTGTCGGCGAGCCGCATCGGCTTCTCGCCCGCGCAATGGCGCCGCCGGCCGTTTCGGTCGCCGCACCATTCGTCGAGCGCCGCCGCGCTGGTCGGCGGACGCAATCCGCCGCAGCCGGGCGAAATCACGCTCGCGCACCTCGGTGTGCTGTTTCTCGACGAACTGCCCGAATTCGATCGCCACGTGCTCGAAATGCTGCGCGAGCCGCTCGAAGCGGGCCGCATCACGATTTCGCGCGCCGCGCAGCAGGCGGACTTCCCGGCCGCATGCCAGCTGATCGCCGCGATGAATCCGTGCCCGTGCGGCTGGCTCGGCGATCCGTCCGGCCGCTGCCGCTGCTCGCCGGACGTCGCCGCACGCTATCTGCGCAAGCTGTCCGGGCCGCTGCTCGACCGGATCGACATCCAGATCGACCTGCCGGCGCTCTCGCCGGCCGAACTCGCCGCACGCGCGTCGACGCCGGGCGAGCCGAGCGCCGCGGTGGCCGCGCGCGTCGCGCAGGCGCGCGCGCTGCAACTCGCGCGGCAGGGCAAGACGAACCACATGCTGAGCGGGCGCGAAACCGACGACCTGTGCCGGCCGACGGACGAAGGCGAGCGGCTGTTGCGCGAGGCCGGCGAGCGCTTCGGATGGTCGGCGCGCGCCTACTACCGCGTGCTGAAGGTCGCACGCACGATCGCCGATCTGGCCGGCGAGCCGCTGCCGACCGCCTCCCACATCGCGGAAGCGATCCGCTATCGGCGCGCGCTCGCCGCCCTCTGAGGACAAAATCCGCGTGTCAAGACTTGACTTATGCACAATTCCACGCATCCAGCCCCGATCGAGGCTGCGTGCGCAGGCGCGCGACGTCGGATTCGTATGCCATTGTTTTTATTGAATTTTCCGAAAGCGCCGGCGTGCACCAAAATCGGCCGGAAGGCCGTCCGGCGCGGCTGAGCGGGCAATCGGGCGAACTTTTCAACAAAGTTATCCACATCCGCTGTGGATAGCCGAAAAAGCCCCGCAAAATCCGGCGATTAGCGTAGAAAGCTGCGAATGAACTTTCAGTTGGCGAGGGCAGTCTGAAGCGCCCTCGCCGGCTGCGTCAGTCGAGCTTGAACGACCCGAAAAACTGGTCGAGCTGCTCCTGCTGCAGCGGGCGGTCGGCGATCACGACGGCCTGATATGCATGGCGCCCGCGCGCGACGAGCCGCGCGACGATCGTCTTGCGCGCCGTGTCGTCGCCGCCGGCCGCCGTGCCCGCGACGCGCAGCTCGAGGCCGTTCACCGCGCCGCCGGCCGCAAGCGGCACCGGCACCGCGGCAGTCTGCGGCGCGCCGGCCAGATTGCGCGACAGGCCGGCGCGCAGGAACTCGAGCGCCGCGCGGCGCGTAGCGTCGCGGTCGTCCGGCAACGTCAGCGTGCCGACCGCGAAGACCGCACCGTCGACGTGCGCGGCCTGCATCCGCATCGGCATCGGCGTGCCGCCCACGGCCACCGCGTGCTCGTCGACGGTCGGCTTCGCAGGCAGATCGATCGTGTAGCCCGCATCGTTGTGCAGCGTGCGCCAGTCGTACGACGGCGAACAGGCGGCCAGCGCGGCGCTGGCGCACAGCAGCGCGGCGAAGTGACGCAGCGGGCGAAAAAGGTGACGAAACGAGTCGGCAAGAGGCTTCGGCATCGCGGACGTTGGCACGGGAAAACCGCCATTATCCGTCCAACGGCAATGTCGGGATGCGCGGCGGCCGGCGATGCATGCCCCGCATTCGCGCTAAAATGAGCGCCGAATTTCGACGTCCCGCACCGCCGGGTGCGACCGACCGACTCCGAGAGCCCGCAGATGAATACCACGCCTTCCGCGCCGCGCCGCCGCGCCGGCCCCGCCCGCTACATCGTCGCCGCCGTCGTCGTCGCGGCGATCGCCGTCGCGGGCTTTTTCGCGTTCAACGGCAAGTCGAGCGTGCCGGATGCGACGTTCACGCTGCTGTCCGGCCAGAAGATTTCGACGGCCGGCGACCTGAAGGGCAAGGTCTATCTGGTCAACTTCTGGGCGACGAGCTGCGCGACCTGCATGCAGGAAATGCCGCAGATGGTCGAGACCTATAACCGCTTCAAGGGACAGGGGCTCGAATTCGTCGCGGTCGCGATGAACTACGATCCGCCGATGTACGTCGCGAACTACGCGCAGACGCGCCAGCTGCCGTTCAAGGTCGCGCTCGACGACGGCAGCGTCGCCAAGCAGTTCGGCAACGTGCAGCTCACGCCGACCACGTTCGTCGTCGACAAGGACGGCAAGATTCTGAAGCGCTACGTCGGCGCGCCGCAATTCGCGGAGCTCGACGCGCTGCTGAAGAAGGCGCTCGACGGCAACGCGGCGTAAGCGCCGCCGTCCGACGCGGCACGCTCGCCGCGCGCCGCGCCGCACACGGATCGCATCGCCGGCACAGCCGGTTCCGCGGTCCGTTTTCATTTCAGCGCTCCGATTCGCCTTTCGCGGACAGCCCGTAGCGCTTCATCTTCTCGTACAGCGTCGCCTTGCCGACGTGCAGCCGGTCGGCAGTCGCCGCGACGGCGCCGCCCGTCTGGTTCAGCGCCTCGGCGATCACCGCACGCTCGAATTGCTCGACGCGCTCCTTCAGCGTCTGCTCGCTCGCCGCATCGCCGGCCACGTCGGCCTCGGCCGGCATCTCCGCGACGCCCAGCACGAAGCGGTCGGCCGCGTTGCGCAGCTCGCGCACGTTGCCGGGCCAGTCGCGCTGCATCAGGCTCGCGCGCTGCCGGTCGCTCAGCACCGGCGCGGGCCGGCCGTAGCGCACGGCCGCATCGAGCATGAAGTGCTCGAACAGCGGCACGATGTCCTCGCGGCGCTCGGCGAGCGGCGGCAGCGCGATCGTCACGACGTTCAGCCGATACAGCAGGTCGCGGCGGAACGTGCCGGCCGCGACAAGCTCGCTCATGTCGCCCTTCGCCGCCGCGACGACGCGGCAGTTCACGCGGATCGGCTGGTTCGAGCCGAGCCGCTCGAGCACGCCGTCCTGCAGCACGCGCAGCAGCTTCACCTGCAGCGCGAGCGGCATGCTTTCGATTTCGTCGAGAAACAGCGTGCCGCCGGATGCATATTCGAGCTTGCCGATGCGGCGCTTCGCGGCGCCGGTGAACGCGCCGGGCTCGTAGCCGAACATCTCGGACTCGAACATCGGCTCGGGCAGCGCGCCGCAGTTCACCGCGATGAACGGCTTGTCGCGGCGCGGCGACAGCTCGTGCAGGCTGCGTGCGATCAGCTCCTTGCCGGCGCCCGTGTCGCCGTTGATCAGCACCGACGCGTCGGTCGGCGCGATGTTGGCGATCAGCTTGCGCACCTGCTCGATCGCCGGACTGCGGCCGATGATGCGCGGCGCGACGACGTTCTGGCCGGCCAGCTCGCGCCGCAGCGCGTGATTCTCGAGCACGAGCTCGCGCCGCTCGAGCGCGCGCCGCACGGTCTCGATCAGCCGCTCGGCCGCGAACGGCTTCTCGATGAAGTCGTATGCGCCGTCGCGCATCGCCTGCACGGCCATCGAGATGTCGCCGTGACCGGTAACGAGAATCACCGGCACGTCCGGCACGCGCGCGCGGCATTGCGCAAGCAGGTCGAGCCCGCTCGCGCCGGGCAGCCGGATGTCGCTGACGATCACGCCGGCGTTGTCGGCGACGATCGCCTTGTCGGCCGCCTCGGCCGATTCGAAGCCGGCGACGTCGAAGCCCGCGAGTTGCAGGCTCTGCACGCTCGCCCGGCGAACGAGCGCGTCGTCTTCGATGTAGATCACTTGCAGCCGGTTGGCCATCGTACTCACTCACTCCTCGCGCAGCGCGCGCCGTCGCGCGCGCGGCGTCGTTGATGCCGCCGGGCGCCGGCCGTGCGCGTCGCGCGTGCGCTCACTGCAGGCCGGCCGGCTCGGACACGGAGTCCGGATGATGCGTGTGCGCGCGCCGCAGCGTCAAGACGAACAGCGCGCCGCCCGAGGGCGCATTGCGCGCGGTCAGCGAGCCGCCCGCGTCGCTCGCGATCGACGACGAGATCGCGAGGCCGAGGCCGAGGCCGCTGCCCATCTCCTTCGTCGTGAAAAACGGCTCGAACAGGCGCGGCAGCAGCTCGGGCGGGATGCCGGGGCCGTTGTCGCGCACCTCGATCGCGACGGTCGCACTCGACACCGCGACCGTTACTTCGATCGCCGGCGCCGCGACCGCGGCGACCGCATCGAGCGCGTTGCCGAGCAGGTTGATCAGCACCTGCTCGAGGCGCAGGTCCTCGCAGCGCGCGACGAGTTCCGGATGGTCGTGCGCGATGTCGAGCGGCGCGTCGCGCGCGGGCGAGACCGTCGCGTCCTGCAGCGTGAGCGTCAGCGCGACGCCGCGCAGCCGTTCGCCAAGCAGGGCGAGCACGCCGCGCAGTGCGCGCACGACGAGCGCGCGCTCGTTGCGCGGACGCGCGCGCCCGACGAACAGCTTCAGCTGGTTCGTGATCTTGCCCATGCGCTCGGTCAGCGCGGCGATCGCCTCGAGGTTCTCGCGCGCCGCCGCCTGTTCGCCGCGGTCGAGCAGCACACGTGTGTTGTCGGAGAAGCTGCGCAGCGCGGCGAGCGGCTGGTTCAGCTCGTGCGTGATGCCGGCCGCCATCTGACCGAGCGCCGCGAGCTTGCTCGCCTGGATCAGTTCGTCGTGCGCGGCGCGCAGCTCCTGCTCCGCGCGGATCCGGTCGCCGACTTCCTTCTGCAGCTGCTCGTTCGCCTCCGACAGGTCGGCCGTGCGTTCCTCGACGCGCCGGTTCAGTTCCGCGTACGCCTGCTGCAGCAGCGCGCGGCTGCGGATCATCTCGCGCACGCGCGCGCGGCGCATGCGCCAGTAGAACGCGAGCAGCGCGACCGACACGAAGCCGAAGCCCGTCACGATCGTCGCGTTGCGCGCGTCGGCGTCGACGGGCGCGATCGGCGCGAGCGTGACGAGCTGCCAGTCGGGCTCGCCGATCCGGCGCCGCGTCGCGAGAAAGCGCGGCGCACGGCGGCCCGAACCGACGCGCACGATCTCCGCATCGCCGCCGAGCACCTGCTCGACGCGCATCGGCAACGGCGTGACGGGCTGCTGCGCGTACTGGCGCGTCTCGAAGATCGACGCGGCGACGGGCTCCGTCAGCGGCTTCAGCGTGTGGTATTTCCAGGCAGGCACCGACGACAGGAACACGACGCCGTGCTCGTCCGCGACGACGAGCGGCTCGGACGCGTCGGCGCCCTGAAACCATTCGAGATTGAGCTTCACGACGACGACGCCCGCGATCCCGCCGTCGCGCCAGACAGGCTGCGAGATGTAGTAGCCGGGGTCGCGCGAGATCGTGCCGATGCCGAAGAAGCGGCCGACCCGGCCGTGCATCGCGTCGATGAAATACGGACGGAAGCGGTATTCGATTCCGACGAAGCTGTCGGGCGCGCGCCAGTTGCTCGCGGCGACGCAGAGGCCGTCCGTGCCGATCACGTAGGTGACGGTCGCATGCGCGTGTTCGTTGAGGTCTTCGAGGTAGCGGTTCGTGCGCGCGACGTAATCGGCGCGCTTCGGTGCGGCGAGCAGCTCCTGCACGTACGGATGGCTGCCGAGCAGATACGGCAGCGATTCGTAGCGATCGAGCGTGCTCTTCAGTGCGTTGGTCGTGCGGTCGACGCGCACGGCCGCGTTGCGCTGCAGCTCGGCGATGCCGCGCCGCCACGTGACGGTCCACGTCAGCGCGCAGGCTGCCGCGAGCATCGCGGCGAGCACGGCGAGGACGAGCAGGCGGCGCTTCACGGTCGAGACTTCCTGGCGATGCGGATCGCCTATTGTGTCATACGCGTCCCGATCGCGATCGCCGCCGCGCGGCGCGGCGCGCGCGGACGGCGCGGCCGCCTGCCCGTTCATCGCATCAGACGCCGGCCGTCTCGGTCGCCGCGACTTCGCCGCCGCCCTTCAGCGCCTGGCGCAGCTTCGCACGATCGAGTTCCTTTTCCCATGCCGACACGACGACGGTCGCGACGCCGTTGCCGACGATGTTCGTCAGCGCGCGGCATTCGCTCATGAAGCGGTCGATGCCGAGGATCAGCACCATGCCCGACAGCGGGATCGTCGGCACGACGGCAAGCGTCGCGGCGAGCGTGATGAAGCCCGCGCCGGTGACGCCGCTCGCACCCTTCGAGGTCAGCATCGCGACCGCAAGCAGCGTGAGCTGCTGCATCCAGGTCAGCTCGATGTTGGTGGCCTGCGCGATGAACAGCACGGCCATCGTCATGTAGATGTTGGTGCCGTCGAGGTTGAACGAATAGCCGGTCGGCACGACGAGGCCGACGACCGAGCGCGAGCAGCCGGCCTTCTCGAGCTTCTCCATCAGCTGCGGCAGCGCGGCTTCCGACGAGCTCGTGCCGAGCACGATCAGCAGCTCTTCCTTGATGTAGGACACGAAGCGGATGATCGAGAAGCCGGTGAAGCGCGCGATCGCGCCGAGCACGACGAGCACGAACACGACCGAGGTCAGGTAGAACGTGCCGATCAGCTTCAGCAGCGGCACCAGCGAGCCGACGCCGTACTTGCCGATCGTAAACGCCATCGCGCCGAACGCGCCGATCGGCGCGAGCTTCGTGACGATGTGCACGATGCCGAACAGCACGCGCGTGAGGCCGTCGATGAAGTCCGTGACGACCTTGCCGCGCTCGCCGAGGTGCGCGAGCACGCTGCCGAACAGCAGCGCGATCAGCAGGATCTGCAGGATCTCGCCCTGCGCGAACGCGTCGACCATCGTGTTCGGGATGATGTGCATCAGGAAGTCGACCGTCGACTGGCCGTGCGCCTTCGCCGCGTACGACGCGACGGCCTTGCCGTCGAGCGTCGCCGGATCGATGTTGAAGCCGACGCCCGGACGCAGGATGTGCGTCGCCGCGAGACCGAGCACCAGCGCGAACGTCGACACGATCTCGAAGTACAGCAGCGCCTTGCCGCCGACGCGGCCGACCTTCTTCATGTCCTCCATGCCGGCGATGCCGGTGACGACCGTACAGAAGATGATCGGACCGATCACCATCTTGATCAGCTTGATGAACCCGTCGCCGAGCGGTTTCATCTCGGTGGCGAGCGACGGATAGTAGTGACCGAGGATCACGCCGACGACGATGGCGAAGATCACCTGCACATAAAGCACTTTGTAGAAGGGTTTCTTCTTCACGATGGTTCCTGCTGAAGTAGATGAGCCGGGGGACACGGCGTCACGCGCGCGGCAAGGGACGAGGACGGAGGGCAATGCCCGCCGCGGCACGCGCCCGCGCGGCTGCCATGCCGCAACAAGCGATGCCTCAGGACATCCGGAGGGGGAGGAAGGCGTCGGTCATCGATTGTCTCCTTGGTTTAATCGTCGGGCCCGGGGAAGGCCGTGCGCTTTTTATTGCAAGGTCGATGCCAGGCTTTCGCAAGCCTGTAAGCCGTTGTTTTCGTTGAGTTTCCCGCTCCGCGCGCGGCGCGCGGAATCCGGGATTCCGGAAATCCGGAAAGCATCCGTCCGGCGATCCGGACGGATGCGGCGATTCATCGGACGAATCAATGGCGCATGGCCGGGCCCGCCAGCACGCCCGTCTGCGCGTAGAACTCCTGCTGCGTGAACGCCTCGCGCTCGCGCCGCGCACGCTCGCTGCGATCCGCGAGCGAGCCGACGACGATCGCCACGAACGCGAGCGGCACCGACACGAGCGCCGGGTTGTCGAGGAACACCGGCGCGTGCGCATGGTGCAGCACGTCGACCCACACCGACTTCGACAGCACGGTCAGCACGACGGCCGACACGAGGCCGAGGCCGCCGCCGAGCACCGCGCCGCGCGTCGTCATTCCGCGCCAGAAGATCGACATCGCGAGCACCGGGAAATTCGCGCTCGCCGCGACCGCCGCGACGAGCCCGACCATGAACGCGACGTTGACATGCTCGAACAGAATCGACAGCCCGATCGCGAGCGCCGACAGCACGATCGTCGCCGCGCGCGAGATGCGCATCTCGAGCCGCTCGTCGGGCTTGCCGCGCGCCCACATCTGCGCGTACAGGTCGTGCGAGATCGTCGTCGCGCCGGCGAGCGTGAGCCCCGCGACGACGGCGAGGATCGTCGCGAACGTGACGGCCGCGATGAAGCCGTAGAAGACGTTGCCGCCCACCGCCTGCGCAAGCTTCACCGCCACCATGTTGGAGCCGCCGAGCAGGTCGTGCGTGAGGTTGAACGTGCCGTTCGCGGCGACGCGGAAGAACTCGGGATGCTGCGCGAGCAGCACGATCGCCGAGAAACCGATCACAAAGGTCAGCAGGTAGAAATAGCCGATGAAGCCGGTCGCGTACAGCACCGACTTGCGCGCCTCTTTCGCGTTCGGCACCGTGAAGAAGCGCATCAGGATATGCGGGAAGCCGGCCGTGCCGAACATCAGCGCGATGCCGAGCGAGAGCGCGTTGGCCGGATCGCGGATCAGCTTGCCGGGCCCCATGATCGAGAGCGCGCCCGGATGCACGGCCACGGCGCGGCGGAACATCTCGTCGACGCTGAAGCCGAATTCGGCAAGCGCGAGCCACGCGAGCAGCGACGCGCCGGCCAGCAGCAGCACGGCCTTGATGACCTGCACCCAGGTCGTCGCGGTCATTCCGCCGAAGAACACGTAGACGACCATCAGCACGCCGACGATCAGCTCCGCGCTGCCGTACGACAGCCCGAACAGCAGCTGGATCAGCTTGCCCGCACCGACCATCTGCACGACCAGATACAGCACGACGATCGTCAGCGCGTTCGCCGACGTCAGCAGCCGGATCGGGCGCTGCGCGAAGCGGTACGCGACGACGTCGACGAACGTGAACTTGCCGAGATTGCGCAGCGGCTCGGCGATCAGGAACATCACGAACGGCCAGCCGACGAGAAAGCCGATCGAGTAGATGAGCCCGTCGAAGCCGAACATGAACACCATGCCGGACAGCCCGAGGAACGAGGCGGCCGACATGTAGTCGCCCGCGATCGCGAGGCCGTTCTGCAGCCCCGTGATGCCGCCGCCGGCCGTGTAGAAGTCGCGTGTCGAGCGTGTGCGGCGCGCGGCCCACCGCGTCAGCGCGAGCGTCGCGAACACGAACGCGAAGAACATCGCGATCGCGACCGGGTTCAGCTCGACCTTGTCCGGCATCGGGCCGGCGACCGATACCGCATGCGCGGCAGACGAAACGAAGACGGACAGCGCGCCGAGCGCGATCGATGAGCGTCGCATCGCAGCCTCCCTCACGAACGGCCGAGCAGCGCGTCGACGCGGCGGTCGAACGCGCGGTTCGCACGCAGCACGTAGCACGCGGTCAGCGCGACGGCGATCGCGATGATCGCGACGCCGGCGGCAATGCCGACCGTCGTCGTCGCGCCGCGGTACAGCGGCGCGGCGAGCACTTGCGGCGCGAGCGCGACGAGCAGGATGAAACCGTAGTAGGTGGCGATCATCAGCGCCGTCAGCGCGAAGCTGAAGCGGCGCCGCGCGCGCACGAGCTGCTGATAGTCACGGCGCGCCGTGACCGATTCGATGACGGAAAGCTCCATGGTGTCTCCTGTGCGTCGTCTCGCGACGCTGTCTTGTCGATGATCGGCGCGTGAACCGAGCCGCCCGCGCCGCGGCGGCATGATCGGTTACACGACGCGGTCCGCGCGCAACCGCGCGACGTCGTCGGCGGACAGCCCGAGCCAGCTGCCGAGCACCGCATCGGTATCGGCGCCGAGCACCGGCGGCGCACCGCGCACCGGCAATCGCGCGCCGTCGAAGCGGTACGGCGGCGCGAGCACGTGCACGCCGCCCGCGACCGGATGCGGCTGCCGCGTGACGAGCCCCGCGCGCGTCGCGCGCTCGGACGTCAGCGCCTCGTGCAGCCCGAGCACCTCTCCGCAGGGGATCCCGGCGTCGGCGAGCGCGGTGAGCAGCGCCGCGCGCGGCCGGCGTGCCAGCTCGCGGCGCAGTTCCGGCAGCAGGTCCGCGCGATTCTCCGAGCGGCCGAGATTGGTGCGATAGCGCGGATCGGCCGCGAGATCGGCCCGTTCGAGCACGTCGCAAAAGCGCGCGAACTGCGTGTTGTTGCCGACCGTGATCACGAGCGGGCCGTCGGCCGCATCGAACACGCCGTACGGCACGATCGACGGATGCGCGTTGCCGTAACGCGGCGGGTCCTTCTCCATCAGCAGCGCGTCGAGCCCGTAGTACGCGGTGATCATCAGCCCGCAGTCGAACAGCGCCATCTCGATGCGCCGGCCGCGCCCGGTCGCGTGACGCTCGTACAGCGCGGCAAGAATCGCCTGCGCCGAATACATGCCGGTGAACAGGTCGACCGCCGCGACGCCGAACTTCAGCGGCGGCTGGCCCGCTTCGCCGTTCAGCGCCATCAGCCCCGCCTCGCCCTGCACGACCAGGTCGTAGCCGGGGCGAGCGGCTTCCGGCCCCGAGCGGTCGTAGCCCGAAATCGCGCAATGCACGAGGCGCGGATTGCGTTCGGCGAGCGTGTCATAGCCGAGCCCGAGCTTTTCCGCGCCGCCGAGCTTGAAGTTGTGAATCAGCACGTCGGCCTGCGCGGCGAGGTCCTGCGCGATCCGCTGCCCCGCTTCTGTCTGCAGGTCGATGCAGAGCGAGCGCTTGCTGCGGTTCACGCTGTTGAAATACGTGGTTTCGGTGTCGCCGATCCGGATGCCCCAGTCGCGCGTATCGTCGCCGCGCGCGGGGTGCTCGACCTTCACGACTTCCGCGCCGAAATCGGCGAGCACCATCGCGCACCACGGGCCCGCGAGCACGCGCGACACGTCGAGCACCTTGACGCCGGCAAGCGGCAGCGCACGCGGTTCGTTCGTCATGTTCGTCTCCTCCATTTGCGATCGCGCGTTATCGTTTCGACAGCGAGATATAGCGCGCGAGATGATGATCCTCGTCGCCGAGCTGGTGATCGATCATCACGAGCCGCTTCGCGTAGTGCGACAGCGGCAGCTCCCACGTCATCCCGATTCCGCCGTGCAGCTGGATGCTCTCCTCCGCGACGAGCGTGCCGATCCGGCCGATCGTGTATTTCGCGGCGGCGAGCGCGCGCTCCCGCAGGTCGCGCGGCGCGTCGAGCTGCGCGGCCGCGTTGATCACGGCCGAGCGCGCCTGCTCGACTTCGAGCAGCAGGTCCGCCATCCGGTGCTGCAGCGCCTGGAAGCTGCCGATCGGCATGCCGAACTGCTTGCGCGTGCGCAGATACTCGAGCGTGTGCGCCTTCGCGACGTCCATCGCGCCGAGCGCTTCCGCGGACAGCGCGAGCAGCCCGTACCCGAGCACGCGCTCGAGCAGCGCCGCGCCCTGCTCGCCGTCGTGCTCGCCAAGTGCCGCATCGGCCGGCAATACGACGCGCTCGAAGCGCACCTCGGCCGCGCGGCCGCCGTCGATCTTGCGATAGTCGCGCAGCGACACGCCCGCCGCGTTTGCCGGCACGACGAACAGGCCGATGCCGGCCGCGTCGTCGTCGCGGCCCGCGACGCGCGCGCTGACGACGAAGAACGCCGCCTGCGCGGCCTGGTCGACGACGCCCTTTGCACCCTTCAATACCCAGCCGTCGCCCGTGCGCTCGGCGCGCGTGCGCACCGTCGTCAGTTCGTAGTGCGAGCCCGGCTCGTCGTGCGCGAACGCGGCGCTCGCGCTGCCGTCGATCAGCGCGGCCAGCATCGTGCGATGCGCGTCGCCGCCCGCGAGCGACAGTGCGCGCCCCGCGAGCAGCGTGCCGAGGAACGGCTCGACGACAAGCCCGCGTCCGAGGCATTCGAATACCACCGCGATGTCGAAGCCCGCGCCGCCGAACCCGCCGTCGGCTTCGGGAAACAGCGCGCCGACCGCGCCAAGTTCGGCAAAGCGCCGCCACATCGTGCGGTCGAAACCGTCGGCCGACTGCGCGATGCGGTCGCGCACCGCGAACGGATACTGCTCGGCGATGAAGCGGTTCAACGTGTCCGCCAGCATCCGGCGGTCTTCTGTGTGCTGGAAATCCATCGTCGCGTTCCCTCGTTACAGCCCGAGCATCATCTTCGCGATGATGTTCTTCTGGATCTCGTTCGAGCCGCCGAAGATCGACAGCTTGCGGTTGTTGAAGTACTGCTGCGCGGCGCGCGCGGCACCGTCCGGGCCGATCGGCTCGGCGCCGTCGCCGGCGTCCGCGTCGAGCGCGTCATCGACGAACGGCTGCGCGTACGGCCCCATCGCGCGGCGCATCAGCGACGTGATTTCCTGGCGGATCTGCGTGCCGCGGATCTTCAGCATCGAGCTTTCCGCGCCCGGCGCGCCGCCGCCGGCGACCGCGGCCAGCACGCGCAGGTTCGTCGTGCGCATGTTCTCGAGCTCGATCTCGACGCGCGCGATGCGCGCCGCGAAGAACGGATCGTCGGCGAGCGGCCGGCCGTTCTTCTCGACTTTCGCGGCAACCGCGCGCAGCCGATCGAGCGCGGCCGTCGAAAAGCCGACGCCCGCGATGTTGGTGCGCTCGTAGGTGAGCAGGTATTTCGCGTAGGTCCAGCCGCGGTTCTCTTCGCCGACGAGGTTCTCCACCGGCACGCGTACGTCGGTGAAGAACACCTCGTTCACTTCGTGCTCGCCGTCGAGCGTGATGATCGGCCGCACCTCGACGCCCGGCGTGTTCATGTCGATCAGCAGGAAGCTGATGCCTTCCTGCTTGCGCACGTCGGTCGCGGTACGCACGAGGCAGAAGATCATGTTCGCGTAGTGGCCGAGCGTGGTCCACGTCTTCTGCCCGTTCACCACGTAGTGATCGCCGACGCGCACGGCGCTCGTCTTCACCGACGCGAGATCGGATCCCGCGCCGGGCTCCGAATAGCCCTGGCACCACCAGTCGGTGCCGTCGAGAATGCGCGGCAGCCAGTGGCGCTTCTGCGCTTCGCTGCCGTACTTGATCAGCACGGGCCCCAGCATGTTGACGCCGAACGGCACGATGCGCGGCGCGCCGGCCAGCGCGCATTCGTTGTCGAACAGGAACTTCTGCGCGACGCTCCAGCCGGGGCCGCCGTATTCGCGCGGCCAGTGGCTCGCGAGCCAGCCGCGCGCGTTCAGGATCGCGTGCCATTCCTGCATGTCGTCGCGCGTCAGCGGCAGGCCGTGCTTCACCTTGTGCGCGGTGCGCTCGGGCAGCTCGGTTCGCAGGAAGCGCTGCACGTCCGCGCGGAACGCTTCCTCTTCAGGCGTGAAATTGAGGTCCATCGTGAATCCGTGTCCAATCCGAGGGGTGTGGGCGTCCGGGTACGGACGCGTGCGAAAGCATTCAGTCGATGCGGTTCAGGCTCGCGAAATTGGCGCCGCGCTCGACGAGCTCGACGAGCAGCGGCGACGGCTTCCAGAACAGCGGATCTTCTTCGGCGAACGCGCGGATGTCGGCGAGCACGTTCGCGAGACCCACCGTGTCCGCGTAGTGCATCGGGCCGCCGCGATAGCGCGGAAAGCCGTAGCCGTGCAGGAATACCGCGTCGACGTCGAGCGGCCGCAGCGCGATCTTCTCGTGCACGACGTTCGCGCCTTCGTTGATCATCGCGGCGAGATAGCGGCGCAGAATCTCGTCGTCGGTGAATGCGCGCGGCACGATGCCCTTCTTCGCGCGTTCCTGCTCGACGATCGCTTCGACTTCCGGATCCGGCGTGCCGACGCGTGCGCCGTCCGGATACAGGTAGTAGCCGCGGCCGGTCTTCTGGCCGAACCAGCCGCGCTCGCAGAGCCGGTCTGAAATCTCGACGTAGCGTGCACGCGGGTCGCGCGTCGCCGCGCGGCGCTTGCGCGTCGCCCAGCCGATGTCGCCGCCGGCGAGGTCGACGACCTGGAACGGCCCCATCGGAAAGCCGAATTCGCGCACCGCGCGATCGATCTGGTACGGCGACGCGCCGTCTTCCATCAGGTAGTCGGCCGCCGTGCGATACACGGCGAGAATCCGGTTGCCGATGAAACCGTCGCAGACGCCCGCGCGCACCGGCATCTTCTTCAGCTGGCGCGCGAGCGCGAACGCGGTCGCGACGACGTCCGCGCTCGCGCGGGCCGGCACGACGATTTCGAGCAGCTTCATCACGTTGGCCGGCGAGAAGAAATGCAGGCCGATCACGTCGGCCGGACGATCGATGCTGGCTGCGAGCGCGTCGATGTCGAGATACGACGTGTTGGTCGCGAGCACCGCGCCCGGCTTGCACACGCGTGCGAGCTCCGCGAACACGGCCTGCTTCACGGCCATGTCCTCGAACACGGCTTCGATCACGACGTCGACCTGCGCGAGCGCGTCGTACGACGTGCTGCCCTTGAGCCGCGCGATGCGTGCGGCCTGCGCGGCGGGCGTCATCCGCCCCTTCGCGACGAGCGCGTCGTAGACCTTCTCGACGTGCGCGCGGCCGCGTGCGAGCGCGGCTTCGTCGCGCTCGATCATCGTGACCGGCAGCCCGGCGTCGAGCGCCGCGATCGCGATCCCCGCCCCCATCGTACCGCCGCCGACCACGCCGATCCGCTCGATCGGCCGCGCGGTGCCGCGGCGCGCCTCCGGCACCTTCGCGGCTTCGCGTTCGGCGAAGAACGCGTGTACGAGGCCCGCGCGCTGCGGGCTGTCGATGCATTGCAGGAACAGGCTGCGCTCGAGTTTCATTCCCGCGTCGAACGGCTGCGCCAGCGCGGCTTCGACCGCGTCGACGATCTTCGCCGGCGAGAACAGCCCGCGCGACTTCTTCGGCAGCTCGGCACGAGCGGCGTCGATCGCGGCCTGCGCGGCCGCGCGATCCGCCAGCGCCTGCGCGTCGCGCGTACGCCGGGCCGGCGCGCCGAGCGACACCAGCTCCTGCGCGTAGGCAAGCCCTTCGGCAAGCGTGTCGTCGCTGTGCGCGAGGCGATCGACGAGGCCGAGCGCGAGCGCTTCCTCAGCGCTCGCGTGGCGGCCTGTCAGCATCAGGTCGAGCGCCGCCTTCGCGCCGATCAGCCGCGGCGTGCGCTGCGTGCCGCCGGCGCCCGGCAGCAGCCCGAGCGTGACTTCGGGCAGCCCGAGCTTCGCGCCGGGCACCGCGAGCCGGTAATGCGCGGCGAGCGCGACTTCGAGGCCGCCGCCGAGCGTCGCGCCGTGCAGCGCGACGACGACGGGCTTCGCGCTCGACTCGATGCGTGCGCACACGTCGGGCAGCGACGGCGGCACCGGCGGCTTGCCGAATTCGCGGATGTCCGCGCCGGCGATGAAGTTGCGGCCGGCGCCGACGATCAGCACGGCGCGGATCGCGTCGTCGGCCTGCGCGGCGTCGAGCGCGTCCGCGAGGCCGCGGCGCACGTCGGCCGACAGCGCGTTGACGGGCGGATGATCGATCGTGACGACGAGCACCTTGTCGCGCCGTTCGCGCGTGACGGTGCCGTTGGACGGGGCGGAAAAAGCGGGCGAGTTCATCGTGTCTCCTTGAGGCGGCGGCCGGCGTCGCGGCGGCCGGCGCGCGGCCGGGCCGGGACGCCCGCTCCGATCCCGCGCATCACGCGATGGCGGGACAGATCCGGCGGCATGCCGGGGGCATGACTCGATTCTCGATTGATCGAGATTCATTGACAATTCCAGCGAGCTTTTACAAGCTGTCAAGTCCGACTTGACATTGAACGTTTGCCGGCCCGTGTGCGAGCCGGTACGGAGACGCCCGGATGGACCTGAACGCGCTGACGCTGCTCGTCGAGATCCTCGACGCCGGCAATCTGAGCAAGGCCGCGCAGCGGCTGAAGATGAGCCGCGCGAACGTCAGCTATCGGCTGAACCAGCTCGAGCGCTCGATCGGTCAGCAGCTCGTACGGCGCACGACGCGACGCATCGAGCCGACCGAGATCGGGCTGAAGCTGTACGAGCACGGCCGGCGCATCCGCAACGAACTGCTCGCCGCGCAGGAATCGGTGACGACGCTCGGGCAGGACCTGCAGGGCCGCGTGCGGTTGTCGGTACCGAGCGGCTACGGGCAGATGGTGATGGCCGACTGGCTGCTCGCGTTCAAGCGGCTGCATCCGGGCATCGTGCTCGACGTCGTGTTCGAGAACCGCGTCGAGGATCTGATGCGCGACGAGATCGACATCGCGGTGCGCGTGATGCCCGAGCCGCCGCCGAATCTCGTCGCGCGCGACATGGGCGCGGTGCGCTACGTCGCCTGCGCGTCGGCCGCGTTCGCGGCCGAGCACGGGATGCCGGCGAGCCTCGACGCGCTGTCGGCCGGCCCGGTCGTCACCGCGACGGTGATGGGCCGGCAGTTGCGCATTGCCGCGTATCTCGGCGACGAACGTCACGAGGTGCTGCTCGAGCCGACGCTGGTATCGGAGAACTTCCTGTTCCTGCGGCAGGCGATCCTCGCCGGCATCGGCGTCGGCATCGTGCCCGACTACGTCGTGCAGGACGACATGCGGCGCGGCGCCATCGTCACGTCGCTCGACGCGTATCGGCTCAGCATCTTCGGCACGCACATGTACATGCTCTACATGCCGAACCGTCATCACACGCGCGCGACCTCGACCTTCATAGAGTTCATCCTCGAACAGGCCGGAAAGACCGGCCGGCGCGGGCCCGACGCGCTGCGTCAGGGTTCCTGACGGATGACAATCGGCGCGCCGCGCGGCGACAATAGCGGGCCCGCCGCCTCCTTCGACTTCATTGCTGCAGAGGGTTCCATGTTCGACCGGCTTCGTCCGTCTTCGCGTCCGTGGACGCTGATCGCCGCCATCGCGCTCGTCGCGTTCAATGCCGCCTGCACGTCGCCCGCCGCGCCGCCCGCCGCGGTCGTGCCCGTTGAGGCCTCCGGCGCCGCCGCGCCGCTGCCCGGCATGCATGCGCCCGAACTCGCGACCGGCTGGACCGACAAGCCGGGCTGGACCGCGCAGCGCTACATGATCGCGGCCGCGAATCCGCTCGCGACGCAGGCCGGCTACGAGATGCTGAAGGCCGGCGGCACTGCGGTCGATGCGGCGATCGCGACGCAGATGGTGCTCGCGCTCGTCGAGCCGCAGTCGTCCGGCATCGGCGGCGGCGCGTTCATGCTGTACTTCGACGGCAAGACGACGCAGGCGTACGACGGCCGCGAAACGGCGCCGGCCGCCGCGACCGACCGCCTGTTCTACGGCCCGACCGGCCAGCCGATGAGTTTCTACGAAGGCGTCGTCGGCGGGCGCTCGGTCGGCACGCCCGGTGTGCTGCGCATGCTCGAGGCCGCGCATCGCGCGAACGGCAAGCTGCCGTGGCGGCGGCTGTTCCAGCCGGCGATCCGGCTCGCCGAGCATGGCTTCACGATCAGCCCGCGGCTCGCGACGCTGATCGCGAACGATCGCTATCTCGCGAACGATCCGGCCGCGCGCGCGTACTTCTACAACAAGGACGGCACGCCGAAGGCGGCCGGCACCGTGCTGAAGAACCCGGCGCTCGCGGTCGTGCTGCGGCAGGTCGCCGATCGCGGCGCGAACGCGTTCTATACCGGCGCGATCGCGCGCGACATCGTCGCGAAGGTGCGCAAGCACCCGACCAATCCCGGGCTGCTGTCGATGCAGGATCTCGCGCGCTACAAGGCGAAGGTGCGCGCGCCGCTGTGCGCCGACTACCGGCGCTCGATCGTCTGCGGGATGCCGCCGCCGTCGTCGGGCGGCCTCGCGATCGCGCAGATGCTCGGCATCCTCGAGGCGATGCCCGACTGGCAGCAGATCGGCGCGCAGAAGCCGGTGCGCAACGAGGTCGGCTACGAGCCGACGCCGTTCGCCGCGCACGTGTTCAGCGAAGCCGGGCGGCTCGCGTATGCGGATCGCGCGCGCTATGTCGCCGATCCCGACTTCGTGCCGCTGCCGGGCGGCAACTGGGCGAGTCTGATCGACAAGTCCTATCTCGCCCAGCGCGCGCAGTTGATCGGCGACAACAGCATGGGCGTCGCGCAGGCCGGCACGCCGCAGGGCGCGACGCTCGCGATGGCCGACGACCGCAGCCCGGAACTGCCGTCGACGTCCGACATCGCGATCGTCGACCGCTACGGTCACGCGCTATCGATGACGACGAGCATCGAAGATGCATTCGGCTCGCGGCTGATGGTGCGCGGCTTCCTGCTCAACAACCAGCTCACCGACTTCTCGTTCGTGTCGACCGAGAACGGCCGGCCGGTTGCGAATCGCGTGCAGCCCGGCAAGCGGCCGCGCTCGGCGATGTCGCCCGAACTCGTGTTCGACAAGAAGACGAAGCAGGTGACGCTGATCGTCGGCTCGGCCGGCGGCCCCGCGATCATCAATCACGTCGCGAAGGCGCTGGTCGGCGTGCTCGACTGGGGGATGACGATGCAGCAGGCGATCGCACTGCCGAATTTCGGCTCGATGAACGGGCCGACGCAGCTCGAACGCGGCCGCGTGTCGGACGCGCTCGTCGAAGGGCTCAAAGGCCGCGGGCACGACGTGCAGATCGTCCAGATGAACTCGGGGCTGCAGGGCATTCAGCGGCTCAACGTGCAGGGGCAAACGGTGTGGTTCGGCGGCGCCGATCCGCGGCGGGAAGGCGTTGCGATGGGCGAGTGAGCGGCCGCGCAGCGGCGACGCTTACGCCCGCCCCTTCCACGGCACCACGCGCCGCTCGATCCAGCGCATCGCGAGATCGAACAGCCACGCGATCGCGCCGATGATCAGGATGCCCATCACGACGATGTCGGTGCGCAGAAAGCTCGACGCGTTCAACACCATCTGCCCGAGCCCGGCCGTCGCCGCGACCATCTCGGCCGCGACGAGCGTCGTCCAGCCGAAGCCGATCGCGATCCGCAGCCCCGTGAGAATCTCCGGCAGCGCGGCCGGCAGCACGACGTGGCGCACGATCTGCGCGAAACTACCGCCGAGCGAATACGCCGCATTGATCTGCTCGACGGTCGCCGCGCGCACGCCGGCGCGCGCCGCCATCGCGATCGGCGCGAAGCAGGCGAGGAAGATCACGACGAGCTTCGCGGTCTCGTCGATGCCGAACCAGATCACGACGAGCGGCAGATACGCGAGCGGCGGCAGCGGCCGGTAGAACTCGAGCAGCGGATCGAGCACGCCGCGCGCGATGCGGCTTACGCCCATCAGGATGCCGGCCGGCACGCCGATCGCGGTCGCGAGCAAGAACGCCCCGAATACGCGCGCGGCGCTCCATAGCAGATGCTCCGACAGCGGCAGCCCGCCCTGGATGCGACCGTGCCATGCGTCGACGAACGCAGTCCAGACCGCTTCGGGCGCAGGCAGGAACAACGGCGGCAGCCACTGCCGATGCGTCGCGACCCACCAGAGCACGGCGAGCGCCGCGATCGTCGCCGCGCTGAGCACGGCCGTGTTGCCGTGCCCCGGCAGCCGATAGCGGTGCGATGTGCGCGCCGGACGACGTGATGCCTCGTGGCGTTGCGCCACGCCGTCATCCTGCTTGAAGTGCGCGGCCGTTCGATCGGCCGCCCACGAATCCTGTGTGCTCATGCTGCCCTGCCTGTGCAAAGTGCTGATCCGGCGACGCCCGACCGACACGCCGTGCCGTGCGAGCTCGCCCATCACGCGACCTCGCCGAGCGTTTCGTCGCGATGCAGATAGGCGATCAGGCGCTCACGCCATGCGATGAATTCCGGCGACGACTTCACCGCGCGCGCATCGCGCGATTCGACATAGCGGCGCGCGAACGGCAGCTCGAAGGTTTCCGCGATCCGGCCGGGACCGGGCGTCATCACGACGAGGCGCGTCGCGAGGAACAGCGCCTCCTCGACGTCGTGCGTGATGAAGAACACCGTCTTGCCGGTGCGCGCCCACACGTCGAGCAGGAGCGCCTGCATCGTGCCGCGCGTCAGTGCATCGAGCGCGCCCATCGGCTCGTCCATCAGCAGCACGCGCGGATCGCTCGCGAGCGCACGCGCGATGCCGACGCGCTGCTGCATCCCGCCCGACAGTTCGTAGACACGCGCATGCGCGTGGTGCTCGAGCCCGACGAGCGCGAGCATGTCGCGCGCACGTGCCTCGCGCTCGGTCTTCGACACGCGCGCGAAGCGCAGCCCGAGCGCAACGTTGCCGAGCACGTCGAGCCACGGCAGCAGCGCGTATTTCTGGAACACGACGCCGCGATCGGCGCCGGGCCCCTCGATCGGCACGCCGTCGACGCACACCTCGCCCGTCGTCGGCGCGACGAAACCGGCAATGCAGTTCAGCAGCGTCGTCTTTCCGCAACCGGACGCCCCGAGCGCGACGACGAATTCGCCGGATTCGATGCGCAGGTCGACGTGCGCGAGCGCCTGCGTCGATGCGCGCCCGCGCTCGCCCGGATAGGCGACCGACAGCTGACGGACTTCGAGTGTGCTCATGATGTCGACGGCTCCGCGATCGGCGCCGCGCTCAGCGCGCGGCCTTCTGCACGAACTGCGGATCGACGCCGACCGAATAGTCGGACAGCACCGTCTGGATCGTGCCTTGCGATTTCAGGAATGCGGCCGTGGCCGCGAGCGATTTCGCGGCGCCCGATTGCGCGCCGCCGCCGAGCCAGGTCGACGATGCCTGCTCGGCCGGCGTCGGGAACGCGTACAGCGCGAGGCTCGCCGGCACGTCCTGCGCATTCGCGCCCGACACCTTCGCGACGGCCTCGACCTGCGGCGAGCCGACCTTCCATGCGGCCGTATGCGCGCGGTAGTCGGCGTCGGCCGCGGCGAGCACCTTGACGAAGCGCGTGACGAACTCCGGATTCTCGCGCGCGAACTTGCGGTTCACGACGAAGCCGTCGAAGGTCGCCTTGCCGCTTTCCTTCGCGACCTGGCCCGACGTCGTCAGCACCGTGCCCGACTGCTTGACCTTCGCGAGCACCGGATCCCAGATGTAGGTCGCATCGATGTCGCCGCGCGTCCATGCGGCCGCGACTTCGGGCGGACGCAGATTGACGATCTTCACGTCGTTCGGATTGACGCCCGCGGCCTGCAGCGCGACGAGCGTATGGAAGTGCGAGGTCGACACGAACGGCACGCCGATCTTCTTGCCCTTGAGCGCCGCGATGCTGGTCACGCCGGAGCCGTTGCGCGCGACGAGCGCCTCCGCGTCGTTGATGTTGTCGAGCACCCAGAACAGCGAGATGTCGAGCCCCTGCGACAAGCCGGCCGCGATCGGGCTCGAACCTGCCTCGCCGAGTTGCACCGAGCCCGACGCGAGCGCGCGGATCACGTCGGCGCCGCTGTCGAGCTTGCGGAACGTGACTTTGTAGCCGGTCGCCTTTTCGACTTCACCGCTCGCCTGCGCATAGCGCCACGGCACGACCATGTCCTGATACGCGATCACGACTTCGCGCGATTCGGCGTGTGCCGCGCCGAGCGCGGCGAAGGCGGTCAGCGCGACGACGGCGCGGCGGACGAAGCTGAAACGGGACATGCGGCTCTCCTTCGGAATGCGGGTGTTGCGGCGGAGAGCCGACTATAGGAGGTTTGCGCGCGGCGGGAGCGAACTTATCCTGCGAAGCTATCGACGGCGTTTCAGCTTTGCTTTTCACGCTGAATTGGATCGCGCGTCCGGTCGAGTGGCGATTGTCGTGCGAATACGCGCTTGGCGGCCGCACCAATGAAAAAGCCCGCATCGCTGCGGGCTTTTCGGTTGCACGACTTCATGCAGAACAGGCAGCGCGGACGCTCAAACCACCCCCGCCCCATGCGCCTGCAGATCGGCGTGATAGCTCGAGCGCACCATCGCGCCGACGGCCGCGTGCGTGAAGCCCATCTTGTACGCCTCTTCCTCGTACATCTTGAACGTGTCCGGATGCACGTATGCGCGCACCGGCAGATGATGCTCGGACGGCTGCAGATACTGACCGATCGTCAGCATGTCGACGTCGTGCGCGCGCAGGTCGCGCATCACCTGCAGAATTTCCTCTTCGGTCTCGCCGAGGCCAACCATCAGGCCCGACTTCGTCGCGACGTCCGGATGCAGCGCCTTGAAGTCCTTCAGCAGCTTCAGCGAATGCGCATAGTCCGAACCGGGGCGCGCTTCCTTGTACAGGCGCGGCACCGTTTCGAGGTTGTGGTTCATCACGTCGGGCGGCGCCGCGTTCAGGATCGACAGCGCACGGTCGAGGCGGCCGCGGAAGTCCGGCGTCAGGATTTCGATGCGCGTTTCCGGCGACTGCTCGCGCACTTCGCGAATGCATTCGACGAAGTGGGCCGCGCCGCCGTCGCGCAGGTCGTCGCGGTCGACGCTCGTGATCACCACGTACTTCAGCTTCAGCGCGGCGATCGTGCGCGCAAGGTTCTTCGGTTCGTCGGCGTCGAGCGGATCGGGACGGCCGTGGCCGACGTCGCAGAACGGGCAGCGGCGCGTGCACTTGTCGCCCATGATCATGAACGTCGCCGTGCCCTTGCCGAAGCATTCGCCGATGTTCGGGCAGCTCGCTTCCTCGCACACGGTGTGCAGGTTGTGCTCGCGCAGGATCGTCTTGATCTCGTTGAAGCGCGAGCTGCCGGTGGCCGCCTTCACGCGGATCCACTCGGGCTTCTTCAGCTTCTCGATCGGCACGACCTTGATCGGAATGCGCGCCGTCTTCGCCTGCGCCTTCTGCTTGGCGGTCGGGTCGTACGCAGGGGTCGCGGCCGAATCGGCCGGTGCGGGAGAAGCGGTAACGTCAGTCATTCGAATGTTCCAGTGCGTGCGGCGTGTCGGCGGCCGCGGATTCGCCGTCGAGGTTGGCGATCAGACGCCGCACCAGCGTGCGGGCCACGTCGTTCCAGTCGGCGGCAACCTCGAGGCTCGCCATGTCGACGGTTTCCAGTCCGGCATAGCCGCACGGATTGATCGCGAGAAACGGGCGCAGATCCATCTTCACGTTCAGGCTCAGCCCGTGATAGCTGCAGCCGTTGCGGATCTTCAGGCCGAGGGCGGCAACCTTCGCGCCCTCGTGCACGCCGGATGCCACGTAGATCCCCGGCGCGCCCGCCTTGCGGACCGAAGCGAGATTATACGCCGCGAGGGTTTCGATCACGGCCTCCTCGATCTTCGTCACCAAGCTGCGCACCATCAGCTTGCGCCGGCGCAAGTCGAGCAGCAGGTAGGCGACGATCTGGCCGGGGCCGTGATAGGTGATCTGCCCGCCGCGGTCGACCTTCACGAGCGGAATGCCGCTATCGGCCACCAGCAGATGGGCCGGATCGCCGGCCTGGCCGAGCGTGTAGACGGGCGGATGTTCGACGATCCAGATCTCGTCGACGGTGTCGGCCGTGCGCGCGTCGGTGAATGCGCGCATCGCGTCGAAGCTCGTCTCGTACGGCTCGACGCCGCGCCAGCGCACGACGACCGGCGGGACCGCGATGGCGGCGGACGATTCGGGAGCGGCGACGGGCGTGGACACAATGGCAACCGGCGAAACGGACATGGGCGGTAGTTTACCGAAAACCCATGGGTCTCGCCGGCCGCGGAAAGGGACGGATCGCGGCGATCCGTCCGAGGAAAGCGCGCGTCAGACGGTTCGCCAGCCGTCGTGAAACAGCGCGCTCACGCGTTCGCGCAGCCGTGCGAGTCCGCCGAGCGCGACGTCCTTCGCGGGCCGCGACACCGAAAACGCGACGCACGCGCTCTGCCCGCCTTCCGCGCTGAGCCACAGCCGCTCGCCGCGACGCAGCCGCAGCGTCTCGCCGTCGACGAGGAAGTAGTCGTCGACATCGTTGCTGCGCGTCGCCCACACCGGCCCGCACTGGACCGTCAGCCGCGTGCTGCGCTGCACCTTCATCGGCACCGTTTCGCCGGGGGGAATCTCGAACGTGACGCTTGTGGAAATTTCTTGCATGATCGACTCCGCCAAAAAACGCTTCGATGGCTACAATCGTAGTCATTGCGACACGTCCGACCAAACGACCAATTTTCACGTCGATGTGAGGAAAATTAGCAAATGGACCTGCGCCAGCTGCCCGCGCTGAACGCGATTCGCGCGTTCGAAGCCGCTGCCCGGCACGAGAATTTCTCGCGCGCCGCCGACGAACTGTTCGTCACGCACGGCGCGGTCAGCCATCAGGTGCGCGCGCTCGAAGACGAGCTCGGCGTGAAGCTGTTCACGCGCAACGGCAAGCGTCTGTGCCTGACCGACGCCGGGATGCGCTACGCGCAGCAGGTCCGCACCGCGCTGATGATGCTCGCCGACGCGACGCGCCAGGTGCGCGCGAGCGACCGCGATCGCCGGCTCGTCGTGTCGATGCTGTCGTCGTTCGCCGCGCGCTTCGTCACGCCGCGGATCGGCACGTTCATCGAACGCCATCCGGAAATCGACGTCGAGTTGCAGTCCACGAATGCGCTGACCGACTTCGCACGCGACGACGTCGATCTCGCGATCCGCTTCGGCTTCGGCAGTTATCCGGGGCTGTATGTCGAGCCGCTGCTCGACGAGGCGTTCTTTCCGGCGTGCGCGCCGACGCTGAACGGCGGCAAGCTGCCACAGACGCCCGCCGATCTCGTCCATTACAACCTGCTGCGCTCCGACGACGAGCTGTGGCGCCCGTGGTTCGACGCGGCGGGCCTCGATACGCTGACCGAACCGAAGCGCGGCATTCTCTATCAGGACTCGTCGAATCTGCTGCAGGCCGCGATCGAGGGTCAGGGCATCGCGCTCGTGCGCCGCTCGCTCGCGCTGCACGATCTGCTCGACGGCCGGCTCGTGCGGCTGTTCGACATCGACGGGCCGAGCCCGTGGCACTACTTCTTCGTGTGCCCGCCGCCGCTGCTCGGTACGCCGCGCGTGCAGGCATTCAGGACGTGGATTCTTCAGGAAGTCGCGCAGTTCAAGCTGCTCTGCGACGAACTCGATGCGCGGCGTGCGGCCGGCAAGTGTCCGCAGGAGTGTGCGCGAGAAGGCGGGTGGAAGGGGATTGCCGCCCGTTCCGCCGGCACCGGCGGAACGGAGGACGAAACGCACGCGGCATCGGCCGTTACAGCACGACCTTGACCATCGGATGGCCGGTCAGCGCGCGGTAGATATTGTCGAGCTGTTCCTGGCTCGTCGCGCGCACCGTGACGGTCAGCCCCGTATAGTTGCCGCCGCTCGACGCGCGCTCCTCGATCTTCTCGAGGTCGATCTCGTTGTCGTGAACGCTCACGACCTTGAAGATCGTGTCCTTGAACTCGGGGTGCGCCTTGCCCATGATCTTGATCGGGAAGTCGCACGGGAACTCCAGCAGCGACTCCTTCGGCGTTTCGATCGCGCCGGTCACCTCGACGGTTTTGGTCGGTTCGCTCATCACTTCCTCCGGGAAAGGTCAAACTGTTCAAACTCGCGCGCTTTCGCGCGCTGGTACGCGTCGTACAACGCCGCGAATACCGGGCCCGGCTTGCCGCCCTGTACGGGCAGATCGTCGAGCGACGTCACCGGCAGCACTTCCTTCGTCGCCGATGTAATCAGGATTTCGTCCGCGGCGCGCAGCTCGCTTTCGCTGATCTCGCGCGCGATGAAGCGGATGCCGCATTCGTCGGCGAGCTCCTCGAGCAGCGCATAGCGGATCCCCTCGAGGATCTTGTTGCTGCGCGGCGGCGCATACAGCTCGCCGTTCTTCACGACCCAGACGTTCGACGACGATCCTTCGGTCAGGTTGCCGTCGCGCAGCTGCACCGTTTCGAACGCGTCGCGCTCGGCCGCATGCTGTGCCATCAGCACGTTGCCGAGCAGCGACGTCGACTTGATGTCGCAATGCAGCCAGCGCCGATCTTCGGCCGTCACGCAGCGCACACCCTTCGCGCGCTCCTCCGCGGACGGCAGCCGCAGCGGGCTCGTCATCGCGAATACGGTCGGCACCGCGTTCGCCGGGAACGCATGGCCGCGCTTCGCGACGCCGCGCGTCACTTGCAGGTACACGAGCGCGTGGCTATCGCCGAGCGCCTGCGCATTCGCGTCGACGAGGCGCTCGATCAGCGCGCGCCAGCCCGCCGCGTCGTGCGGGTTGTCGATGCCGATCTTCTTCAGGCTGCGCTCGAGCCGCTCCAGATGCTGTGCGATCCGGAACGGCACGTGCGCGCCGTCGTGCGCATAGACGGGGACGACTTCATACACGCCGTCGCCGAAGATGAATCCGCGATCGAGCACCGGCACGCGTGCTTGCGACAGCGGCACCATTTCTTCTTGAGACGCTACGCTCAGATAGACGATCGGTTCGAATTCGGTTGGGCTCATGGCTATACCAGATGGGGATGAAGTCGTCGAAAGAAAGACCCGCCGCGCGTTACTTCTTCTTGCTGAACATCAGCAGGATCGAGTCCCAGATACGGCCGAAGATACCCGCTTCCGGCACGGCCTGCAGCGCGACGACCGGGAATTCGGACAGCGTCTTGCCGTCGGCGACGACCTTCACGGTGCCGACCTGCTGCCCTTGCGCGAGCGGCGCGATCAGCGGCGCATTGACGTCGACTTCCGGCTTGACCTTGTCGCCGAGGCCGCGCGGCACGGTCACCCACTGGTCGCTCGCGACGCCGACCTGCACGGTGTTCTCCTTGCCCTTGTAGAGGCGCGGCGTCGAGATCGCCTGGCCGCCCTTGAACAGGCGCACCGCGTCGAACGCGCTATAGCCGTAGTTCAGCATCTTCATGCTGTCCTGCGTGCGGTCGCTCTCCTTCGGCTCGCCCATCATCACGGCGACCAGACGGCGCTGTGCGTCCGAAGCGCCCGGAATCGGGCGCTTCGCCGACGAGATCAGGCAGAAGCCGGCTGCCTGCGTGTGGCCGGTCTTCAGGCCGTCGACGGTCGGATCGAGCCACAGCAGACGGTTGCGGTTGCCCTGGCGGATGTTGTTGTACTTGAATTCCTTCTCCGAGAAGATGCCGTAGTACTGCGGAAAATCGCGGATCAGGTGCGCGGACAGCTTCGCGAGGTCGCCGGCCGTCGTGTAGTGGTTCGGGTCGGGCATGCCGTTCACGTCGGCGAAGTGCGTGCCCTTCATGCCGAGGCGCTGCGCCTCGTCGTTCATCATCGTGACGAACTGCGCTTCGCTGCCGCCGACCAGTTCGGCCAGCGCGATCGCCGCGTCGTTGCCCGACTGGATGATCATCCCGTACACGAGGTCGTGCACCGACACCGGCTTGTTCGCCTCGATGAACATCCGCGACTCGTCGCGGCCGACACGGCGCACGGCCTCGCTCGGCGTGACGATCTGCTCCATCGAGATCTTCTTCTTGTCGAGCGCTTCGAACACGAGGTACGCGGTCATCAGCTTCGTCAACGACGCCGGCTCCACACGCTCGTCCGCATTGCCCGAGGCGAGCACCGTGTTGCTCGTCGCATCGACGAGCACCCACGAGCGCGCGTTCACGCCCGGCGGCGGCACTGCGCCCGGCATGAAAGTCGCCGGTGCGCCGGTCGACTGCTCGGCGGCGGCCGGCGCCGCATGCGCGGCCTTGGCCTTGGCGGCCGGCTTCGCCTCGGCGACGACGATCGTCGACGCGAGCGCGACAGGCAGCATCACGCCGAGCGCGACGTTGCGCGCGGCGGTGCCGAAGGCGATGGAGGAAGCGAGGGACTTGAGGCCTTGGGAAGACAGACGCATGATCGATTCAGGCTGATGGCAGAAAGTGCGGCGCGAAACGCGCACGGTTGAACGGCAAGGCGGCAGGCGTTTCGGGCACTCGCCCGATACCTCGGACGACGCGAAACGCGCCGGTTGGACTCGTGCGGACGCGTTCGGTTCGCGGCCGTCGCGAGCGGACGGACAGGCAGCGAAACGAGCGCCGCATGGGCCCAGCCGGGCCGCGGGCGACGCAAAATGCGGCCATTATACGTGGCCGCGAAACGCGTTTTCGCGAAGCGGAGGATGAAAGGCCGTGCATGCGGCCGGCAGGCATCGTGCGGCCGCATCGCGCGACAACTCGGTGGAGATGCCATTTGCAATGCGACTCGACCGACCCGCGAGTAAGCCGCCATGAATGCGCGTACAGGTTTTTATAGGCGCACACGCGCGGCCAGAAGCTTGTCCCGTCAGGACGGCGGCAGCGGAAGATGGAGCGTGACGGACGGCACGACAAAGATGGAACAGCGATCGGAAAAGGAATGAAATCGCCGCCTCGAGCACGTCGCTTCGCTCGGCTGCCGTGCCTTCGAGCGCGACACGATGTCGCTCGAAGCACGGCGCGGTTTCGAATGCAGGCCGCGTACCGTCTACCGCCACGCATCGATGACGATGCGCTTCAGCACATGCAGCTTGCGATGGAAGAAATGCTCGGCGCCCGGAATCACGACGACCGGCAGTTCCTGCGGGCGCGCCCAGTCGTACACGGACGCGATCGGCACCGTGTCGTCGAGTTCGCCGTGAATGACGAGCGTGTTCTCCGGCACGTCGGCCACTTGCCAGCGGCTCGCGGCCGTGCCGACGAACACCATCCGCTCGATCGCCTCGCCCGCGTCGCGCAGCCGCTTCGCCACATGCGACAGCACGAAGGTGCCGAACGAAAAGCCCGCGAGCACGAGCGGCAGGTCCGCATACGCGGGCTGCGCGCGCATGTGCGCGACCACCGCGAGCAGATCGTCGGCCTCGCCGATGCCGTTGTCGTGCACGCCTTCGGTCGCGCCGACGCCGCGGAAGTTCGACCGGTAGACCACATAGTCGAGCTGCACGAGCGTGCGCGCGAGCGTCTGCGCGACCTTGTTGTCCATCGTGCCGCCGAACAGCGGATGCGGGTGCGCGACGAGCGCGATCCCGCGCGGCGCGGCGCTGCCTTCGCGCACCGCGTCGGGCATGTCGACCGCGATTTCGATCTGCCCGACCGGGCCGGCAATCAGCGATTTCTGCGTATGTACGTTCATGACGCCGGCCCGCTCAGATCTTCAGGCGCTCGACGATCTTTCCGTCGCGCAGATGCGACTCGACGATCTCGTCGATGTCGGCCTTGTCGACGTACGTGTACCACGTGCCTTCCGGATACACGACCATCACCGGCCCTTCCTCGCAGCGGTCGAGGCAGCCGGCCTTGTTGATGCGGACCTTGCCGGCGCCGGCGAGGCCCAGTTCCTTCACGCGCTTTTTCGCGTATTCCTGCATCGTCTGCGCGTCGCATTGCGCGCAGCTCGGGCGGTCGGCGCCGGGCTCGCGCTGATTCAGGCAGAAGAAGACGTGGTGCTGGTAGTAGGAATCCATGGTGATGACGACGAGCGGCCCGGCGATGCCGGACGGATGGTGGGCGGAACGCCGTTGCGCGGCGCTCGGACGGTGCGGACGATTATAACGAGCGGCGCGCGCCGCTGCCTGCCGGCTGCCCGCCGCGCCGCCCGTCCCCGGCGAAAGCTGCCCGCCCCGCCGCCCGTCACCGGCGCGCGAAGGCCGGCAGCCACGCGCGCTCGACGCGCTGGCCGAGCCAGATCAGCGCCGCGTACGGCCAGATCCACGCGAGCCAGCGCGCGAGGCTGTTGAAGTGCACATAGCGCCCCTGCCGCCAGCCGGACAGCGTGAAATCGAAGAACGGATTGACGGGCAGCAGATTGACGAGCGCGATGCCCGCGAGCAGCGCGACGGCTGCGAGCGCCGCGCGCCACGTCGCCGGCACGCGCAGCGCGACGAGCGCCGCCGCGAAGCCGAGCTCGATGCCGAGCCGCGCGCCGGGCGTCGCCCAGACGACGACGAGCCCCGTCGCCGACTGCATGAACGTCGCGGCCGCCTTCAGCACGAGCGCCGCGCCGAGGAAGGCGGCCAGCAGCCGGATCCGCGGCGCCTGCGCCCGCATCGCGAGCGATGCGACGGCGAGTGCGGCGAACAGCATCAGCGCGCCGATCACGGCCTCCCACGCGGAGTCGGACAGCCAGCCGTCGACGCGCTCCGGCCATTCGCCGACGTGCCACGCGGCGGGCAGCCACGCGAGCAGCGCGTCCTGCATCGACGCATCCGCACGCGCCCACAGCGCGGCCGGCCAGTCGCCGATACCGAACAGGAACGGCGACGGAAACAGGATCGCGAACGGCCACACCGCGGCGAGCAGCAGCGGCGTCGCGCCGTCGGCCTCGAACCATGCGGTGCGCAGCCGCCGCAGCGCGCCGCGGTCGAGCAGCGCGCCCGTAGCCGGCGCGACGAGCGCCGCGCCCAGCAGCGCGCCGAGCGCATTGGCGCCGAGATCGAGATTCGACGCGACACGCGTCGGCAGATAGGTTTGCAGCGCTTCCATCGCGCCCGACAGCAGCACGCCGAGCACGCCCGCGATCAGCGTCGCGGCGATGCCGCGATGCCGTGGATGCAGCGCGAGCACCGCGAGTGCGCCGAACGGCATGTAGCCGAGCACGTTGGTGACCACGTCGAAGGCGGTCACGTAGCGCTGCATCGGCGCGAACAGATAGTCGAACGGACCGATGCCGAACGACACCCAGCCTTCGAACGGGTACAGCGACGCGTAGACGACGAGCGCCGCATACGCGGCAAACGCCTGCCGCGCGAGCGACGACGCGCGATGCGTGCCGGGCGCGTTCATCGCCGCCGCGCGTCGCACGTCACGGCGTGCCCGCGTAGGCCTGCACGCCGACCCATGCGGCGATCTGCGACACGAGCTCGTCGCTCGCGGCGGCGAGCGCTCGCGCGCCGCCCGCGGCATCGGGCGTGCTCGACGGCGCGCGCGCGACGAAGGTGCGCTGGCCGAGCACCTTGCCGTCCTGCATCAGCGTCGCGCGCGCGGTGACGGCGCCGTGGCTCTGCGACTGTCCGTCGAACACCTGCTCGAATTCGCTCAGGTCGACCTTCAGCGTCGGCGCGCGCACGCCGTCCGAGCCTTCGAGCACCGCGCCGCGCGCGGACAGCGCGCCGCGCAGCCGCTGCGTGAGCAGTTGCGCGGGCGGCGCGATCCAGCGGCTGTCGCGATAGACGGCCATGCGCTGCGCATCCGCGTACGCAAGGCGATAGACGAACTTGTCCGAGTCGAACGCTTCGGGCGCCGACACGTCGAGCACCTTCAGCGCGGGACCGCTGCCGACCGTGCCGACCGGCGTGGCCGGCCCGAGGTCGTAGCGGATGTTCGACAGTGCCGCGCGGTCGGCCGCGCAGCCGGCGGCGAGCACGAGCGTCAGCACCGCGAGCGCGGTCGCGGCCGGGCGCAGCGCGCGATCAAGGAGTCGGGACATGGCGTATTCCTGCATCAATCGAATGGTCGGTTGCAAAGCGCGGCACGGCCGCGCGTCAATGGCCGGCGGCCGCGCCGGGCCACACGAAGCCCGATTCGCCGGGGCCCGGTGCGGGGCCGGGCGAACCGAACAGCAGACTGCTCGGATTGCGGCCGAGTTCACCGGCGACGTCCTTCAATTGCCGCGACGCATCGCCGACGCTGCCCGCGAGCGCATTGAAGCGCGGCAGCGTGTCGTACTGCACGCGCGCGTTCAGGTCGTTCAGCGCGGTGCCGACCTGCTCGGCCGCCGTGCCGGCCTTGTTCAGGTTCGCGACGAGCGGCCCGTTCGGCTGCAGCAGCCGGTTCGCCGACGCCATCGTCCGGTTCACCTCGGTCATCGTGCCTGGCAGCGCGGTCACGGCCGGGCCGAGCTGCTTCGACAGCGTCGTCACGCCGTCGGCCGCGTGCTGCAGGCTCTCGGCGGTGGCGCGCAGCTGCTCGCGCATCTCCGGCGACATCAGCTCGTTCACGCTTTTGGCGGCGAGCTCGAGTTGCCGCAGCAGCACGTCGCCGCGCGACTGGAGCTGGTCGAACAGGCTCGGGCGCATCGGGATCTGCGCGATCGCTTTCGGCGACGACGGCAGCGGCGACAGATCGCGGCCCGTGTCCTCCAGCTGCACGAACGCGATGCCCGTCACGCCCTGAAAACCAAGGCTGCCGTACGTCGACTGCGTGATCGGCGCGTCGTGATCGACGAGAATCCGGATCCGGATCTGCCCCGGATGCGAGCGGTCGAAGCCGATCGACTGCACCTTGCCGACGTCGAGGCCGCGAAAGCGCACGGCGGCGTCCGGGAACAGCCCCGTGACGTTGGTGCGCGCGATCAGGTCGTACGGCACGCGTACCGTACGGTCGACGTTGAACCAGAACACGGCCCCCACGATCGCGAGCGTCAGCAGGATCGTGAACAGGCCGGCCCAGAACGCATGTGATTTGTTTTCCATTCGCGGGTTCCTTTACAGCTCGACGCTCGACAGCGCCGGTTCGAGGGCCGCCTTCGGCAGCTTCGCGCGCCGCTCGGGCGGCAAGGCCTGCAGCGCGCGGCGTCCGCGCAGCCCCAGGAAATACTCGTGGATGAACGGATGATCGACGTTGGCGGCCTCCTCGACCGGCGCGGCGACCAGCACCTTGCGATCGGCCAGCACCGCGACGCGCGTCGACAGCGCGACCATCGTGTCGAGATCGTGCGTGACCATCACGACGGTCAGCCCGAGCGTGCGGTGCAGCGTCGCGATCAGCTCGACGAATTCGTCGGATGCCTGCGGATCGAGGCCCGCGGTCGGCTCGTCGAGAAACAGCAGCTCGGGCTCGAGCGCGATCGCGCGCGCGATGCCGACGCGCTTGACCATCCCGCCCGACAGCGCCGCCGGCATCTTCGATGCGTGCTTGCACGGCAGCCCGACCATCTCGAGCTTGAGCATCACGATGTCGTGCAGCAGGTCCGGCGGCACGCGGCCGAGCTCGCGCAGCGGCTGCGCGACGTTGTCGAACACCGTCATCGACGAGAACAGCGCGCCGTGCTGGAACAGCATGCCGGAACGCGTGCGCATCAGCCGCGCGCTCGCCGCGTCGATCGTCGACGTGTCCTGGCCGAACACCTTGATCGTGCCCGACGTCGGCCGCTCGAGGCCCAGGATCTGCCGCACGAGCGTCGTCTTGCCGGAGCCCGAGCCGCCGACGATCGACACGATCTCGCCGCGCCGCACGTCGAAATCGAGCTTCTGGTGAACGATGTTGCGCCCGTAGCGCTTGGTCAGGTTGCGCACCTCGATCACGCGATCGTCGTGCGCGTCGGCCACGGCGGAAGGCGAAGCCGGTTCGTTCGATACGCTCATCCGAGCCCCACGTTCTGGAACAGGATCGCGAACACCGCGTCCGCGAGGATCACGACCGTGATCGACGTGACCACCGACGTCGTCGTGCCTTCGCCCAGGCTCTGCGAGTTCGCCTTGATCCGGAAGCCGAAATGGCACGCGACGAGCGCGATCAGCATCCCGAACACGACGCCCTTGCCGAGACCGATATACAGGTTCGCGATCGGCACGACGCCCGGCAGCGAACGCACGAAGTAGTTCACGTCGATGCCGAGCACCATCTTCGCGGCGAGCGCGCCGCCCGTCAGCGCGACGATGTTGGTCCACATCACGAGCAGCGGCATCGCGACACCGAGCGCGAGCACGCGCGGCAGGATCAGGCGCAGCCCGTGCGGAATGCCCATCACGCGCATCGCGTCGAGCTCCTCGGTCACGCGCATCACGCCGATCTGCGCGGTAATCGCCGAGCCCGAGCGGCCCGCGACGAGAATCGCCGACAGCACCGGGCCGAGCTCGCGAATCACCGCGAGGCCGAGGATGTTCACGATGTAGCGGTTCGCGCCGAACATCTGCAGTTGCTGCGCGGACAGATAGCTGAGCACGATGCCGATCAGGAACGCGACGAGCGCCGTGATCGGCAGCGCCTGCGCGCCCGCGCTGTAGATGTTCGCGGACGTTTCCTTCCACGGCATCGTCTGCGGGCGGCGCAGCACCGACAGTGCGTCGAGGATCACGCGGCCGAACATCGCGATGCCGCCGTGCAGATGCTCGGCGAACGCGAACAGCATCAGCCCGAGCCGCGTGATAGGCCCGACACGCACGACGCGCTCGGGCGCCTCGCGCTGGCTGTCGAGCCGCTCGATGCGCTCGAAGATCGTGCGTTGCGTGGCCGTGAGTGCGATGCCCGGCGGCAGCTTGCGGCCCCATACGCGCCACAGCGCCTGGCCGCCGACGTGGTCGAGCCGCCCGATGCCGGACAAGTCCCATTCGCTCACGCTGCCTGTGGCGACGCTCTCGGCGCGGCGCACCACCGCACCGCGATTGCGGGCGAGGGCGAGCGCGGTCCACTGGCCGGTCAGGCGCACGGTCTGGCCCTGGCCGCCGGCGTCGACCGACAGGCCGGGAGGGGTCTCGAAGTCCAAGGGCGGTTTGTTTGCAAATGAATGACAGCGGCCATTGTAGCGAACCGTCCGGCGCCGCGACGTGAGGATTTCCGCGCGCCGACGCGCGCCCGGACTGCCGGCGGCGGCGCGGGCGGGATGCCGGGCCGAGGCCGCCGCATCGCGGCGCAATGCGCTCCGGCACGGCGCCGGCGGCGGCGGCACCGATTCGAGCGCCGATTCGACGGCGCCTTTCATTCTGCCGTCACGTTCGCTTTCGATACTCTCACGCGCCGCACCTCAGGCCGTCGGCACCCGCGCCGCCATCTCGTTGCGCACCTCGTCACGATAAAACACCCAACAGGACATTCGATGCGATTCCCCGCGCTTCCCCGCCGTCGCGTGCCGGCCGCCGCCGCGCTCGCGAGCGTCGCGTTCACCCTCGCCGCATGCGGCGGCGACGACGTCACGTCGCCGCCCGCGTCGCAGCAGCCGGCCCAGACGCCGGCCGGCACGACGGCGACGCTGGCCGTGCTCGAGACGACCGATCTGCACACCAACGTGCTGTCGTACGACTACTTCAAGCTCGCCGCCGACAACTCGCTCGGCTTCGAACGCGTGTCGACGCTGATCGCGCAGGCGCGCGCGCAGTATCCGAACACGCTGCTGCTCGACAACGGCGACACGATCCAGGGGACCGCGCTGTCCGACTATCAGGCGCTCGTGAAGCCGATCGGCTGCGATCAGACGCTGGCGATCTACAAGGTGATGAACGCGGCCAAATTCGACGGCGGCGGGATCGGCAATCACGAATTCAACTACGGACTGCCGTATCTGTCGCAGGTGACCGGCAATACGTTCGACGTCGACGGGCTCCCCGCCCCCGCGCAGCAGAAGAAATGCGCGGGGCCGAACTTCCCGCAGGTGCTCGCGAACGTGATCAGCGCGAAGACCGGCGAGCCGCTGTTCGCGCCGTACACGATCCTCACGCGCACGCTGACGGCGACCACGCCCGACGGCAAGACCGTCAGCGCGCCGGTCAAGGTCGGCATCATCGGCTTCACGCCGCCGGCGATCATGAACTGGGACAAGCGCTGGCTCGACGGCAAGGTCTACACCACGGGGCTGAAGGAAGCCGCTCAGAAGTACATCCCCGAGATGCGCGCGAAGGGCGCCGAGCTGATCGTCGCGATCTCGCACGGCGGCCTCGACAATTCCGCCTATTCGCCGACGATGGAAAACGGCAGCTGGTGGCTGTCGACCGTGCCCGGCATCGACGCGATGCTGATCGGCCATTCGCACCAGGTGTTCCCGGATGCAACGAGCACGGTCCCGCAGTTCAATCTGCCCGGCGTCGACAAGGTCAAGGGCACCGTCAACGGCGTGCCGACTGTGATGGCGAACTACTGGGGCAAGCACCTCGGCGTGATCAAGCTCGGCCTGAAGTTCGACGGCAAGACGTGGACCGTCGACAAGTCGCAGACGACCGTCGAGGCACGCCCGATCCAGAACGCGGACAAGAGCTACGTCGCCGCCGATCCGTCGGTATCGGCCGCGATCGCCGCCGAACATCAGGCGACCATCGACTACGTGAAGACGCCGATCGGCTCGACCGACTACCGGATGAACACGTATTTCGCGGACGTGGGCGATCCGGGCGCGATCCAGATCGTCAACGACGCGCAGGCCGACTACGTCGCGCGCTACGTGCAGGCGAACCTGCCGCAATACGCGTCGCTGCCGGTGCTGTCGGTCAGCGCGCCGTTCAAGAGCGGCTTCGGCGGCGGCAGCGACTACACCGACGTCGCGCCGGGCGCGCTCGCGATCAACAACGCGGCCGACCTCTACCTGTATCCGAACACCGTGTATGCGGTGAAGGTGAACGGCGCCGACGTGAAGAACTGGCTCGAGACGGCCGCGAAGCGCTTCAACACGATCGATCCGACCAAGGCGACCGTGCAGCCGCTCGTCGGCAGCTTCCCCGGCTACAACTTCGACATGTTCACGTCGACGGACCTCAAGTACGAGATCGACGTCACGCAGCCGGTCGGCAGCCGGATCCGGAACCTGACGTACAAGGGCGCGCCGATCGATCCGAACGCCGAGTTCATCGTCGCGACGAACAACTACCGCGCGAGCGGCGGCGGCAACTTTCCGGGCCTCGATGGCAGCAAGACGATCTTCGCGTCGCCGGACGCGAACCGCGACGTGCTGATCGCCTACATCAAGCAGCGCGGCACGATCGCGCGCGCGACCGACGGCTCGCATCGCAGCTGGCGCTTCACGAAGCTCGCGAGCTCGGTCGCGCACGTGCGGTTCGCATCGGCGCCGAACCGCGTCGCGGACGCCACCGCGGCCGGCCTGACCGGCATCACGCAGGTCGCGGCCGACGACGGCTCCGGCAAGAACCTCGCGACCTACGAGATCGACCTGACGCAATGAGGCATGCAATGCAACCGATCCGGACGATGCGGCCGGCCGAAACCGGCTTCGCCGCCGCGGCGCGGCGCCTGCTGCGCGTGAAGCTGCCGCCCGCCGCGCTGCTCGCGGCGGCCGCGGCAACCGTCGCCATCGCCGTCGCGGCCGCCGGCTGGCGCGGCACGACCGCCCTCACGCCGAGCGCCGCGCAACTCGACGAATGGCAGGCGATGGTCGCGCAGGCCGCCGAGCCGCATGCGCTCGCGCGTTTGCGCGATCTCGCGCGCGCGGGCTCGGGCGCCGCGCAGGCGGCGCTCGGCATCGCGCTCGTCGCCGCGCGCGAACCGGGGCTGCGCGACGAAGGGCGCGGCTGGCTGGAAACGGCCGCGCAGGCGCAAGGCGCCGATAACGCACCGGCCGCGCGGCGCGCGCAGCTGGCGCTCGGCAAGGCGCTGCTGCTCGGCAGCGGCGACATGCCGAAGGACTATGCACGCGCCCGCGCGCTGCTCGGCGCCGCGGCCGAGCACGGCGACGCGGCCGCCGCGTACTACCTCGGCCTGATCTATCGCAGCGGCTACGGCACGGCGGCCGATCCCGTGCAGGCCGCGCGCTGGTTCGAAATCGCGTCGCAAGCGGAAATTCCGGCCGCGGATTTCATGCTCGCGAACGCCTACCGCGACGGCAGCGGCGTGCCGCGCGACGAAGCGCGCGCGCTCGCGCTCTATCGGCGTGCGGCCGAGCACGAGCTGCCGGAGGCCGTGCAGACGCTCGCGATGGCGTATCGCAACGGCGAACTGGGGCTGCGGCCCGATGCGGACGCGTTCCATGCGCAGTGGATCGAGACCGCGCATGCGTTGAAGCATCCGGTAGTGGGGCCGTGATAGCTCAGCGAGCTGCCCCGTCCGGCGCGGGCCGCCGCACGGCGATAGCCCGCCGCACCTGACTTGACGCCCTGCGCATCGATTGCCCTCGAGCGCGATCGATGCACGGGGTGCGGGGCACATACCGGTCGATGCGCGAACGCGCCGGCCGGCGAGCCCCGCAGTACATAGGACACGCTACCCGAACGTCGCCTATATCAGCCTGATCGACAGCATCGTCAGCCAGTGCGCGGCCACGAGCGCGCTCAACAAGACTGCCCATTGAGTCGCGTTACGTCGCCTGCTTCCGAACGATACGGCTGCGACATAAAACAGGACCGATGGACCGAAAATGGAGGAGAGAAACCCGAGCCCCTCCCAGAAACCGACCGGGCACGCGCCAATTTCCTTGCAGCCACGCGTCATACAGTGCTGCGGGAAGCGCTGACAGATCTCGATATCGACACCGGCCCACCCCCACCAACTGACCAGTCCGAGTATCCCGAAGATAATCGCAACGCCCTGACGCCTCATCGTACTTCCCAGAACAGGATTCGATTCGCATTTCCCAAGTCGGACCAGCCCATTGCACTTCCCGGCCGAAACGATCGCCGGCCGAGCAGACGCCCCATCACGGCTAATGCGTTGAGCGGACCGCTTATGGTCAGCCGCGCGCCGTTCCAAAGATCGATATGCCCGCCACTGGCGTTTTCCGCGCGCTCACCGGCTCGGGCCCAATAACCGTCGAACATCACAATACCGGTTCGACCTTCAATTTTCGTCTCCCAGTCTCGCCCGGTGATGTCCTCGCTCCTCCCCAACCCCGCGAACGGCTGCAATTCCAACCACGCGCCGAGCTCGTTGGCGCGCGTGGCGGTCGCTTTCCCATCGAGCAGGATCCTTCCGATGCTTGACTGCCCCCCAAGCGGTTTGATCAGCCTTGACGAGAAAGACTTCATTTCGATGCCGACGCGATGAAAGGCAACGCTCATGCGAATGGCACATTGGTTGGTATACGCGGGATTCTCATAGGGATTTCCCGACGGATAGGCGTCCCACAGTTCCTTGAATGTTATCGCCCTCAGTTGCACGCCCTTGATGGAATCAGGTGTCGTGTTCGTTCTTATCGTTGTCGGCCTGTTTGGCATCACGTCCACCCCTTGTGCAGCAGGGCGTCTTCGCCCCAATAAATTGTGTAACTGTCGGCTCTTTCCGAATGAATTCGCGGCAACAGGCCATTGCTGTTCACGCGCCCCGCGACGGTACGCCCGTTACTCATTTCGATCAGGTATGGGTAGCTCCGCGGTATCGTGGTACCGATGCCAACACGCACCTGTTCGTCGAAACTGGCGCATATATCGACCTGTGCCCCCGGCGCCTCTTCGACCATCGCAACACTTGCAGCCGAGACCCTTTTGGCTGCCTCCAGCATCGCTCTCTCGTGCGATTCGAAGACCATCATCATGTTACGTTCGGCATAGAAAACCGGCGGCGGATTGCACCCACAGACATTGATATCGCCGCTCAGCGCCCATGGCTGGCCGTTCGACGCGGTGCCTGGCCAGCGTACCCCTGTCGGTGAAATAAACCCTTCCTGATTGCAGGCGGAGCAGTAAGTCTTCATATAAAGCGTGGCGATATTCACGCTCGGCGGCGGGTTCGAATAGGTCATAGTCTCGAGCCCTTCGATAATCACCGCGCTACCGCCTCGATCACCCTTAGCGAGAAAATAGCGAATCATTCTGTGCCACCTCGGCGAATCACGGCCGCACGTTTCACGACCGTGAAGGTTTCGGCAGATATAGGACCGTTACGGTCCGGACTGTCCATAGAGGTGTCGCCGTTATCCTGTGCGCTAGCAACGCGTTCGGTAAACGCGCCGTTGGTGGCAAAAAGATGGGGTGGCACCGCCCACTTGTTATTCATCGGAATCTCCTTTCTCGACGACTCGGCGAAAGTTGCCGCACCCAAATTTGCGCAATCAAGAAAGGAAGCTCAATGAGACGAATTCGAAATACTTATCAATAAGGCCCGCTGCAGTACGGTTACGCAATAACGGACACACTGTTCGAGACGCAGCTGGCCAACTCAGTTGCGACTGGCACTTGTGTTCGACTACACCGGACACCACGCCGCCCGCTCGGAGCGGCTGCGCTTTTCGCTGTTCAGTAAGATTCGCGACGACGACGTTCTCCTCAAACGTCCGAGCACCGCCCCTGTCGCTACAATAAGCGCCATGAACACCCCCACCTCCCCCGACACGCCCGACACCGACGGCGCACACATCGCGCGCAGCCGGCTCGACGCGCACCTGGACGCCGCGCCGCGCGCGTGGCCGCTCGACATCGTCGCCGCGACCGGCTCGACCAACGCGGACCTCGCCGCCCGCCTGAAGACGCTGCCGCGCACCGCGCACGCACTGCCCGCGCCGCTCGTGCGCGTCGCGTTCGAGCAGACGGCCGGCCGCGGCCGGCAAGGCCGGCCGTGGTTCGCGCAACCGGGCAACGCGCTGCTGTGTTCGGTCGGCTGCATCGTGCCGCGCCCCGTCGAGGCGCTCGGCGGCCTGAGCATCGCGATCGGCGTCGCGCTCGCGGAAGGCCTCGCGACGCTGCCGCTCGACGCACGCTCGCGCGTCGCGCTCAAATGGCCGAACGACCTGCTGCTGACGGCCGCCGACGACGGCGGCACGTCGCGCATCGTCGGCAAGCTCGCCGGGATCCTGATCGAAACCGTGTGGACCACCGCCGACGCCACCGCCGTCGTGATCGGCTTCGGCATCAACGTGCGCGGCGCGGAAGCCGTCGCCGCGCAGGTCGACGCACTGCGCGCGCGCGAAGCCGCATTGGCGAGCGGACTGCCGCCGGCAGCCCTGTCGATGGCGTGCGCAAGCGCAAACCTCACCGATACGCTCGCCGCGTCGCTGAACGCGCTCACGCCCGCACTCGCGCAGTTCGCGACCGACGGGCTCGCGCCGTTCCTGCCGCGCTGGCATGCGCTGCACGCATACGCGGGCCGCGAAGTCGTGCTGCTCGAACAGGGCGTCGAACGCGCGCGCGGCATCGCGACCGGCATCGATGCGGCCGGCCAGCTGCTGCTCGACACGCCGAACGGCATTCAGGCCATCGCGGCGGGCGACGTGTCGCTGCGCGAAGCGCAATGAGCGAACCGCATCTGCTGATCGATGCCGGCAACAGCCGCATCAAATGGGCGCTCGCCGATGCGCAGCGCACGCTGGTGCGCACCGGCGCGTTCGGCCATACGCGCGACGGCGGCGCCGATCCCGACTGGGCCGACCTGCCGCGTCCGCGCGGCGCATGGATCTCGAACGTGGCGGGCGCCGATGTCGGCGCGCGGCTCGATGCGCTGCTCGATGCCCACTGGCCGGGGCTGCCGCGCACGACGATCCGGTCGCGGCCCGCGCAATGCGGCGTGACGAACGGGTACACGACGCCGGAACAGCTCGGCAGCGATCGCTGGGCCGGGTTGATCGGCGCACGCGCGGCGTTTCCGGACGAACATCTGCTGATCGCGACGTTCGGCACCGCGACGACGCTCGAGGCGCTGCGCGCGGACGGCCGTTTCACCGGCGGGCTGATCGCGCCGGGCTGGGCGCTGATGATGCGCGCGCTCGGCACGCATACCGCGCAGTTGCCGACGCTGACGACCGACATCGCGAGCGGCCTGCTCGCCGATGCACAGGCGCAGCCGTTCCAGGTCGACACGCCGCGCTCGTTGTCGGCCGGCTGCCTCTACGCGCAGGCGGGGCTGATCGAGCGCGCGTGGCGCGATCTCGCGGCGGCCTGGCAGGCACCGGTGCGGCTCGTGCTGGCCGGCGGCGCGGCCGACGAGATCGCGCGCGCGCTGACGCTGCCGCATACGCGGCACGACGCGCTGATCCTGTCCGGCCTCGCGCTGATTGCCGCCGAAGCGAGCGCGCAGGACTGACGGGCCGCGTACGCGTGCCGCAGCCGCGACGCGGACGAAAACCGGCCGCACGGGGCCGCTTCAACTGAATGACGACAGGGAGTTTCGACGATGCTGCGCTGGCTGATCGCTGTTCTCTTTCTCGCCAACCTGATCGCGTTCGCGCTCGCGACCGAGATGGTCGGGCCGCGGCCGGCCGCCGGCGCGCGCGAACCGGGCGTAGTCGCGCGCCAGGTACGCGCCGATGCGCTGCGCGCGACACCGCTTGCGCAAGCGACCGATCAACCGGTCGTCGGCGGGCCGATCGCGCCGCCGGCCGTGGCGACGGAGCCGCTGGCCGCGTCGTCGCCGCGCTAGCGCGCGGGCGTCACTGTTGCGCGCGCACCTTCTTCAACAGCGCGGTCGTCGAGCGATCGTGCTCGAACGGAATCGCGAGCGCGCGGCCGCCCCAGCCGCGCACGAGCGCCGATTCGGGCAGCGCGTCCATGTCGTAGTCGCCGCCCTTCACGAGGACGTCCGGATGAACCGCTTCGATCAGCGACACCGGCGTCTTTTCCTCGAACTTCACGACCCAGTCGACGCTTTCCAGCGCCGCGAGCAGCGCCATCCGGTCGTCTTCGCGGTTGATCGGGCGGTCGTCGCCCTTGCCGAGCATGCGCACCGACGCGTCGCTGTTCACGCCGACGATCAGGCACGCGCCGAGCGCCTTCGCATCGGCGAGATAGGTGACGTGGCCGCGATGCAGGATGTCGAACACGCCGTTCGTGAAGACGACGGGCGCCGGCAGCGATGCGCGCAGCGCGACGAGTGCGTCGCGGGTGATCAGCTTGCGTTCGAAGGAAGCGGGCATGATGAAAGTCGGGCGGATGGGATGAAACGGATCGAGCGGGACGTCCTGCGCGCCGCAGGCGCAATCGGCCCGCGCGATGCCTGAGAAAAAGCCCGTCGGGCAGGCCGGACGGGCTTCGGATCGCGGGCGCCGCGCGGGCCGAGCGGATGCGCCCGCCGCCGCGCCGCGACGGCCGTCAGGCCGGTTGCGCGGACGACGAACCGCTTTCCGACTGCAGACGGTTCGTGACTTCCTTGCGGTAACGGTTCAGTTCCTGCGCGGTCGCGAACGTGCGCTCGAACAGGATCGACAGGTTGTGCAGGATGCGGTCGACGACCTTCTTCTCCCACTCGCCGTCGAAGCGGATCTGCTCGTCGAGCCAGCGCTCGAGCCATTCCGGATCGGGCAGGCGGGACTGCACGGTGTCGCGCGGGAACAGCGCCTGGTTTACGTGCAGGTTCGTCGGGTGCAGCGGCTTCTCGGTGCGGCGCGCCGACGCCATCAGCACGCCGATCTTCGCGAACGCCGCGCGCGCGACGTCGCCGCAATTGTTCAACGCCTTCTTCATGTAGCGCAGATACGCGCCGCCGTGACGCGCTTCGTCGCGCGAGATCGTCTCGTAGATGTGCTTGATCACCGGCTCGGTGTGCCAGTCGGCCGCGCAGCGATACCAGTGGTTCAGACGGATTTCGCCGCAGAAGTGCAGCATCAGCGTCTCGAGCGGCGGCGCCGGGTCGAACTCGAAGCGCACCGCGTGCAGTTCTTCCTCGGTCGGCACGAGCTCCGGCTTGAAGCGGCGCAGGTATTCCATCAGCACGAGCGAATGCTTCTGCTCCTCGAAGAACCACACGCTCATGAACGCGGAAAAATCGCTGTCGTGCTGGTTGTCGCGCAGGAACATTTCCGTCGCCGGCAGCGCCGACCACTCGGTGATCGCATTCATCTTGATCGTCTTCGCCTGCTCGTCGGTGAGCAGCGAAGCGTCAAACTTGTCCCACGGAATGTCTTTCTCCATGTCCCAGCGGACAGCTTCGAGCGATCGGTAAAGTTCCGGATAAAGCATGGTGTTCATGATGGTCCCACCCCTGTTCTGCGCAATGCGACTTCTTTCAACGTGACTGATGCCGCGCGGGCGCATGCGCGCCTTGTGCAGCCAAGACTCAAATTTTACGCGGGAAACCGGCCTCCCGGACGCTGCTTGCGCGTCCGGCAGCCGGGCGGCCGCGTGCCGCCGTGGTACACGCCGCCGCCACGCTCCGCTCGAACGGAACCGGCCGCGCGTGCCTGAATTGGGGGGCCGGCGCTGGCCGGCTCGCTGGCGAACCCGCGCCCGTTCCGGTCGCCCGAACGGGCTCCCCGTACGGCTGCCGGCGCGGCGGGCTGCTCGATATGGTGTATTCGGCGGCGGCCATGATAGCACGCACGCATGACCGTTCCGCGACGCGCACGGCACCGCGCCGAGCGGCGTGCAGGTGCGGCGATCGGTCGCGGTAGCGCGTCGCGAATCCGCAACCGTGACGTGTCAGACCCGCATTTCGCCGGCCGCACGATCGTCGCCGACGCGGGCATCGGGCGCCGTTGCGCTGGCGTCGCGCGTTTCGGCGGCGGGCACGTCGGAGGGCGCATCGCCGCGAGCCGCCGAGCTGCCGACCGCCGAGCTGCCGACCGTCGAGCTGCCGACCGTCGAGCCGCCGACCGCGGAGCCGCCGACCATCGAGCCGCCGCCCGCCATCGCACCGCCCGCCATGCCGCCGTTCCCCATTCCGCCGCCATCCGCCGCGGCGATCCACGCCGCAAGCGTGTCGCGCTGCGCGCGCCCGTCGCGGTAGCCGAGCTCGATCAGTTCGCGCGTGAACGGCTCCTCGAACAGCAGATAGCTCGCGAACGACGCACCGGCCGGCTGGCTGCCGCCGATCGCGCCGAGCAGCCCGCGCATCGTCGCCGGCATCTGCTTCAGGTGCTTCGCGGCGATCAGCTCGATGCGCTCGGACGGCGCGATCGCGAGCACGTCGACGTGCCGCCAGCCGCTGTCGACTTCGACCTGATGCGGCAGGTGCTCGATCATCCGGTTGATGTGCTCGATCCGTTCGATGTCCGAGCCGATCGAGTCGAGGAACACGCTCGCGAGCACCTGCTGGCCGATCTGCGCGAGCGTCGGATAGCCGCGCGCGCGGCCCGCCCCGTTCGCGGCGGGGATTTCCGGGCGCGGATCGGCAGCGCCGACGACGACGATGCGCTGCGCGCCGAAGTGGATCGCCGGAGACAGCGGCGCGATCTGCCGGATCGAGCCGTCGCCGAAGTACTCAATCTGTCCGTCGAGCACGAGCGGCACGGCGGGGAACACGAACGGAATCGCCGACGAGGCGAGCAGGTGCGACGCCGACAGATCGACGAGCCGCGCGGTGCGCTGCGCGCGCCGCCATGCCTGGATCGGCTCGGCCGCCTGGTAGAAGGTCAGGTGGCGGCCGCTCGAATAGCTGAGCGCCGTCACCGCGAGCGCATGCAGCAGGCGCGCTTCGAGCATCTGCTCGATCCGGTGGAAGCTGAGCTCGCGCTGCAGCAGATGCGCGAGCGGCGTGTTGTCGAGCAGCCCGCGCGGCGAGCGGCGCGCGGCCCAGCCGAACGTCATCGTCGCGAGCCAGCGTGCGCCGGCCGCCGCGATGCCGAGCCAGTCGGTGCGATACACGTAGTCGGCGCGCAGATGCTCCCAGAACTCGAGCAACCGCCGCACGCCGTGCGAAAAGTCGTCCGCGTGGCTCGCGATCGACGTCGCGTTGATCGCGCCGGCCGACGATCCGCAGACGACCGCGAACGGCAGCGTATGCCGATGCGGATCGGCCTCGCGCGCGATCTCGGCCAGTGCCTTCAGCACGCCGACCTGATACGCGGCGCGCGCGCCGCCTCCCATCAGAACGAGCGCGAGTCGCATGATCGGCCTGCTAGTCGCGCATCACGTCGCGCGTTTCGGCGGACGCGTTTCGGGCGACGAAGCGGCTGCCGCGCGCGCCGCCGCCGAGCCGGCCGGCTTCGCGCGCTTCGCCGCCGGCTTGCGCGGCGCGGCCGCGGCCGCGGGTGCGGGCTCGGGTGTGGACTCCGGTGCGTCGCCCGGCTCCTCGGCGCCTTCCGCGGCGGCCGCGCCATCGGGCGACGCCGCGCCGGGCGCCATTCCGGGCTGCGCCATCGCGAGGCTCGCGAGCTGATTGAACTGCGCCTGCAGCAGGTTCCACCAGCCGGCCGGATCGAACGACTGATTCGGCTGCTGCGCGGCGTCGCGCTCCGGCGGCGCATCGGCGCCGGCCGACGCGTCGCCCGCCTGCGGCTTCGGCTGCGCGGTCTCGCCGAGCGGCGCGGTCGCGGCCTTGGCCGCCGCGACGGCCGCATCCTCGGCCGCCGACATCGAACTCTGCGCGAACGCGCCGAACGCCCGCAGCGTCGCGAGCGTCGCGCGCTGCACTTCGAGCGCCTGGATCGCGGACTGCAGCATGCCGAGGTTCAGCTTCAGCCATTGCTCGACCGCGCGCAGATCGGTGATCCGCTTGTCGAGTTCCTCGACGTTCGTGAGCGGCGCCATCATGTCGGACATGCTCGACAGCGACGGCGGCAGCCCGGACGCGGCGCCCGGAAACGGCGCCATCGCGCCGAACGGCGACATCCGCATCATGTCCCACATGCGCTCGAGCATGTCGGCGGGCTTGAAGCCGGCAAAGCCGGCGAAGGGGTTGGAGCCGGGGGCATCGGTCGTCATACGGGCATCCTGATTGGACTGGGGAGCACGCGGCCGGCATCCGAGCACGATCGCGTGTTTCGATCATAGCGCGCGTCAGAACGGCGCGTCGCCGGGAAACGCGGGCGGGCGCCGCTCGCGCAGCGAACGGAGGCCCTCCTGCACGTCGGGCCCCGAAAAGCCCATGAATTCCAGCGCGAGCGACGTATCGAAGGTCGGCCCGGCCGTGCGCAGCCAGTTGTTGAGCGCGTACTTCGTCCAGCGGATCGCCGACTGCGACCCGTTCGCGAGCCGCTCGGCCACCTCGTAGGCCTTCGGCACCAGATCGGCCGGCTCGACCGCGAGCGACACGAGGCCGATGCGCTCCGCCTCTTCGCCGCTCACCGGCTCGCACAGCATCAGGTAGTACTTCGCCTTCGCCATCCCGCACAGCAGCGGCCACACGATCGCCGCGTGATCGCCGGCCGCGACGCCGAGCCGCGTATGGCCGTCGATGATCCGCGCATCCTTCGCGGCGATCGAGATGTCGGCGAGCAGCCCCGCGACGAGCCCCGCGCCGACCGCCGGGCCGTGCATCGCGGACACGATCGGCTTGCTGCAGTTGATCACGTTGTAGACGAGGTCGCGCGCTTCGCGCCATACGCGGGCGCGCACGTCGTAGTCGTTGGCCATCGCTTCGACGAGCGCGAGATCGCCGCCCGCCGAGAAGCCCTTGCCTTCGCCGCGAATCACGGCGACGCGCGTGTCGGGATCGCGATCGACGTCGCGCCAGATGTCCGCGAGCTCGCGATGCATCTGCGCGTTCGCGGTCGCGAGGCCGCTGCGGTTCGCGCCCTCGCCGCTCATCACGATGTCGAGCACGCCGTGTTCGCGGCGCGTCACCTTCAATGCTTGATAACCGCCGTACGCGGCGAGATCGGCCATGCGCTGCTCCTGGGTCGAGGCTGTCGAATCGAGTGTAGTCAAGCCCGCGCGCGCAAACATCGGGCGAAACCCGGCGCGGGCCGGCCCGGCGACCGTGCGTCGCCGCACACCGCACGCGTCACGCGACGCCGTCGGGCGGCGCGACCGACTGCTCGATCGCACCGAAGATCGACTTGCCGGCCGGATCGAACATCTCGATGCGCACGGTGTCGCCGTAGCGCATGAATTCCGTCTGCGGCGCGCCGTGCTCGATCGTCTCGAGGCAGCGCTTCTCGGCGATGCAGCAGTAGCCGCGCTTCGCGTCCTTGTTCGATACGGTACCGGAGCCGACGATCGAGCCCGCGCGCAGATTGCGCGTCTTCGCCGCGTGCGCGATCAGCTGGCCGAAATGAAACACCATGTCGGTGCCCGCGTCGGGCTGGCCGACCTTCTTGCCGTTCCAGTGGACGATCATCGGGCGGTGCACGCGGCCTTCGCTCCACGCGTCGCCGAGTTCGTCCGGCGTCACCGCGACCGGCGCGAACGCGGTCGCGGGCTTGCTCTGGAAGAAGCCGAATCCCTTCGCGAGCTCGGCCGGGATCAGGTTGCGCAGCGACACGTCGTTCACGAGCGTGATGAGCCGCACGGCCTTCAACGCCTCGTCCGGCGAGGCGCTCATCGGCACGTCGCCCGTGATCACCGCGACTTCCGCTTCGAAATCGATGCCCCACGCTTCGGACGGACACACGATGTCGTCGCGCGCGCCGAGGAAATCGTCGCTGCCGCCCTGGTACATCAGCGGATCGGTCCAGAACTCGGGCGGCATCTCGGCGCCGCGCGCGCGACGCACGAGCTCGACGTGGTTCACGTACGCGGAGCCGTCCGCCCACTGGAACGCGCGCGGCAGCGGCGCCATGCAGTGAGCGGGATCGAACGGAAACGCGCGGCGCGCGCGGCCGTGATTCAGCGCGTCGTACAGCTCGCGCAGCTGCGGCGCGTAGAACGCCCAGTCGTCGAGGACGCGCTGCAGCGTCGGTGCGATCGTGTCGGCGATCGCCGCGGTGTGCAGGTCGCGCGACACGACGATCAGCTGGCCGTCGCGCGTGCCGTCCTTCAGCGAAGCAAGTTTCATAAGGGAATCTGCCGTTGTGGTGACGATGGAGGGAATCTATTTTACGATGGTGAATCCGCGCGGCGCGGGAGTCTCTCGCGCGCCGCTTCCGTCCCGATCCTTGCCGCGTTCCGCGCCCTGCTTCCATGTCCGCCAGCCCGCTTCCCGACGACGAACTCGCCGATTCCGACACCGACGACGCCGCAGCCGGCGAGCACGGCGAGAAGGTGCGCTCGGGCATCCAGTCGATCGAGGTCGGCTTCCGGCTGCTCGACGTGCTGACGAGCGAGCCGCGCGCGATGATGCTGCGCGATCTCGCGCAGCGCGCGGGCATGAGCCCTGCGAAGGCGCACCGCTATCTCGTGAGCTTCCTGCGGCTCGGCGTCGTGTCGCAGGACCCTGTGTCGGGGCGCTACGAGCTCGGCGGCTTCGCGCTGCAGATGGGGCTCGCGCGGCTCGCGCGCGTCGACGGCGTGAAGCTCGCGCGTATCGCGCTGACCGAATTCCGCGATCGGCTCGACCAGACGGTCGGCATCGCCGTATGGGGCAATCAGGGGCCGACGATCGTGCACTGGATGGAATCGAGCCATCCGGCGAAGGCGTCGCTGAAGCTCGGCGACGTGATGCCGCTGCTCGGCTCCGCGACGGGCCTGCTGTTCGCTGCCTATCTGCCGCGCAGCAAGACCGCCGCGATGCTCGAACGCGAACTCGCCGACACGCGGCGCTCGCCGCATCACGGCGGCCCGCGCACGCTCGACGAGGTCGAAGCGATGCTCGCGGACGTGCGCACGCACGAGGCGGCGCGCGTCGAAGGCATGCTGCTGCCGACCATTCACGCGTTCTGCATGCCGGTGTTCGATGCGGTCGGCGAACTCGCGCTCGGGATCGTCGCACTCGGCCACGAAGGCACGTTCGACATCGCGTGGGGCGGCGAAATCGACACCGCGCTGCGCGCATGCGCGCGCAAGCTGTCGTACGAACTCGGCTATAGTCCGGTCGCGCGCGACGCCTGATGCGCGCGACGCGCCGCGAACGCGCGGCGCATCCGACGGTCCGACGTGCGATGACGCGCGCGTCGCGCGTCCCACCCCCGTTCCGACTGCCGATGCCGCACGCCGACACCCGTCCTCGTCCCGCTTCGCTCCGCCGCTGGCGGCGCGTGGGCGTTGCGCTCGTCGTCGCGCTCGTGCTGCACGCGCTCGCCGCGCTGTGGCTCGTGCGCAACCGCGAGTCGTTCACGCCGACGCCGCCGGCCGACGTGCCGGTCCAGGTCGAATTGCTGAAAACGCAGCCGATCGAGCGCGCGCCCGCGCCGCAGCCGCCTGCGCATGCAGCGCCGGCCGCGCCTGGGCCGGCCGCGCCCAAGCCGGCGCGCGCGGCGGCGCAGGAGCAGGTCTTGACGTCGACGCAGACCGACGCGCACGGCGCCCCGCCGGCCGCCGCGTCGGCCGCGAGCGGCGTGCCCGGCGCATCGTCGGCGCAGCCCGCATCGGCGCCCGCCGGCGCAAGCGGCGCGGCCACGCCCGGCCCCGCGACGCACGGCGTGAAGTTCGCGGTGCCGCCGTCCGGCGACCTGCAATACGACACGTTCTACAACGGGATGCAAAACATGATCGGTACGATCCACTGGCGCACCGACGGACGCACGTACGATCTGTCGGTGTCGATGCCCGTGCCGTTCATCGGGCCGTTCGACTACCGCAGCGAGGGCCGCATCGACGCCTTCGGCCTCGCGCCCGACCGCTACGTCGAAAAGCGCGGCCGGCGGCCCGAGGACATCGCGGTCTTCAATCGCGAGCAGCATCAGGTCGTATTCACGCGCACGCCGAACAACGCGCCGCTGCCCGACGGCGTGCAGGACCGCTTCAGCATGCTGATCCAACTGTCGAGCCTCGTGCGCGGCAATCCGTCCGCGTACAAGCCGGGCGTCACGCAACAGTTCTTCGTGATCGACAACAACAGCGGCGAGAACTGGCCGATCGCGGTGATCGGCGACGAATCGGTGCAGACGCAGGGCGGCATCGTGCAGGCGCGCCATTTCATGCGGCTGCCGCGCCGCGACGGCGACACGCGACGCATCGACATGTGGCTCGCGCCGTCGGTCGGCTGGCTGCCGGTGCGGCTCGTGCAGACCGAGCCGAATGGCGCGCAGATCGAACTGCTGTGGCACGGCCCGCTCGCACCGCCCGACAAGCCCGCCGACGCGGCACCGGCCGCCGCGACATCGGCCGCCGCGGCATCGGCCGCCGCGGCATCGGCCGCCGCAATGAACGCGCCTGCGGCCGCGACGCCGCCCGAGCCGGCGACGGCCGACGCATCGACGCCTGTCGCGTCCGCATCGGTGCCCGCGCAACCGCCGCCCGCGCCCGCCGAGCCGGTCGCATCGGCACCCGGCACGCCGTAAAACGACGCGAAATCGGCAATTTCGACCGATTAAAGATCGTCGTGAAATGGCCGATGACATTCTTTAACAACTATTTCAGTGCACCGGCCGACAATAGGAAACGTTTGATAAGTATCGGTTTCTAACCGAGACACCCCGCAACACGGGAACGGGGTGTGCAGCACAAGCCCCTTGAAACCGGCGAAGGCTGCCCCACGTAGGGGACAACAAGGCCAGATGCCACTGCGAAGAGGAGTGCCGCCATGCAAATGATCTACAACAGCCCCAACTACTGCGTCGTCGAATTTGCGCCGCAGGCCGGCCACCATCTGATGAATGCCGGTGGATACGAAATCGTCGACAAGAACGCGCAGCGCGAGATTTTCATCGACGGCGAACTGGCCGAGCGGTTCCGCGAGCACGTGAAGCAGCTGATCGAGGAAGAGCCGACGCTCGATGAAGTCGACGAATTCCTCGGACAGTTCGACAGCCTGATGATGATGCCCGTCGTCCTCCACTGACGGCTCACGGCCCGGCGCGATGCGCGACCGGGCCATTTGCCGCGCATCGCGCGGCGTGCGAGCACTCCGATCATGCCCCTGCCCGGTTCGCCGGGCCGGGGCTTTTCGTTTGATGGCCGCGCCGCGCATCGGTTGCGCGGGCAACGCATCGCGCGTCGCACGCCGCCGTCGAACGCGCGACCGTGCAGCTGCGGCACGCCCCGCCTCCTGAGCCGCGCCGGTCGCGCGTCACGCCACGCGCCACGCGCCATACGCCCGGCGCCACGCATCGCGGGCCGCGCCGCGCCGCGCGAGGCCAGGCGGCCGCGCGGCGCACCGGCTACAATGTCGGTTTCCCGTCTTCGCCGCTCTTTCGCCATGTCCGCGACTCCTACCGCCGCTTCCGCCGCCCCGCTCGACGCGTCCTACACGCGCGGCGCCGAACTGCCCGCGCTGCTGAAATCGCGGATCCTGATCCTCGACGGCGCGATGGGCACGATGATCCAGCGCTACAAGCTCGACGAAGCCGCGTATCGCGGCGAGCGCTTCAAGGATTTCCCGCGCGACGTGAAGGGCAATAACGAGCTGCTGTCGATCACGCAGCCGCAGGTGATCCGCGAGATCCACGACCAGTACTTCGCGGCGGGCGCCGACATCGTCGAAACCAATACGTTCGGCGCGACGACGGTCGCGCAGGCCGACTACGGGATGGAAGACCTCGTCGTCGAGATGAACGTCGAATCGGCGAAGCTCGCGCGCGCGTCGGCCGCGCAGTACGCGACGCCCGACAAGCCGCGCTTCGTCGCCGGCGCGATCGGGCCGACGCCAAAGACGGCGAGCATCTCGCCCGACGTCAACGATCCGGGCGCGCGCAACGTGACGTTCGACGAGCTGCGCGACGCGTACTACATGCAGGCGAAGGCGCTGCTCGACGGCGGCGTCGATCTGTTCCTCGTCGAGACGATCTTCGACACGCTGAACGCGAAGGCCGCGCTGTTCGCGCTCGACCAGCTGTTCGAGGACACCGGCGAGCGTCTGCCGATCATGATCTCGGGCACCGTGACCGACGCGTCGGGCCGCATCCTGTCGGGCCAGACCGTCGAGGCGTTCTGGAATTCGCTGCGCCACGCGAAGCCGCTCACGTTCGGCCTGAACTGCGCACTCGGCGCGGCGCTGATGCGCCCGTACATCGCCGAGCTCGCGAAGCTCTGCGACACGTTCGTCTCGTGCTATCCGAACGCGGGCCTGCCGAACCCGATGGCCGAAACCGGCTTCGACGAGACGCCCGACGTCACGTCGGGGCTGCTGCGCGAGTTCGCGCAAGCCGGCCTCGTGAACCTCGCCGGCGGCTGCTGCGGCACGACGCCCGAGCACATCGCCGAGATCGCGAAGGCGCTCGCCGACGTGAAGCCGCGCCGCTGGCCGAGCCAGTACAGCGAAGCCGCCTGATCCGACTGCCCGAAGCACGCCCCTCATTACACGAATTCGCACCGCCATGACCGATCACACGATGCGCCTTGCCGGCCTCGAGCCGTTCAACGTCACGTCCGGAACGCTCTTCATCAACGTCGGCGAACGCACCAACGTCACCGGCTCGAAGGCGTTCGCCCGGATGATCCTCAACGGCCAGTTCGACGAGGCGCTCGCGGTCGCGCGCCAGCAGGTCGAAAACGGCGCGCAGGTGATCGACGTCAACATGGACGAGGCGATGCTCGATTCGAAGGCGGCGATGGTGCGCTTCCTGAATCTGATCGCGTCGGAGCCGGACATCGCGCGCGTGCCGATCATGATCGACTCGTCGAAGTGGGACGTGATCGAGGCCGGTCTCAAGTGCGTGCAGGGCAAGGCGATCGTGAACTCGATCTCGCTGAAGGAAGGCGAGGACGCGTTCGTCCATCACGCGAAGCTGATCCGCCGCTACGGCGCGGCGGCCGTCGTGATGGCATTCGACGAGCAGGGCCAGGCCGACACGTTCGCGCGCAAGACCGAAATCTGCCGGCGTTCCTACGACGTGCTCGTGAACCGCTGCGGCTTTCCGCCCGAGGACATCATCTTCGATCCGAACATCTTCGCGGTCGCGACCGGCATCGAGGAGCACAACAACTACGCGGTCGACTTCATCGAAGCGACGCGCTGGATCAAGCAGAACCTGCCGTACGCAAAGGTGAGCGGCGGCGTCTCGAACGTGTCGTTCTCGTTCCGCGGCAACGATCCGGTGCGCGAGGCGATCCACACGGTGTTCCTCTACCACGCGATCCAGGCCGGGATGGACATGGGGATCGTCAACGCGGGCCAGCTCGGCGTGTATGCGGATCTCGATCCGGAGCTGCGCGAGCGCGTCGAGGACGTGATCCTGAACCGCCGCCCCGACTCCACCGACCGGCTGCTCGAGATCGCCGACAAGTTCAAGACCGGCGCCGCGAAGAAGGAAGAGAACCTCGAGTGGCGCAACCAGCCGGTCGAGAAGCGGCTCGCGCACGCGCTCGTGCACGGCATCACGAACTTCATCGTCGAGGATACCGAGGAAGCGCGCGTGAAGATCGCCGCGGCCGGCGGCCGCCCGATCAACGTGATCGAGGGGCCGCTGATGGACGGCATGAACATCGTCGGCGACCTGTTCGGCCAGGGCAAGATGTTCCTGCCGCAGGTCGTGAAGTCCGCGCGCGTGATGAAGCAGGCGGTCGCCCATCTGATCCCGTTCATCGAGGAAGAAAAGCGGCTGCTCGCGGAAGCGGGCGGCGACGTGCGCGCGAAGGGCAAGATCGTGATCGCGACCGTCAAGGGCGACGTGCACGACATCGGCAAGAACATCGTGTCGGTCGTGCTCCAGTGCAACAACTTCGAAGTCGTCAACATGGGCGTGATGGTGCCGTGCAACGAGATCCTCGCGAAGGCGAAGGTCGAAGGCGCGGACATCATCGGGCTGTCCGGCCTGATCACGCCGAGCCTCGAGGAAATGGCCTACGTTGCCTCCGAAATGCAGCGCGACGACTATTTCCGCGTGAAGAAGATTCCGCTGCTGATCGGCGGCGCGACCACGTCGCGCGTGCACACGGCCGTGAAGATCGCGCCGAACTACGAGGGCCCGGTCGTCTACGTGCCCGATGCGTCGCGCTCGGTGTCGGTCGCATCGAGCCTGCTGTCCGACGAAGGCGCGGCCAAGTACCTCGACGAGCTGAAGGCCGACTACGAGCGGATCCGCGATCAGCACGCGAACCGCAAGGCGCAGCCGATGGTGACGCTCGCCGAGGCGCGCGCGAACAAGACGAAGATCGACTGGGCGAACTACACGCCGGTGAAGCCGAAGTTCATCGGCCGCCGCGTATTCAGGAACTACGACCTGAACGAACTCGCGAACTTCATCGACTGGGGTCCGTTCTTCCAGACCTGGGATCTCGCGGGCCCGTACCCGGCGATCCTGAACGACGAGATCGTCGGCGAATCGGCGCGCCGCGTGTTCTCCGACGCGAAGTCGATGCTCGCGCGGCTGATCCAGGGTCGCTGGCTGACCGCGAACGGCGTGATCGCGCTGCTGCCGGCGAATAGCGTCAACGACGACGACATCGAGATCTACACCGACGAATCGCGCACCGACGTGCTGCTCACGTGGCGCAACCTGCGCCAGCAGAGCGTGCGTCCCGTCGTCGACGGCGTGATGCGGCCGAACCGCTCGCTCGCCGACTTCATCGCGCCGAAGGAATCGGGCGTCGCCGACTACATCGGGATGTTCGCGGTGACGGCCGGCCTCGGTGTCGATGCGAAGGAAAAGCAGTTCGAAGCCGATCACGACGACTACAGCGCGATCATGCTGAAGGCGCTCGCGGACCGCTTCGCGGAAGCGTTCGCCGAAGCGATGCACGCGCGCGTGCGCCGCGAGCTGTGGGGCTATGCGAGCGACGAGACGCTCGACAACGACGCACTGATCGCCGAAAAGTACACGGGCATCCGCCCCGCGCCCGGCTATCCGGCATGCCCGGACCACCTCGTCAAACGCGACATGTTTGCCGCGCTGCACGCGGACGAGATCGGCATGAGCGTCACCGATTCGCTGGCGATGCTGCCGGCCGCGAGCGTGTCGGGCTTCTATCTCGCGCATCCGGACAGCCGCTACTTCTCGGTCGGGAAAATCGGTCAGGATCAGCTCGAGGACTACGCGCGCCGGATGGCGCTGTCGCTCGACGACGCGCGCCGCGCGCTCGCGCCGCAGCTCTGAATGCGGCCGCGCGCCGCGGCCGTTTCGTCAGACAAAAAAAGCCCGCGCGAACGCGGGCTTTTTGCTTCGTTGCGGCTCGTGCGGACGGCGGCGGTCGCAGTGGCGCTCAGAAGCCCCAGTGCACGTCGGCCTGAGCGGCCTTCGCTTCGCGCAGCATCGCGAGGAACGGCGCGACGCGCTGCGCGAGGCTCGGCGGCACTTCGTGGTGCGCGTGGTCGGCGTCGTCTTCATGGAAATGGCCGGCGTGCTCGGCGCGCTCCTGCTTCGCCTGCGCGACCGCGTCTTCCAGCTTCGCGATCGCGTGATCGAGTTCGTCGTGCGTAATCACGCCGCGTTCGCCGAGTTGCTTGCCGACGAGGCCCAGCACATACACGGCGAAATCCTTCAGCACGTCGAGATCCTGTGCCGCCTTGCTCTTGAACGTAATCATGACAATTCCCTTTTCATCTTGTTGTGCCTGCGGGGCCCGCGTTGCGGAACGCCGGCAGACCGGCGTCCGGCCTCGCGGACGCGGGGCGCCTGAGCGGCATATTAGCACCTGTTAAAATTCTGCGATCCCTGAAACGCGCGCCGCTGCGGCGCGCCGGCGGGCCGGCCCGGCCGTCCGCCACCAACGAAGCCTCCTATCAGCATGCTGCCAGCACAAAAACAGACCCTCGAAGCCCTGCTCGCGGATAGCGTTCAGCAGGTCGCACACGCGCTGAAAGGCGCCGACGCGGCAAACGCCGGCGTCGCGTTCGTCGCCCCCGCGATCACGCTCGAGCGACCGAAGGTTGCCGCGCACGGCGACGTCGCATGCAACGTCGCGATGCAGCTCGCGAAGCCGCTCGGCACGAATCCGCGCCAGCTCGCCGAGAAAATCGTCGCGGCGCTCACCGCGCAGCCGGGCGCGCAAGGCCTCGTCGAGAGCGCCGAGATCGCCGGTCCCGGCTTCATCAACCTGCGGCTCAGCGCCGCGGCCAAGCAGGCCGTGATCGGCGCGGTGCTCGAGCAGGGCCGCGCGTTCGGCACGTCGGATCGCGAAAAGGGCAAGCGCGTGCTGCTCGAATTCGTGTCGGCGAACCCGACCGGCCCGCTGCACGTCGGCCACGGCCGTCAGGCAGCGCTCGGCGATGCGCTCGCGAACGTGATCGCGAGCCAGGGCTATGCGGTGCACCGCGAGTTCTACTACAACGACGCGGGCGCGCAGATCGGCAACCTCGCGATCTCGACGCAGGCGCGTGCGCGCGGGCTGAAGCCCGGCGACGCCGGCTGGCCGGAAGCCGCCTACAACGGCGAATACATCGCCGACATCGCGCGCGACTACATGAACGGCGAGACGGTCGCCGCGAAGGACGGCGAGCCCGTGAAGGGCGCCGGCGACGTCGACGATCTCGACGCGATCCGCAAGTTTGCGGTCGCGTATCTGCGCCGCGAGCAGGACATGGATCTGCAGGCGTTCGGCGTGAAGTTCGACCAGTACTATCTCGAATCGTCGCTGTACAGCGAGGGCCGCGTCGAGAAGACGGTCGACGCGCTGATCAAGGCCGGCATGACCTACGAGCAGGACGGCGCGCTGTGGCTGCGCACGACCGACGAAGGCGACGACAAGGACCGCGTGATGCGCAAGTCCGACGGCACGTATACGTACTTCGTGCCGGACGTCGCGTATCACGTGACGAAGTGGGAGCGCGGCTTCACGAAGGTCATCAACATCCAGGGCTCCGACCACCACGGCACGATCGCGCGCGTGCGCGCCGGCCTGCAGGGGCTGCACATCGGCATCCCGAAGGGCTACCCCGACTACGTGCTGCACAAGATGGTCACCGTGATGCGCGACGGCCAGGAAGTGAAGATCTCGAAGCGCGCGGGCAGCTACGTGACGGTGCGCGACCTGATCGAATGGTCGGGCGGCGCGGCGCCGGGCCAGGAGGCGGCGCCCGATCTGATCGACGAAGCGACCATCACGCGCGGCCGCGACGCGGTGCGCTTCTTCCTGATCTCGCGCAAGGCCGATACCGAGTTCGTGTTCGACATCGATCTCGCGCTGAAACAGAACGACGAAAACCCGGTCTACTACGTGCAGTACGCGCATGCGCGGATCTGCTCGGTGCTCAACGAGTGGAAGTCGCGCTACAACGGCGAGCTCGCGCAACTGCCGCAGGCGGACCTGTCGCAGCTCACGAGCCCGCAGGCCGCGTCGCTGATGCAGAAGCTCGCCGAGTATCCGGACATGCTCACGCACGCGGCGAACGAGCTCGCGCCGCATGCGGTCGCGTTCTACCTGCGCGATCTCGCTGGCGAATTCCACTCGTTCTACAATGCGGAGCGCGTGCTGGTCGACGACGAAGCGCCGCGCAACGCGCGCGCCGCGCTGCTCGCGGCCACGCGGCAGGTGCTCGAGAACGGGCTGGCGATGCTCGGCGTGTCCGCGCCCGCCAAGATGTAAGCGGCCCGACGCGGCCGGCGAACGGCCGCGGCAGCGCCCGCGGCGCGCACGCGCCGCATGCGTGCCTCCGGCAGGCACGCGTGCGCAGGTGTGCGTGCCGCGACCTTTTCACGATTCTTTTTGCAGGTGACTCAAGCAATGGCACAACCACGCCGCACGTCGAAGCAATCGAAACAAGCCGGAGGAACATTTCTGGGCATCGTGCTGGGCCTGATCGTCGGCCTCGCGATCGCCGTGGTGGTGGCGCTCTATATCACGCGTTCGCCGTCGCCGTTCGTGTCGAAGGTCGCGCCGCCGCCCGCCGACAACGGCGCGAGCCAGGCGCAGCCGTTCGATCCGAACCGCGCGCTGCAAGGCAAGACGCCGGGCCAGCCGGTCCCGCAAGCCGCGCAGCCGGCGCCGCCGAACACCGCGCCGGGTCAGGCCGCGAACCAGACGCAAGGCGGGCTGCTGCCCGAGCCGCAGATCGTCGAAGTGCCGCCGTCGGGCAACACCGGCAGCACCGGGTCGAGCGGCACGACGGCGTCGAACAACGGGTCGAACAACGGTGTCGCGGTCCCGCCGAAGACCGCCGACAATCCGCCGCCGAAGAAGCCGCAGCCGCCCGCGGCCGACGACGACCTCGGACGTTTCGCCGCACAAAAGCAGGCGCAGCAGCAGGCCGCCGCGCAGAAGCAACAGCAGCAGCAACAGCAGGCGGCGAACACGGCGAAGCCGACGTCGCCGACCTCGTCGACCTCGTCGACCACCGCTGCGGCGAAGCCGCCGACCGCGAACGATGCGAACACGGGCTACTTCCTGCAGGTCGGCGCTTACAAGACCGAAAGCGACGCCGAGCAGCAGCGTGCGCGTCTCGGCTTCCAGGGCTTCGAATCGAAGGTGTCGAAGCGCGACGTGAGCGGCGTCACGTATTTCCGCGTGCGTGTCGGCCCGTTCTCGAAGTTCGAGGATATGAACTCGGCCCGTCAGCGCCTGTCCGACGCTGGTGTCGACACGGCAGTGATCCGTTTCACGAAGCAGTAAGCATCCGGCCGCGCCCACGCAGAACCCGTTACGTTTCGTAACCCGAACAACCGATTCGACGTACACAACATGAAAAAACTGCTTAGCACGCTTCTTCTGTCCCTGGGCCTCGCGGCCGGCTTCGCGCAGGCGTCGCCGGCGGCGCCCGTCGCCGGCAAGGACTTCGAGGTGATGAAGTCGCCGCAGCCGGTGTCCGCGCCGGCCGGCAAGGTCGAAGTGATCGAGTTCTTCTGGTACGGCTGCCCGCACTGCTACGAGTTCGAGCCGACGATCGAAGCGTGGGTGAAGAAGCAAGGCGGCAACATCGAGTTCAAGCGCGTGCCGGTCGCGTTCCGCGACGATTTCGTGCCGCACTCGCGGCTCTATTACGCGGTGTCCGCGCTCGGCATCGCCGAGAAGGTCACGCCGGCGATCTTCAACGCGATCCACAAGCAGAAGAACTATCTGCTGACGCCGCAGGCACAGGCCGACTTCCTCGCGACGCAGGGCGTCGACAAGAAGCAGTTCATGGATGCGTACAACTCGTTCAGCGTGCAAGGCCAGGTCAAGCAGTCGGCCGAGCTGCTGAAGAACTACGCGATCGACGGCGTGCCGACGATCGTCGTCCAGGGCAAGTACAAGACGGGCCCCGCCTACACGAACAGCATCCCGGGTACCGCGCAGGTGCTCGACTTCCTCGTGAAGCAGGTTCAGGACAAGAAGCTCTGATCCCCGCCCGCGCGCCGGCATGACTACTCCGCTGAAGGTCTTCATCACCGGCGCGTCGAGCGGCCTCGGCCTCGCGATGGCCGAGGAATACGCCCGCCAGGGCGCCGTCCTCGCCCTCGTCGCGCGACGCACCGACGCACTCGATGCGTTCGCGCGACGCTTTCCGAAACTCTCCGTTTCCGTCTACCGCGCCGACGTGCGCGATGCCGACGCGCTCGCCGCCGCGGCCGCGTCGTTCATCGCCGCGCACGGCTGCCCGGACGTCGTGATCGCGAACGCCGGCATCAGCCAGGGCGCGGTGACGGGCCAGGGCGATCTCGCCGCGTTCCGCGACGTGATGGACATCAACTACTACGGCATGGTCGCGACGTTCGAGCCGTTCGTCGGTCCGATGACGGCCGCGCGCCACGGCACGCTGGTCGGCGTCGCGAGCGTTGCCGGCGTGCGCGGGCTGCCCGGCTCCGGTGCGTACAGCGCGTCGAAATCGGCGGCGATCAAGTATCTCGAGGCACTACGCGTGGAACTGCGCCGGGCCGGTGTCGCGGTCGTGACGATCGCGCCCGGCTACATCCGCACGCCAATGACCGAGCACAACCCTTACCCGATGCCGTTCCTGATGGACGCCGACCGGTTCGCCGCCCAGGCGGCCCGCGCGATCGCGCGCAAGCACGCGTTCCGCGTGATTCCGTGGCAGATGGGCGTCGTCGCGAAGGTGCTGCACGTGCTGCCGCGCTGGCTGTACGACCGTCTGTTCGAAAAGGCGCCGCGCAAGCCGAGAGCCCGCGCGCACTGACTTTCCCCGCCGCTCGGCGTGCGCGCCGTCGACCAACGCGCGTCGAACGCGGGCGTGCAATGGCGGTGTTGCCCTCTCACGCTTGCGCTCCTCCTGCCGAATCGCATCTCGTCGCACTGCCGTGTGATCGCTTTTCCGCTGTTCGCAACGGCCCTGCACCGCCGCTACTCGCTCCGCTGTCCGCACCGCTACCCACCGCTCTTTCGCCGCCCCGGCAGCCGTTCCGGCGCCAACGCAGCCGTATTCCCGCCAATTCGCCGCGTTCGGTCGCCTTTTTTCACGCCGCGCGCGCTTTGACGGTATGCTATCCGGCAGCCGCGCCGGCCCGCCGCCGTGATCGCGCGCCGGCCATTCGTCATCCGCAGAACGCACAAGTCACGAGGGAGATTCCATGCAGGTCAAGCTGTTCGCCGCGGCCGCCGTCGCCGCCGCACTCGCCGCCCCCGGCCTCGTCGCGGCCAAGCCGCTCACCGTCTGCACCGAGTCGAGCCCGGACGGCTTCGACGTCGTCCAGTACAACTCGCTCGTCACGACGAATGCGTCGGCCGACGTGATCTTCAACACGCTCGTGTCGTACGACGAAGCCGCGAAGAAGGTCGCGCCGGCGCTCGCCGACAAGTGGGAAGCGAGCGCGGACGGCCTCACGTACACGTTCCATCTGCGTCCGAACGTTGCGTTCCAGACGACCGACTACTTCAAGCCGAGCCGCCCGCTCAACGCCGACGATGTCGTGTTCACATTCAGCCGGATGCTCGACGACGCGAATCCGTGGCACAAGGTCGCCGGCGCGAGCGGCTTCCCGCACGCGCAGTCGATGGGGCTCGCGAAGCTCGTGAAGTCGGTCTCGAAGGTCGACGATCTCACGGTGAAGTTCGTGCTGAACGAACCGAACGCGACCTTCGTGCCGATCCTGACGATGGGCTTCGCGTCGATCTACTCGGCCGAATACGCGGACCAGCTGCTGAAGGCCGGCAAGCAGGTCGACCTGAACGCGAAGCCGATCGGCACCGGCCCGTTCGTGCTGAAGAGCTACACGAAGGACGCGCTGATCCGCTACGACGTGAATCCGTCGTACTGGGGCGCAAAGCCGAAGGTCGACCGGCTGATTTACGCGATCACGCCCGATCCGTCGGTTCGCCTGCAGAAGCTGAAGGCCGGCGAATGCCAGATCGCGCTGTCGCCGAAGCCGCAGGACGTGCTTGCCGCGAAGGGCGAAAGCGCGCTGAAGGTCGTGCAGACGCCCGCGTTCATGACGGCGTTCGTCGCGCTGAACACGCAGAAGAAGCCGCTCGACAACGCGAAGGTGCGCGAAGCGCTGAACCTCGCGTTCGATCGCGCGACCTACCTGAAGGTCGTGTTCGACAACACCGCGACGGCCGCCAACAACCCGTATCCGCCGAACACGTGGAGCTACGCGAAGGACGTCGCGCCGTATCCGTACGATCCGGCGAAGGCGAAGCAGCTGCTCGCGCAGGCCGGCTTCCCGAACGGCTTCTCGACGACGATCTGGACGCGTCCGACCGGCAGCGTGCTGAACCCGAACCCGAAGGCGGGCGCCGAGCTGCTGCAGGCCGACCTCGCGAAGATCGGCGTGAAGGCCGACGTGAAGGTCATCGAATGGGGCGAACTGATCAAGCAGGCGAAGCTCGGCCAGCATGACATGCTGTTCATGGGCTGGGCCGGCGACAACGGCGATCCGGACAACTATCTGACGCCGCTGTTCAGCTGCAACGCGGTGAAGTCGGGCATCAACTTCGCGCGCTTCTGCGATGCGCAGCTCGACAAGCTGATCGCCGAGGGCAAGGCGACGGCCGATCAGGGCAAGCGCACGAAACTGTACGAATCCGCGCAGAAGATCATTCACGACCAGGCGCTGTGGATTCCCCTCGGCTATCCGACCGCCGCCGCCCTCACGCGCGCGAACGTCAGCGGCTATCGCGTGAGTCCGTTCGGACGGCAGAACTTCGCGACGGTCGCGGTGCAGTAACGCCGCGGCACGCGCGGGCAGCGGCTCGCGCCGCTGCGGCGCGATGCAGCCCGTGCACGCGTGAGGCGAGAAGCGCGCTCGCTCAGCGCGCGATGCGGAACCGCAGCACGCCGTCGTCGCCCTGCTCGCGTACGAGTTCGCCGGCCAGCCACAGCAGGTTCAGATGGGCGATCGCTTCGCCGAGCGCGAACGTCATCTGATGGATATCGAGCTCGCGGCGGCGGAACATGATCGGCACGATGTCGGCCGCGCTCATCGGCCGTTCCGCGCACGCGACGCGCACTTCGTCGAGCCGCGCGTCGTGATGCGCGCGCAGCTGCGCGATGCGCGTGCGCACGCCGCGAAACGGCTTGCCGTGCGACGGCAGCACGAGCGTGTCGGGCGCCATCGTCTCGTAGCGGCCGAGCGACTGCAGATAGAGCGCGAGCGGGTTCGCTTCCGGCTCCAGATCGAACACCGACACGTTCGTCGAGATCCGCGGCAGCACCATGTCGCCCGAAATCAGCACGCCGTCCGCTTCACTGTGCAGCGCGCAATGTTCAGGCGAATGGCCGTAGCCGGTCACGACGCGCCACGTGCGCGTGCCGATCGTCACGGCGTCGCCGTCGCGCAGGCGCCGGTAGCGCGGCGGCACGGCCGGCACGAGGTCCGAGTAATAGCTGCGGCGGTTGCGCAGCTTGTCGAGCGACGCGGCGTCCGTCAGCCCGTGGCGCGCGAAATGGTCGGCCGCAGCCGCGCCGCCTGCGTTCGATCCGTTGCCGGCCGCCATCAGGCAGCCGAACATGTATTCGCCGAGCGTCATCCATAGCCGCACGTTCCAGCGCCGCTTGTCGCCGCCTTCGCAGAGCCAGTTCGCGAGACCGAAGTGATCGGGATGGCAGTGCGTGACGATCACGCGCAGCACCGGCAGGCCGTCGAGGTGCGCGTCGAAGATCTGTTCCCAATGCGTGCGGATCGCGTCCGATGCGATCCCGCAGTCGACCACGGTCCAGCCGGCCTGCCCGTCGATCTCGTCACGCAGCAGCCACAGGTTGATGTGATCGAGCGAAAACGGCAGCGGCATGCGTAGCCAGCGTACGCCGGGCGCGACCTCGAACGTGTCGCCCGCAGCGGGCAGCGTGTCGGCGAACGGATAGTCGAGTTGGTGTTCCAGTGCGTTCATCGGTGGGGCGTCTCGTCGTTATGTCGGTGCGAAGCGCGGACGGCCAAGCCGCCGCGGGCGTTGCGTCGATTCTATCGCTGCGGCGCAAAACCCGTAGCGGGCGCGGCGCCGACGCACGAAAAAAGTTCGTGCCGGAATCGGCTCAGTAGCGGCATCATTGCGCGAAGATGCTCCGAACGGCGCCGAACGGCCGCCAACATGCCGATTCGCGCACGCGGGCGTGCCGCGCCGGGTGTCATGGAAACGGCGACTTGGGCGCTAAAATGGCGCCTGGAGCGAACAGTCCCCCGCCCCTTTTGAGCGAGCCTGCACGCAATGAATCACTTCCCCAAACTGCTGTCGTCGCAGATCGGCTTCGACGTCGCACAGTCGATGCTCGAGTACTTCGACCGCCACTACCGGATCTTCCGCGAAGCGGCCGTCGAAGCGAAGGCGCTGTTCGAGCGCGCCGACTGGCATGGGCTGCAGCGGCTCGCGCGCGAGCGGATCACCTCGTACGACGAGCGCGTGCAGGAGTGCGTCGAGGTGCTGCAGGACGAATACGACGCGGAGAGCATCGACGACGAAGTCTGGCAGCAGATCAAGCTCCATTACATCGGTCTGCTGACGTCGCACCGCCAGCCCGAGTGCGCGGAAACCTTCTTCAATTCGGTGTGCTGCAAGATCCTGCACCGGTCGTATTTCAACAACGACTTCATCTTCGTGCGCCCGGCGATCTCGACCGAATACCTCGAGAACGACGAGCCGGCCGCGAAGCCGACGTATCGCGCGTACTATCCGGGCACCGACGGGCTGGCGGTCACGCTCGAACGGATCGTCACGAACTTCCAGCTCGAGCCGCCGTTCGAGGATCTCGCGCGCGACATCGCGTGCGTGATGCAGGCGATCCACGACGAATTCGGCCGCTTCGACGAAGCGCCGAATTTCCAGATCCACGTGCTGTCGTCGCTGTTCTTCCGCAACAAGAGCGCGTACATCGTCGGCCGCATCATCAACGCCGATCGCGTGCTGCCGTTCGCGGTGCCGATCCGCCACGTGCGGCCCGGACTGCTCGCGCTCGACACCGTGCTGCTGCGCCGCGACCTGCTGCAGATCATCTTCAGCTTCTCGCACTCGTACTTCCTCGTCGACATGGACGTGCCGTCCGCGTACGTCGATTTCCTCTGCACGATCATGCCCGGCAAGCCGAAGGCCGAGATCTACACGTCGGTCGGGCTGCAGAAGCAGGGCAAGAACCTGTTCTACCGCGACCTGCTGCATCACCTGTCGCATTCGAGCGACCGCTTCATCGTCGCGCCGGGGATCAAGGGCCTCGTGATGCTCGTGTTCACGCTGCCGTCGTTCCCGTACGTGTTCAAGATCATCAAGGATCACTTCCCGCCGCCGAAGGAAACGACACGCCGGCAGATCATGGAGAAGTATCTGCTCGTGAAGCGCCACGACCGGCTCGGACGCATGGCCGACACGCTCGAATATTCGAGCGTCGCGCTGCCGCTCGCGCGGCTCGATCACGCGCTGGTGCGCGAACTCGAGAAGGAAGTCCCGTCGCTGCTCGAGTACGAGGGCGACAATCTCGTGATCAAGCATCTGTACATCGAGCGCCGGATGACGCCGCTGAACCTCTATTTGCAGAACGGCACCGACGCGGAAGTCGAGCACGGCGTGAAGGAATACGGCAACGCGGTGAAGGAGTTGATGAAGGCCAACATCTTCCCCGGCGACATGCTGTACAAGAATTTCGGCGTCACGCGCCACGGCCGCGTCGTGTTCTACGACTACGACGAGATCGAGTACCTGACCGACTGCAACGTGCGCCGCGTGCCGCCGCCGCGCAACGAAGAAGACGAGCTGTCCGGCGAACCGTGGTATACCGTCGGCCCGCACGATATCTTTCCCGAGACTTACGGTCCGTTCCTGCTCGGCGATCCGCGCGTGCGCGCCGCGTTCCTCAAGCATCACGCCGACTTCTTCGATCCGGCGCTGTGGCAGGCGAGCAAGGACAAGCTGCTGCAGGGCGAACTGCCCGATTTCTTTCCGTACGATGCGTCGCTGCGCTTCTGCGTACGCTATCCGGAGCGCTTCGGCGCGACGGCCGAGCGTGCGCCGGCGCGTGGCGCGCAGCGTGCGGCCTGATGTGTTTCACCCGAACCGATATCGAACGATTCACGATGACGGACACCACCACGATGAATACCCAAGATCACCCGCTCTCCCACCTGTTCGACAACAACGACGCCTGGGTCAAGCGCCAACTCGCCGACGATCCGCAGTTCTTCGCGCGCCTCGCCGATCAGCAGGCGCCGGAGTACCTGTGGATCGGCTGTTCCGACTCGCGCGTGCCGGCGAACCAGATCATCGGCCTGCCGCCGGGCGAAGTGTTCGTCCACCGCAACATCGCGAACGTCGTCGTCCACACCGACCTGAACTGCCTGTCGGTGATCCAGTTCGCGGTCGACATCCTGCGCGTGAAGCACATCATGGTGGTCGGCCACTACGGCTGCTCGGGCGTGAACGCGGCCCTGCACAACCGCCGCGTCGGCCTCGCCGACAACTGGCTGCACCACGTGCAGGACGTGCGCGAGCGCCACGCGGCGCTGCTCGACGAATGGCCGGTCGGCGAAGCGCGCTATCGCCGCCTGATCGAGCTGAACGCGATCGAGCAGGTCGTCAACGTCTGCCGCACGACGATCGTCAACGACGCATGGGCGCGCGGCCAGTCGCTGACCGTGCATGCACTCGTGTACGGCGTGCACGACGGCCGGATGCGCAACCTCGGGATGGCCGTGTCGAACTTCGATTCGCTCGAGGAGACGTATCGGCGCTGCGTCGCGTCGCTGACCGCGCGCGGCGAACACGCGCCGGACAACGACATCATCGCGGCCGACGCCGCGCGGCTCGATGCGGTCGCGCAGTCGGTCGCCGATACGCTGAAGCACGGCGACGGCAACTGCTGAGCGCCGAACGCGTGCGTCGCGACGCACCCATCGCGTCGCGCGCCGCGATCGTCCCGCGACGCGCCGGCATCGCACCGTAAAAGGAGCGGCGAACATGAAAACCGTACTGATCGTCGGCGCATCGCGCGGCCTCGGCCGCGAGTTCGTCCGGCAATACCGGCGCGACGGCTGGAACGTGATCGCGACCGCGCGCGACGACGCGTCGCTCGCAGCGCTGCGCGCGCTCGGCGCGCACGCGCATGCGCTCGACATCACGCAGCCCGAGCAGATCGCCGCGCTCGGCTGGCAGCTCGACGGCGAACGGCTCGATGTGGCCGTCGTCGTATCGGGCATCTACGGGCCGCGCACCGAAGGCGTCGAGACGATCGCCTCCGACGATTTCGATACGGTCATGCATACGAACGTGCGCGGGCCGATGCAATTGCTGCCGATCCTGCTGCCGCTCGTCGAGGACGCGCGCGGCGTACTCGCCGTCGTGTCGAGCCGGATGGGCAGCATCTCGGAGGCGACCGGCACGACCGGCTGGCTCTATCGCGCGAGCAAGGCCGCACTGAACGACGTGCTGCGCATCGCGTCGCTGCAGACGCGCCATGCCGCCTGCATTTCGCTGCACCCGGGCTGGGTGCGCACCGACATGGGCGGCGCGCAGGCCGCAATCGATCCGGCGACGAGCGTGACGGGCATGCGCCGCGTCATTGCCGAGGCCGGCGCCGACGTCTCGCAGTCGAACGGCCGATTCTTCCAGTACGACGGCGTAGAGCTGAGCTGGTGATCGCCATTCACAACGCTTCGTCGTTAATTCCTGTTACGCATGATTCCGAACCGACCTGATGCCTGCCCGTGCGGCGGCGCGTCCCCCGCGACGGGCGGCAAAGCCACGCCGCCGCGCTATGCGGACTGCTGCGGCCGCTTCATCGACGGCGGCGCGCCCGCGCCGAGCGCACTCGAGTTGATGCGTTCGCGGTATACCGCCTACGTGCTCGGCGCCGTCGACTACCTGCGCGCGACCTGGGACGCGCGCACTTGCCCGCCGGATCTCGACATCGACCCCGACGCGCCCGACGCGCCGCGCTGGCTCGGGCTCGCGATCAAACGCCACGCGACGCTCGACGAAACGCATGCCGAGGTCGAATTCGTGGCCCGCTACAAGGTGGGCGGCCGCGCGTACCGGCTGCACGAGACGAGCCGCTTCACGCGCGACGAACACGGTTTCTGGCGCTATGTCGACGGCGATGTAAGCGAGCGCTGACAAATACTTGCTGTGTCAGACGCCGGGTAATTCCTGCATTGCACAACCTGAATTTGTCGGGCTAGGATGGCCTTCGATCGGGTCTGTTGCATGGCAGGGCTTACGAATGGCGTTCAGCAAGGTAGTGGTGGGATGGATGGCGGCGTGCGCGCTGTCGGCCGCTCAGGCCGGTACGCTGCCGAACGCAAATGCCGATGCGGGCGCGGCCGGCAAGTCGCTCGCCCATGCCGAGCGCTTCGATTACGGCGACTCGGGCCTGCCGCAGGTCGCGGCCGATCTCAACGAGCGCATTCTGCGCATCCCGGCCGACGCGTCGGGCACCGTCACGCTCGAAGCGACGCTGTTCAAGCCGGACGGCCCCGGCCCGTTCCCGCTCGTCGTCTTCAATCACGGCAAGAACACCGGCGATCTCCATCAGCAGCCGCGCAGCCGCCCGCTCGCGTTCGCGCGCGAATTCGTGCGCCGCGGCTATGCGGTGATCGCGCCGAACCGCCAGGGTTTTGCGGGCTCCGGCGGCACCTATCGGCAGGAAGGCTGCAACGTCGAGAAAAACGGCCTCGCGCAGGCCGCCGACGTCGCCGCGACGATCCGCTACATGTCGCAGCAGTCGTACGTCGACGCATCGCGCATCGTCGTCGCGGGCACGTCGCACGGCGGCCTCGTGTCGGTCGCGTACGGCACCGAAGCGGCGCCCGGTGTGCGCGGCATCATCAACTTCTCCGGCGGGCTGCGCCAGGATCTCTGCGACGGCTGGCAGAAGAATCTCGTCGACGCGTTCGACCAGTACGGCGCCCACACGGCCGTGCGCTCGCTCTGGCTGTACGGCGACAACGATTCGGTATGGACGCCCGCGCTCGTGTCGCAAATGCACGATGCATACGTGGCGCACGGTACGCAGGCGCAGTTCATCGATTTCGGCCGCTACAAGGACGATGCGCACCGGCTGATCATCGATCGCGACGGCGTGCCCGTCTGGTGGCCCGCCGTGCACGCGTTCCTCGCCGAACTGAATCTGCCGACCGCCGTCCGCTATGCGGTCGCGAGCCCGCACGAGCCGAAGGCGACCGGCTACGCGTCGATCGACGCCGTCGACGCGGTGCCCTATGTCGACGAAGCGGGCCGCGAAGGCTATCGCCGCTTTTTGAACCAGCATCCGAGCCGCGCGTTCGCGGTATCGTCCGAAGGCGCATGGTCGTGGGCCGAAGGCGGCGACGATCCGATGGCGCTCGCGCTCGACAACTGCGCCAAGCAGGGCGCCGGCCCGTGCCGGCTGTATGCGGTGAACGATCGCGTCGTATGGAACGCGAACACGCAGACGGCCGACAACGACGATACCGGCGCGCACGGCGCCGATACGCGCGCGCTCGCGTCGCGCTGACGCGCGCTTTCTTTTCCGCTTCCCTTTCGTTTCGTTTTCGACGGCGCGCGCCGGCGTACGCGGTACGTGGCGCGCCGTGCTGCGCCGCGCGCGTGTCCGGCGTCGTCACCTTCGCCGTCGTCGTCTTCGATCGCACACCGTCGCTCGACGCACACTCGCGATACAAGCCGCGCGCCGCGCCTCGATCACCGCTTTCTCCATCGTTCCCCTTATTCCGCACGCCGCGGCACCGCGCCGCCCACGATTTTTTTCTGTCGGGGGGTGTCACTCGAACGTCGTCATCTGCGGCCATTTCGGGCGATCTCGAGCGTACCGTCGCGAGCGGTCCCGATCTGCGCCGAACTCCCGTCCCACAAGGCTTTGCGGCGTTTGTAACCGCTAGTGCAAGGGGCCGCGGAACACGCTAATCTCTGCGCGTTTTCGTGTCGTGCGCGCCGTCGGCCGCACGATGGCTGTCCCCGTGTGCGCGCCGCGTCCGACGATGCCGCGCGCCGCCGTTTTACCCCCGGAGTCGCCTTGAGTACGTCAGCCCCCGACGACTGGGTCGCGCGCAGCCTGCGCGCGGTCTGGCATCCCTGCACCCAGATGAAGCACCACGAGCGCCTGCCGCTCGTTCCCGTCGCGCGCGGCGCGGGCGTATGGCTGTACGACCGCGACGGGCGCCGCTACTTCGATGCGATCAGCTCGTGGTGGGTCAATCTGTTCGGCCATGCGAATCCCGACATCAACGCCGCACTGAAGGACCAGCTCGATACGCTCGAACACGCGATGCTCGCCGGCTGCACGCACGAGCCCGCGATCGAGCTCGCCGAGCGACTGCATGCGCTGACTGCGAACACGCTCGGCCATGCGTTCTTCGCATCGGACGGCGCGTCGGCCGTCGAGATCGCGCTGAAGATGAGCTTTCACGCGTGGCGCAACCGCGGCCGCGCCGATAAGCGCGAATTCGCGTGCGTCGCGAACGGCTACCACGGCGAAACGATCGGCGCGCTCGGCGTGACCGACGTCGCGCTGTTCAAGGACGCGTACGATCCGCTGATCCGCCACGCGCACGTCGTCGCGTCGCCCGACGCGCGCGGCGCGCTGCCGGGCGAAACGGCCGCCGACGTTGCGGGCCGCGCGCTTGCCGACGTGCGCCGCCTGTTCATCGAACGCGGCGAGCGAATCGCCGCGCTGATCGTCGAGCCGCTCGTGCAGTGCGCGGCCGGGATGGCGATGCACGATCCGTCGTACGTACGCGGGCTGCGCGCGCTCTGCGACGAATTCGACGTGCATCTGATCGCCGACGAAATCGCGGTTGGCTGCGGCCGCACCGGCACGTTCTTCGCGTGCGAGCAGGCCGGCGTGTGGCCCGACTTCCTGTGCCTGTCGAAAGGCATCAGCGGCGGCTATCTGCCGCTATCGCTCGTGCTGACGCGCGACGACGTGTTCGCCGCGTTCTACGACGACGACACGACGCGCGGCTTCCTGCACTCGCACTCGTACACCGGCAATCCGCTCGCATGCCGCGCGGCGGTCGCGACGCTCGACCTGTTTGCGCGCGACGACGTGCTCGCGAGCAACGCGCGCAAGTCGGCCGCGCTGCGCGCCGCGCTCGCGCCGCTCACCGCCCATCCGGAGGTGCGCCACCTGCGCGAGCGCGGCACGCTGTTCGCGTTCGACGTCGCGCTCGACGGCGACGCGGCGCGCGGCTTCTCGCGGCGCTTCTTCGAGCGCGCACTCGAGCACGAACTGCTGCTGCGGCCGATCGGCACGACCGTCTACCTGATGCCGCCGTACGTGTTGAGCGACGACGACATCGCCTGGCTCGCGCAGCGCACGCGCGATACGCTCGAGGCCACGCTCGCGGAGAGTGCACGATGAACCTGCTCGATACGCTGCAGCGCGGCCTCGCCGATCTCGATGCGCAAGGGCTGCGCCGCGTGCGTCGCACGGCCGACAGCGCCTGCGACGCGCACATGATCGTGAACGGCCGCGAGATCGTCGGGTTTGCGAGCAACGACTACCTCGGCCTCGCCGCGCATCCGGCGCTCGTCGCTGCGTTCGCCGAAGGCGCGCAGCGCTACGGCTCCGGCAGCGGCGGCTCGCATCTGCTCGGCGGTCACTCGCGCGCGCACGCGAAGCTCGAGGACGAACTCGCGGGCTTCGCGGGCGGCTTCTCCGACGCGCCGCGCGCGCTGTACTTCAGCACCGGCTACATGGCGAACCTCGCGGCGGTCACCGCGCTCGCCGGCAAGGACGCGACGATCTTCTCCGACGCGCTGAACCACGCGTCGCTGATCGACGGCACGCGGCTGTCGCGCGCCACCGTGCAGGTCTATCCGCATGCCGATACGGCCGCGCTCGGCGCGTTGCTCGAGGCGTGCACGTCGCAGACGAAGCTGATCGTCACCGATACGGTGTTCAGCATGGACGGCGACATCGCGCCGCTCGCCGAGCTCCTCGCGCTTGCCGAACGCCACGGCGCATGGCTCGTCGTCGACGACGCGCACGGCTTCGGCGTGCTCGGCCCGCAAGGCCGCGGCGCGCTCGCGGCGGCCGCGCTGCGTTCGCCGCATCTCGTCTATGTCGGCACGCTCGGCAAGGCGGCCGGCGTCGCGGGCGCATTCGTCGTCGCGCACGAGACGGTGATCGAGTGGCTGATCCAGCGCGCGCGCAGCTACATCTTCACGACGGCCGCACCGCCGGCCGTCGCGCATGCGGTGTCGGCGAGCCTGAAGGTGATCGCCGGCGACGAAGGCGACGCGCGGCGCGCGCACCTCGCCGCACTGATCGAACGCACGCGCGCCCTGCTGCGCCGCACGCGCTGGCAGCCGGTCGACTCGCACACGGCCGTGCAGCCGCTCGTCATCGGCAGCAACGATGCGACGCTCGCCGCGATGCGCGCGCTCGACGCGCACGGCCTGTGGGTGCCCGCGATCCGGCCGCCCACGGTGCCGGCCGGCACCTCGCGGCTGCGCATCTCGTTGTCGGCCGCGCATTCGTTCGACGATCTCGCGCGGCTCGAAACCGCGCTGCTGCGTGCAAGCGAGGAGGCCGCATGAGCACACCGCTTTCGCTGTTCGTCACGGGCACCGACACCGAGATCGGCAAGACTTTCGTGTCGGCCGCGCTGCTGCACGGCTTCGCGCGGCACGGGCTACGCGCGGCCGCGATGAAGCCGGTCGCGGCCGGCGCCTATGAGCGCGACGGCGTGTGGCGCAACGAAGACGCCGACCAGCTCGATGCGGCCGCGAGCGTCGTGCTGCCGCCCGAGTTGCGCACGCCGTTCCTGCTGAAGGCGCCCGCCGCACCGCACATCGTCGCCGCGCACGAGCACGTGACGCTCGACATCGACACGATCGTCGCATGCCATCGCGACGCGCTGACGCGTGCGGACATCGTCGTCGTCGAAGGCGTCGGCGGCTTTCGCGTGCCGCTGAACGACACGCAGGACACCGCCGATCTCGCAGTCGCGCTCGGCCTGCCGGTCGTGCTCGTGGTCGGCATGCGGCTCGGCTGCATCAGCCATGCGCTGCTGACGGCCGACGCGATCGCGGCGCGCGGGCTCACGCTTGCCGGCTGGGTCGCGAACCACGTCGATCCGGCGATGACTTACGCGGACGAGAACGTCGCGACGATTCGCGACTGGCTCGCGCGCGAGCATCGCGCACCGCTGCTCGGCCGCATCGCCCACATGGCGCCGGCCGACCCCGAATCCGCCGCGGCGACGCTCGACATCGCCGCGCTCGTCGACACGCTGCGCGCCGCGCAGCGTTGACTCCCCGATCTCACCCCTCCAGTCAGGACAGGAAAACGAAATGACCCAAGCCCAGACCGCCGCCGCGCAACCCGACGCGATTCCCGTGGCAGCGCCGTCGCCGCAGCGCTGGCGCGTCGCCGACGTCGTCGCGCTGTTCGAGCTGCCGTTCAACGATCTGATCTTCCGTGCGCAGCAGGTGCATCGCGAGCACTTCGACGCGAACGCCGTGCAGCTGTCGACGCTGCTGTCGATCAAGACCGGCGGCTGCGAGGAAGACTGCGGCTATTGCTCGCAGTCCGCGCATCACGACACGGGCCTGAAGGCCGAGAAGCTGATGGACGTCGACGCGGTGCTCGACGCCGCGCGCGCCGCGAAGGCGAACGGCGCGAGCCGCTTCTGCATGGGCGCCGCATGGCGCAACCCGAAGGAGCGCCACATGCCTGCGCTGACCGAGATGGTGCGCGGCGTGAAGGCGCTCGGCCTCGAGACCTGCATGACGCTCGGGATGCTCGAGGACGAGCAGGCGAAGCAGCTCGCCGACGCGGGCCTCGACTACTACAACCACAACCTCGACACGTCGCCGGAGTTCTACGGGCAGGTGATCTCGACGCGCACGTACCAGGACCGCCTCGACACGCTCGACCGCGTGCGCGACGCGGGGATCAACGTGTGCTGCGGCGGCATCATCGGGATGGGCGAATCGCGCCGCGAACGCGCGGGGCTGATCTCGCAGCTCGCGAACCTGAATCCGTATCCGGAATCGGTGCCGATCAACAATCTGGTCGCGATCGAAGGCACGCCGCTCGCCGGCACCGCGCCGCTCGATCCGTTCGAATTCGTGCGCACGATCGCGGTGGCGCGCATCACGATGCCGAAGGCGGTCGTGCGACTGTCGGCCGGCCGCGAACAGCTCGACGACGGGCTGCAGGCGCTGTGCTTCCTCGCCGGCGCGAACTCGATGTTCTACGGCGACCAGCTGCTCACGACGAGCAACCCGCAGACGCAGAAAGATCGCGCGCTGTTCGAGCGTCTCGGGATTCGTGCGAGCGAGGCCGATGCGATGTCGGCCGACGCGTAAGCGCGCCGCGCACCGCGGGTTCGCCCGCCCGATGAAAAAGCCGGGATGCGTCCCGGCTTTTTCGTTGCCGTACGGTTCGCATACCTGCACGGCACGGCGGCACTCACGCGCCGCCGCCGATCGTCCTCGGCTCCATGAAGGTGTGCCGGAAATAATCGCGCACCGCATGCATCGCGGGGCTCAGCTCGATGTTCTTGCGCCATGCGAGGCCGACGCTCATCGGCGGTACCGGGTCGCGCAGCAGGATCGTCTCGATGCGCCGCCCTTCCAGCGACCACGGCCGATATACCATGTCGGACAGCACGGCGACGCCGGTGCCGTTCGCGACCATGCTGCGCACGGCCTCGACCGACGACGTGCGCAGGATCACATTCGGCCGATACGGTGTCTCGTTCCAGTAGCGCATCGCCGTCTGCCCGGCCTCGTCGACCGTCAGCATCACGAACGGTTCGCGCGCAACCTCGGCGAACGTGACGCTCTCGCGCCTGAGCAGCGGATGGTGCGCGCCGACCCACAGCCGGCGCACCGAATGGATCACCGGCTCGAGTACGAGCTCGGGGTTCGACACGTTCGAGGTGAGCAGCACGGCCATGTCGTAGCGGCCCGCGATCAGCCCTTCCTCGATCGACTCGCGGTTCAGCTCGTGCAGATGGATCGTCAACCGCGGATAGAGCGTGTTCAGGCGCAGCACGTGATGCGGGAGGAAGTAGCCGAGCACCGTGTAGCTCGCGGCGATCGCGAGCGTGCCCGTCAGCGTGCTCTCGAGGTTCGGGATCCGCATCGCCTCGTCGACCGACGAGAGGATCGCGTACGCGTGATTCAGGAAGCGCCGCCCCGTATCGGTCAGCGTGACGCCTGCCGACGTGCGCAGGAACAGCTGCGTGCCGAGGCTGTCCTCCAGTTCCTTGATGGCGCTCGTCACCGCGGACTGCGAGATCGTCAGCTGGATCGCGGCCTGCGAGATCTGACCGAGCTCGGCGGTCGCGACGAAGTACTTGAGCTGTCTGAGGGTCAGGGCCATGGTCGACGGAAAACTGATGGAGCGCGATAAACATCATATCAACCGTGCCGCGACGCAGAAGCGGGCCCCGTGAAAACCCTGCCGCGCCCGCTGCGGCGGCCCTCACGGCGCATTTTCGGCGATATCGAAAAAATCGATACACCGGCATATAAAAATAGAACTATTTTGACTCGCTGCGCGCGGCTAACCTCGGGTCACACGGTTTCGACAGGCGTACCGACGCCGGCGAACCGGAGAACCTGGAGGAACACACCGTATGAGGAAGCACAGCGTCGACCTGAATTCCGACATGGGCGAAGGCTTCGGCCCGTGGACGATCGGCGACGGCGTCGACGAGCAGATCATGCCGCTGATCAGCTCGGCGAACATCGCCACCGGCTTTCATGCCGGCGACCCGAACATCATGGCGCGCACGGTGCAGCTCGCGCGCGACGCCGGCGTCGGCATCGGCGCGCACCCCGGCTTTCGCGACCTGGTCGGCTTCGGTCGCCGCACGATCGCCGAATCGCCGCAGGCGCTCGTCAACGACATCGTGTATCAGCTCGGCGCGCTGCGCGAGTTCGCGCGGCTGAACGGCGTGAGCCTGCAGCACGTGAAGCCGCACGGTGCGCTGTACATGCACGCGGCCGCCAGCGAGACGTTCTCGCGGCTGCTGATCGAAACGCTGCAGCGCATCGATCCGGGCCTGTTGCTGTACTGCATGGAAGCGTCGGCCACGTACCGCGTCGCCGCCGAATACGGCCAGCCGGTGGTGCGCGAGTTCTATGCGGACCGCGACTACGACCGCAGCGGCTCGATCGTCTTTACGCGCCGCGTCGGCCGGCTCGATGCGCGCCAGGTCGCCGACAAGGTGCTGCGCGCCTGCGTCGACGGCAAGGTGCGCACGGTCGATGGCGACGACATCGACATCGATTTCGATTCGGTCTGCATCCACAGCGATACGCCAGGCGCACTCGCGCTCGTGCGCGAGACGCGCGACGCGCTGACCCGCGAAGGCATCCGCACCGCCGGCCCGCGGCCGCTTGCCGCCCAACACTGATTCAAGGAGACACAGAGATGGCATTGCACGACATCGTCAGCCCGCTGCCGGGCACCTTCTACCGGCGCCCGTCGCCCGATGCGGACTACTACGTCGCGCTCGATGCGACGGTGGCCGCCGGCGCGGTCGTCGGCCTCGTCGAAGTGATGAAGCAGTTCACCGAGATCGAGTCCGAGGTGCCGGGGCGCGTCGTCGAGCTGCTCGTCGAAGACGGCGAGCCCGTCGACGCGGGGCAGGTGCTGATGCGGATCGAGGGGTGACGCGATGAATCGGGCAATTTCCTGCGACGCGTTCTATCGCCCGTCGCGCATCCGCACCGTGCTGGTCGCGAACCGCGGCGAAATCGCGGTGCGCGTGATTCGCGCCGCGCACGAGCTCGGGATGCGCGCGGTCGCCGTGGTCAGCGATGCGGACCGCGACAGCCTCGCCGCGCGCATGGCCGACGAAGCGATCCACATCGGCTCCTCGCACGCGGCGAAGAGCTACCTGAATCCGGCCGCGATCCTCGACGCCGCACGGCAATGCGGCGCGGATGCGATCCATCCGGGCTACGGCTTCCTCTCCGAGAACGCCGCATTCGCCGCGCAGGTCGAAGCGGCCGGCCTCGTCTTCGTCGGCCCGGACGCGCAGGTGATCGCGACGATGGGCGACAAGGCGCGTGCACGCGACACCGCGCGGCGCGCGAACGTGCCGACGGTGCCCGGCAGCGACGGCGTCGTGCAGTCGCTCGACGCCGCGCGCGAGGTGGCCGCGCGCATCGGCTATCCGGTCATGATCAAGGCGGCCGCCGGCGGCGGCGGGCGCGGCATTCGCGTCGCGCACGATGCGGCGCAACTCGAGGCCGAGCTGCCGCTCGCGCAGCGCGAGGCGCAGGCCGCGTTCGGCGACGGCGGCGTCTATCTGGAGCGCTTCATTGCGCGCGCGCGGCACATCGAAGTGCAGGTGCTCGGCGACGGGCGCGACGTCGTCCATCTGTTCGAACGCGAATGCTCGTTGCAGCGCCGCCGCCAGAAGATTCTCGAGGAAGCGCCGTCGCCCTCGCTGACGCCGGCGCTGCGCGCCGAGCTGTGCGCATCGGCGACGCGTCTCGCGCGCGAAGTCGGCTATCGCAGTGCGGGCACGCTCGAATACCTGTTCGACGACACGCGCGGCGAGTTCTACTTCATCGAGATGAACACGCGCATCCAGGTCGAGCATCCGGTGACCGAAGCGATCACCGGCATCGACCTCGTACGCGAAACGCTGCGCATCGCCGACGGCGAACCGCTGCGTTTCGCGCAGCAGGACATCGCGATGCGCGGCGCGGCGCTCGAATGCCGGATCAATGCGGAAGACCCGCTGCAGGACTTCCGCCCGAATCCCGGCCGAATCGATGCGCTCGTGTGGCCGACCGGCCCTGGCGTGCGTGTCGACTCGCTGCTCTATCCGGGCTGCGTCGTGCCGCCGTTCTACGACTCGCTGCTCGCAAAGCTGATCGTGCACGACGAGAGCCGGGCAGCGGCGCTGCAGCGTCTGTCGCGCGCGCTCGGCGAACTGCAGGTCGGCGGCATGAAGACCACCGCGCCGCTGCACGCCGCGCTGCTCGCAGACGCCGACGTCCGCGCCGGCCGCTATCACACGAATTTCCTCGAGGCGTGGATGCCGCGATGGCGTGCGGCGCTCGACGCGGCGGCCGCCGCCGCGAGCCGGTCCGAATCCGAATCCGCAAACCTCAACGTAAACGCAGACGCGACACGCGTCGGGGAGGCGCTGTGACGACCCGCTATACGTTCGGCGGCGATGAGTTCGTGTTCGTCGAGATCAGCGAAGCGATGTCGCTCGACGCCTTCTTCAAGGGCACCGCGATCACGCGCGAGCTGCAGCGCCGCGCGGTGCCCGGCATCACCGAGATCTGCCCGGCCAACGCGTCCTACCAGGTGCGCTACGACCCGGACACGATCGCGCCCGACGCGCTCGTCGCGCTGCTGAAGTCGATCGAAGCCGACGTCGGCGAAGCGTCGCTCGACCTCGACACGCGCATCGTCGAGGTGCCGGTGCTCTACAACGATCCGTGGACGCACGAGACGATGATGCGGTTCCGCGAGCGTCATCAGGATCCGTCGTCGACCGATCTCGAATACGCGGCGCGCATCAACGGCAAGCGCGACGTCGACGAATTCATCGCCGCGCACTCGGGCGCGCCGTGGTTCGTGTCGATGGTCGGCTTCGTCGCGGGCCTGCCGTTCATGTACCAGATGGTCGAACGCGAACGCCAGCTCGAAGTGCCGAAATACCTGCGGCCGCGCACCGACACGCCGAAGCTGACGGTCGGCCATGGCGGCTGCTTCGGCTGCATCTACTCGGTGCGCGGCGCGGGCGGCTACCAGATGTTCGGCGTGACGCCGGCGCCGATCTTCGACCCCGAACAGCGGCTCGACTATCTGCGCGACTTCATGGTGTTCTTCCGCCCCGGCGACATCGTGAAGTTCCAGCCGATCGATCGCGCCGCGTACGACGCGGCCGTCGCGGCCGTCGAAGCGGGCACGTTCTCGCTGCGCGTGCGCCCCGTGAAATTCTCGCTCGACGCATTCCGGCGCGATCCCGATGCATACAACCGTTCTCTCGTCGAGGTGCTGCATGCAAGCTGACGCGCACAAGCTGATCGAGGTCGTGAAGCCCGGCCTCGCGACCTCGGTCCAGGATATGGGCCGGCAAGGCTACTACCACGTCGGCATTCCGCCGTCGGGCTCGCTCGACCAGTACGCATCGCGCGCGGCGAACCTGCTGGTCGGCAATCCCGAGCAGGCGGCCGTGCTCGAATGCACGCTGCTCGGCCCGGAGCTGCTGTTCCACACCGACGCGCTGATCGCCGTGACCGGCGCGGAAATGACGCCGAAAATCGACGGCGTCGGCCAGCGCTGCAACGTGGCGCTGCGCATCCGCGCGGGCAGCGTGCTGTCGTTCAACTACGTGAAGGGTGGCGCGCGTGCGTATCTCGCCGTCGCGGGCGGCATCGACGTGCCGGTCGTGCTCGGCAGCCGCTCGACGTATGCGCTCGGCGCGATCGGCGGCCACGCGGGCCGGCGTCTGCAGAAAGGCGACCGGCTGCCGGTCGGCGCAGCGCGCGAGCCGGGCCGCGAAGGCCGCGAGCTGCCGTCCGCCGTGTGCCGGCCGCTCGACAGCCAGGTCGAGCTGCGCGTGCTGACCGGCCTCTACCACTACCGTCTCAGCGACGAATCGGCGCATACGTTCTTCGACGACGAATGGACCGTCGCGCCCGAGGCGGACCGCATCGGCTATCGCTACAAGAACGGCCGCCCGCTGCAGTTCCGGCCGCGCGAGCAGCCGTTCGGCGCGGGCGCCGATCCGTCGAACATCGTCGACGCGTGCTATCCGATCGGCTCGATCCAGGTGCCGGCAGGGCTCGAGCCGATCATCCTGCATCGCGACGCGGTGTCTGGTGGCGGCTACGCGACGATCGGCACCGTGATCAGCGCCGACATGGACCTGATCGGCCAGATGCAGCCCAACCATCGCGCGCGCTTCGTGCGCGTGACGATGGCCGACGCGCTCGCCGCGCGCCGCGAGTACCAGCGACGCCTCGCGCTGCTGCGCGCCATGCTGCAGGACTGAACGCAGGACGCCCGGCCGCCGTACCGGGCCCCGCGCCGCGGCACGGCCGCCTGCGCGGTTCATTTTCCGACTACGTATTCCGTTTCCCGCCCGCGCGACCGCGCGGCGCGCGGCGGGGACGCTTGCGCGTCGTTTCTGCCGGACCGGTTGCCCGCCCGACGTCGGGGCAACCCTGCGGAGCGCATGCACCGCAGCCGCGACGTCGTTCGCCGTTTCGCTCACCAAGGAGCACGCTCATGGCCAACCTGGCTCAGGCCCGCACCGACGAGGATCTCGACCTGTCGACGCTCGCCATTCCCGATCACGCGCGCATGCCGCCCTTCTCGCTGACGATGGCGTGGTGGGCCGTGTGCAGCGCGGTGTTCTACATCGTCGTCGGCGCGACGCTCGCGCTTACCTACGGCGCGCGCAACGCGCTGATCGGCATGGCGCTGTCGGTGGTGTCGTACGGCGCCGTCAACACGATCATCAGCCGCTACGCGATCCGCACCGGGCTGTCGGTCGCACTATTCTCGCGTGTGCTGTTCGGCAGCGCCGGCGCTGCGCTCGCGACGCTGATCTTCTTCGCGACGGCCATCTACTACGCGGTGTTCGAAGGCTCGGTGATCGCGATTGCCGCGCATCACCTGTTTCCGGCGCTCGACTACAAATGGGCCGCGCTGCTCGTCGTCGGCTACAGCGTGCCGCTCGTGTTCGGCAGCGTGCAGCACTGGCTCGACAAGTTCAACGGCGTGTTGCTGCCGTTCTACCTGCTCGGGCTGCTCGCGGCGGTCGGGCTCGCGACGGCCGAATACGGCTATCACGCCGCGTGGCTCGACATCGGCCCGGCCGGCGGCGCGCCGGCCGGCGGATGGTGGCATTGCTTCGTCTACTACATGGGCGTCTGGGTGCTGATGATGTTCACGTTCGACTACGCGCGCTTCGGCCGCAGGCAGGACGCGCGCTATCACGGCCGCTTCAACTTCGGGATGCCGTTCTACCTCGTCACGTTCCTGCTGAACGGTGCGGCCGGCATTTATCTGGTCGGCACGATTCCGGGACTCGGTATGCTATCCGAAGTGTCGGTCGTGCTCGCGCTGCTGAAGCTGATGGGGTTGTGGGGCCTGCTGTTCGTCTGGGTCACGCAGTCGCGCATCAACACCGCGAACTACTACCTCGCGACGGTCAACATGCAGGCGTTCTTCCAGAAGGTGGCCGGCCTGCGTGCGCCGAAATTCGTATGGGCGCTCGTGGTGGGTGCGGTCGTCTATGCGCTGATGATGGCCGACGTCTTCTCGCGGATCCTGCAGGCGCTCGCGTATCAGGGCATCTTCGTCGTCGCGTGGGTCGGCGTCGCGCTCGCACATATCCTGTCCGCGCGCTACGGCGAGCTCGTCGGCGACGACGTCGAATGCCGCGACGCGCATGTGCCGACCTTCAATCCGGGCGGGCTCGCCGCATGGTTCGCGGGCGCGTTCGCCGGGCTCGCACTGAACCACGCGAGCGGGTTTGCCGCGTCGCTGTCGGCGCCGGCAACCTTCGCCGTGTCGTGGCTCGTCTATCGCGCGCTGCTCGCGAGCGCGAAGCGGACCTGGTTCGTGCGGAACACGTGACGGCGCGGGAACGATCGCTTCACACGTCCCGGGCCGCGCCATCGATCGCCGCCCCCTCTTTCGCAACGAGCCGCTCGTCGACCGGCGCGAGCACCTCGCCGCGCGGCCGTACGCCCGAGCCGAAATGCACGGCGCGCACGCCGGTCGTCCGCACGAATTCCGTATCCGGAATCGGTGCCGATCAACAATCTGGTCGCAATCGAAGGCACGCCGCTCGCCGGCACCGCGCCGCTCGATCCGTTCGAATTCGTGCGCACGATCGCGGTGGCGCGCATCACGATGCCGAAGGCGGTCGTGCGACTGTCGGCCGGCCGCGAACAGCTCGACGACGGCCTGCAGGCGCTCTGCTTCCTCGCCGGCGCGAACTCGATGTTCTACGGCGACCAGCTGCTCACGACGAGCAACCCGCAGACGCAGAAAGATCGCGCGCTGTTCGAGCGTCTCGGGATTCGTGCGAGCGAGGCCGATGCCCTGGCGGAACGCGCATGAGCGTCGCACGCTGCGCCGCATGACGAAAGCCGGGACACGTCCCGGCTTTTTTCATTGGCGCGGCGGGGCGAAGCGCGTGCATCGGCGCCGCGTCCGCACTAACATGTGCGCTTCGCCGCGATCGCCGGACGCTGCGCGCGTCGGCCTCGTCGGCGGTTCCATCATCACGTTACGGGGATAACCAACGATGAAGCACATCGCCGTCGCGGTGCTCGGCATCGCCGCCGCTACCGCACATGCCGCCGAACCGAAATGTTCGTCGCAGACGCTGAACGGCCACACCACCGAGCTCTGCGTGGTCAGCATTCCGTTCCAGCACGACTACTACACGCTGAAGGTCGACCGCGCGCTGATCTTCACGCTGCCCGACGACTACATCGAAGACGTCGCGCTCACGCATACGATTCCGCAGGATGCGGCGATCGAGTTCCCGCTGTCACGGCAAGGCACGCCGACGGTGACGATTGCCGGCGGCTGCACGCCTGTCAGTGAAATACGCGACGGCACCGCGGTCGAGGTCGGCCGCCGCTGCGCGTTCAAGTGGGGCAATGTCGACATCCTGAAGGACCTGACGATCCGCTACGACTGACGCACGCGGCGCCGGACGTCGATGCGGCCGATACACGCTTACGCCTGCTTCGCGCGATCCAGTACCGCCCGCACTTTCGCAACGAGCCGCTCGTCGACCGGCGCCAGCACCTCGCCGCGCGGCCGCACGCCGGAGCCGAAATGCACGGCGTGCACGCCGGTCGTCCGCACGAATTCTCCGACCGCATCGACGGTCAGCCCCGATCCGGCGAGCACCGTGCAGGTCGTGCCCGCGGCGTGCCGCACCATGCGCGCGATCGTCGCCGTCGCATCGAGCACCGACGGATGGCCGCCCGAGGTCAGCACCGACGTGACGGCCGGCACGCGCAGCAGCGTGTCGAACGCCGCATTCAGATCGCGCGCGACGTCGAACGCGCGGTGGAACGTCAGATCGCGCCCGTCCGCTGCCGCCGCCACGCGCGCGAGCGCATCGACATCGACGTCGCCGCGCGCGTCGAGCGCACCGAACACGACACCGTTGGCACCGGCCGCGACGGCCGCGCGCACGTCGCGCTCGATCACGCGCAGATCGTCCGAGTCGTAGACGAACGCGCGGCTGTGCGGACGCACGATCACGTTCACCGGAATCGACACCGCGGCGACGACCGCTTCGATCAGCCCGATGCTCGGCGTGAGTCCGCCTTCGCCGATCGCGGTCACGAGTTCGAGCCGGTCGGCGCCGGCGCGCGCGGCGGCCTTCGCATCGGCGACGGTCGTGGCGATCACTTCGAGGAGCACGGCAGCAGCAGCGGGTCGGTTCATGGCAGCGCGATTCGTCGGGACAATGCGCGCATCCTAGCCGAGCCGCGTACCGTGCGCCACCCTGCGCGTCAGCCCTCTGTCCAGTCGATGTCGCCGCACAGCACGCACTGCGCATCGCCGATCCGGATCGCGATCGACAGCGTCACGCACGGCTGCGCCTCGTTGATCGACAGATACGGCCGCGTCACCTGCACGCGCCCCGGCTCCGCGATCGCCGTGCGGAAATACGGCCGCCTCAGCCAGTTCGCGCCCTGCGCCTCGGACAGCGGCGAAAAACGCGTCTCGCGCGGCGCGCGATCGGCGCGCAGCACGATGTTGCGGCCGGCCTGCCGGCCACGCGCATCGAGCAGGAAGCAGCGCGCCGCATCGTCGAGCGCGAGGAAGTTCCAGCACACGTCGTCGAGCGGCTCGCCGGCCGCGAGGCGTTCGGCTGCGCGCTCGAATGCGCGCAGATAAGGCGCGAGCCGCTGCGCGTCGCGCCGCTCGCGCGCATCGGCCTGCTCGCGAAAGCGCTCGGTCAGCTCGCCGATGCAGCCGGTCGCAGCGGCACTATCGGGCAGGCCGGGCGCCGGCCGGCCGAAGTAGTAGCCCTGCACGAAATCGGCTTCGCATGCGAGCGCGACCTGCGCGTCGTGCTCCGTTTCGATCCCTTCGACGAGCACGAGCTTGCCCGCTTCGTGCAGCAGCGCGACGAGCCCGTGCAGGATCGCGGTCGGCCCCGTGCGATGCGCGGCCTGCGACAGCAGGATCCGGTCGAGCTTCACGATGTCGGGATCGAGTTGCCAGATCCGCTCGACGTTCGCGTGCCCGGCGCCGAAATCGTCGAGCGCGATCAGGAAGCCCTGCGCGCGGCATGCGCGCACCGCGTCGGCAAGCCGCTCGACGTCGTCCGCGCGCTGTTCGAGCACTTCGAGCACGATCCGGCGCGGTGGAATACCGAGCCGCTTCAGGTTCGCGAGCAGCGCGGCCGCCTGGAACGGGTCGGTGAGCACGCCGGGGTGCACGTTCAGAAACAGCCACTCGCGCGACGCGCCGAGCAGCGCGAAATTCTCGAGATGCAGCGCCTGCGCGAGCCGGTCGAGCTGCAGCAGTTCGCCGTGGCGCGCGGCATCGCCGAACACGTCGAGCGGCGACACCGCGCGATCGAGCGTGTCGTGTGCGCGCAAAAGCGCTTCGTAGCCGACTGCCCGCTGATGCGCGAGGCTGAAGATCGGCTGGAACACGGTGGTGAGCGTCAGCTCGCGGTGCCGCGTCGCGAACCGCTCGAAGCCGGAACTCACTTCCCGCTCGAAACGGTACGGCGACGCGACAACCGGTCGCTCCTGTTGCTCGGTCGTCATGCGTTCCTCCTGAAATCGGTCTGCATCGGCAACGCGGCGGCTGACGAACCGGACGGCGCGCGGCATCGGCCCATGTCGATGAACCCTCGGTTTGTCCGGCCTGCGCCGGACGGCGAGCAAGCATCAAGCAAGCTCCGTGCAAGCGTCGATCACGCGCGCGCCGCACGGTGCACGCGGTGCTGCACCAGCACGGCGCAACGCAGTTGCACCGTTTGCGTGCATCCGCACCGGCGCACCGGAGCGCAGCGCTCGCGCGAGCACGCTACACTCCGTACGGTCGTTTCATTCCCTGCCTTTGCCGTATCGATGGAAATCGTCTTCACCGTCCTCATCCTGCTGCTTACCGTCGCGCTGTCCGGCGCGCTCACGCGCGTGTTGCCGTTGCGGCTGCCGCTGCCGTTGATGCAGATCGCCTTCGGCGCCGCGCTCGCGTGGCCGCAACTGAACCTCCATGTGACGTTCGACCCTGAAATCTTCATGCTGCTGTTCATCCCGCCGCTGCTGTTCGCAGACGGCTGGCGGATTCCGAAACGCGAGCTGTATCTGCAGCGGCGCGCGATCCTGATGCTCGCGTTCGGCCTCGTGTTCATGACGGTACTCGCCGTCGGCTACTTCGCGCATTGGCTGATTCCCGAGTTGCCGCTGCCGATCGCGTTCGCGCTCGCGGCCGTGCTCTCGCCGACCGATGCCGTCGCGCTGTCGGGCATCGCCGGAAAGGGCCGGATCCCGCCGCAACTGATGCACATCCTCGAAGGCGAGGCGCTGATGAACGACGCGTCGGGCCTCGTCGCGCTGAAGTTCGCGATCGCCGCCGCGCTCACCGGCGTGTTCTCGCTGCGCGACGCGTCGTTGACGTTCGTCGTCGTCGCGGCCGGCGGACTCGCGACGGGCGCGGCCGTGTCCTGGCTGTTCAGCGCGCTGTCGACGCGCTTCCTCAATGCCGAGCAGGAAGGCGATCCGGCGCCCGGCATCGTGATGACGCTGCTCGTGCCGTTCGCCGCGTACCTGTTCGCCGAGCACTTCGATCTGTCCGGCGTGCTCGCGGCCGTGTCGGCCGGGATGATGATGAATTACACGAGCTTCTCGCGCAAAAGCACGGTCGCGTCGCGCGTGCGCGCGGAAAGCACGTGGGCGATGATCGAGTTCGTGTTCAACGGCATGGTGTTCATCATGCTCGGGCTGCAGCTGCCGCACATCATCGGCCGCGCGCTCGTCGAGGCGCACCATACGAGCGACGCGCTGGTCGGCCGCATGATCTTCAACGTGGGCGCGATGATGCTCTCGCTGTATGCGATCCGCTTTCTGTGGGTATGGCTGCTGCGCTGGTTCGCGAGCCGCCGCGCAGCACGACAGGGCCTCGCGGGCACGATGGCCGGCGTGCGCACGATCGCGGTGATGACGGTCGGCGGCGTGCGCGGCGCGGTCACGCTCGCCGGCGTACTGTCGATTCCGGTCGCGCTGTCGAGCGGCGCGCCGCTGCCGGGGCGCGATACCGCGATCTTCATCGCGTCGGCCGTGATTCTCGGTTCGCTGATCGTCGCGGTGATCGGCCTGCCGCTGCTGCTGCGCGGCGTGCGCACGACGCGCAATCCGCTCGCCGGCGAGGAACGCGCGGCGCGCGCCGCGGCCGCTCAAGCCGCGATCCGCGCGATCGACGCGTCGCACGACGCGATCTCGGCCGAACTCGACGAATCGGGCGCCGCGCGCTGCGCGGACATCTCCGCGCGCGTGATGGATCAGTATCGGCGCCGGCTCGCCGCGCTCGCCGAGGACGGCCCGACGCCGCGCGCCGAAGCGAAGCAGGCGGAAACGATGGAGCTGCAGATGCGGATCGCCGCCGTGCGCGCGGAGCGCTCGATGCTGTATCGGCTGCGTACCGAAAGCAAGATCTCCGACGAGACGCTGACGAAGCTGATCCGCGAAATCGACCTGTCGGAAACCGCCCTGTCGACGCGCAAGAAAGGAATCGTCTGAACGGCGACGCGCGGCACGCGCCGCGCCCGCCATGAAAAAAAACGGCGATGCCGCACGCGCGCATCGCCGTTTTTCGTTTGCGGCGCGCCGGCGCCGCGTGCCGCGCTTACTTCGCGACGACGACCGGAATCCCCTTCAGCATCCCGGCGCCCTTCAGCTCGTCGAGCGCCTCGCGCACGGCCGCGCTCGTCGCCGCGTCGATACCGAGCTGCAGCGCGAGTTCGCGTTCCGCGCGCTTCACGCCGGCGAGATTGCGCAGCTTCACGTGGCCGAAGCCGCGTACGCGCGCATGCAGATCCGCGAGCTGCACGACGCGCGCCGCGTTGTCGGCCGTCATCGCCGCGAATGCACGCGTGAGCGTCGTTTCGTAGTCGTCGGCAAGCGCGCGCTCCATGCGGCGCTCGACCGTGCGGCCGAACGGATCGAGCCACGTGCCGCGCAGACTGCGCACACGCGCGAGCATCCCGAGCACCGGCCACATCCACTGGCCGAACACGCGCTTTTTCGGCGCGCTGCCGTCGCTGCCGGCCTTCGCGACCGTCGGCGGCGCGAGGTTGAACTTCACGCGATAGTCCTGCCCCGGCACGCCTTCGAACTGCGCTTCGAGCGATGTGCGGAACGCGTCGTCCGCATACAGTCGCGCGACTTCGTATTCGTCCTTGACCGCGAGCAGCCGATAGAACGTCGTCGCGACCGCGTGCGTCAGCGCATCGTCGCCCTTCGCGCGCGCGGCATTCACGAGCGCACGGTAGCGCTCGACGTAGCGCGCGCCGCCGTAGGCGTGCAGGCGCGCTTCGCGATCGGCGATCAATTCGTCGAGCGTCTGCGGCGCGGCATGCACGGCCACCGCATGGCGCGCGTTCCACAACGCATCGAGGCCCGGTGCATCGCCGGCCGCCATCCGGCCGACCGAGAACGCGAGCTTGTTCATCGGCACCGCGACGTTGTTCAGCTCGATCGCGCGCATCATCGCGGCGAGCGACACCGGCACGAGGCCGAGCTGCCACGCGTAGCCGAGCATCAGGATGTTCGAGCCGATCGTGTCGCCGAGGAACTTCGCCGCGAGCGCCTGCGCGTCGCAGCTCGACATGAAGCCGTCGCCGGCCGCATGGCGCATCTTGGCGAGCAGCGCGTCCGCGTGCAGGTTCGCGTCAGGGTTCTGCACGAACGAGGCGTTCGGAATGCTGTGCGTGTTGACGACGATCCGCGTGCGCTCGCGACGTACCGTCTGCAGCGCCTCGGCGCTCGCGCCGACGACCATGTCGCAGGCGAGCAGCACGTCGGCCTGCTGCGTGTCGATGCGCACCTGGTTCAGCCAGCGGTCGCTCGATGCGATCCGCACGAACGACAGCACCGAGCCGCCCTTCTGCGCGAAGCCCATGAAGTCGAGCACCGACGCGCTCTTGCCTTCGAGATGCGCGGCCATGCTGATCAGCGCGCCGACCGTCACGACGCCCGTGCCGCCGACGCCTGTCACCAGCATGTCGTACGGCGCCGCATCGAGATGCGTGGCCGGCACCGGCAGCGCATCGACGCGAGCGGCGAGCGCCGCTTCGTCGAATGCCGCACCGGCCGCCTTCTTCAGCGCCGCGCCTTCGACCGTCACGAAGCTCGGGCAGAAGCCGTTCACGCACGAGTAGTCCTTGTTGCACGACGATTGATCGATGCGGCGCTTGCGGCCGAGCGGCGTTTCCAGCGGCTCGACCGACAGGCAGTTCGATTGCACGCCGCAGTCGCCGCAGCCTTCGCAGACCGCGTCGTTGATGAACAGCCGCTTGTCCGGATCGGGGAACTCGCCCTTCTTGCGGCGGCGGCGCTTCTCGGCCGCGCAGGTCTGGTCGTAGATCAGCACGGTAACGCCCGGCGTCTCGCGCAGCTCGCGCTGCACGGCGTCGAGTTCGCTGCGGTGATGGAACGTCGTGCCGGCCGGGAACAGCCCGTGATGGCCGTCGTACTTCTGCGGCTCGTCGGACACGACGACGAAGCGCGATACGCCTTCGGCCTCGACCTGCCGCGCGATCTGCGGCACCGAGATGCTGCCGTCGACGGGCTGGCCGCCCGTCATCGCGACCGCGTCGTTGTAGAGGATCTTGTAGGTGATGTTCGCCTTCGCGGCAACCGCCTGGCGAATCGCGAGGATGCCCGAATGGAAATAGGTGCCGTCGCCGAGGTTCTGGAACACGTGCTTCGTGTTCGTGAACATGGCATGCGCGGCCCAGTCGACGCCCTCGCCGCCCATCTGGATCAGACCGGTCGTGTCGCGGTCCATCCACGACGCCATGAAGTGACAGCCGATCCCCGCCTGCGCGATCGAACCTTCCGGCACCTTTGTCGACGTGTTGTGCGGGCAGCCCGAGCAGAAATACGGCGTGCGCTTCACGGCGTCCGCCTCGTTCGACAGGATCTGCGGCGCGACCAGATCGACGACGCGCTCGCGGCGATCGAGCGCCGGCTTGTGACGCGCGAGCCATTCCGCGAACACGGGCAGGATGCGCGACGGACGCAGTTCGCCGAGTTCCGACAGCAGGCACGCACCGGCCGCGTCGTGCTTGCCGAGCACGCGCGGGCGCACGCCTTCCGTGCGGTTGTAGAGGTGATCCTTGATCTGCTGCTCGATCACCGGGCCCTTTTCCTCGATGACGAGCACTTCGTCGAGCCCGTCGACGAACGTGTCGATGCGCGTCAGCTCGAGCGGATACGAGAGGCCGACCTTGTAGATCCGCACGCCGGCCGCGTCGAGATCGTCGACCGTCAGATCGAGACGGCGCAGCGCCTCCATCAGATCCAGATGCGCCTTGCCGCACGTGACGATGCCGACGTTCGCACGCGCGGACGGCGCGATCCACTTGTCGATGCTGTTCGTGCGCGCGAAGTGACGCACGGCATCGAGCTTCGCGGCGAGACGCGCTTCGATCGTGAGGCTCGGCAGATCGGGCCAGCGGTTGTGCAGACCGCCCGCGGGCGGCGTGAAGCCTTGCGGTGCGGGCCATTGCGTCTGCAGCGCGTCGAGATCGACGGTCGAACCCGATTCGACCGTCTCCGAAATCGCCTTGAAGCCGACCCAGGCGCCCGAGTAGCGCGACAGCGCCCAGCCGTACAGGCCGAATTCGAGCATATCGGCGATGTTCGACGGGTTCACGATCGGCATGTGCCAAGCGATCATCGCGAAGTCGCTCTGGTGCGGCATCGACGACGACACGCAGCCGTGATCGTCTCCCGCCACGACGAGCACGCCGCCGTGCGGCGACGAGCCGTACGCGTTGCCGTGCTTCAGCGCATCGCCCGCGCGATCGACGCCTGGCCCCTTGCCGTACCACATCGCATAGACGCCGTCGACCGTGCGCTCCGGGTCCGCTTCGACGCGCTGCGTGCCGAGCACCGCGGTGCCGCCCAATTCCTCGTTGATCGCGGGCAGGAAGCGCACGCCGCTGGCGTCGAGCAGTTTCTTCGCCTTCCACAGCTGCTGGTCGACCATGCCGAGCGGCGAGCCGCGATAGCCGCTGACGAAGCCGGCCGTGTTCAGGCCCTGCGCGCTATCGGCCGCGCGCTGCATCAGCAGCAGGCGCACCAGCGCCTGCGTGCCGGTCAGGAAGATCCGGCCGCGCGTCGCGGTCAGGTTGTCGGTCAGACGATAGTCGGATAGGGCGGGCGTGCCGTCGATCGGCAGGCGGGCGGTCATGGGGACGTCTCCTGATTGTGCTGTTCTGGGCTGCGGCACGGGCGCGTCGGGCGACGCTGGCCGGCGGCAGCGGGATGGCTCTATTTTTTCTCGCAGCGACGAGAATGTTTTTTCTCATCGTGCTCGGGGTGGGCGATGGCGAGAAAAACCGCGAAGGTTTTGGTGCGGTTTTGAGAGAGTTCTCGCTCGGCGGGTGGCGTTGGGGGAAACGGCGGACCGGCGGATCAGGGTGCGCGGTGCGATAGGCGGTGCCGTGCGTGCGATGCCGGCGGTCGTGCGCAATGGCGGACTTCCAGGGCGGCTGTGGCCCGACTGGCGCGGGTTTTAGCGGTTTTCGCGCGTGCGCTCACCGTTGAAATGCACAGCGTTTCGACTGGCGTGGCGCGCGGGATATTCACATCCCGGCTGTCCCGCCACGTCACGCCGGCATTCGCACTCACCGTTCGGTTGCACAGCGTTTCGACCGGTTTTTTCGTCCGCGCGCGGTGAGGCTCACCGTTCGAATGCACAGGGTTTCGAGTCGTCGGTGGAGGCATATATCCACATCGCGATCGCTCGATTCGAGTGGATGCGTCCGATGCTCACCGTTCGGATTCACAGACATTCGAGTGAGTTGACGCGCAGGATGTCCACATCCCGTTTGCGTCGTGAAGCGATCGGCAAACGCGCCTGCGATTGGCTGCTGCGTGTTGCGGCGGGCCTGGCAGCGGCGTCTTGCCGGGGCCGCCGACGGCGCTCACCGTTGAAATACACAGTACGGCGAGTGGTTTGGTCGGCCGGATATCCACATCGGTCGTTTCGGCGCGAATGCCACCGTCCGTTCGGGTGTGGACAACCGGCACACCCAAGGACTCGAATCACTGTGCATTTCGACGGTGAGCGTCGCGGTCGGCGCGCGGGCTATATGCCGGCCGTTACGCTTGTTCAGTGCTTGAAGCGACTGCGCGCCGGAACGTCGTCAGCCCCGCAGAGTCCGCCGCATCGTTCATGTCGCTGACCGATATTGCACGCGGGCGTCGGAGTGTACGCGATAGAACGACGACGTGGGCGACTAATGGAACTGGATCGAAAGGACTGACCGCGCGAACACCGATTCATTCGAGTTACGCCGCGGCAATGCGTATCCCGGGCTGGCCCGCGGAACGTCGGCGCGTCCGCGATCGCGGCGACCGCATTCGGTCGGAATCGCTCGACGGCGCGCGCTGGCGACCCGCGACGAACGATCGCGATATTGAACGCATCGCACCGTGGGAAAAGGCTTTGCGAGCGATTGGCGGCCGGTGCTCACCATTGAAATGCACAGGGATTCGAGTCGCTTCGCAGTCGACATATCCACATCGGATGCCTCCTGTCGGCCGGTTTGCCGCTCGCACTCACCTCTGACATTCACAGCGATCTGAGTCGCTTTACGGCGGACATGTCCACATCGCGGATCGCGCCTTGATAGCTCGCGATTCACCGTAGCGCGTGTTACCTCGCGACGGAAATCGCCGTATCGAAAGCCGCGCGGCGGTGGGGCGTTTCCTCCCCTCACCGTAAAGATTCACAGCGATGCGAGTCGCTTCGCTGCCGACATATCCACATCGCGGATCGCGCCTCGATGGATTGCGCGCCGGCGCTCACCGTTCGGATCCACAGCGGCTCGATTCTAGTCGCGACCTGGCATCGCCACATCAAAATCGGTGCCGCGATCGCACGGTCGCCGACACTCACCGTTGAAACGCACAGGGATTCGAGTCGCCTCGTTGCCCAGCTGTCCACACTGATCAGCAGCGTGGCGATGATTATTCACCGACGCTCGCCGTGCTGGCTCACGGCGAATCGGTCGTCCACACGCCGCGCATTTTCGCGGCAAGCTCATGCTTCGGCGGATGGGTCGCCTCACACTCACCATCGAAATTCACAGTGATTGGAGTCGCTCCGAGGCTCACCTATCCACATGGATAGACGGCACTTCGATGATGAGTCGGAGACACTCACCGCTCTGGCTCCCGGTGATTGAATCGTCCACGCGATGCCCATCTCCACAACGAAATCTGCGCCTCGGCGAATCGGCTTTGTGGCGCTCACCATCGAAATTCACAGCGGTCCGAGTCGCTCCGAGGCCGACCTATCCACATGGATAGAGGGTGCTTCGATGATGACTCGCCGACACTCACCGTTCAGGCTCACGGCGATTCAACGGTCCACACGACGCGTATCTCAGCAACAAAATCCGCGCCTCGGCAGATCGACCGCCTTGCGCTCACCATCAAAATTCACAGCGATTCGAGTCGCTCCGGGACACATCTATCCACATGGATAAACGGCAGTTCAACGATGACTCGCCGGCACTCAGCGCTCGGGCTTCCTGCGATTCGATCGACCACGCGCTGCCCATCTACACAACAAAAACCGCGCCTCGGTGAATCGCTTTGTGGCGCTCACCATCGAAATTCACAGCAATTGGAGTCGCTCCCGTGCTCACCTATCCACATGAATAAACGGCAGTTCGATGATGACTCGCGGGCACTCAGCGCTCCGGTTCCTTGCGGTTCGATCGTCCACGCGATGCCCGTCTCCACAACAAAAATCCGCGCTTCGGCGAATCGGCCGTCTCACCCTCACCATCGAAATTCACAGCGATTCGAGTCTCTTCGCTGTCGACATATCCACATCGCTGAGCCCATATGGACGGATTCGCTCGTCCGCACTCGCTATTCAGGTTCGCAACGCCTCGAGCCTTTCCGTAACGGACGTCTCCACAACCGAAAACCCTGCTTCGCCGGGTCAACCGCCTCGCACTCACCGTCGAAATTCGCAGCGATCCGAGTGCCTGTGCCGCCGACCTATCCACATCCCGAACCGCGCTTCGATGGATCGTTAGCCGACGGCCGCCGATCAGCTTCGCAACAAAGTCGAGCCTTTTCGCAGCCGACATCTGCGCACCGTAAACCGTGCCTCGCGATGCGGTTGCTCTCGCTCACCGTCGCAACGCACAGCGATCCGAGTGTCCGTACAGCCGACATATCCACGTCGGACGCACCGTAACCGAGAACCGACCTTTTGGCGCTCACCGGTCGAACGCACAGCAAGCCGACTCTCCTCGCGGCAGCCATGCCGACGTCAAAGCCGTACACAAGCGGAAGGCCTCGTGCTCGCAATCGCGCGAAAAATCCGCGCCGCCCGCCAGTGTGCCCAAAGGCCCCCAATCTCCCGCGCGCCCGCGTCCCGCTTCGCTTCGACGCCGCCGCTCACCGACAAAAAGCACAGCGCTTCGAGTCCCTTCAACGCCGACCTATCCACACACGCCGCCGACGTCCTCGCCCACGCCAACACGATTCATCGTCGAAACGCCGACAGCCCCGCCAAATCGCGGGGCACGGATACTACCGCGAAACGCGCCTGGCGCTCGCGCGCTTACGCTCTCTCGTCCCGATCTGCGCACATAGTTCGTATATAACTAGTTATTCAAGCACACCAACCCTAAAGCCCCACCCCCGACATTTTTCCCCGCGGAATCGCCGCCCACCCGCACCGCTCGGTTACGCTTGAGCATCCGTCGATTTCGACACCCTGCACGGAGGCGCGATGAAGCTCTACTACTGGCCGAAAACCCGGGCGTTCCGGGCGTTGTGGATGCTGGAGGAAATCGGCGCCGTCTACGAGCTGGTGCCGATCGACCTGCGCTCGCACGAACAGGGCAGCGACGCGTTCGTGCAGGTGAATCCGATGGCGAAACTGCCCGCGCTCGACGACGGCAGCGCGCCGTTCGCCGAATCGGGCGCGGTGCTGCTCTATCTTGCCGATCGCTGCCCGGGCGCGGGCCTCGGCATCGCGCCGGACGACCCGGAGCGCGGCCGCTTCCTGCAGTGGATGTTCTTCACGCCCACCTGTCTCGAGCCGGCCATGGCGGAAAAATTCACCGGCGCGTCGGGCAACCCGGTCGCGTTCGGCTGGGGCAACATCACGCGCGTGCAGCGCGCGCTCGCGCAGACGCTCGCGCATAGCCGATGGCTCGTCGGCGACCGCTTCACCGCCGCCGATCTGCTGCTCGCGAGCACGCTGAAGATCGCCTTCGACGCGCATCTGCTGCCGCACGAAGGTGTGCTCGGCGACTACGTCGCGCGCGCCGAGGACCGCGACGGATACCGTCGCGCGGTCGCGGTCGAGCAGCGCGAAGCGGCGCGGCTGCTGCACGCGTAATGCACGGCGGCGCGCCCGCGGCCAGATTCGCCCTCGCACCGGCTCGCGCGCGTCGCGCATAAAAAAACCGGCGGCTCGGCCGCCGGTTTCGTCTCGCGCGTTCGACGACGCGCCGCCGTTACTTCCGGTCGACGATCACGCGGTCGAACGTGCCGCCGTCCGCGAAGTGCGTCTTCTGCGCGTTCGCCCAGCTACCGAAAATCTGCTCGACGCTGAACGTCTTCAGCGGCTTGAACTCGGTCGCATGCTTCTTCAGCACGTTCGCGTCGCGCGGACGCAGATGATGCTGCGCGATGATCTCCTGCGCCTCGGGCGTGTACAGGTAGTCGAGATACGCCTGCGCGACCTTGCGCGTGCCCTTCTTGTCGACGACCTTGTCGACGACGGCGACCGGCGGCTCCGCGAGAATGCTCGCCGACGGATAGACGGCATCGAACTGCGCACCGGACGCGCCGGTGTCCATCAGCGCGACTTCGTTCTCGAACGTGACGAGCACGTCGCCGATGCCGCGCTGCGTGAACGTCGTCGTCGCGCCGCGGCCGCCGGAGTCGAGCACCGGCACGTTGCGGAAGATCGCCTTCTCGAACTCGAGCGCCTGCTGATCGGTCGCGCCCTTCTGCTTCTGATAGCCCCATGCGGCGAGATAGGCGTAGCGGCCGTTGCCCGAAGTCTTCGGGTTCGCGATGATCACCTGCACGCCCGGCTTCGCGAGATCGCTCCAGTCCTTGATCGCCTTCGGATTGCCCTTGCGCACGAGGAACACCATCGTCGTCGAGTACGGCGAGCTGTTGTCCGGAAAGCGGGCGCGCCAGTCTTTCGGCAGCAGTTGGCCGCGCTCGGCGAGCAGGTCGATGTCGTTCGGCTGGTTCATCGTGACGACGTCGGCCTGCAGCCCTTGCAGCACCGACAGCGCCTGCGCGCTCGACGCGCCGTGCGACTGCTTGATCGTCACGGTCTCGCCGGTCTTCTGCTTGTAGGCGGCCGCGAAGCTCGCGTTGATGTCCTTGTAGAGCTCGCGCGTCACGTCGTACGACACGTTCAGGATCGACGTGTCCGCGTGCGCGACCGTTGCCGCCGCGACGAGTGCCGCCGCCGCGCCCGTATGCAGCCAGCGGCCGATCCCCTTGATGCTTGCCATCGTGATATGCCCCGTTTCCTTGGTGGTGGATGCGCGACGGCGCTGCGCCGTCATCGAAACGTAAGCGGGCATTCTAGCGGCCGCGTCCCGCGCGCCTTCCAATCTGTCGTGCAAAGCAAATCACGAATCGTCATAAGCAAGCAGCGCCCCACGCCCGCGCGCCGCAATGCTAAGATCGCCGCTCAGCCCACGTCACGGTTCATCCATGTCCGCCATCCTCCGCTCGCCGTCGCTTTCCGCCGCCCTCGCGGCCGGCGCGCGCGCGGCCGGGCTGAAACTGAAAAAACGACTCCTCGACTGACGGGGATGTCGCGTCCCGTCAGGCGAATGCCGGACGGGATGCCTGCAGGTCGTTTCTTTTCCTTGCTCGCACGCCTCGCACCGGCATAGCGCCGGCGGAACGGTTGTCTCCCTCCCGTTCTCACCATGAGGCTTTGCATGCACACATCACCCCGTTTTGAAGGTATCTGGCTGCCGATCGTCACGCCGTTTCACCGCGGCGACGTCGATCATCGCGCGCTCGCGCGCCTGGCGCGGCACTATGCGGCCGCCGGCATCGCAGGCTTCGTCGCCGGCGCGACGACCGGCGAAGGCGTGCTGCTCGATGCACGCGAGCAGGACGCCGTGTTCGCGACGCTGCGCGACGCGGTGCCGGACCGGCCGATCGTCGTCGGGCTGACCGCGAGCGCAACGCACGCCGCAGCCGCGCGCGCCCGCGAACTCGCGGCGCTGCGCCCGGACGGCCTGCTCGTCACGCCGCCCGTCTACGTGCGGCCGACGCAGGACGGCATTCGGCGCCACGTCGAAGCGATCGTCGAGGCGGCCGACCTGCCGGTGCTCGTCTACAACATCCCGTACCGCACCGGCGTGAACGTCGAACTCGACACGCTGCAGGCGCTCGCGCGCGATGCACGCGTGGCCGGCATCAAGGAATGCGGCGGCACGCTCGAGCGGATGAGCCGGCTCGTGCACGAGACGCCGCTCGCGGTGCTGTCCGGCGACGACAACCAGAACTTCGCCGCGCTCTGCGCCGGCGCGCACGGGACGATCGCGAGCAGCGCGCACGTGCTGCCCGAGCGGCATGTGCGGATGCACGCGCTGCTGCGCGACGGCCGTCTCGCCGACGCGCGGCATATCGCGGTCGCGTTGCAGCCGCTCGTCGCCGCGCTGTTCGCGGAGCCGAATCCGGCGCCGGTGAAGGCCGTGCTGGCCGCGCAAGGCTGGTGCGACGACGGCTTGCGTCTGCCGTTCGTGCCGGCCAGCGACGCGCTGCGCGCGCGGCTGCGCGCGCTGTGCGCGGAACTCGATGCACATGCGCCGGCGAGCGCGATGGCGTAGCGCGGCGCGGCGCGCATCGAATCGGCGATACGTCGTGCGCGCGCGCCGCTGCACGCTACGCGGCGAGTGCGGCCGCCGCCGGATGTGTCGCTTCGCGCACGGCCTGCGTGACGATCCGCGCGAGCCGATCGACGGTCGGCGTCGCCGACGACGTGCGCCGCAGCAGCACGAGCGGCACGCTCGGCAGCGCCGGCAGGCCGCATGCGGCGGCGTCGAGCACGCGCACCGACGCCGGCAGCCCGTAGTGCGAACGCACGGTCAGCCCGAGGCCGGCCGCGGCGGCCGCCCACAGCCCGGCGAGGCTCGGCGTCGTAAATGCGACGCGCCACGGCACGCCGGCTCGGTCGAGCGCATCGGTCGCCGCGCCGAAGAACCGGCACGGCCGGTCGAACATCACGAGCGGCAGCGGTTCGGGTGTCGCCACGATCGCGCGCAGGCCGGCTCGATCCTGCGCGCCTGCCGCCGCGCCGCCGTCGAACTCGGGTTGAGTCGCATGTGCGGCGCCGATCCACCGCATCGGGACGTGCGCGATCGTCTCGCTGTCGATTCCCGGCCGCGACGCGCGCTCCGCCGACGCCGGATCGCCCCATACGAGCGCGAGATCGAGCTGGTTCGCCTCGAGCCGGTCGAACAGATCGGCATTGCGCGATACGCGCGCGTCGATCCGCACCTTGGGATGCGCGCGCGCAAAGCGGCCGAGCACGTCCGGCAGGATCGCCTCGCCGAAATCCTCCTGCAGGCCCACGCGCACGCGGCCGTCGAGGTTCACGCCGCGCACGGCCGCGGCCGCTTCGTCGTTCAGCTCGACGATCCGCCGCGCATAGCGCAGCATCGCCTCACCCGCGTCGGTCAGCGCGAGCCCGCGGCCGGCCTTCACGAACAGCGGCGTGCCCGCCTGCTCTTCGAGCTTGCGGATCTGCGCACTGACGGCCGATGTCGAGCGCGCGACGCGGTCCGCCGCCTTCGCGAAGCTGCCGAGGTCGACGCCCGCGACCAGGCTGCGCAACGCCGCGATGTCGAAGTTCGGTTGCGCGAGCGTCGTATCGCCGCGCGGCTCAATGGCGTGTTCGTGTTCGGCCATGTCGACCATCCCGTTTTATCGAACGATTCGTCAAAAACTTTCCGATTTTCAGGATGAATGTAGGCGACGACACTGTGACTGTCAATTTCCGTCCCGGTCTTTCGCCATGGAACGCTCGCTTGCCCTTTCCCGTTCGTCTGCCGCGCGCCGCTGCGCCGCCCGCTGGCTGGTGCTCGCAGCCGGCGTTGCCGCGAACATGAGTTTTTCCGCCGCTGCGGCCGGCATTCCGACCACCGCGGTCTGGATGCGCAGCGCGTATCGCCTCGACAATGGCTCGCTCGGGCTCGTGCTCGGCGCACTCGGGTTCGGCGTCGCGCTGTCCGAGCTGCCGTGGGGCATCGCCGCCGACCGCTTCGGCGATCGCCGCGTGCTGTTGACCGGCCTGCTCGCGACCGCCTCGATGCTCGCGCTGATGGCCGTTGCGATCGTGCCGACGCCCGACGCGGTGCCGCCGCTCGCGCACATCGTCGCGATGATGTGCGGCGTCGGGCTGCTTGGCGGCAGCGTGAACGGCTCGAGTGGACGCGCGGTGATGCGCTGGTTCGGCGAGCGCGAACGCGGGCTCGCGATGAGCATCCGGCAGACGGCCGTGCCGATGGGCGGCGGCGTCGGCGCGGCACTGTTGCCGTGGCTCGCGTCGCACGCCGGTTTCGGCGCCGTGTACGGCACGCTGATGCTGTTGTGCGCGGGCTCGGCCGTGCTGACGTGGTGCTGGCTGCGCGAGCCGCCTGCGGCGGCAGATGCCGCGCAGCCGCACGCGCGGCAACCGGCTGCCCCGCGCGCGACGACGCCGCTCGCGAACCGCGCGGTCTGGCGGCTCGTGATCGGTATCGGCGTGCTCTGTGTGCCGCAATTCGCGGTGCTGACGTTCGCGACGGTGTTTCTGCACGATTTCGGCCGGCTCGGCGTGGCCGGGATCAGCGCGACGATGGTCGCGCTGCAGCTCGGCGCGATGGCGATGCGCGTATGGAGCGGCCGCCATACCGACCGCCATCGGAACCGGCGCGCGTATCTGCGCGGATCGGTGCTCGTCGCGGCCGGCGCGTTTGCGCTGCTCGCGGCCGCGACGGCCGGCACCCCGCAGGTGCCGGTCGCGGCGATCGTCGCGATTCTCGTGTTCGCGGGCATCTGCGTATCGGCCTGGCACGGCGTCGCCTACACCGAACTCGCGACGCTGGCCGGCGCCGACCATGCCGGCACCGCGCTCGGCATGGCCAACACGATGGTCTATGTCGGGCTGTTCGTCACGCCGCTCGCGATCCCGCCTCTGCTCGCGGCGAGCACTTGGAGCGTCGTGTGGCTCGCGGCCGGCGCGTGCGCGTGCGCGACGCTGCCGCTGTTCCCGAAACGGCCCGCGTAGCGCACGGACTCAGAACGTGTAGACGGCCGACAGCATCGCCGCGCGCCCGTCGCCGAACTCGACGGCCGACGAGCGCGACGCGTTGCCCGGCTGCTGCCGCACGCGCTCCACGTACGCGCGATCGAACAGGTTGTCGACGTTCAGCTGAAACCGCAGCCGCCGGTTCACGTCGTAGCTCGCCATCAGGTTGTGCACCCAGTACGCGCCGAGCGTCCCGTCGCCTTCGGACGTCACGTTGCGCCGGCCGACGAAATGCGACCCATAGCCGATCGTCCAGCCGGCCGGCAGCCGATAGGTCGTCCACAGATTGAACGCGTGCCGCGGCGTGTTGCCGAGCGCCTTCCCGTTGCGACGCGGCGACGACGGCGAGTCGAGCGTCGCGCTCGCGAGATACGTGTAGTTCGCGAACAGATCCCACTTCGGCGTGATCTTGCCAGCCGCGCCGAGCTCGACGCCGCGCACGCGCTGCTTGCCGGCGAGCAGGTAGCTGCCGTCGGACATCCGTTCGCGTGCGTGGTGCTTGTACGTCTGGAACAGCGCGCCGTTCACCGCGAGACCGGCGAGCCCCTCCCACTTCGCGCCAAGTTCGACGCTCTCGTTCTTCTCGGGCGCGAGGCCGCCCGATGCCGCGTTCACGCCGCTGCCCGTCGTGACGAGGAATTCCGCCGACGGATTGAACGACGTGCCGTATGCCGCGTAGATGCGACCGTTGTCGGTCGGCTTGAACACGAGCCCCGCGCGCGTGCTCAGATGACGGTCCGCGGTGTCCGCGCGCTCGGTCGGCTTGCCGGCCGGCGTATTGCGCGCCCAGCCGTCGATCCAGTCGTGACGCAGCCCGACGTCGAGGTCCCAGTACCGGCCGAACGAGATCGTATCGAACGCGTACAGCGCCTTCACGTCGAGCGCCGTATCGGTGCGCGCGGTGTTCTCGCGGCGCGCGGGGCCCGTCCAATAGCCGGGCGGCGCGGCAAGCGCATAGCCGTTCTTCGGGAAGTGACGCGCGAGCCCGTGCGAGTAGGTGCTGCGCGCGTACGTCTCGCGCGAGATCTCGAAGCCCGCGACGAGCGTATGGCCGACGCCGAACGTGCTGAATTCGCCGGTCGCGTTCGTCTGGTTCATCCACATCGCGGTGGACGCGTCGCGCCCGTAGCCCTGCGGCCCTGCCGGCTTGTAGCGCCCGGGCGGCATCCCGTCGAGGTTCGCATGCGACGCGGAAATCACCGTGTCGCGATTCAGATGCGCGTAGCGGCTCAGGTTCTGCAGCTTCAGCTGCGGCGACACGTCGTGCTCGGCCTTCACGGTGAACGTATTGGACTCGATCCGCTCGCGGTCGAGGTTGCGCCAGCCGAAATAAGCATCGCGCGCGACGCCGCCGAGCACCTGGCCGTTGCGCGCGGGCAGCCCGTAGTCGGGCAGGTTGTGGTCGTACTGGTGGAAATAGCCGAGCGTCACGCGCGTCGGCGTGCCGAGCCCGAAGCCGAGCGACGGTGCGACGCCCCAGCGCCGCTTGCGGATGTCGTTGCGGCCGGGCACGTCGTTCACGTGAGCCATCGCATTGAGCCGGAACACCGAACTGCCGTCGCTGCCGGGCAGCGGGCGGTTCGCGTCGAGCGTCGCGCGCCGGTAGCCGGACGTGCCGAGCACCGTGCCGGCCTCGATGAACGCCTTGCGCTGCGGCGCCTTGCTGATCAGGTTGACCGAGCCGCCCGTCGTGCCCGCGCCGCCGAACACCGAATTCGGCCCCTTGATGACCTCGACGGCGTCGATGTTGAACAGATCGCTGCGATTGTTCTGCGCGCTGTCGCGCAACCCGTCGAGCTGCAGGTTCGCGTGCGCGCTGAAGCCGCGGATGAGCAGCATGTCGCCCGACCCGCCGCCGCCCTCGCCCGCGTTGAACGTGATGCCCGCGACGTTGGACAGCGCTTCGCGCAGGCTCGTGACCTGCTGCTCGTCGAGCACCTCGCGCGGCACGACGGTGATCGTCTGCGGCACGTCGAGCAGCGGCGTCGCGTATTTCGCGGAGCCCGAACGATCGACGCGCGAGCCGGTGTCGCGCTCGCCCTGCACGACGATCGGGCTCAGGTGCGGCGCGCGCCGCGGATCGGTGTCGTCCGCAGCGGCCGGCGCGGCCGCGCAGGTCATCATCGCGAATGCGACGGAAACAGCCGGGCGACGCGGCGGCGTCGCGCTCGACTGGATCGGGCTCGTCATGGTCACTTCCCCTTCATCAATGAGAATGGTTCTCATTCAAAATAAAAGGGCGCGACATGGCAATCGGACGGAAACGAAATTTCCGTGGAAGCGGCGCCTGCCGCTTCGGCGCGTCGAGCGGCGTCAGGCCGTCAGGCCGCCTCGCGTGCGAGCGCGCGCCGCGCGGCCGGCCGTTCGGCTTCGCGCTGCGCGTGCGCGGTCCAGGCGCGATGCCGCGTCATGTCGAAGCCGATCGCGCCACCCCACCGGTACAGCACCAGCAGGAACGGATCGACGATCGAATGGCCACCCGGCTCCGCCCACGTGCGTCCGTCCGCGAGCGCCGCCTCGATCGTCGCGTTCGCCGCGTCGATCACGCTGCGTCCATGCTCGCTGATCGCACCGTGCAGCGCCGGATCGCCGACGAAGCGGCCGGGCCGCCACAGCGTGCCGTAGCCGACGCCGTGCACCCAGCCGACGAGCCAGGCGAGCCATTCGTGGCACCGCGCTTCGCGCAGCGCATCGTCGAGCGGCAGCAGCTGCGCATCCGGATGGCGGCGCGCGAGATACGTCAGGATCGCCGGCGTTTCGGTCAGCACGCGCGACTCGCCGGGAATCGCGAGCACCGGCACACGCGCTTTCGGGTTGATCGCGAGATAGCCGTCGGTGAGGTTCTCCTGCTTGCGGACCTGCACGATCTCGACGTCGAACGGTGCGCCCGTTTCTTCGAGCGCGATATGAGCGGCGAGCGAACACGCGCCCGGCGAAAGATAGAGACGATAGGCGTTCATGGTGGCATTGCCCCGGCGGGCCTGTGAAAGACGAGCACGAGTGTAGGAATGCCGCGCCCGCGGCCGCAAACGATGAATTGTCGTGCTCGGACATTAGTGTTACTAATGCGCAATGCGACGCATCCATCTCCCTCCGCTGCAGACTTTGCGTGCGTTCGAGGCCGCCGTCCGGCTGCAAAGCTTCACGCGCGCAGCCGACGAACTCGCGCTCACGCAAGGCGCCGTGAGCCAGCACATCCGCGCGCTCGAGGCGCAGCTCGGCTATCCGCTATTCACGCGCGAACGCGGCGGCGCAACGCCTTCTCACGCCGCGCATGCGCTCGCGCTGCAGGTGCGCCAGGGGCTCAGCGTGCTCGAGCGCGCGTTCGAGCCGACGCACGCAGTGCGCGCCCGGCCGCGCGCCTGCGACGTCACGCTCAACGTCAGCGTGCTGCCGAGCGTGGCCGAGCGCTGGCTCGCGCCGCGGCTGCCGCGCTTCGCGGCCGCGCACCCGCAGATCTCGATCGTGCTGCATCCGGACACAGCGCTCGCGCCGCTTCGCAAGCGCGACCGCATCGACGTCGCGCTGCGCTATGGGCCCGGCACGTGGCCGGGCGTCGTCGCCGAGAAGCTGATGAACGAGACCGTGTTTCCGGTCGCGAGCCCCGCGTACCGCAACCGCGACGGCATCGCGCCGCGCGCGCCGGCCGATCTCGTGCGCGCGACGCTGCTGCGCCATCCCGCGCAGCCGTGGGAACCGTGGTTTCAGGCCGCGCGGCTCGATCTGACCGAATCGGCGCGCGCGCCGCGCTTCGCGGACGCGAACGCGCTGATCGACGCGGTGCTGAAAGGACGCGGCGTCGCGCTCGCGCGCCGCTCGCTGATCGAGCGCGAACTCGCGAGCGGCGCGCTCGTGCGCGTATCGACGGTGCGCATCACCGACGTCTACGCACACTACGTCGTGTGGCGCCCCGGCCATCCGCGCGAAGCGGCGATCCGCACCTGGCTCGACTGGCTGCGCAGCGAAGTGCGGCGCCGCACGCCGCGACGCTGACGCGTGCCTCAAGCGGAGGCGGCCATCACCTTGTCGAGCGTGATCGGCAGATCGCGCACGCGCACGCCGGTCGCGTGATAAACCGCATTCGCGATCGCGGCCGGCACGCCCGTGATGCCGATCTCGCCGATCCCGCGGATACCGAGCGGATTGAAATGCGCATCGCGCTCGTCGACGAACGTGACGTCGAGCTCGCCGATATCGGCATTCACCGGCACGTGATACTCGGCGAGATTCGCGTTCGTGAAGCGGCCGGCGCGCAGGTCGAGATGCGAGCCTTCCTCGAGCGCGGTACCGAGCCCCCACACCATGCCGCCGAGCAGCTGGCTGCGCGCCGTCTTCGCGTTCAGCAGCGCGCCGACGCTGTACACGCCGACGATGCGCGGCACGCGTATCGTGCCGAGCTCCGCGTCGACGTGCACTTCCGCAAACACCGCGCCGAACGAATGGAACGCGTAGCGCTGCTTCTCGTCGCCCTGCTTCGTCGTCGCGAGCGCCTCGATCGGTTGCCCGCCCGCACGCGCGATCACCGCGGCGGCCGGATCGCGTCGCGATCGGTCTGCGCGATGCACGACCCAGCCGTCGTCGACCGTCACGTCGTCCGCCGCGGCGCCGTGCAGCGGTGAAGCCGCGTCGGCGATCGCCAGCGCGATCAGCTTCGCACGCGCCTGCAGCGCCGCCTCGCGCACGGCCGGCGCGACGCTCGCGGCCGACTGCGAGCCGCCCGACACGGGCGCACCGGGCAGCCCCGAATCGCCGAGCGAGAAGCGCACGTTCTGCGGCGCAAAGCCGAGCGCGTCGGCCGCGACCTGCGTCATCACCGTGTAGGTGCCGGTGCCGATGTCCTGCGTGCCCGACGCGACTTCAGCCGTGCCGTCCGGCAGGATCCGCGCGCGCGCCGATGCCTCGCTGCGGTTTCCCGGATACGTCGCGGCCGCCATCCCGAGGCCGATCAGCGTATCGCCGTCGCGCAGCGTGCGCGGCGCCTGCGTGCGGCGCGACCAGCCGAAGCGCTGCGCGCCGACGCGATAGCACTCGCGCAGCGCATTGCTCGACCACGGCTTGCCGTCCTCCGGATCGACCTGCGCATAGTTCGCGAGCCGCAGCGCGACCGGATCCATGCCGAGCTGCCACGCGAGCTCGTCCATCGCCGATTCGAGCGCGAACGAGCCGGACGCTTCGCCGGGCGCACGCATGAACGTCGGCGTGCCGACGTTCAGCGACACGATCCGATGGGTGGTCGCCTGGTTCGGCACCGCATACATGATCCGCGACGGCATTCCGCACATCTCGGTCCAGTCCTCGATGGTCGACGTCGTGACGATCGAATCGTGGCGCATCGCGGTCAGCGTGCCGTCGCGCCGCGCGGCCAGCACGAGGCGCTGCTCGGTCAGCGGCCGTCCGCCCACCGGGCCGAACATCTGCGGCCGCGTCAGCACGAGCCGCACCGGTCGCCCGGTCTGCTTCGCGGCCATCGCGCACAGCGACACGTGCGACCACGACGAACCCTTGCAGCCGAACCCGCCGCCGAGAAACGGCGAGATCACGCGCACGTGCTCCGGCGCGATTCCGAACACGGCGGCCACGGCGTTGCGCGTGCCGGTCACGCCCTGCGTCGCGTCGTGCAGCGTGAGCGTCGGTCCGTCCCAGCGCGCCATCGTCGCGTGCGGCTCGATCGGATTGTGATGCTGCATCGGCGTCGTGTACGTCGCGTCGACGTGCACGTCGCCCGCGCGCAACCCTGCGTCGACATCGCCGCGCTGCGTGTCCATCTCGCGCCCCTGCTGCTTCGGCGGCACACGCGCGCGGCGCTTCTCGCGCGCGAAATCGAGCGCCGCCTCGCTCGCGCGGTAATGCACGCGCACCCCCTGCGCGGCGTCGGTCGCATGTTCGAGCGTATCGGCGACGACCACCGCGACCGGCTCGTTGCTGTAGCGCACCGCGTCGTCCTGCAGCAGCGTGAGCCGGCGGCCGGCCGGCGGCGATAGCGGCGGCCGGCCCGCGTTCGGCAGGCGCAGCGCGTTTTCGTGCGTCATCACGAGCAGCACGCCGGGCATCGCGCGGGCGCGCGCCGTGTCGATCGACTCGATGCGGCCGCTCGCGATCGTGCTCGTCACGAGCACCGCATGCGCGAGCCGCGCATCGTCGAATTCGGCTGCGTAGCGTGCGCCGCCCGTCACCTTCAGTACGCCGTCGACGCGGTCGAGCGGCTGTCCGGTCAGCGTGTTCATGCGTGTCCTCCCGTCGATCGCGCGGCCGTCTTCACCGCGCGCACGATCGCGCGCTGCGCGAGCGCGACCTTGAATGCATTGCCGTCGAGCGGCTGCGCATCGCGCAGCGCGAGCGCGGCCGCTTCGCGCAACGTCGCATCGGTCGGCTCGCGACCGGCGAGATGCTGCTCCGCGGCCGTCGCGCGCAGCGGCTTGTGCGCGACGCCGCCCAGCGCGATGCGCGCGTGTTCGATCCGCGCGCCGTCCATCCGCAGCGCGGCGGCAACCGACACCAGCGCGAACGCATAGCTCGCGCGGTCGCGCACCTTCACGTAGTGCGCATGGTCGGCGAACTGCGGCGGCGGCAGATCGACCGCCGTGATCAGTTCGCCCGGCTCGAGCGTCGTGTCGAGATCGGGGCGGTCGCCGGGCAGCCGATGAAACGACGCGAACGGAATCTGCCGCTCGCCGCGCGGGCCGCTCGTGCGCACGACGGCGTCGAGCGCCGCGAGCGCGACGCTCATGTCCGACGGATTGACGGCCACGCAATGGGGACTCGCGCCGAGAATCGCGTGCATCCGGTTGTCGCCGCCGATCGCCGCGCAGCCGCTGCCCGGATCGCGCTTGTTGCATTGCGCGAACGCCGGATCGTAGAAGTACGGGCAGCGCGTGCGTTGCATCAGGTTGCCGCCGACGGTCGCCATATTGCGCAGCTGCGCGGACGCGCCGGCCAGCAGCGCTTGCGACAGCAGCGGATAAGCGCTGCGCACGCGCGGATGATCGGCCGCGTCGCTGTTGCGCACGAGCGCGCCGATCCTCAGCCCGCCGTCCGGCAACGCGTCGACCGTGTCGAGGCCCGCGATATGCGTGACGTCGATCAGCGTGACGGGCCGCGCGACGCCGCCCTTCATCAGATCGAGCAGGTTGGTGCCGCCGCCGATGAACGCGGCGCCCGGCTGCTGCGCGGCGCGCACGGCGCCCGCGACGTCGGTCGCGCGTTCGTACGAAATCGCTTCCATGACGCGGCCCTCCGCTTACGCGTTGCGCCCGTGCGCGGCACGCACGGCGGCGACGATGTTCGAATAGGCGCCGCAGCGGCACAGGTTGCCGCTCATGCGTTCGCGGATCTCGTCGTCCGACAGCTTCGGCGGACGCTGCCGCACGTCGGCGGTGGCGGCGCTCGCCGCGCCCGATGCGAATTCGTCGAGCAACGCCGTCGCCGAACACAGCTGGCCCGGCGTGCAGTAGCCGCACTGGAACGCATCGTGTTCGACGAACGCGCGCTGCACCGGGCTCAGCACGCCGTCGCGCGCGAGCCCTTCGACGGTCGTGATGCGCTGCCCTTCGTGCATCACCGCGAGCGTCAGACACGCGTTGATGCGCCGTCCGTCGACGAGCACCGTGCACGCGCCGCACTGGCCGCGGTCGCAACCCTTCTTCGTGCCGGTGAGCCCTGCGTATTCGCGCAGCGCGTCGAGCAGCGTGACGCGCGGTTCGAGCTGCAGCGTATAGGCATGCCCGTTGATGTCGAGATGAACGGGGCGTGCCGGCACCGCTGCACGCGACGGCAGGGCCGACGCCGCGCTCGCATGCGGCGGCTGCGCATGCATGGCCGGCGCCGCGCCGACCGTTGCGGCAGCCGCCGCCGATTGCAGGAAGCGCCGCCGCGCGGCGCTCGACGGCGTATCGTGAACGGGCGGCGTCGCGCCGTGCTGACAAGGCGCCGCGGGCGAACATGGGCCGCGCGGCGCGGATGAGGGGGAAAGAGGTCGATCGGTGGACATGACTTCTGCTCGCTCCATGAATTGAGGGACGCAGATGTGGACGTCCGCGCGCGCAATGGCGACGCGGACGAAGCACGCGTATCGGCTGCTGTAGCAATCGCGATGCCGCGCACGGCGCGCGTGCGCCGCGCATCGTGCGGTTCGTGCGTCGCAAGCGCTTGCGCGAGGCGCGCGCGGCTCGCGTCGCCGTTCCTGACGCGAACATGACGCGGCGCTGGCGCGCGACGGTCGCCGCGCGGTCGATGCGGCAAAAAATGCACATACGGCCGCTGCTTGCGGACATCTCGACCGATTGCCGCGCACGTCGCGCGATCGCGCAACAGGCGGCGACACGTACGCGCGTTGCACCGAATGTCGCTGCCGATGCATGCGCGATTTACCGCGCGTTGGAAATCCGGCGCGGCGAAAGCGTTCGGTCAGCCGCACGAAAGCGTTTTGCGATCACGCGGCCGTCGCAAACGATTCACCGAAACGTCGCATCGCGCCGGCATACTCGAAAACGTTCCCGATCGGCCCGCCAGGAGAGTCCTCATGCATCGCGTCGCGTTCGTCGTCGTTCTTTGTGTCGCCGCGCTGGCCGCCTGCAGCGACGACGCGCCGCACGACACGCAGGCCGCCGACGCATCGCAACAGGCCGGCGCCTCCGCCGGCAGCGCGAACGCGTTCAACGGCGGCGCCTCCGCGAACGTCGCGGCGTCGGCGGCCGCGCCGCTCGCGCCGCCGGTCGTGCACTACCCGTCCGACGACGACGATGCGCAGGCCGCGACGGATGCGCGCGCATCGGATGCCGCCGCCGCGCCGTCGCAGTGATTTCCGCCGTCCCCTTCCCCGCATCGCAGAACCGAGGTGAATAACATGACGTCATCCAGCCGCCGCCGTTTCCTGCATACCGTCGCGCAATCCGCGGGCGCCGCCGTCGCGCTCAACGCGTTTCCCGAATCGATCCGTCGCGCGCTCGCGATTCCGGCCGCGCGCGGCACCGGCACGATCCGCGACGTCGAACACATCGTCGTGTTCATGCAGGAAAACCGCTCGTTCGATCATTATTTCGGACACCTGCGCGGCGTGCGCGGCTACAACGACCGCTTCCCGATCCCGCTGCCGAACGGCAAGCCGGTCTGGTATCAGCCGTCGAAGGCCGATCCGTCGCGCGCGGTGCTGCCGTTCCGGCTGAACACGCTGACGACGAGCGCACAGTGCGTCGGCGATCTCGATCACTCGTGGTACAAGACGCACGCGGCGATCGACGGCGGCCGCTACGACCAGTGGCCGGCGAACAAGACCGACATGACGATGGGCTACCACGTGCGCGAGGACATTCCGTTCCACTATGCGCTCGCCGACGCGTTCACCGTCTGCGATCACTACTTCTGCTCGCTGCCGGGGCCGACGCACCCGAACCGCGCGTATCTGATGACGGGTACGGTCGATCCGACCGGCAAGTTCGGCGGCCCGCTGCTCGACAACAACGACTACGTCGACGGCGACGGTCCGCCCACCTATCAGCTGCTGTCGTGGACGACGTTCCCCGAGCGGCTCGAGGCGCACGGCGTGTCGTGGCAGATCTACCAGCAGGGAACGACCGGCAGCGATCCGTACAACGGCAACTACGGGACGAACATCCTGCAGAATTTCGCGAACTTCATCCATGCGCAGCCGGGTTCGTCGCTGTACCAGCGCGCGCAGACGGTGCGCACGCTCGACGACCTGAAGGCGGACGTGCTCGCGGGCCGGCTGCCGCAGGTATCGTGGCTGCTGCCGCCCGCCGCGTTCTCCGAGCATCCGAAGTACACGCCCGCGTACGGCGCGAACTACACGTCGCAGATCCTCGATGCGCTGACGGCGAACCCGGACGTCTGGCGCAAGACCGTGCTGTTCATCATGTACGACGAGAACGACGGCTTCTTCGATCACATCGTGCCGCCGCAGCCGCCGACGTCCGACGCGCAGGGCGCGTCGACGGTGACGACCGACGGCGAGCTGCACACGGTCGTGAACCCGGGCCGCGGCGGCAGCTACACGGCCGACGGCCTGCCGTACGGCCTCGGCCCGCGCGTGCCGATGACGATCGTGTCGCCGTGGACCAGGGGCGGCTTCGTCTGTTCGCAGGTGTTCGATCACACGTCGGTGATCCGCTTCATCGGCGCGCGCTTCGGCGTCGACGAGCCCAACATCACGCCGTGGCGCCGCACGGTGTGCGGCGATCTGACGTCGGCGTTCGACTTCCGCTCGTCCGACGCGACGTTCCCGCCGTTGCCGGACACGAGCCAGTACCGCTCGCTCGCCGATCAGCAATGCACGTCGCAGCCGGCGCCGACGGTGCCCGCGACGCCGTCGCCGATCGATCCGCAGGAGCCCGGCGTGCGTCCCGCACGCGCGCTGCCGTACGAGCTTCACGTGAACGCGACGCTGCGCGGCGCACACACGCTGCGCATCGAGTTCGCGAACCGCGGCGATCAGGGCGCGCACTTCTACGTGTACGGGACGAACCGGACCGACGGCCCGTGGCGCTATACGGTCGGCGCGCGCCGCGTGCTGCATGCGGAATTCGACCTGACCGTGACGAACGGCGCGTATGCGTTCTCGGTGTACGGGCCGAACGGCTTCGTGCGGATCTTCGCGGGCGACGTGTCGGCGGCGGCCGCGCGGCGGCGCAACGACGCGCAGCCTGAAGTGAAGGCCGGCTACGACGTCGCCAACGGCAATCTGTATCTGAAGCTGCACAACCACGGCACGGCGCGCGTGACGCTTACGCTGACCGACAACGCATACGGCGCACCGTCACGCGAGGTCACGCTGCACGGCGGCGACGAGCGCGTCGAGCAGTGGCTGCTGGCCTCGAGCCACCAGTGGTACGACGTGACGGTCAGCGACGGCGCGTACGGCACGTTCTCGCGCCGCTACGCGGGACACGTCGAGAACGGCCGGCCGAGCTATTCGGATCCGGCGGCCGTGCGGCCGGTGGCGGCATAGCCAGCGGCGCCGCGCGCGGCATCAGAACGCGTGCGCGAGCGCGCGTTCGACGCGCGCGGCCGCCACCTCCGGCTCCGCGTCGCGAAACCGCAGCGGCGCCGCGCAGTGCACGAGCGTATCGACGAAGTATTTCGCGCGCGGCCACGGCCCGAAGCCGGCCGCCGTGTTGATGTGACCGGCATCGCCGAGATTGACGAACGCGCTGCCGAGCTGTTGCGCGAGCGTGCGCGCATCGGCGAGCGGCATCCACGGATCGGTTTCGCTGCCGATCACGATCGACGGCACCGGCAGGCGGCGTGCGTCGAACGGCCCGGCGAACGTGAATTTGCGCGGGCTCGCGGGCGCGACGAGCAGCACGCCCGCGACGTCGGCCGCGAGCGGCCACTGCCCGAGCGCATGCGCGGCCGCGAGGCAGCCGAAGCTATGCGCGGCGAGCACGAACGGCCCGCGCTCGCGTTCGAGCAAGGCGCGCACGGCCTGCGCCCAGCGCGCGAGATCGGGTGCATCCCAGTCGTCCTGCTCGACGCGCAGCGCGCGCGGAAACTGCCGTTCGAGCCAGGTCTGCCAATGAGCGCCTTCGCTGCCGTGCAGGCCCGGAACCGTCACGAGCCGCGGCGGCCACGCCGATTTGCTGCATCCGCGCATGATTGCCCTCGCTTGCTTGTACAGGTAGGCCGATTGTCGCGTGCGGCGCGCGGCAGCCGAACCAATATTTTGTGCTTTGCTTTTGCGCACGCCGCCGCGCGACGGGCGCCGACACCGTAGAATGTGGGCTTCCCGTCAGCTATGCATGGAGCCGGATCGCGCGCCGCCGCGCGCGCGTCCGATCGTCAGGAGACGCCCGATGTCCGCTACGCCTTCCCGCGCGCTGCGCCCCTTCCATCTCGCCTTTCCCGTATCGAGCCTCGCCGACGCGCGCGCGTTCTACGGCGGCCTGCTCGGCTGCCCGGAAGGCCGCAGCGCCGACCACTGGGTCGATTTCGATTTCTTCGGCCATCAACTCGTCGCACACCTCGCGCCCGACGAAACCGGCGCGAGCGCGGTGAACGCGGTCGACGGCGACGACGTGCCGGTGCGCCACTTCGGCGTCGTGCTGTCGATGGACGAATGGCACGCGCTCGCCGACCGGCTGCGCGCCGCACAGATCCGCTTCGTGATCGAGCCGCACGTGCGCTTCAAGGGCGAAGTCGGCGAGCAGGCGACGATGTTCTTCCTCGATCCGTGCGGCAACGCGCTCGAATTCAAGGCATTCGCCGACATCGGCCAGCTGTTCGCGAAGTGAGCGCATGAAGATCCTGTTCCATTCGCCGCACCAGGACGCCGCCGCCTGGCGCGACGCGTTCGCGCGCGTGCTGCCCGAGGCCGAACTGCGCGCGTGGCAGCCCGGCGATACGGCCGCGGCCGACTACGCGCTCGTATGGCGCGCACCGCCCGCGTTCTTCGCGCCGCGCGACGGACTGCGCGCGATCTTCAATCTCGGCGCGGGCGTCGACGCGCTGCTCGCGCTCGAACGCGCCCACCCCGGCACGCTGCCGCGGCACGTGCCGCTCGTGCGGCTCGAAGATTCGGGCATGGCGCAGCAGATGATCGAATACGTGACGCACGCGGTGCTGCGCTACCTGCGCCGTTTCGACGAATACGACGCCTTGCAGCGCGAGCGTCGCTGGCAGGTGCTCGACGCGCATCCGCGCGCGAGCTTCGTCGTCGCGGTGCTCGGCCTCGGCGTGCTCGGCACGCAGGTCGCACGCGCGCTCGCGGCGCTCGGCCTGCCGGTGCGCGGCTACAGCGGCAGCCCGAAACGCATCGACGGCATCGAGACATTCGCCGGCGACGACGCGCTCGACGCCTGCCTCGACGGCGCGAAGGTGCTCGTGAACCTGCTGCCGAGCACGCCGGCCACCGACGGCCTGCTGTGCGCGCGCACGTTCGCGCGGCTCGCGCCGGGCGCCTATCTGATCAACGTCGCGCGCGGCGCGCATCTCGTCGAAGCCGATCTGCTCGACGCGCTCGCGAGCGGCCGGATCGCCGCGGCGACGCTCGACGTGTTCCAGCACGAGCCGCTGCCCGCCGATCATCCGTTCTGGCAGACGCCGCGCATCACGATCACGCCGCACAGCTCGGCCGAGACGCTGCGCGACGAAGCCGTCGAGCAGATCGCCGCGAAGATCCGCGCCTTCGAGCGCGGCGAGCCGGTCGGCGGCATCGTCGACTACGCGCGCGGCTACTGACGCCCGCCATACCAAGCAACCAGGAGACAACCATGACGTTCCCCACCGCCGTCAAGATCGTCGAAGTCGGCCCGCGCGACGGGCTGCAGAACGAAAAGACCTTCGTGCCGACCGACGTGAAGATCGCGCTCGTCGACAAGCTGTCGCGCGCGGGCTTTCGCAACATCGAAGCCGCATCGTTCGTGTCGCCGAAATGGGTGCCGCAGATGGCCGACGGCGCCGACGTGATGGCCGGCATCGAGCGCCGCGCGGGCACCGTCTACTCGGTGCTCACGCCGAACCTGAAAGGCTTCGAGAACGCGCTCGCCGCGCGTGCCGACGAAGTCGTGATCTTCGGTGCGGCGAGCGAGGCGTTCTCGCAGCGGAACATCAACTGCAGCATCGCCGAGAGCATCGCGCGCTTCGAGCCCGTCGCGAAGGCCGCGAAGGACGCGGGCCTGCGGCTGCGCGGCAGCGTGTCGTGCGCGCTCGGCTGCCCGTACCAGGGCGAGGTGCCGGTCGCGTCGGTCGTCGACGTCGTCGAGCGCTTCGCGGCGCTCGGCTGCGACGAGATCGACATCGCCGACACGATCGGCGTCGGCACGCCGAAGCGCACGCGCGAAGTGCTCGACGCGGTCGCCCGCGTGTTCCCGCGCGAGCGGCTGTCGGGCCACTTCCACGATACGTACGGCCAGGCGCTCGCGAACATCTATGCGGCGCTGTTCGAAGGCATCGAGATCTTCCACGCGTCGGTCGCGGGGCTCGGCGGCTGCCCGTACGCGAAGGGCGCGACCGGCAACGTCGCGACCGAGGACGTGCTGTACCTGATGCAGGGCCTCGGCATCGACACCGGCATCGATCTCGCCCAGGTGGTCGCCGCCGGCGATTTCATCTCGAACGCGATCGGCCGCGCGAACGTGTCGCGCGCCGGGCGTGCGCTGCTCGCGAAAGCGCAGAGCGCGGCCGATGCGCCGAGCTGCGCCTGACCCCGACATTCGACGACTGGATGGATTCCTGAACATGACGACACCCGCTTCACTCGACACGCTTCCCGATTCCGCGCGCCGCGTCGCGCTGCTGCTGCGCGAGCGCGGCCACACGAAGGACATCGTGATGCTCGCCGAAACCGGCAAGACCTCCGCGGAGGCCGCCGCCGGCCTCGGCTGCTCGGTCGCGCAGATCGCGAAATCGATTCTGTTTCGCCGGCAGGCGGACGGCGCGCCGGTGCTCGTCGTCGCGAGCGGTGCGAACCGCGTCGACGAACGAAAGGTCGCCGCGCAGGTCGGCCCGGTCGGCCGCGCCGATGCGAAGTTCGTGCGCGACAACACCGGCTATGCGATCGGCGGCGTATGCCCGATCGGTCATCTGGTCGAACCGGTCACGCTGATCGATGCCGATCTGCTCGCGCTCGACAGCCTGTGGGCGGCCGCCGGCCATCCGCATGCGGTGTTCAACCTGTCGCCGCAGGAGCTCCTCGCGCTGACGGGCGCGCCGGTCGCGGACGTCGCGCTGCGGGACCCGGCATGAGCGACGCGCCGGTGCCGGTCGGCGTAGTCGGTTCGCCCTGCACGGACGTATGCCGCATCGATCCGCGCACCGACTGGTGCGCGGGCTGCCTGCGCACACGCGACGAGATCCGCGCATGGCGCAGCGCCGACGACGACGCGCGACGCGTGGTGCTCGCGCGGCTCGATGCGCGGCGGCGCATGCTTGCGCGAAGCGGCGAATAAAAAAAAAGCCGTTCAGCCTGCGGGCGAACGGCGTCGAGATCGGAATCCTGTGAACGTGATCAACGTCACAGCCGCGATGATACGAGCGACGCGCCGGCATCGCATCGGGTGTTTCCCTACAACTTCTTACAGCGCTGCCGCGCACGCGTGCGGGCACCGCGAACGGCCGTTCGCGCACGCTCGCGGCGCACGAAAAGCGTACGACCGTTTCAGTTGCCGGCGTGCGCGCGACGGCGCGTCGGCACGATGCGCCAGCCGAGATTGACGCCGGCCGCCGCGAGCAGGATCAGCAGCGCGCCGAACACTTGCGCCCATGCGAGCGTCTGGCCGAACGCGATTCGATCGACGACGATCGCGACGATCGGATAGACGAACGACAGCGCGCCCGTCATCGCGGTCGGCAGCTTCTGGATCGCGCCGTACAGCAGCACGTACATCACGCCGGTGTTCACGATCCCGAGCACGACGAGATCGGCCCACTGCGCGGGCGTCGCGGGCGGCGTGTCGAAGTGCGCGAACGGCGCGAGCAGCACGATCCCGAGCGCGACCTGCAATAGCGCGAGCAGATGCGGCGGCGTGCCCTTCAGGTGCTTCGTGATGATCGACGACACCGCGTACAGAAACGCCGCGCCGAGCGCGAGCGCGACGCCTTCGAGATATTCGCCCGGCACCGCGAGCACGGCCGGCTCGACACGCACGACGCACACGAGCCCGACGAAGGCGAGCGCGAGCCAGACGAGCGTCGACGCCGTGATCCGCTCGCGGAACACGATCGCGCCGAGCGCGACCAGCATGAACGGCTGCGTGTTGTAGACGGCCGTCGCCATCGAGATCGACGCACGCGAGTACGCGGCGAACAGCAGCAGCCAGTTGGCGACGATCGCGATGCTGCCGAGCGCCGTGAGGATGAGCATGCGCGGCGAAAACAGCGCGCGGCGCAACAGGCCGAGCGCCGCGCACACGATCGCGAGCGTCGCGGCGCCGAACACGCAGCGAAAGAACACGACGTTGGCGAGCGGCTGCTGCGACGACATCACGAGCCAGCCGATCGAGCCGGACATCACCATCGCGACGACCATCTCGGCGGCGCCGCGGCGGATTTCATTCGAGACCATCGTGATACTCCGTTAAGCGGAATCGGATGACTTCGATTCTAGGAACTTGCAATCGCGCCGGCCACGACTAAACTGAAGCGAATCCAACGATTCACCTTAGAAAGCAAAGCGATCATGCCGAAACGCCTTTCCCCTCCGGCCGTCGCGTCGCTCGACGCGATCGACCGCGCGATCGTTGCGGCGCTCGCCGACGACGCGCGCATCGCGACGAGCGAGCTCGCGCGCCAGATCGGGCTATCGGCCCCGGCCACGGCCGATCGCGTGCGGCGCCTCGAGGCACAGGGCGTGATCGCCGGCTTCACCGTCGAGCTCGATCCGCGCGCGCTCGGCTACACGCTGCAGGCGATCGTCCGCGTGAAGCCGCTGCCGGGCCAGCTGCATCTCGTCGAGGAACTGCTGCGGCGCATTCCCGAATTCGTCGAATGCGACAAGGTGACCGGCGACGACTGCTTCATCTGCCGCCTCTATCTGCGCACGATCGAGCACCTCGACGGCATTCTGTCGAAGGTCACCGAGCGTGCGGAGACGAGCACGGCGATCGTGAAGTCGACGCCCGTGCCGCGCCGTCTGCCGCCGCTCGTCGAAGAAGAGGAGTCGCACCGCTGACGTGCGGCGCGCGCCGCGCGGAAGCGAGCAGAACCGGCGCCTTAGACGGCCGGTTCGCGCGCCTCGAAGAACGCGAGCATCTCGTCGATCAGCGCGACGGGCGCTTCTTCCGGGATGTAGTGCCCGCAGTCGAGCGCGCGGCCGCTGACGTCGCGCGCGACGCGCCGCCATTCGTCGAGCGGCTCGAAGCAGCGCGCGACGACACCATTCGCGCCCCACAGCACACGCAGCGGGCACGCGATCTTGTTGCCGCGTTCGAGATCGGCACGGTCGTGCTCGAGATCGATCGTCGCCGAGGCGCGATAGTCCTCGCACATCGCGTGCACGGCGCCCGGCTGCGCGAGCGCCGTGCGGTACGCGTCGAGCGCATGCGGCGCGAACGGCGCGAGCCCGGCCGACCGGTTGCCCATCACACGCTCGATGTAGGCGTCGGTATGGCCTTCGATCAGCGTTTCGGGCAGCGGCTCGGGCTGGATCAGGAAAAACCAGTGGAAATACGCGGTCGCGAACGCGCGGTCGGTCTGCTCGTACATCGCGAGCGTCGGCGCGATGTCGAGCAGCATCATCCGCTCGACGGCGGACGGATGATCGAGCGCGAGCCGATGCGCGACACGCGCGCCGCGGTCGTGCGCGCAGACATGAAATTGCGTGAAGCCGAAATGGCGCATCACGGCGACCTGATCGGCGGCCATCGCGCGTTTCGAATACGGCGCATGCCGGGCGTCGCTCGGCGGCTTGCCGGACGCGCCGTAACCGCGCAGATCGGTGGCGATCACCGTAAAGTGATTCGCGAGCGTCGCGGCGACGCGATGCCAGATCACGTGAGTCTGCGGGTGACCGTGCAGCAGCAGAAGCGGCGGCCCCGCGCCTCCTTTGACACCGAAGATCTCGGTGTCCTGCACCGTCACGCGAAACGGTGCGAACGCGTCGAACGACATGGTCTGTTTCTCGTAGGTTCGTTATGGCGGCTATTGTAGGAGCGCCGGCCACCGCGAAGAGCGGCGCAGCAGCCAAAACACATAGAGACAGAGCACTCGTTCGAGCGCAGGCGCGTCGCACGTTTCGCCAAGCTGGCGTAAAATCGCACGACCGTTCGTATTACTCGCTGCGTACGGTGCCGTTCGCGATTACACTCGGAGCGCCGGCCACCATGCCTCACGCGCACGCCGACGCGCCGCCGGGTCGATATTGGAGACTTCCTATGGCATTGCCTGCCGTCCTGCAGAACCTGACGCTGCCCGTCATCGCGTCGCCGATGTTCATCGTCAGCTATCCCGAACTCGTGCTCGCGCAATGCAAGGCGGGCATCGTCGGTTCGTTTCCCGCACTGAACGCGCGCCCCGCCGAACTGCTCGACGAGTGGCTCACGCAGATCCAGTCGGAGCTCGCCGCGTACAAGTCGAGCCATCCCGACGCCGTCATCGGGCCGATCGCGGTCAACCAGATCGTGCATCAGTCGAACGTGCGGCTCGAGCACGACGTGCGCGTGTGCGTCGACCACAAGGTGCCGATCTTCATCACGAGCCTGCGCGCGCCGGCGCGCGAGATCGTCGACGCGGTGCACAGCTACGGCGGTATCGTGCTGCACGACGTGATCAATCTCCGCCATGCGCAAAAGGCGCTGGAAGCGGGCGTCGACGGGCTGATCCTCGTCGCGGCAGGTGCGGGCGGCCATGCGGGCACGACCTCGCCGTTCGCGCTGGTCGGCGAAGTGCGCAGGATCTTCGACGGCCCGATCGTGCTGTCGGGCGCGATCGCGAACGGCGGCTCGATTCTCGCCGCGCAGGCGATGGGCGCCGATCTCGCCTACATGGGCACGCGCTTCATCGCGACGCAGGAAGCGCATGCGGTCGAAGACTACAAGCGCGCGATCCTGAACGCGAAATCGTCGGACATCATCTACACGAACCTGTTTACCGGCGTGCACGGCAACTACATTCGCGAAAGCATCGAGAAGGCCGGACTCGATCCGGAGGCGCTGCCCGAATCCGACAAATCGAAGATGAATTTCGGCGGCGACAAAGCGAAGGCGTGGAAGGACATCTGGGGCGCCGGTCAGGGCGTCGGGCTGATGGACGACCTGCCGAGCGTCGGCGCGCTCGTCGAGCGGCTCAAGACCGAATACGACGCCGCGAAGGCGCGGCTCGGCGTGACGCGCTGACGTCGCTATCGCTGCTGAAGCGGCATGTGACGTTGCCGATCCGCGAATCGGTCGGACAAAAAAATCGCGGACCGTCTGCTGCACAGTCCGCGATTTTTTTATGTCGATGCGCAGCGGCGCGTTCAGCCCGTGCGCTTCATCCGCGACATCGGCAGCACGTGCGAGCGCGATTCGATCGACGGACACAGCGACTGCCCTTCGAAGCGCGCAGCAAGAAAATCGACGAACGAGCGCACCTTCGCCGATACGTGGCGACGGCTCGCATACACCGCATAGATCGGCAGCTCGCGCGGCGGTACCGCATCGACAAGCACGGGCATGAGCCGCCCCGCCTCGATGTCGTCGCCGACCACTTCGGTGCCGAGCAGCGCAATGCCGGCGCCGGCCAGCACGGCCGCGCGCAGGCCTTCGAGATGGTTGACGATCAGATTGCCGTTCAGCGCCACGCGCGACGCGGCGGCCGCGTCGTTCAGCATCGCGTCGAGCGTCGACGCGTTCGAGTCGCGCCGCAGGTAGTTGTGCCGCGCGAGATCCGCGAGCGTCTCGGGCGTCCCGTGCTTTTTCAGATACTCGGGCGACGCGACGAGCAGAATGTGCGCGGTCGCGATCTGGCGCGCCACGAGCGACGACGACTTCAGTCCGCTCGGCGCCGCGCGCACGGCGACGTCGTAGCCCTCGTCGATCAGTTCGACGACTCGATCGGACAACGTAATCTCGACCGTCACGTCCGGAAAGCGCTCCGCATAATCGGTGACGGCCTGCATCACGTGACGCAGGCCGAATGCGGACAGCGACGTCACGCGCAGCCGCCCTTGCGGCACCACGCTCGCGGCGCCGACGGCCTGTCCCGCTTCGTCGAGTTCGGACAGCGCCTGCACGAGGCGCTCGTAATATTCGCGTCCCGCCTCGGTGGGCGCGACGCGTCGCGTCGTACGATGCAGCAGCCGTGCGCCGAGCTGCTGCTCCAGGTGCATCACGTGCTTGCTCGCCATCGCCGCCGACATTTGCATGCGCTCCGCCGCGCCGACGAAGCTGCCCACTTCGACGACGTAGCGAAACACATTCATGCTGACGAGGGTATCCATCTAACTAGCTCGCAATTCCAGGTGATGATGCTATTGCGAGATAGGGTAACAAAGGCACGCGAAGCGAAAGGTCAAGAATGGCAAAACGGCGCCGCGATATCGCGGCGCCGTTTCGTGTCGGGCGCAAAGCGTGCGCGGCACGAGCGCCGCGCGCGACAGAGGGTCAGAACTTCGCGCGGATGCCGGCGCCGAACGTGTTGCCCGTCGACAGTCCGCTGATGTGATCGTTCATGTAGGCCGCGTAAATGTCCGTGCGCTTCGACAGCGGATAGTCGTAGCCGACCGCCCAGGTCTGACGCGTCTGGTCGAGCCCGCCGCCGTCGCGCGAATAAGCGTAGGACGCCATCGCGTTGCCGACGCCGATCGGCACCGACACGCCGCCTTGCGCGGTGTTCACGTGCCAGCTGCCCGCGACCTGGTCATTCTTCGTATACATGTACTGGCCGAACAGCTTGACGTACTTCAGATCGTAGGTCGCGCCGACGAGCGCGATGCCCTGGCTCTTCATGCCGGCGACGAGCGCGCTCAGGTCGCGCGGGCCGTTGTTGAAGTTCACGTACTGATAGACGGCCGTCGCCGCGAACGGGCCGTTCGCATAGTTGAACTGCGCGCTCCACTTCTTCGAGCCGTTGTCGCCGGCCTGATTGCCGAGCGCGTACATCGCGCCGAAATTCAGTCCACCGAACGACGGCGACGTGTACGACACCGCGTTGTTCCAGCCCGAATCGCCGACCGCGCCCTGATCGCTCGGATAGGTCGGGAACGTGCCGAGGCCGAGGAACACGTGGTACACCATCGGCGAGAACGTGTACGAGTCGTAGAACGGGTTGAACAGGATCGTCGAGAGGAACAGGTGCGTGGTCAGGCGACCGGCCGTCACCGTGCCGTACGGCGAACTGATGCCGACGTACGCGTTGCGCGCGAAGAACGTGTCGCCGGTGAAGCGGCCGTACTGGCCGTTCTGCGCGCGGAAGAAGCTTTCGAGCGTGAAGATCGCCTTGTAGCCGCCGCCGAGATCCTCGGCGCCGTGCATCCCCCAGTACGACGTCGACATCCCGCCGCCGCTCACGTTCCATGCGCGGTCGCCGCCGGGGAACTTCGTCGCACCGATCCATTCGTCGACCTGACCGTAGAGCGACACGCTCGATTGCGCATGGGCGGGCGCGGCAGCGGCCACACAGGCGGCCGCTGCAATCAGCTTGACGGACGTGCGCGACGCACGGCGGGCGAATGCTTTCATGGGATCTCCAGGTTTTGTCGATGTATCGATAAGTGGCGCGAGCGTTGTTATCGGAGCCGATGCTTGCGTCGTGTGGGGCGCAGCCATCTTTACGGATCATTTGTCCGGTCAAAATTGCGCGCACTTATTGCGGGTATAGCGGCGTGATTAACTTCGCGAAGGCGATACGTGGCCGGCGCTCGCGGCGCGGCCCCGCGCGGGGCGCGCGCACGACGGGACGGCGGCGCTTCGCGCGCGTGCCGGGCGCGAAAGATAGCGCAATGCGACGGGAAAATCAGCGGAAATGTGCGCGCGACTGTGGCGAATTCGCATCAGCCGGCTTCGGAGGGCCGAACGCGGGCGCGTTCAGTTGCGGTAGAACGGCGAGAAAAACGGCGAGTGTGCGGGTTCTTCCTGCGACCGCGGCGGCGGCATCGGGCGGCCGCCGCGCTCCTCGTTGTAGCGCGCGACGTCGGCGCGGATCGAGCCCGCGCGCAGCGGCATGTTGCCGGCGCCGGACGGACGCGTCATCTGGCGCACCTCGGCGCTGATCGGCCGATACGGGCTTTGCGCCGCGTAATGGCCGTACGACGGCGTCGGACGCAAGCCCCAACGCGAACCGCCCGCGCGGACGCCGGGGCCCGGCGCACGCGCGAGCGGCGTCGCACGACGCCACACCGGCGCGCCGCCGGCCGGCTGGCCGTACGCGTGCATGTCGCCGCCGCCGAAGCCGTGGCTGCCGTGCGGCGGCTGCGCGAGCGCGAGCGGCATCAGCAGCGCGCCCAGCGCGCCGGCCACCCATCGTGCGATGTTGCGTTTCAACCGTTCCGTCATCGTTCAGTGCCTGTTCACGCTCGCCGCCGTTGGTTGCGCGGCCGACGCGAGCCTTTCAGCAGTAATTTATGAGCCGGCGAAAAACGTGTCGAGCCAAAAAGTGTTAGGCCCCGGGCATCGGTGTAACACCATGTTACTGCTAGGTTTTTTCGCGCCGGAGCACATCGCCGACGATGCTTTTGGACGACGTTTCGCCGCGCCGCCGAGCGTGCTCTGTCAATGCCTACGATTCATCAATCGATTCACACAATGAATTTGTGTATTGAATCGACTATCGCGAAAATATCGCCAGTCGCGCGCAGCGCGCGGCCGCCCTGCGCTGCCCGTTCGCCGCGCATCCGCCGTTTCAGATCGAGATTCCGATGGCCCGTCACCGTTTTCTTCCCGACAACTTCACGCTCGCGCTCATCGGCACCGTCGTGCTCGCGAGCCTGCTGCCGTGCCGCGGCCCGGCCGCCCATGCGTTCAACTGGGCGACCAATATCGCGGTCGGCCTGCTGTTCTTCCTGCACGGCGCGAAACTGTCGCGCGAAGCGGTGATCGCCGGTGCGACGCACTGGCGGCTGCACGCGGTCGTGCTGCTCAGCACGTTCGCGCTGTTTCCGCTGCTCGGCCTCGCGCTGAAGCCCGTGCTGCAGCCGCTCGTCACGCCGACGCTGTATGCGGGCGTGCTGTTTCTCTGCACGCTGCCGTCGACGGTGCAATCGTCGATCGCGTTCACGTCGATCGCGAAGGGCAACGTGCCGGCGGCGGTGTGCGCGGCGTCCGCGTCGAGCCTGCTCGGCATTTTCGTGACGCCCGCGCTGGTCGGGCTGATGATCACGTCGCAATCGGCGGCGGCGGCTTCGCCGTGGAGTACGGTCGGCAGCATCGTGATGCAGCTGCTCGTGCCCTTCATCGCCGGCCAGCTGCTACGGCCCGTGATCGGCGGCTGGATCGATCGCAACCGCGGCGTGCTGCGCTTCGTCGACCAGGGCTCGATCCTGCTCGTCGTCTACGTCGCGTTCAGCGAGGCCGTGAATCAGGGGCTCTGGCACCAGATTCCGGCGCACGCGCTCGCCGGCCTCGTCGCGGTGAACCTCGTGTTGCTCGCGATCGCGCTGCTGCTGACGGCGTTCGTCAGCAAGCGGCTCGGGTTCAATCGCGCCGATCAGATCACGATCATCTTCTGCGGATCGAAGAAGAGCCTCGCGGCCGGCGTGCCGATGGCGAAGGTGATCTTCTCGGCGCAGGCGGTCGGCGCGATCGTGCTGCCGCTGATGCTGTTCCACCAGATTCAGCTGATGGCGTGTGCGGCGCTCGCGCAGCGCTGGGGCGCGCGCGACATGAGCGGCGAGCGCGACGAGGGCGACGCGAGCGCTGCGCCCCGCACGCTGAGCGCGGGCAAGCGCTGACGCGACTGGTGCCGCTCATGAGGTGCGCGACCTGAGGCCCACGGCCGGCGCGCGGCACGATGCACCAACATCGCGCATCGCGTCACACAATCTTCATTCAATTCTGCGCGCGCGCTGCCGTTAAGTCGTGGGTCCCGTCGCTTCGGCCGCCACGCTCATGCCCGCGCCCCCTCCCGCTCCCGCTGCCGCCGGCAGCACCTCGCGCCTGATCGCGGATCGCGCGCTCGCCGCCGTGTTCCAGCCGATCGTCGACCTCGGGTCCGGAACCGTCATCGGCTACGAGGGGCTGATCCGCGGGCCGCACGGCACCGAGCTCGAGCCGCCTGCCGCGTTGTTCGCGCAGGCCGCGCGCGAGGGCGAGACGCTCGCGCTCGAACAGGCGGCCGCGCTCACCTGCCTCGACGCGTTCGCGGCGCTCGGCTGCGACGGCAAGCTGTTCCTCAATTTCAGCGCCGGCACGATCCTGCAACTCGCGCGCGAACGCGAGCGTGCCCGCATGCTGCTCGGGCGCGCGCGGGTCGGCGCCGAGCGCATCGTGATCGAGTTGACCGAGCAGAACGCGACGACCGACGTCGCGCATATCGTGCCGGCGATCGCGTCGCTGCGCGATGCGGGCATCCAGCTCGCACTCGACGACTACGGCACCGCGAACGCGAGCATGAACCTCTGGCTGCGCCTGCACCCGGACGTCGTGAAGATCGACCGCTTCTTCATCCACGACATCGCGCGCGACCCGCTCAAGTTCGAAGCCGTGAAGGCGATGCAGCATTTCGCGCATGCGAGCGGCGCGAAACTGATCGCGGAAGGCATCGAGAACGAATGCGACCTGATCGTCGTGCGCGACATGGGCATCTGCTGCGTGCAGGGCTTCCTGCTCGGCCGCCCGAATGCGCGGCCTTCGCGCGTCGTCGCGCCCGCCGCGCGCGACGCGATCCGCACGCCGCACATCGCCGTGTTCCCCGGTGCGACACGCATCGCGCGGCCGGCCGGCACGATCGCCTCGAAGATGCTCGTGCCGGCGCCGGCGCTGCCGCGCGACGCGACCAGCAACGACGTGCTGGACTTGTTCAACCGGATGCCCGACCTGCACGCGGTCGCGCTCGTCGAGCGCGGGCGGCCCGTCGCGCTGGTCAACCGCCGCGGCTTCATCGACCGCTTCGCGCTGCCGTACCACCGCGAGGTGTTCGGCAAGAAGCCGTGCCTGCAGTTCGCGAACGACGCGCCGCTGATGATCGAGAACTCGACGACCTTCGAGCAGCTCGCGATGCTGCTCGCGAGCCATGACCAGCGCTATCTGGCGGACGGCTTCGTGATCACCGAGCACGGCCGCTACGTCGGGCTCGGCACCGGCGAAAGCCTCGTGCGCGCGGTGACCGAGATGCGCATCGAGGCCGCACGCTATGCGAACCCGCTGACGTTCCTGCCCGGCAACATCCCGATCAGCGCGCACATCGATCGCCTGCTCGCACGCGACGCCGGCTTTCACGCGTGCTACGTCGACCTGAACCAGTTCAAGCCCTTCAACGACCAGTACGGCTACTGGCAAGGCGACGAGGTGCTGAAGTTCGCCGCGACGGTGCTGGCCGGCGTCTGCGATCCGCAGCGCGACTTTCTCGGGCACGTCGGCGGCGACGATTTCCTCGTGCTGTTTCAGCGCGACGACTGGCGGTCGCGCGCGCTCGCCGCGATCGAGCGCTTCAATCAGGGCGCGCAGCTGTTCTATACGCAGGCCGACCGGCAGGCAGGCGGCCTGCGCGGCGAGGATCGCCACGGCAACCCTGCGTTCTTCGGTTTCGTGACGATGGCGATCGGCGCGGTCAGCGTACCGGCCGGCGCACACGGCGCGAAGCGCTATGGCAGCGACGAAATCGCGTCGGTCGCCGCGCTCGCGAAGCGGCGCGCGAAACAACAGCCGGGCGGACTGGCGGTGGTCGACCTCGATGTGGGCCGCGCGGCGCTGCGGGAGCGCGGCGAGCCGCCCGGCGCGAGCGCGGGCTGAACCGCGCGGGGCGAGGGCTCGGGTACGTGTCGGCCTGGCGCCTGCGGCGTTGCCGGCTTGTCTGGCGGCGCCCCGGATTGCGCGACGCAGGCGACCTTCGGGCCATCGCGCCTTCGCGCGCCGCCAGCCCGCGTCGGCGTGCTCGGGCCCGTTCCAGCCCGCTCTGGGCCATGCTCGCGCCTGCCCCGGCATGCTTCTACCTGCTCAAGGCAGCTCTCGCCTGCTCCGGTCTGCTCCGGTCTGCTCCGGTCTGCTCCGACCTGCTCCGGTCTGCTCCGACCTGCTCTGCCCAGCTGCGGCCCAGTTCAGCCCGCCCCGCTCCCAGCACGCTTCCGGCGCACCACGCCCGCCCGCGGCCCCATCCAGCGTGCCGTCACTCGTTCACCTTGCCTTTTTCGCGCTTTGTTTAGTATTTTTAGTAACGTCGTTTTCACTGATTAGCACGCTAAAAGCTGTTATCTGCGGGTATTCCCCGGTTATCCGACCCGCTTTCACAAACGGGTTTTACTATACAATCGCCGTCAACCTAAACATTCCGGAACCCGAACGATGGGCACCACCATTCGCGACGTGGCGCGGGCGGCAGAGGTTTCGATCGGCACCGTGTCGCGCGCGCTGAAGAACCAGCCGGGCCTGTCCGAAACGACGCGCGCGCGGATCGTCGAGATCGCGCAGCGGCTCGGCTACGACCACGCGCAACTGCGGCCGCGCATCCGCCGGCTCACGTTCCTGCTGCATCGGCAGCACAACCGCTTTCCGGCGAGCCCGTTCTTCTCGCACGTGCTGCACGGCGTCGAGGACGCCTGCCGCGAGCGCGGCATCGTGCCGACGCTGCTGACGGTCGGCCCGAACGACGACGTGCTGCGCCAGATGCGTCCGCACGCGCCCGACGCGATCGCGGTCGCGGGCTTCATCGAACCGGAAACGATCGAGGCGCTCGCCGCGACGGGCCGCCCGCTCGTGCTGATCGACCTGTGGGCGCCGGGCCTGCGTTCGGTGAACATCGACAACGCGACGGGCGCCGCGCTCGCGATGCGCCATCTGCTCGCAACGGGCCGTTCGCGGATCGCCTTCATCGGCGGCTCGCCCGCGCACTACAGCATCGCGCAGCGCGCGATCGGCTATCGCCGCGCATTCTTCGAGGCCGGCCGACTGTTCGATCCCGCGTACGAAGTGACGATCGACGCAGGGCTCGATCCCGACACCGGCGCCACGCGCGCGATGCAGCAACTGCTCGATGCGCCGGGCCCGCGGCCCGACGCGGTGTTCGCGTACAACGACGCGGCCGCGCTGGCCGCCCAGCGCGTGTGCCTCGCCCGCGGCCTGCGGATTCCCGACGACATCGCGATCGTCGGCTTCGACGACATTCCCGCCGCCGCGCACGCGAACCCGCCGCTGACGACGCTCGCGGTCGACAAGGAAGCGCTCGGCCGCCGCGGCGTCGAACTGCTGCTCGCCGAGTCGCCCGAACACACCGAGATCTCGCTGCCCGTCGAGCTGATCGTGCGGGCCAGCAGCCAGTCCGCCGGCTCGCCGGCCCTCGATACCGCCACGGTCACCGAATCATGAACATGCCTCCGGTCCAGTCCTGCCCCACCACGCCGGCCGCCCATGCGCAGCCGGCGCCGTTCGTCGCCAACTTCCGCGATCCGTCGTTCCTGCTGTCGCACGTCGAGGACACGCTGCGCTTCTACGCGCCGAACGTACTCGATCCGACCGGCGGCTTCTACCATTACTTCCGCGACGACGGCAGCGTCTATAACCGCACGTCGCGCCACCTCGTGAGCAGCTGCCGGTTCGTGTTCAACTACGCGATGGCGTACCGGCATTTCGGCGATCCGCGCCATCTCGACTACGCGCGCCACGGGCTGCGCTTCCTGCGCGACGCACACTGGGACGAACAGCTGCAGGGCTACGACTGGGAGCTCGAGTGGCGCGACGGCGCGAAGCGCGCGACGCTCGACGGCACGCGCCACTGCTACGGGCTCGCGTTCGTGCTGCTCGCGGCCGCGCATGCGACGATGGCCGGCATCGAGGAAGCACGCCCGCTGATCGCCGCGACCTACGAGCTCGCCGAGCACCGCTTCTGGGATCCCGCCGCGGGCCTCTATGCCGACGATGCGACGCCGAACTGGATCGTGTCGACGTATCGCGGCCAGAACGCGAACATGCACATGACCGAAGCGCTGCTCGCTGCGTACGAAGCGACCGGCCACCTGACGTATCTCGATCGCGCGGAAAAGGTCGCGACGAACATCACGCAACGCCAGGCCGCGCTCGCCGGCGGGCTCGTCTGGGAGCACTACCACGCGGACTGGTCGGTCGACTGGGACTACAACAAGGAAGACAGCTCGAACATCTTCCGTCCGTGGGGCTTCCAGCCGGGCCACCAGACCGAATGGGCGAAGCTGCTGCTGATCCTCGAACGGCACCGTCCGCTCGACTGGCTCGTGCCGCGCGCGGCCGAACTGTTCGACGCCGCGCTCACGCACGCCTGGGACACCGACCACGGCGGCCTCTGCTACGGCTTCGGCCCCGACTTCACGATCTGCGACCACAACAAGTATTTCTGGGTGCAGGCCGAAACCTTCGCGGCCGCCGCGATGCTCGGCGCGCGCACCGGCGCCGAGCGCTTCTGGGACTGGTACGACGAGATCTGGCGCTACAGCTGGGCGCATTTCGTCGATCACCGCTACGGCGCGTGGTACCGGATCCTCACCTGCGACAACCGCAAGTACAGCGACGAGAAAAGCCCGGCCGGGAAAACCGACTATCACACGATGGGCGCGTGCTACGACGTGCTCGCGACCCTCGCGCGCACGGCGCGCAGCGAGCAAGCGCAATGAGCGGCGGCACGTTTCCGGCTTTCGTGTCGGCAGGCGACATCCTGACCGACATGGTGCGCGCAGGCGACGCGCAATGGACCTCGGTGCCGGGCGGCGCCGGCTGGAACGTCGCGCGCGCGGTCGCGCGGCTCGGCGTGCCGAGTGCGCTCGCGGGCGCGATCGGCGAAGACTGCTTTTCTGACGTGCTGTGGCACACGAGCGAAGCGGCCGGCCTCGATCTGCGCTTCCTGCAGCGCGTCGCGCGGCCGCCGCTGCTCGCGATCGTCCACGAGACGCGGCCGCCCGCGTACTTCTTCATCGGCGAAGCGAGCGCGGATCTCGCGTTCGACCCGGCGCGTCTGCCGGCCGGCTGGGCCGAGCACGTGCAATGGGCGCATTTCGGCTGCATCAGCCTCGTGCGCGAACCGCTCGCGGGCACGCTCGTCGCACTCGCGGCCGATCTCCATGCGCGCGGCGTGAAGATCAGCTTCGATCCGAACGTGCGCAACCTGATGACGGCCGCGTACCGGCCGACGCTCGAGAAAATGGCCGGCCTCGCCGATCTGATCAAGGTGTCCGACGAGGATCTGCGGCATCTGTTCGGCAGCGATGGCGACAACGCGATCGAGGCAGTGCGCGCGCTGAATCCGCGCGCGGCCGTGCTGGTCACGCGCGGCGCGCAGCCCGCGACGCTCTATGCGGACGGCGAACGCTACGACGCGCGGCCGCCGCGCGTCGAGGTCGCGGACACCGTCGGCGCGGGCGACGCGTCGATCGGCGGGATGCTGTTCAGCCTGATGGCGGCGCCGCAGCGGTCGTGGCGCGAACATCTGACCTTCGCGCTCGCTGCCGGTGCGGCCGCGTGCCGGCACACGGGCGCGCATGCGCCGACGCTCGACGAAGTCGTCGCCCTGCTCGAACGCTGAACGCGCGTCGATCGATCGGCCGCCGATACACCGCGCTGGACATGCTGCGCCGCAGTGCTACGATGAAGCGTCCTTTTGCGGGAGAGGCATCATGGACACGAACACGTTCACGAAGGGCATCTACACGGCGAAGGCGCACACGCGCAAGGCGGACGGCGGCCAGTTCGAGGGCTACGTGATCCTCACGCGCGACGAAGGCGATACGCCGGACAACACGGTCTACGAGGTCGGCGCGACGAGCTCGAGCGAGGAAGAGGCGTTCGAGGAAGCGAAGGCGCTCGCTCACCGGATACTCGGCGAGATCGAGCTGTAAGGGCAAGGGCCGCCCGTCGCGGCCCGTCCGACGCGGCGTGCGGCAGCACGCGCGTCCGCTATCGCGTCAAAGCAGACGCGCGAGCGTCGACACGAGCATCGTCACGACCAGCGTCGACATGAACGGGAACGGATAGCGCCGGCCGCCGAGCGTCAGCGTGACGTCGCCGGGCAGGCGGCCGATGCCGAGCTTGCCGAGCCACGGCCAGCAGCGCGTCAGGATCATCACCGCGACGAACGACGCCATCAGCCAGCGCAGCATGCGGCCTCCGTCACAGCGCGTGCGAGCGGTCGCCGCGCACGAATGCGTCGAGCGTGCCGTCGATGCCGCGCGAGAACGCGATCACCTTGAACAGCTCGCCCATCTCCGCCTCCGAAATCAGCTTCTGCACCGCGTTCGCGGCCGGCAAAAACTGCGTGACGTCGGACGGATCGATCGCGGCGAGCGCGTCGGTGATGCCGGCATTCAGCAGAAAGCGCGCCTGGGACGTGTAGCCGAGCAGGTCCGCGCCGGCGGCGATGCCGGCCTCGTAGATGCCGGTGAATTCGACGTGCGCGGTGATGTCCTGCAGCCCCGGATACAGGAACGGATCGTCGTGTGCGTGGTGCCGGTAGTGGCACATCAGCGTGCCGCGGTCGCGCTGCGGATGGTAGTACTCGTGCGCCGGGAACCCGTAGTCGATCAGCAGCACCGCGCCGCGCGCGAGCATCGTGCAGACCGTGCGCGTGAACGCGAGCGCGGCCTCGTGCGTCTCGGTCACGTAGCCGTCGTCGACGTCGAGGCCCGCGAGCGCCGGCGGCACGTCGGCCGGCGCGACCGCGCGATCGTCGAACACGAACGCGTGCTGCGCGTCGAGCGCGACGCCGCGCTCGCGCCAGGCGCCGCCGGCCTTCGCGAACAGCCGCACCGGCATCGCGTCGAGCACTTCGTTGCCGATCACGACGCCCTCGAACCGCTCGGGCAACGCATCGAGCCAGCGGACCTTCGCGGCCAGCGCCGGCGCGGCCGCCGCGATCGTGTCGCGCTGGCGCGCGCGCAGCTCGCCGGACAGGTCGACGATCAGGTACTCGTCCAGTGTCGCGCCGAGCGCATCGAGCGCCGCGAGCAGGCCGGCCGCGAGCTTGCCGGTGCCGGCGCCGAATTCCATCACGCGCGGCGTGCCGCTCGCCGCGAGCGCGTCGGCGACCGGCTGCGCGAGCGTCTGCGCGAACAGCGGCGACAGTTCGGGCGCGGTGACGAAGTCGCTGCCGTCGTCCGCGCGGCGGCCGAACTTGCGCGCGCCGCCGCTGTAATAGCCGAGGCCCGGCGCGTACAGCGCGCGCTCCATGAAGCGGGAGAACGGCAGCCAGCCGCCGGCCGCCGCGATCTCGGCGCGCAGTTGCGCGGCGAGCGTTTCGGACTGCGCGAGCGCATCGGGGCCGGGAGCAGGTAAACTAGCGGGTTCGTGAGCTTTCGGGTTCATCCCGGCATTGTAAATGACCGTTTCAGCCGATACGCCGGCCGCGCGCGTAGCGCTCGTCGCCGGCGCGTTCGACCGCCGCGCCGATCCCGTGCCGCTCGGGCGCGCGCTCGCTGCGGCGTTCGCGCGGCGCGGCTGGGACGTCGCGCTGCAGTGCGGCCCCGGCGCCGCGCGCGCAGACGCCGACGCGGCCGCCGCCGACGCCGCGGCGCTCGGCCGTCGCGCCGCCGTGCTCGACGCCGATCTGGCCCTGGAGGGCGATGCCGCGACGCTGATCGCCGCATGCGGCGCTACGCTCGGCCGGCCCGCATGCGCGGTATTCGTCACCGCGTGCGCCGGTGCGGACGATGCGCAGACGATCGACGGCGCGACGCTCGCCGCCGCGCTCGCGCGCAACGTGACGGCGCCGCTCGCGCTGGCACGCGCGCTCGCCGACGCGACGCCCGACGCCGCGCGCGACGACGAAGCGCTGCGCGCATGCGCGATCCACGTGCTGGATCAGGCACTGTTTCACCCGGCGCCCGCGCAGCTGTCGCATGCGCTGATGCAGGCCGCGCTGAGCCGCGCGACGTCGGCACTCGCGCTCGCGCTCGCGCCGAAGGTGCGCGTCGCGGCGCTGGTGCGCGGCCGCGCGCCGCATGCGGACGACATCGCGGCGGCCGCCTGCTATCTCGCGAACGCGCCCGGCGTGACGGGCGCGACGCTGACCGTCGACGGCGGCGAGCACCTCGTGCCGCCGGCGGACGGCCCGAATGAATGAACCGCGCGGGCGTGCGGCATCGCGCCGCCGCCCGCGCCGCTTTGCGTGTGCGCACGCCAATTTGACTGGGACGACCATGTTTTCCGCTCTCCTGCACCCCCGCCTCGCGGATTGCCGCAGGCTCTACCTGCGCGACTACGAGGTGCACATCAACATCGGGGCCTTCGAACACGAGAAGCGCGGCGAGCAGCGCGTCGTCATCAACGTCGACCTGTTCGTGCCGCTCGCGCGTTCGACGCCGGTGGACGACCGGCTGCACGAAGTCGTCGACTACGACCTGATGAAGCAGAGCGTCGCGCAGTGCGTGGCGCGCGGCCACATCCATCTGCAGGAAACGCTGTGTGACGCGATCGCCGCGCACCTGCTGGCGCACGACGCCGTGCGCGCGGTACGCGTCTGTACCGAGAAACCGGACGCCTATCCGGACTGCGACGCCGTCGGCGTCGAAGTCTTTCGCATCAAGGACGAGGAGCGAGCATGAACGCCCCCCAAACGAACGACACGGCGGCCGACGTCGCCACCATCGAAGCAAGCGCCGCCGAAGTCGGCCGCCGCGCACTGACGCGCCGCGAGCAGAAGGAAGCGTACGAGAACAACAAGCTGTTCAAGCGGATCGTGCGCCAGGTCGGCCAGGCGATCGGCGACTACAACATGATCGAGGACGGCGACAAGGTGATGGTGTGCCTGTCGGGCGGCAAGGACAGCTATGCGATGCTCGACATCCTGCTGCGCCTGCGCGAGCGTGCGCCGATCGACTTCGACATCGTCGCGGTGAACCTCGACCAGAAGCAGCCGGGCTTTCCCGAGCACGTGCTGCCCGAGTACCTGACGCAGATCGGCGTGCCGTTCCATATCGAGAACCAGGATACCTACAGCATCGTCAAGCGGCTCGTGCCGGAAGGCAAGACGACCTGCTCGCTGTGCTCGCGGCTGCGCCGCGGGATCCTGTACCGCGTCGCCGGCGAGCTCGGCGCGACCAAGATCGCGCTCGGCCATCACCGCGACGACATCGTGCAGACGCTGCTGCTCAACATGTTCTACGGCGGCAAGCTGAAGGGGATGCCGCCGAAGCTGCAGTCCGACGACGGCAAGAACGTCGTGATCCGGCCGCTCGCCTACGTGAAGGAAACCGACCTCGAGAAATACGCGGAGCTGCGCGAATTCCCGATCATTCCGTGCAATCTGTGCGGCAGCCAGCCGAACCTGAAGCGCGCGGAAATGAAGGCGCTGATCCGCGAATGGGACAAGCGCTTCCCCGGCCGCGTCGACAACATGTTCAACGCGCTCGCGAACGTCGTGCCGTCGCATCTGATGGATACGACGCTGTTCCCGTTCGCGTCGCTGCGCGCGACCGGCCAGGCCGACCCGCAGGGCGACATCGCGTTCGACGAGGAACCGTGCGCGAGCGGCGACGAGACAGCCGCGCCGGGCGGCGCGAAACCGATCTCGATCGTCCAGTTCGACGACCTCTAAGACAGGGCCGGAACGCCCGCCGGATCAGGGTTCCGCCGCCCCGTTCCGGCCCCGTTCGAACGTGGCGCAACGCCCGGAGCGACGGGGGCCGCATGCTAAAATGGTCGGCTTCAAACTCCTCTGACAAGCTGGCGCCATGAATATCGTGATTTTGGCGGCAGGCACCGGCAAGCGCATGCGTTCCGCGCTGCCGAAGGTGCTCCATCCCGTGGCCGGCAGGCCGCTCCTCTCCCACGTCATCGCGACCGCGCGCACGTTGCAGCCGTCCCGGCTCGTCGTCGTCGTCGGTCACGGCGCCGAGCAGGTCCGTGCCGCCGTCGCGGCGCCCGATATCCAGTTCGCGGTGCAGGCCGAGCAGCTCGGCACCGGTCATGCGGTGCGCCAGGCGCTGCCGCTGCTCGATCCCGCGCAGCCGACGCTCGTGCTCTACGGCGACGTGCCGCTCACGCGCGCATCGACGCTGCAGCGGCTCGTCGACGCCGCACGCGACGGACGCTACGGGATTCTGACCGTCACGCTCGACGATCCGACCGGTTACGGCCGCATCGTGCGCGACGCATCGGGCTTCGTCACGCGCATCGTCGAGCAGAAGGACGCGTCGCCCGACGAACTGAAGATCGCCGAGATCAACACCGGCATCATCGTCACGCCCACCGCGCAGCTCGCGATGTGGCTCGGCGCGCTGAAGAACGAGAACGCGCAGGGCGAGTACTACCTGACCGACGTCGTCGAACTCGCCATCGAGGCCGGCTTCGAGGTCGTCACCGCGCAGCCCGACGAGGAATGGGAAACGCTCGGCGTGAACAGCAAGGCGCAGCTCGCCGAGCTCGAGCGCATCCATCAGCGCAACGTCGCCGATGCGCTGCTCGCCGACGGCGTCACGCTCGCCGATCCCGCACGCATCGACGTGCGCGGCACGCTGCGCTGCGGGCGCGACGTATCGATCGACGTGAACTGCGTGTTCGAAGGCGACGTGACGCTCGCCGACAACGTGACGATCGGCGCGAACTGCGTGATCCGCAATGCGTCGGTCGGCGCCGGCACACGCATCGACGCGTTCACGCATATCGACGGCGCCAAGCTCGGCGCGCACACGGTCATCGGCCCGTACGCGCGGCTGCGCCCCGGCGCGCAACTCGCGGACGAAGCGCACGTCGGCAACTTCGTCGAGGTGAAGAACGCAGTGATCGGCCACGGCTCGAAGGCGAATCACCTCACGTATATCGGCGACGCCGACATCGGCGCGCGCGTCAACATCGGCGCGGGCACGATCACCTGCAACTACGACGGCGCGAACAAGTTCCGCACCGTGATCGAGGACGACGTGTTCGTCGGCTCCGACACGCAGCTCGTCGCGCCGGTGCGCGTCGGCCGCGGCGTGACGATCGCGGCCGGCACGACGGTGTGGAAGGACGTCGCCGACGGCGTGCTCGCGCTGAACGAGAAGACGCAGACCGCGAAGAGCGGCTACGTGCGCCCCGTCAAGAAGAAGAGCTGAACCTTTTGCGGGCGCCGCGCGGCGCCCGCGTCGACTTACAGGATTGACCATTCATGTGCGGCATTGTCGGCGCAGTTGCGCAGCGTAATATCGTTCCGGTGCTGATCGAAGGATTGCGGCGCCTCGAATACCGTGGCTACGATTCGTGCGGCGTCGCCGTGCTCGAAGCGGATGCGCCCAAGCGCGCGCGCAGCGTCGCGCGCGTCGCCGATCTCGACGCGCAGGTTCGCGACTCGCACCTCGAAGGCACGACCGGCATCGCGCATACGCGCTGGGCGACGCACGGCGCGCCCGTCACGCACAACGCGCATCCGATCTTCTCGTCCGGCGCGCTCGCGCTCGTGCACAACGGCATCATCGAAAACTTCGAGCCGCTGCGCGACGCACTGCGCGCGAAGGGCTACGAGTTCGTGTCGCAAACGGACACCGAAGTGATCGCGCACCTCGTGCACAGCCTCTATCGCGGCAATCTGTTCGACGCCGTGCGCGAAGCGGTGCAGCAGCTGCACGGCGCGTATGCGATCGCGGTGATCCACAAGGACCAGCCGCATACGGTCGTCGGCGCGCGTCAGGGCTCGCCGCTCGTGGTCGGCCACGGCGACGGCGAGAACTTCGTCGCGTCCGACGCGCTTGCGCTCGCCGGCAGCACCGACCGCTTCACGTTTCTCGAGGAAGGCGACGTCTGCGAGCTGTCGCTCGACGGCGTGAAGATCGTCGATCGCCACGGCGCGCTCGCGCAGCGCGAGATCCGCGTGGTCAGCGCCTACGGCGGCGCGGTCGAACTCGGCCCGTATCGCCACTTCATGCAGAAGGAAATCTTCGAACAGCCGCGCGCGATCGGCGACACGGTACCGCAGACGGACGCGTTCGACGCGACGCTGTTCGGCGACGCCGCGCCCGCCGCGTTCGCGCAGATCGACAGCCTGCTGATCCTCGCGTGCGGCACGAGCTACTACTCGGGGCTGACCGCGAAGTACTGGCTCGAGTCGATCGCGAAGATCCCGACGCAGGTCGAGATCGCGAGCGAATACCGCTATCGCGACTCGGTGCCGAACCCGCGCCAGCTCGTGCTGGTGATCTCGCAGTCCGGCGAAACGGCCGACACGCTCGCCGCGCTCAAGCACGCGCAGGCGCTCGGCCACACGCACACGCTCGCGATCTGCAACGTCGCAACGAGCGCGATGGTGCGCCTGACCGGCATGCAGTTCCTCACGCACGCGGGCACCGAGATCGGCGTCGCGTCGACGAAGGCATTCACGACGCAGCTCGTCGCGCTGTTCGTGCTCGCCGCGACGCTCGGCAAGCTGCGCGGGCACGTCGACGCCGCGCAGGAAACGGAATATCTGAAGCAGCTTCGCCATCTGCCGGCCGCGCTGAACAGCGTGCTCGCGCTCGAGCCGCAGATCATCGCGTGGGCCGACGAATTCGCGCGCAAGGAAAACGCGCTGTTCCTCGGCCGCGGGCTGCACTACCCGATCGCGCTCGAAGGCGCGCTGAAGCTGAAGGAAATCTCGTACATCCACGCGGAGGCGTACCCGGCCGGCGAGTTGAAGCACGGTCCGCTCGCGCTCGTCACCGAAGCGATGCCGGTGATTACCGTTGCGCCGAACGACACGCTGCTCGAGAAGCTGAAATCGAACATGCAGGAAGTGCGTGCGCGCGGCGGCGAGTTGTACGTGTTCGCCGATGCGGACACGCAGATCGTCAACGGCGACGGCCTGCACGTGATCCGGATGCCCGAGCACTACGGGCAACTGTCGCCGATCCTGCACGTGGTGCCGCTGCAGCTGCTCGCGTATCACACCGCATGCGCGCGCGGCACCGACGTCGACAAGCCGCGGAACCTCGCGAAGTCGGTGACGGTGGAATAAGGCAGTACCGCGCTCGGGAACGCCCCACGGGGCCATCCCGGTCGCGCGCCGGTGCCGGGCCGGCTGCTGTCGGCCGTTCGGCCAGCGCGAGATTTATACCACTAAGTGGTATATAATCCTGTGCTAGCTCGATCGGCCCGTCATGCCTGCTTCCGTACGACGCGTTTTCAAGACCAAGTGGTTTCACAAGGCCGCCCGAAAAGCGGGAATCGTCGGCGCCGAGCTATGCCGCGCAGTGCGCGAGCTGGCGCGCGGTCAGGGCGTCGATCTCGGCGGCAACGTCTGGAAGAAGCGCCTCGACGGCAACCGTCGGCGCGCAATCGTGCTGGGCAGGATCGAGCAGGCGTGGGTGTTCGTGTTCCTGTTCGCGAAATGCGACCGGGACGACATCGACGAACGCGAACTGCGCGTCTTCAGACAGCTTGCGGTCGATTTCGGGCATCGCACCGACGGCGACCTCGCAACGCTGATCGCACTGGATGAGCTTGTGGAGATTTGCAATGGCTAAGAGTCGGTTCAAGAGCGACGCAACGGAGGCGATCCACAGCGCCGCGTCCGGTCTTTATCGCGCCAACCTGATCGACAAGAAGACGATGCGCGAATACGACGCGCTCTGCATCGAGGCCGCGCCGCAGTTCGCGCCGGAGGCGATTGCGCGCATCCGCAAATCGGTCAACGTCAGCCAGAGCGTGTTCGCGCTCTATCTGAACACGACGACGTCGACGATCCGCCAATGGGAACAGGGCGACAAGCGGCCGAGCGGCATCGCAGCGCGCATGCTGCAGATCGTCGAGAAGCACGGGCTCGAGGTGTTCTCCTGAGCACGCCTTTACGCCTCGCAGGCCGCCCTCGCGCGCCGAAAAGAATTTGACGGAGAGACCATGGTAAGACTGTTTGGATGCGGATTGCTGGCACTGACGTTCGCGTCGACGGGCTGGGCAGCCGAGCACTACGTCGAGGTCTGGAACCCGCCCGAGGCGCGCTTGCCCGCGGCTCGTACGCCTTCGCGCACGCCGGGTGCACGCACGGGCGCCGACGCGCATGCGGCCAAAGGCGCGGAGAAGCACGCAAGCGCGCAATCGAAAGCCATCGCGAAGCCGCCGCACAAGCGCCGTGTCGCGCAAGCGCTGAAAGCCGAGCCGCATCGCGCGCCCGCCGCGGTCGACACGCCGGCCGCGCCGCGTCCCGTCGAGCAGCCCGCGCCGGGCCGCCTCACCGTGATGCAGCCGGCCGCGCCCGATGCGCCGCACGCGCTCGACTTCTCCGACATTCCGCGACAGTACACGCCGGACGGCAACGTGCTGCGCGTCGGCACGCGCCACGGCGCGGCCGAGGTGACGCGATGATGGAAGCGGAAAACTATTGCGGCTACCAGATCTGGGGCCACGCGATCCTGCAGCAGGACGAGATCCTGCAGCCGGAGCGCTTCGCGGCGAGCGGCACGATCACGCAGAACAACAAGCTCGTCGAAGCGTCGGGCGTGCTCGGCGTGTTCGATACCGAGGACGAAGCGCGCGAAGCAGGGCTCGAATGGGCGCGCGCGTGGATCGACAATCACCGCTGACCGATTCGCCGGATCGCGCCGGTCGCCGCAGCGGTACGCGTGCGGTTGTCGCCGTGCCAAACGAAAGAAGGGGCGTCCACGACGCCCCTTCTTTCATCTGCGATCCGCAAACGCGCGCTACGCCGCCGAACGCGGCGGCTGCACCGTGCGCTGCTGACGCCCGACGACGCGCGACAGCACGACGATCGCCGCGAGCGTCGCGACGTACGCGGCGATCTGGATGCCGGCCGGCCGCGCGGTATAGCCGATCAGCGTATGCAGCGCCTTGCCGACGAGGCTCGATTCCTTCAGCAGCCAGGACGTATCCCAGATCGTGTCGCCCCACGACGGCACGAGGCCGGCCGCGAGCAGGAAGCCGACGCACTGGCTCGCCATGCCGGCCGCGAGCAGCACGATCAGCCAGTTCGTGACCGAGAACAGACGCTTCAGCGGAATCTGCAGCAGCCCCGCATACATCGCATAGCCGAGCCCCGCACCGCCGAGCACGCCGAGCAGGCCGCCGGCGATCATCTGCGGCGTCTGGCCGGGGTCGCCCGCGGCGATCCCGTACAGGAACAGCACGGCCTCCGAGCCTTCGCGCAGCACCGCGACGCCGACGACGATCGCGAGCCCCGTCAGCGGCTTGCTGCCCGCGGCGACCGCGCGGCCCACCGCGTTCATCTGCATCGCCATTTCGCGGCCGTGGCGGCTCATCCAGATGCTGTGCCACGCGAGCATCAGCGTCGCGACGAACATCACGCCGGCGTTGAAGACTTCCTGCCCCATCCCCGACGCCCACTGCGAGATCACGTCGGCGAACGCCGCGATCAGCCCCGCGCCGATCACGCCGCCGACCAGCCCGCCGCCGACCCACCAGCCGCGCCGCGGCACGCCGCGCGTGGCGGCCATCACGATCGAGACCACGAGCGCGGCCTCGAGCACTTCCCGGAAGACGATCAGCGCAGTGGACAGCATGGCGGCTTACTTGACGGTCAGATGCGTCTTCGACTGCGCTTCGTGGTACTCGTCGTGAAACTCGTACGTGCCGGCCTTCAGCGGCCCGACGAGAATCTCGACCGACTTGCCGGCCGGAACGACCTTCTCGGCCTTGAAGTCGTCGCTTTCGAATTCGGCCGGCGTCGCGTCGAGGTTTTTCACGAGGAACTTCACCTTCTTGCCGGCCGGGATCGTCACGCCGTCCGGCGAGAACTTGTGATCCTTCAGCGTCAGGTTGACGACGTCGTCCGCCGCGAACGCGGGCGTGACGCTGGCGCCGATCAGCGCCAGCGCGAAACCGAAAGCGATACGATTCATGATCGAAGACCGAACAGAGCTTGAGGGGCCTCGATACTAAGAGCGATTCGCATTTTCAATCCGAATGCCCTTGTGAACGCAATGGGGATGCCGCTCCATAGCGCGGGCAGCGCGTGCGGCCCGACAAGGCTCATACGCAAATGCGCCGCCGCGCGTGCGCGGTCAATTCGGCCAAACACCGAGCGGCGCGCGTGCCGCGTCGCGCGCATTCGTCGGACGACCGCCTTACGCGCGGCCGACGCCACGCGATACCGAGCGCATCGATGACGACGCTTGACCTTCCTACCGTGGCAAGCTTCATCATCCGATCGTTCATCGACCGTCAATCAGCCAAGGAGAGAGCACGATGGAATTCGAAGTTCAGGACATGACCTGCGGCGGCTGCGCCAGCGCGATCACGCGCGCGGTGACGGCCGCCGATCCGGCCGCGAAGCTCGATATCGACGTCGCGGCGAAGATCGTCAAGGTCGAATCCGCGCAAGGCGCCGAGCGCGTGCAGGCCGTCATCGAGGCAGCCGGGTTTCATCCGGCGCTGCGCAGCGCGTAACGCGTCGCGCGCATCGTCGCTCGACGATGCGCGCGCATGCACGTCAGCGCAGCCGCACGAGCGTCGACTTCAGCTCCGTGTACTTCTCGAGCGCGTGCAGCGACTTGTCGCGGCCATTGCCCGACTGCTTGTAGCCGCCGAACGGGAAGTTCATGTCGCCGCCCTCGTCGTAGCAGTTCACCCACACGGTGCCCGCGCGCAGCCGGCGCGACACGTCGTGCGCGGTCGTCAGGTTCGACGTCCACACGGCGGCCGCAAGCCCGTATTCGGTGTCGTTCGCGATCCGCACGGCCTCGTCGACATCGTCGAACACGATCAGCGACAGCACCGGCCCGAAAATTTCCTCGCGCGCGATCTTCGCGTCGGGCTTCACCTCGAACACGGTCGGCTCGACGTAGAAGCCGCCCGTCTCTTCCTTCACACGCGCGCCGCCCGTGACGAGCGTGCCCTCCTTGCGGCCCGCGTCGATATAGCCGAGCACGCGCTCGAGCTGGACGCGATCGACGATCGCCCCCATCGACACCGACGGATCGAGCGGATTGCCGGGCACGTACGCGCGCGCGGCCGCGACGAGCTTTTCGACGAACGCGTCCTTGATGTCGCGATGCACGAGCAGGCGCGAGCCGGCCGTGCACATCTCGCCCATGTTGTAGAAGATCGCCCCGGCCGCCGCCTGTGCCGCACGGTCGAGATCCGGGCAATCGGGCAGCACGATGTTCGGCGACTTGCCGCCGAGTTCGAGCCACACGCGCTTCAGGTTCGACTGCGCCGCGTACTGCATGATCAGCTTGCCGACCGCCGTCGAGCCCGTGAACGCGATGCAGTCGACGTCCGGATGCAGCGCGAGCAGCTTGCCCGGTTCGCCCGCGCCCGGCACGACGTTGAACACGCCCGGCGGGATGCCGGCCTCGAACGCGAGCTGCGCGACGCGGATCGCGGTGAGCGGCGACTTCTCCGACGGTTTCAGCACGACGCTGTTGCCGGCCGCGAGCGCGGGGCCGAACTTCCATGCGGCCATCAGGATCGGGAAATTCCACGGCACGACCGCCGCGACGACGCCGACCGGCTCGCGCGTGACGAGCCCGACCAGATGATGATCGGCCGGCGCCACTTCGCCGCCGACCTTGTCGATCGCTTCCGCGAACCACTCGACGCAGTACGCGGCGCCCGGCACGTCGACCGTCGTCGTGTCGCCGATCGGCTTGCCGGCATCGAGCGTTTCGAGCAGCGCGAGCTCGTCGAGATGCGCGCGCATCAGCGCGGCCCAGCGCAGCAGCACGGCCTTGCGCGCACGCGGATTCAGGCCGGCCCAGACGCCCGCGTCGAAGGCGCGCCGCGCGGCCGCGACGGCCGCGTTCACGTCGGCTTCGCCGCCATCGGCGACCTTCGTCAGCACGCGGCCGTCGATCGGGCTCACGCAGTCGAACGTGCGGCCGCCATGCGCATCGCGCAGCGTGCCGTCGATGAATGCGCGCCCTTCGATCGCGAGCGACGCCGCCTTGTCCTGCCAGTCAGCCAAAGTCAACTTGTTCATCAGGATGCCTCAATGTGATGGCATTCGCGGCTCGACGTCCGGTGCGCGCGATGCGCGGCCGCCGCGAATGTGGTGACGCGCGGTCAGAAGGTCGCCGGCGAATTGGCCGACACGACCTCGCAAATCTGGTCCGCGCTGGGATTGCGAAAACGGTGCGGCAAACGGCTCTCGAAGTAGTAGCCGTCTCCGGGGTCGAGCAGCCACGTCGCGCCGTCGACGGTCAGCTCGAGCCGGCCCGACACGACGACGCCGCCCTCGTGCCCCGCATGCGCGAGCATCTCGGGGCCCGTATCGGCGTGCGGCTGATAGATCTCGCGCATGATGCACATGTTGCGATCCTTCACGCCTGCGCCGACGAGATGAAACGCGAGCGACTCGTTGCCGAGGTTCGGCATCTCGTCGCGGCGCGACACGACCGAACGCGACTCGACGAGCTCGAACGTGAAGAACTCCGCGAGGCTCATCGGAATGCATTCGAGCAGCTTCTTCAGCGACCCGACGGAAGGACTGACGCGCCCCTGCTCGATCAGCGAGATCGTGCCGTTGGTGACGCCCGCGCGCTTCGCGAGTTCGCGCTGCGACAGGCCATGCTTGTTGCGCACGAAACGCAGGCGCTCGGCGACTTCGGTGGACATCGATTCGGTTTCGGACACGATAGGCGCGGTGAAAAAGTGAAAACGACGCTGGAGCAGCCGTTGAATATTCTAATCACTTTATGCCGCGCATCAGCGGGGAAAACCCTGAAAGCCGATCGAAATAATGAACACGTCCAAGTTTATTCCTTTGTCGAATATTTTGTTCGGACTGCATCGGGAAAGCCCTGATACGACACCGTCAAAAAACATTTGACGCCGTTTTTGGCTCGTATATGCTGGCTCTCAGGTTAGCGTCATTGGCTTGCATCAACGCCAAAACGGGTTATCGCAGTGCAAAAATCGATACCCGTCGATGTAAATGACGCAAAACCGGCGCCTCGATTATTTTAAACGCCCCGCGCGTTGAAACGATCAGGTGTTCAATACTTTCAACGAACCAGTCGAGTGTAATCGTGAGAGTCCGTGGCCCTCTGGTGAGGTGGGATCGAGGCGATGTGCGAAGTCTGCGCAGCGCCGCTCCCGCTTCCGACGGCAGTTGCGGCTGGCATAGTCCTCGCCTGCTGCATCTGTCCATCTACACCATCCTGTCTCGTCGTTCCGTTCGGCGTCACAACGCCGTGTCCGCACGCGCATTCGTCGCCGTCGATACCGACGAAGTGGCATCGCTGCTGCCGTAGCGCCTCTCCTTTCTGCACGTCGTTCGTTTCGTTAGCCGATTCGTCAGCCGCCGCTCGCGCGCGGCGACGGAATGCATTCGCACGCTCATTGCCGCGGCGCATGCCGCAATGAAACGAACGACGGCCTGACCGTCATGCGCAGCGCCGATCGCGCTGTCGTCCCGCTGCGCGCCCTTGGCAGCGGCCTCGCGTGTTTCGCGAGGCTGCGGGGCCGTTGCACGCCTGCGTTTTTCCCGACGCGGCGATGCGCGTGCAACGATCCTATGGAGCACTGATCGACGTCATGGAAAGGAAACCTCTCGTCGGCATCACCGCCGACTACACGCAGATCGGCGCACACGCGTCGCATACGGTCGGCGACAAGTACGTCGCCGCCATCGTCGACGGCGCGCAGGCGCTCGCGATGCTGCTGCCCGCGCTCGGCGAACGCCAATCGGTCGACGACGTGCTCGACGTCGTCGACGGCCTGCTGTTTACCGGCAGCTATTCGAACATCGAGCCGCACCGATACGGCGGCGAACCGAGCGCACCGGGCACGAAGCACGACCCGGCCCGCGATGCGACGACGCTGCCGCTGATGCGCGCCGCGATCGCGGCCGGCGTGCCCGTGCTTGCGGTATGCCGCGGCTTTCAGGAGCTGAACGTCGTCTGCGGCGGCACGCTGCATCAGCGCGTGCACGAAGTGCCGGGCCTCGCCGATCACCGCGAGGACGACGACGCGCCGCTGAACGTGCAGTACGGCCCCGCGCACACGGTGCGGGTGACGCCGGGCGGCATCCTGCACAAGCTCGCCGGCGGCCGCGACGAAGTGCACGTGAATTCGCTGCACAAGCAAGGCATCGCGCAGCTCGGTTCGAGCCTCGCGATCGAAGCCGTCGCGCCGGACGGGCTGATCGAGGCCGTCAGCGTCGTCGATGCGCGCGCCTTCGCGCTCGCCGTGCAATGGCATCCGGAATGGCGGCACGCGTACGACCCGCTGTCGAGCGCGATCTTCCGCGCGTTCGGCGATGCGTGCCGCGCGCGCCGCGACGCGCGTTCGCATGCCCGGCCCGCCGCTGCGCTCGCCTGAGCGCGCCGACCCACTTACGAGAACGAACATGCAAGACATCGAAGACTTTCTGAAGCAGCACCGGATTACCGAGATCGAAGCGATCATTCCCGACATGGCCGGCATCGCGCGCGGCAAGATCACGCCGCGCAACAAGTTCACGTCCGGCGAATCGATGCGGCTGCCGCAGGCCGTGATGGTGCAGACCGTCACCGGCGACTATCCGGACGACGGGTCGCTCTCCGGCGTCACCGATCCCGACATGGTGTGCGTACCCGACACGTCGACGATCCGGCTGATTCCGTGGGCCGTCGATCCGACCGCGCAGGTGATCCACGACTGCGTGCACTTCGACGGCTCGCCCGTCGAGATCTCGCCGCGCTACGTGCTGCGCCGCGTGCTCGACCTGTACAAGAAGAAGGGCTGGAAGCCGGTCGTCGCGCCCGAACTCGAGTTCTATCTGGTCGACATGAACAAGGACCCCGACCTGCCGCTGCGTCCGCCCGTCGGCCGCACGGGCCGGCCGGAAACGGGCCGCCAGTCGTATTCGATCGAGGCCGTCAACGAGTTCGATCCGCTGTTCGAAGACATCTACGAATACTGCGAGACGCAGGACCTCGACATCGACACGCTGATCCATGAAGTCGGTGCCGCGCAGATGGAAATCAACTTCATGCACGGCGATGCGCTGTCGCTCGCCGATCAGGTGTTCCTGTTCAAGCGCACGGTGCGCGAAGCGGCGTTGCGTCACAACATGTACGCGACCTTCATGGCGAAGCCGATGGAAGGCGAACCGGGCTCGGCAATGCACGTGCATCAGAGCATCGTCGACGAGGAAAGCGGCCAGAACCTGTTCACGTCGCCGGAAACGGGCGGCGCGACGTCGATGTTCTACAACTTCCTCGCCGGCTTGCAGAAGTACACGCCCGCGCTGATGCCGATCTTCGCGCCGTACATCAACTCGTATCGCCGGCTGTCGCGGTTCATGGCCGCGCCGATCAACGTGCAGTGGGGCTACGACAACCGCACGGTCGGCTTTCGCATTCCGCATTCGAGCCCGGCCGCGCGGCGCATCGAGAACCGGATTCCGGGCGTCGACTGCAATCCGTATCTGGCGCTCGCCGCGACGCTGGCGGCCGGCTATCTCGGCATCACGCAGCGGCTCGAGCCGACCGAGCCGCTCGTCAGCGACGGCTACTCGCTGCCGTATCAGCTGCCGCGCAATCTCGAGGACGGGCTCACGCTGATGTCGGCATGCGAGCCGCTCGGCGAGATCCTCGGCCACAAGTTCCTGAAAGCGTATTTCGCGCTGAAGGAGACCGAATACGAAGCGTTCTTCCGCGTGATCAGCTCGTGGGAACGCCGTCATCTGCTGCTGCACGTGTAAGCGCGCACAACCGCAATCCGGAGGAAACATGACCTATCGCAACGAATCCGCGTGGATCCAGCCCGCCGCACCGGCGGCCCGCGCGACGCAGGCGCGCTCGACCGCCGAATACCGCGCGCTCGACGCCGCGCACCACATCCATCCGTTCTCCGACATGGGCGCGCTGAACCGCGCGGGCAGCCGCGTGATCGTGAAGGCCGACGGCGTCTATTTGTGGGACTCCGACGGCAACCAGATCATCGACGGCATGGCCGGGCTCTGGTGCGTGAACGTCGGCTACGGCCGCAAGGAGCTGGCCGACGCCGCTTATCGGCAACTGCAGGAGCTGCCGTTCTACAACACGTTCTTCAAGACCACGCACCCGCCGGTGATCGAACTCTCGGCGATGCTCGCCGAAGTCACGCCGCCCGGCTTCAATCACTTCTTCTATTGCAACAGCGGCTCGGAAGGCAACGACACCGTGCTGCGCGTCGTGCATCAGTACTGGCGCGTGCAGGGCAAGCCGCAGAAGAAGTACGTGATTTCGCGCAAGAACGGCTATCACGGCTCGACGATCGCGGGCGGCACGCTCGGCGGCATGGGCTACATGCACGAGCAGATGCCGTCGAAGGTCGAGCACATCGTCCATATCGACCAGCCGTATTTCTTCGGCGAAGCGCAGCCGGGCGAGACGCCCGAAGCGTTCGGCCTCGCGCGTGCGCAGCAGCTCGAAGCGAAGATTCTCGAGCTCGGCGCGGAGAACGTCGCGGCATTCATCGGCGAGCCGTTCCAGGGTGCCGGCGGCGTGATCTTTCCGCCGTCGACGTACTGGCCGGAAATCCAGCGAATCTGCCGCAAGTACGACATTCTGCTCGTCGCCGACGAAGTGATCGGCGGCTTCGGCCGTACCGGCGAATGGTTCGCGCATCAGCACTTCGGCTTCGAACCCGATCTGATCACGATGGCCAAGGGGCTCACGTCGGGCTACGTGCCGATGGGCGCGGTCGGCATTCACGAGCGCGTCGCGCGGCCGATCATCGACAACGGCGAATTCAATCACGGACTCACGTATTCGGGGCATCCGGTGGCCGCGGCGGTGGCGGTCGCGAACCTCAAGCTGCTGCGCGACGAGGGCATCGTCGAGCGCGTGAAGCGCGACACGGGCCCGTACTTCCAGGCACTGATGCGCGAGACGTTCGCACGTCATCCGATCGTCGGCGAAGTGCACGGCCACGGGCTCGTCGCGAGCCTGCAGCTCGCAGAGGCGCCGGCCGAACGCCGCCGCTTCGCGAACGGCGGCGACGTCGGCACGATCTGCCGCGACTTCTGCTTCAACGGCAACCTCATCATGCGCGCGACCGGCGACCGGATGCTGCTGTCGCCGCCGCTCGTGATCTCGCGGCAGGAAATCGATGAACTCGTGTCGAAGGCGAAGCGGGCCGTCGATGCGACCGCCCAGCAGCTGGGCCTTTCGTAACGGCTTTGCCTACAGGTGTGCGGCGGGCGCCGCACGCCGCCACAACCAGGGGAACTCCACCATGCGTGCTCGCTTTCTTCGTCATGCCTGCTCCGCCGCTGCCCTTGCCGCAGCGGCCGCGTTCACGTCCGTCGCCAGCCGATCGGCACATGCCGACGAGCTGAACGTCTACAACTGGTCCGACTACATCGCGCCGGACACGATTCCGAACTTCCAGAAGCAGACCGGCATCCACGTGAAGTACGACAACTACGACAGCGACGACACGCTGCAGGCCAAGCTGCTCGCCGGCAGCTCGGGCTACGACATCGTCGTGCCGACGTCGAACTACATGGCCAAGCAGATTCAGGCCGGCGTGTACCAGAAGCTCGACAAATCGAAGCTGCCGAATCTCGCGAACCTCGATCCCGTGCTGATGAAGATGATCTCCGACGCCGATCCGGGCAACCAGTACGGCGTGCCCTGGGCATACGGCACCGACGGGATCGGCTACAACGTGCAGGCGGTGAAGAAGGCGCTCGGCGACAAGGCGCCCGTCGACAGCTGGGCGCTCGTGTTCGATCCGACCAACATGGAGAAGCTGAAGAGCTGCGGCGTGTCGATCCTCGATCAGGCCGTCGACGTGTTCGCGGCCACGCTGCAATACATGGGCAAGAACCCGAACAGCACGAATCCGGCCGACTATCAGGCCGCCTTCGACGTGCTGAAGAAAGTCCGCCCGTACATCACGCAGTTCAACTCGTCGGGCTACATCAACGACCTCGCGAACAACGACGTCTGCGTCGCGCTCGGCTGGTCGGGCGACGTCGGCATCGCGCATCGCCGCGCGGCCGAAGCGAAGCGCTCGTACGACATCCGCTTCGCCAATCCGAAGGAAGGCGGACTGCTGTGGTTCGACGTGATGGTGATCCCGAAGGACGCGCCGCATCCCGAGAACGCGCTGAAGTGGATCAACTACGTGTCCGATCCGAAGGTCAACGCGGCCATCACGAACACGGTGTTCTATCCGACCGCGAACAAGGCCGCGCGCCAGTTCGTGACGCCGGCCGTCGCCCAGGACCCGACCGTGTATCCCTCCGAAGAGGTGCTGAAGAAGATGGTGCTGATGAAGCCGATGCCGGCCGAGATCCTGCGGCTGGAAAACCGTCTGTGGGCGCAGCTGAAGACCGGCCACTGACCGCGATGCCGCACGGCGTCGCGCAGGCCGCCCGCCTGCCGCGCGCCTGACATTCGCGGACAGCGTCCGCCCGCGCGCGCCGCGCGCACCTGTTCCATCCGGCCCGAGCCGTTTTCCGCGAGTCGCGTTGCGCGCCTCGTGCGGGAGCGCTCGCGCCTGCAATCCGTGAAGAACGAATGGTGACTCCCATGCAATCGATTCCCTCTTCCGCCGCTGCGCGCCACGTGCAGCCGGCCGCGGCCGTCCGTCCCGCCAACGACGCGTTCGTGCGCATCGAAAACGTCGTGAAGAAGTTCGGCGACAGCACCGCCGTCGACAACGTGAACCTGACGATCGCGAAGAACGAGCTGTTCGCGCTGCTCGGCAGTTCGGGCTGCGGCAAGTCGACGCTGCTGCGCATGCTCGCGGGCCTCGAAACCGCGACGTCCGGCAGGATCTACGTCGACGGCGAAGATCTCGCGTCGCTGCCGCCGTACCGCCGTCCGGTGAACATGATGTTCCAGTCGTACGCGCTGTTTCCGCACATGAGCGTCGAATCGAACGTCGCGTTCGGGCTGAAGCAGGAAGGCACGCCGAAGCACGAGATTCGCGAACGCGTCGCCGATGCGCTCGCGCTCGTGCAGATGAGCAAGTACGCGAAGCGCAAGCCGCACCAGCTGTCGGGCGGCCAGCAGCAGCGCGTCGCGCTCGCGCGCTCGCTCGTCAAGCGTCCGAAGCTGCTGCTGCTCGACGAGCCGATGTCCGCGCTCGACAAGAAGATCCGGCAGAAGACGCAGCTCGAACTCGTCAACATCATCGACAAGGTCGACGTGACCTGCGTGATGGTCACGCACGATCAGGAAGAAGCGATGACGATGGCGAGCCGCCTCGCGGTGATGAGCGAAGGCCGCATCGTGCAGATCGGCACGCCGGGCGAAGTCTACGAGTATCCGAACAGCCGCTTCTCGGCCGAATTCATCGGCTCGACGAACCTGTTCGAGGGCCGCGTCGTCGAGGACGAGCCCGACCACATCTTCGTCGAGAGCGACGATCTCGAAACACGCATGTACGTGAGCCACGGCGTGACGGGGCCGCTCGGGATGCCGGTCGGCATCTCGGTGCGCCCCGAGCGCGTGCACGTGTCGCGCGAGAAGCCGAAGGCACCGCACAACTGGGCGCGCGGCGTCGTCACCGACATCGCCTACATGGGCAGCTACTCGCTGTATCACGTGCGGCTGCCGAGCGGCAAGACGGTCGTGTCGAACCTGTCGAGCTCGCATCTGATGCACGACGGCGCGCCGTCGTGGAACGACGACGTGTTCGTCTCGTGGTCGCCGGCGAGCGGCGTCGTGCTGACGCAGTGAGGAGCCGACGATGAGAACCTCCGCTTCCCCTTCGTCCGCGCCGGTGTCGCCCGGCGCCGTGCCGGCTGCCGCGGCGCCGCGCCGCCGCGCGCGTTTCCCCACGCTGTCTCGCCTGCTGCCGTCCGGGCGCAGCGTCGCGATCGGCGTGCCGTTCCTGTGGCTCGCGGTCTTCTTCGCGCTGCCGTTCGTGCTGGTGCTGAAGATCAGCTTCGCCGATCAGGTGATGGGCATTCCGCCGTACACGTCGCTCGTGCAGGTCAAGGACGGCGTCGTGCACTTCGCGCTGCAGCTGTCGCACTACGCGTTTCTGCTGCAGGACGACCTGTACGTCGCGACCTATCTCAGCTCGCTGAAGATGGCGGCCGTATCGACGGTGTTCTGCCTGCTGATCGGCTATCCGATGGCGTACTACATCGCGCGCTCGGAGCCCGGCACGCGCAACGTGCTGATGATGGCCGTGATGCTGCCGTTCTGGACGTCGTTCCTGATTCGCGTGTACGCGTGGATCGGCATCCTGAAGGACGACGGCCTGCTGAACCACGCGCTGATCGCGCTCGGCATCATCCACACGCCGCTGCGGCTCTATCACAGCGACGCGGGCGTCTACATCGGGATGGTCTATTCGTACCTGCCGTTCATGGTGATGCCGCTGTACGCGCACCTCGTGAAGATGGACCTCACGCTGCTCGAAGCCGCATACGACCTCGGCGCGAAGCCGTGGGTCGCATTCACGCGCATCACGCTGCCGCTGTCGAAAAACGGAATCATCGCGGGCAGCCTGCTCGTGTTCATTCCGGCGGTCGGCGAATACGTGATTCCGGAGCTGCTCGGCGGCGCCGACACGCTGATGATCGGGCGCGTCATGTGGGATGAGTTCTTCAACAACATGGACTGGCCGATGGCGTCCGCGGTCACCGTCGCGATGGTGCTGCTGCTGCTCGTGCCGATGGCGTTGTTCCAGTACTACCAGGTCAAGGAACTGGAGGAAGCGAAATGATCAAGCCGAGCAAACCGCTGTCGACGGGCGTTCTCGCCTTCGGCTTCCTGTTTCTGTACATCCCGATCATCAGCCTCGTCGTGTACTCGTTCAACGAGTCGAAGCTGGTCACCGTGTGGTCCGGCTTCTCGCTGAGGTGGTATGCGGCGCTCTGGCAGGACGACGAGCTGCTGACGGCCGCCTGGCTGTCGCTGAAGATCGGCCTGCTGACCGCGACCGCGTCGGTCGTGATCGGCACCTGGGCCGGCTTCGTGCTCGCGCGCTTCGGGCGCTTCCGCGGCTTCACGCTCTACACGGGGATGATCAACGCGCCGCTCGTGATTCCCGAAGTAATTCAAGGGATCTCGCTGCTGCTGCTGTTCGTCGCGCTCGAGCAGATGTTCGGCTGGCCGAAGGGCCGCGGGATGGTGACGATCTGGATCGGCCACGTGATGCTCTGCGTGTCGTACGTCGCGATCATCGTGCAGTCGCGCGTGAAAGAGATGAACAAGTCGCTCGAGGAGGCGGCGCTCGATCTCGGCGCGACGCCGTTGAAGGTGTTCTTCGTCGTCACGCTGCCGCTGATCTCGCAGGCGCTGCTGTCGGGCTGGCTGCTGTCGTTCACGCTGTCGATCGACGATCTGGTGCTGTCGGCGTTCCTGTCGGGCCCCGGCTCGACGACGCTGCCGCTCGTCGTGTTCTCGCGCGTGCGGCTCGGACTCAATCCGGAGATGAATGCACTCGCGACGCTGTTCATCACCGCCGTGACGATCGGCGTGATCGTCGTGAACCAGATGATGATCGCGCGCGAACGCCGACGCGTGGCCGATTTGAAGCACGCGTTCGCGGCCGCGTAAGCCCGCCCTGCCATCCGTACCGAAAACAACCCGGCGCGTCGCGCTAGGCGGCGCGCCGTTCGACCACGCATTGACGACGCGCACGACAAGGAGAATCCGCAATGAAGAAGAAACTGATCTGTCTGCTGGTGGCCGGCGCACTGCCGGGCATCGCGCTGGCCGACTCGACATCCGCGCAGATCAAGGCGCTGCAGGCGCAGGTGGCGGCGCTGCAGCAGCAGATGAAGGCGATGCAGGCGCAGCTCGCCGCGCGGCCGGGCGCCGCCGCGAATACGTCGGGCGGCACGAAGGCCCCCGTCGCACCGGTCGCGGTGGCCGCCGATCCGGGCTCGCCCGATTACGGCAAGGCGCCGGCCATGCTGACCAACGACGACGTGACCGAGATGAAGCAGCAGATCGCGAGCCAGCAGCTGAAGGTCGACACGCTGACCGACGCGGCGAACACCGGGCCGCTCGCGGGGCTGTCGGTGACCGGCTACATCGACCCGACCTACATCTACAACCGCGCGGCCGGCACGTCGTCGTTCCTGTTCGCGAACCACGAGAACGCGTACAACTACTTCAACAGCACGTTCGGCGACCTCTATCTCGACATCAAGAAGACGTTCGGCGTCGGCCCGATGGCGCCGTCGGCCGAGATCACGCTGATGCCGAACCGCGGCAACGGCATCACGCTGCTGCAGAACTCGCGCGGCTCGATTACCGACAACCTGCTGAACACGGCGGTCGTGAACGTGCCGATCACCGCGACGACGACGCTCGTCGCCGGCCTGATTCCGAGCTTCGGCGGCTACGAGGTCCAGCAGTCGAACCAGATGCTCACGCTCACACACAACCTGCTGTACGACTTCTCCGATCCGGGCAGCTACGTCGGCGCGGGCATGAACTACACGAAGGGCGCCTGGGCGTGGAAGTTCTTCCTCGGCAACGAGCAGTACCGCACCTACGGCTCGGTCACGCAGACCGGCACCAACGCGCTCGGTGATCCGATCACGACCAGCAACAAGGTGCCGACCTTCACCGCACGCGCGGACTACACGTGGTCGAGCGCGCTCGACATCGGCGGGTCGTTCAATATCGGCCGCCAGACCTTGCCGAGCGCGATCGACCCGGCGACCGGCAACGTGTCGTACGGCGTCGGCGGCGCCGCGCCGAGCGCCTACGGCACGTTCTTCTTCGCAGAAGCGGACGCGACCTACACGCTCGCCGACGTGCAATACAACGCCGAACTCGACTACGGCCAGCAGCAGCATGCGGCGTACAACGGCGGGCTCGCGCAGTGGTACGGGCTGTCGCTGCTCGCGCACCGCAAGTTCAACGCGCCGGTGGTCGGCCGCATGGGCGTGACGCTGCGCTACGATGCGCTCGTGAACCGCAAGAACGGCGGCGGCGGCGGCGGCATCGCGCTGAACGGCAACGGGATGGATCCGTACAACGGCTTCGGCGTCGACGCGGACTGCCTCGCGACGTCGAAGGCGAACGGCGGGCTCGGCTTCGACTGCAAGGGCGCGATCCGTCAGGACGTCGCGCTCGACCTGCTGTTCTATCCGACGCAGCAGATCACCGTGAAGGTCGAATACCGGCACGACTGGGCGAACAACAAGGTGTTCCTGCGCAACGACGGCTCGTACGGCAAGTCGAACGATCTGCTCGCGACGCAGTTCATCTATTCGTTCTGATCGCGTTCGCGCGGGCGTGCGGTGCCGCGCGGTGCCGCGCGCCCCGCGCCGTTTCGGCCGGCCGGCGCGCGGCGCCCCACGACCGCCGCCGGTCGCCACTCAGGAGTCCGTTCATGAAGCAGTCTTTTGCCCGCCGCGCCGATGCGCTCGCGCGCGACTCGTACTACGAAGCGTCGGTCGTACGCGCGGCCGACGACCCGCCGCTCGACGGCGCGCTCGATGTCGACGTCTGCGTGATCGGCGCCGGTTTCGCCGGGCTCTCGACGGCGCTCGACTGCCGCGCGCGCGGGCTATCGGTCGCGGTGATCGACGCGCACCGTCCCGGCTGGGGCGCATCCGGCCGCAACGGCGGCCAGGCGATCGCGGGCTTCGCGAAGGACGACGAAATCGAGCGGCAGCTCGGCGCCAACGGCGCGCGCGCCGCGTGGTCGCTGTCGTTCGACGGCCTCGCGCTGATCGCCGAGCGGATCGCGCGCTACGGCATCGACTGCGACTTCACGCGCGGCTATCTGACGGTCGCGACGAAGCCGCGCGGCGTCGACGCCTTGCGCGCGTGGATGGACGCGGCGACGTCGCGCTGGGGCCATCCGTCGCTCGCGTGGCTCGATGCCGATGCGATCCGCACGCGCATCGCCTCGACGCGCTATCTCGCCGGCGTCCACGATCCGCTGTCCGGCCATCTGCATCCGCTGAAGTACTGCCTCGGTCTCGCCGATGCCGCGCGCCGCGAAGGCGTCGCCCTGCACGCGCATACGCCGGCGCTCGACGTCGTGCGCGGGGCACGGCCCGTCGTGCGTACGCCCGGCGGCGAAGTGCGCTGCCGCTTCGTCGTGTCGTGCTGCAACGCGGGGCCGGGCGGCATCCTGCCGGCCGCGACGGCCGCGCGCATCGCGCCGATCGCGTCGTACATCATCGCGACCGAACCGCTCGCGCAGGATCGCGCCGATGCACTGATCGCCCGGCGCGAAGCCGTGTGCGACAACAACTTCTTTCTCGACTATTTCCGGCTGTCGGCCGACAACCGGATGCTGTTCGGCGGCCGCGCGAATTCGGCCGGCGCGTCGCCCGACACGCTTGCCGACGCGATCCGGCAGCGCATGGTGCGCGTCTTCCCGCAGCTCGCGGACGTACGCGTCGCGCACGCGTGGGGCGGCTTCGTCGACGTCACGCGCAACCGCGCACCGGACTTCGGCGCGCTCGATCCGAACTTCTTCTACGTGCAGGGCTTCAGCGGGCACGGCGTCGCGCTGACCGGCATCGCGGGCCGCGCGATCGCCGACGCGATCGCCGGCGACACGCGCACCTTCGACCTGTTCGCGCGCGTGCGCCATCGCCGCTTTCCGGGCGGCGACGCCTGGCGGCAACCGGCGCTCGAACTCGGCATGCTCTATCACCGCGTGCGCGAGCTGTTCTGACTTCCTTCTTCTTCGTCTTTCGACCATGCAGACATTCGCGAACCAGCCGCACACCGCGTCGTACTACGCCGCGACCGCCAACGACGTCACGCGCCACGCGCCGCTCGACGGCGCCACGGACGCCGACGTCTGCGTGATCGGCGCCGGGCTGACGGGGCTGTCGGCGGCGCTGAATCTCGCGGAGCGCGGCCATTCGGTGACCGTGCTCGAGGCGTCGCGCGTCGGCTGGGCGGCGAGCGGCCGCAACGGCGGGCAGTTGATCGGCGGCTTCGCCTGCGACATCGACACGTTCGGCCGCTTCATGCCCGAAGAGGACGTGAAGCGGATCTGGGACATGGGCATCGAAACGCTGTCGCTCGTGAAGTCGCGCATCGCGCAGCACCGCATCGACTGCGCGTTCGTGCCGGGCTACCTGACCGCCGCGAATACCGCACGCGACGTCGATGCGCTGAAGCGCTGGCGCGACGAAGCGGCGACGCGCTTCGGCTACGACCGTTTCCGCTTCGTCGACGGTGCCGATCTGGGCGACTACGTGCAGTCGACACGCTATCGCGGCGGCCTGTACGACCCGGACAGCGGCCACCTGCATCCGCTCAACTACACGCTCGGGCTCGCGCGCGCGGCGACCGAGGCCGGCGTGCGCATTCACGAGGACAGCTGCGCGACGCGCGTGCGCGACATCGCGGGCGGGCACCTGGTCGAGACGGAACGCGGCCACGTGCGCGCGCGCTACGTCGTGCTCGCCTGCAATACCTACGTCGGCACGCTCGCGCCCGCACTATCGAGAAAGATCATGCCGGTCGGCACCTACGTGATCGCGACCGAACCGCTCGGCGACGCGCGCGCGGCCGCGCTGATGCCGGCACGCGCGGCGATCTGCGACAGCCGCTTCGTGCTCGACTATTTCCGGCCGGCGCCCGACACGCGCATCGTGTGGGGCGGCAAGGTCAGCTATTCGACGCTGCCGCCGAGCAATCTCGCGGACGCGATGCGCCGCGACATGCTGAAGACGTTCCCGCAGCTCGCCGACGTGAAGATCGACTACGCATGGGGTGGCTTCGTCGACATCACGATGAACCGCGCGCCGCACTTCGGCCGCATCGCGCCGACGCTGTATTTCGCGCAGGGCTTTTCGGGGCACGGCGTGAACACGACCGCGCTGGCGGGCAAGCTGATCGCGGAAGCGATCGACGGGCAGGCGAGCCGCTTCGACCTGTTCGGCCGGATCCGCCATCGCGACTTTCCGGGCGGCGCCGCGCTGCGCACGCCGGCGCTGGTGCTCGCGATGAGCTGGTACCGGCTGCTCGACGCGTTCGGCGTGCATTGAGCGCGCGGGGCGCGAGCGCACCCACGCACGTTCGCACCCACCCCGCTAGTCGGCCACCTTCTGCCGCATCGTCACGAACTCCTCGGCCGCCGTCGGATGAATGCCGATCGTTTCGTCGAACTGCGCCTTCGTCGCGCCCGCGCGGATCGCGATCGCGATGCCCTGGATGATCTCGCCCGCCTCGCGGCCCACCATGTGCGCGCCGACCACGCGCTGGCTGTCGCGCGCGACGACGAGCTTCATCAGCGTGCGCTCGTCGCGCCCCGACAGCGTATGGCGCAGCGCCTTGAACGACGTGCGATAGATGTCGACCGCACCGTACTGCTCGCGGGCGCGCGCCTCGGTGAGACCGACCGTCGCGACTTCCGGCTGGCTGAACACGGCCGACGGCACCCATTCGTGATCGGTCGCGACACGGCGGCCGCCGAACAGCGTCATCGCGAGCAGCGCGCCGTCGCGCGTCGCGACCGGCGTGAGCTGCGGCCGCGACGTCACGTCGCCGATCGCGTGGATCGAATCGACCGACGTCGCCGAATACGCGTCGACCGCGATCGCACCGCGCGCATCGAGCACGACGCCCGCCGCCTCGAGGCCGAGCCCTTCGACGTTCGGCACGCGGCCCGTCGCGTACAGCACCGCATCGTACGGGCCATGCTTTGCGTCGCCGACACGCAGGCTCAGCGTGCCGTCGTCGGCGCGCTCGATCGCCTCGATCGTCGCGCCCGTATGAATCGCGACGCCCTGCTTCGTCATCTCGTCGGACAGGAACTGTCGCACGTCGTCGTCGAAGCCGCGCAGGATCGTTTCGCCGCGATAGAAAAGGTCGACGCGGCTGCCGAAGCCGTTGAAGATGCCCGCGAACTCCACCGCGATATACCCGCCGCCGACCACCGCGATGCGCGCGGGCAGCGCGTCGAGCGACAGCGCTTCGCGCGACGTGATCGCGTGCTCGATGCCCGGACGCGGCGGCAGCGACGGACGCGAGCCGGTCGCGATCGCGATGTGGCGCGCGCGAATCCGCCGCTCGCCGACGGCGACCGTATGCGCATCGACGATCGTCGCGCGCCCGGCGATCATGTCGACGCCCGATTGCCGCAGCAGGCTCACGTAGATGTCGCTGAGCCGGTTGATCTCGCGATCCTTCGCGGCGATCAGCGCATGCCAGTCGAGCGTGCCGGCGCCGAAGGTCCAGCCGAAGCCCTTCGCGTCCTCGACCTCGTGCGGGTAATGCGAGGCATAGACGAGCAGCTTCTTCGGGATGCAGCCGCGCAGCACGCACGTGCCGCCGATCTGTTCTTGCTCCGCAATGCCGACGCGCGCGCCGTACGACGCGGACATCCGCGCGAGCCTCACGCCGCCCGAGCCGGCGCCGATCACGAACAGGTCGTAGTCGAAGTCCATCGCATGCCCTCATCTCGATCAGGATGACGGCACGATAGCAAGATTCGGGAATTCGTGCGGAACGCCCCGCGGCGGGCGCGCATAAAAAACGGCGAGAGACGTCGCCTCTCGCCGGTCAATCCGACTGCCGGGTCGTCATGCGTCACCGATCGACCGCATGTCCGGCGCGCCGGTCGCGCGGCACCGGTCCGCCGCATTCGCGCACGCTGCGCGAACGGGCCGGACCGGCCGCCATGCTCATGCCTGCGACGTGTCGCTGCCGTCCGTCGCCTGCGTGTCGTCCGCTGCCTGTTCGGTCGCGTCTTCCTTCTTCTCGAGCAGCCCTTCGAGCGCTTCGGCGCCCTTGAAGCCCGCGACGGCCGCGGCCGCCTTCGTCAGCAGCCCCGCATCCGGGTCGAGCTTCTCGGCCGCTTCGACAGCCGCCACGGCACCGGCGATTTCACCTACGGTGTTCAGGATACCCATCGTCAACCCCTTTTCGAGCAATCGTGACGTGCATCGTCACACGAAAAAATCCGGCGCAATGTGTCTGTGATCGCCGGATACACAAGTTACGCACCGGCAAGTACCGGAGCCATGCAGGCAGCGTAGCGGAAAGCGCTCGCGCGCACTGTCAAAGTATGTTCGGCAATACCGACGAACGGCTTACGCCGCGGGCCTCGCGCAATGGAGCATTCGCCGAATAGTCGCGTGCGCATATGAAGGTTGCGCGCGCAAAAAAAGAGGCTCCCGCGGGAGCCTCTTCGAGCTGCGCCGGACTGGCGTCCGGCGTCGGCGATCCGACGTTCGTCAGAAGATATTGCGCAGACCGATCGCAATGCCGGTCTGGTTGCTGCGGCCCGGCAGTTCGACGTTGGCCGCGCCGTTCGTCTTGTTGAAGTCGATCGTGCCGTAGATTTCGGTGCGCTTGCTCAGCGCATATTCGGCGATACCGACGATCGCATAGCGGTTGCCGCTCGCGAGCGTGCCGTTCGCGGTCATCGCGTTGCGCATGTGGTCGTAGTAGAACGCGCCCGTCAGCGTCAGCGGCGTGCTGACCTGCCAGCTCACGCCCGCAAACGGACCGTCGTCGATACGGCCGGTGCCCTTGGCGGTCGGAATCGTCTGCTGCGCGAGCAGGCTGTCGACGAAGCCCGTGTCGTCCTTCGAGCGCAGGTAGCCCGCGTAGATCTTCGCCTTGCTGAACGCGTAGACGACGTTCGCGTGGTAGATCGTCTGCTTGCGTGCCGAGTTGTCGCTGTTCTGCTGCGCGCCGGCCGCGATGCTGAGCGGACCCATCACGTACGACAGCGACACGCCCCACGCATTGCCCTTGCCGAGCGAGCCCGGAATCTGGCCCGAGAAGCCGCCGGCGCCGGTCGATTCGTAGTTCGTGCCCGTCGAGTACATCGCCTTCGCGGTCAGGCCCGCGAACTTGCCCGTGTACTTGATCTGGTTGTCCGCATACAGGCCGCCGCCGAGTGCGACCGGCAGCCACGCGTTTTCGAGGTAGTTGCCGACGGTCAGCGGATCGTAGGTGTCCGACAGCAGGTCGAACAGCGGCGTCTTCTGACGGCCCAGCGTGACCGTGCCGTACGGGCTCTGCAGGCCGACGTACGCAGCGCGGTTGAACAGGCGGCCGCTGTCGGCGAATGCGCCGTTCTGCAGGTTCACGCCGCTTTCGAGATTGAACAGCGCCTTCAGGCCGCCGCCGAGATCTTCCGTACCGTAGATGCCGAAGCGGCTGTTCGTGATCGCGCCGTTGGTCATCTGCAGCAGGCCGTCGTTGTTCGCGTTCGCGTTGGTGAGGTAGCGAACGCTGACGTCCGCGACGCCCCACAGCGTGACCGAGCTTTGTGCCGCCGCGTACTGGCTGGCGAAAGCCAGCGCCGCGCCCCCTGCAAGTGCTGCGAGTCTGGTGGTCTGCTTCATGAGCTTGCCCTTTTGTAGGTGTCTCCGTTCATTGCCGGCCGCGTGCGCAACCGGGTGGCGATCGCGCCACGCTCATGGCGCGCGCGATGTGGGCTGAATCATAAGACCAGGCCGACCGCTGAAAGAAATTGAATCCGCGGCGGCGGCCGGTTTTGTCGCCCTGGCACAACGCTTGGCGCGCCCGGCCTTGCCTGCCGCGCATCCCGCGCCATCGGTTTCGCGCGCGGCCGCGCCCGTGCGACTGTAAGCATCGGCCGCCGCGACGGGCGCAACCGGCGCGCTCAGGCCGCTCGCGCGTCGCCGCCGCCGGTGTCGCCGCGCCCCGCGCGGCGCCGCGCGCGTCGCACGATCTCCGCGAACGCGCCGACCAGCAGCAGCACCGCGCCCCACAGCGCGACGGCCGGCGCGATGCGCGTCGCGAATCCGCCGAGCACCGCGCCGGCCATGAAGCAGAAGCTGATCGTCGCGAGCAGCGCGGAATCGTGCAGCGCGCCGGCGTCGTAGCGCGGAATCAGCCCGACGAACAGCTTCTGCGTCGCGCGTCGCAGGTTGCCGGTCGTCATCACCGACGTGTACGACAGTTCCTCGAGATGCGTGAACGACAGCGTCTGCAGCGTCGCGACGAAGGAAATGCCGGGAATCAGCCACGCGCTCGACGCGCCGACGATGCCGCTCGCGGCGATGCCGAGAAACGCGATCTCGACGATCAGGCTCGCGAACGCGGTGTGCCGTACCCAGCCGCGCTGGGCGGCGAGCCCGAGCAGGTGCGCGACCAGCACCGCGATCACGAAGCCGACGAGCGGCGGCACGTGGTGCAGCGCAGCGCCCCATTCGCCGGCGGACAGGTTGATGCCGAGCAGCGCGACGTTGCCGGTCATCGTGTTCGCGAACACGTGTCCGTGCCCGACGTAGGTGTACGCATCGAGATAGCCGCCCGACAAGGTCAGCAGTGCCGCGACGGTGAGATTGCGACTGGCGCCGTCGAGATCCATCGATCCTCCGTGTAGCGCACCGCGTGCGGTGCGAGGTCGGGCCCGGCCGGCCGTCGCGACGCGCGCGGCGCATCGGCCGGGCCCATATAATGAACGCCTTCGGACGCGCGTCGCGCGTCGTGCGGCGCGGGCCTGCCGCGTCGCTGCAACGGGCGGCGCGCCGAGTATACCGGCCGTGCCGCCGCACGCCGGCGCGCCGCCGCTTCATCGATGCTCCGCATGACACCCGCGAAATTCTTCCTGCGCTACACCGTGATCCCGTTCGTCGCGATCGTGCTGGTGGCCGTCTGGGCCTTCAACCGCGAATCGGGCGAGATCGATGCGCGCCAGTATGCGGCGCTCGCCGCCGCGTATCCGAACTTCACGCCGAAGCTGAAGCGCGAGGTCGCCGATGCGCTGCGCGGCGGCCGGCTCGCGAAGAACGACTACGCGGCGATCATGCGCGATGCGCTCGACGCCGGTTACGTGATCGATTGGCCCGCCGCGGCGAGCGACGTCGGCAGCGAGCGCGGCCGGCTGCTCGGCGCGGTGAACGGCGACGCGCCCGCGTCGCCGTAACCGCGGCGCGCGGTTACTGACCGAAGCCGGTCAGTCCGATCAGCGCGCCGCCCGCGAGCAGCCACAGCGGATGAATCCGCGTGCGGTACGCGAGCACCGCGCAGACCGCGGTGATGCCCCACTGGATCGCCGTGCGGTTCGACGCCTGCGCGATCAGCACCGCGCTCGCCGCGACGAGTCCGGCCGTGACCGGCATCAGCCCCTGCTGCACGTAGCGGCGCCACGGCCGGTCGCGAAAGCGCTCCCACGCGTGCAGCGCGAGCACGGTGACGATCGACGACGGCCCGAACTTCGCCAGCGACGCGACGAGCAGCCCCGGCCAGCCGGCGACGTGCCAGCCCACGAGCGACACGATCATCATGTTCGGGCCGGGCGCCGCCTGCGCGAGCGCGAACAGCGCGGTGAACTCGTGCGCGCTCATCCAGCGATGCACGTCGACGACCTGCCGCTGCATCTCCGGCAGGATCGTGTTGCCGCCGCCGAACGCAAGCAGCGACAGCTGGCTGAAGATCGTCGCGATCGCGATCAGCGTGTCGTTCATCGGCGGCCTCCGTCGCGCGGGTCGGGCGCGGGCGCGCGGGCGGCGGCGCCCGCCGCGGTGTCGCGGCGCCGCGCCGCGAGCCAGATGCTGACGGGCGTCAGCACGAGCATCGTCGTCAGCAGCGGAATGCGCAGCACGGCGATCGCGACGAACGCGAGCGCCGCGATGCCGGCCGCCGCGCGTGCGTGCCGCAGCGGCTTCGCGACCTTCACGGCCATCGCGGCGAGCAGCCCGGCCGCCGCGGCCGCGAGCCCGGCAAACAGATGCTGCACGCGCGGATCGTTCTGCGTCTTCGCGTACAGCACGCCGAGCGCGACGACGACGAGCGTCGGCCCCGCGATCAGCCCGAGAATGCCGGCGAACGCGCCCGGTATCCCGCGAAAGCGCATGCCGACCGCGACCGACAGGTTGATCACGTTGCCGCCGGGCAGGAACTGGCAGAGGCCGAGCAGATCGGTGAATTCGTCGGCGGACAGCCAGCGGCGCTCCTCGACGATCGTGCGCCGCGCGAACGGCAGCGCACCGCCGAACGACATGAGGCCAAGCGACAGAAAACCGGTGAACAGTTCGGCGAGGCCGACCCGTCGCGGCGGCGTGACGGGCGGCGGAGAAGCGGATGGCATGGGGTTCCTCATCGAAAGTAGGCCGAGGTTACCGCCGATCCGCGCGGCGGCAAAACGATTTTATCGACGCGCCTTTGTGATCTAGAATCACAAGCATGCGTCGCGACCTGCCACCCTTCTCCGCGCTTCGGGCCTTTGAAGCCGCGGCCCGCCATGAAAGCTTCAGCGCTGCCGGCGACGAGCTGCATGTGACCCACGGTGCCATCAGCCGGCAAATCGCCGGCTTCGAGGCATGGCTCGGCAAGCCCGTGTTTCACCGCTACGGCAAGCGCGTGAAGCTCACCGACGAAGGCCGCCGCTATCTCGACACCGTGCGCGCCGCGTTCGACAGCATCGCGCTCGCGACCGAGCAGCTGCGCCACACCGGCACCGCGCGCGTGCTGCGCATCAATGCACTGCCGACCTTCGCGATGAAATGGCTGCTGCCGCGGCTGTCGCGGTTCCAGCGCGACGTGCCGAACGTCGAGCTGAAGCTGTCGACGTCGAATGCGCCGCTCGACACGCTCGACGGCTTCGACGTCGCGATCCGGCGCGGCCCCGGCCACTGGCCGGCATGCACGAGCGGCCACTTCCTCGACGAAAGCGTGATTCCGGTCTGCAGCCCGGCGCTGCTCAAGCGCGCGCCGATCGCGCGCGCGGACGATCTCGCGCGGCACGTGCTGCTGCATTCGGATACGCGGCCGGAAGGCTGGCGCGACTGGTTCGCGGCGGCCGGCGTGACGATGAAGGCGCGCAAGCGGCAGTCGTTCGACCACTTCTATCTCGCGCTGCAGGCGGCCGTCGACGGGCTCGGCGTCGCGCTCGGCCCGCTGCCGCTGATCGACGACGAACTCGCGAGCGGCCGCCTCGTGATGCCGCTCGCCGGCCCGCGCATCGCGACGCGCAGCTACTGGTGGATCGCGCCGCGCGCGCCGGCGGACGATCCGCTCGTCGCGCAGTTCTGCGGGTGGCTGGAAGCGCAGTCGAACGTCGGCGCGTAGTACCGCCCGGTTCGACCGGGCAGGCGGCGCGGGCGGCCTTGCACCGCCCGCTGCCGCGCGCATCGCTCAGACCACTGGGCCCGGCTCCTTTTCCTTGCGCAGCAGCGCGTACAGGATGATCGCGCCGAACGTCGCGGTACCGATGCCGCCGAGCCCGAAGCCGCCGATCTTCAGCGAGAAGTCGCCGGCGCCGAGCACGAGCGTGACGGCCGCGACGATCAGGTTGCGGTTGTCCGAGAAATCGACCTTGTTGACGACCCAGATCCGCGCGCCCGTCACGGCGATCAGCCCGAACACGACGATCGACACGCCGCCGAGCACCGCGCCCGGAATGGTCTGGATCACCGCGCCGAACTTCGGCGAGAAGCCGAGCACGATCGCGATCACCGCGGCGACTGCGAACACGAGCGTCGAGTAGATGCGCGTGACGGCCATCACGCCGATGTTCTCCGAATAGGTCGTCACGCCGGTGCCCCCGACGCTGCCCGACACGATCGTCGCGAGCCCGTCGCCGATGAACGCGCGGCCGACGTAGCGGTCGAGGTTCTGCCCCGTCATCGCGCTGACGGCCTTGATGTGGCCGAGGTTCTCGGCGACGAGGATCACCGCGACGGGCGCGAGCATCAGCATCGCGTGCGGATCGAACACCGGCGCGGTGAAGGCCGGCATCCCGAACCACGCGGCGTGCGACACGATCGAGAAGTCGATCGGCTTGCCGAGCCCCATGCCGTTCGTCGCGACCGCATAGATCGCGTACGCGATCACGAGACCGACCAGGATCAGCAGCCGCTGCATCATGCCGCGCGCGAACACCGCGACGCCGCCGACGCAGAGCACGGTGACGAGCGCCATCGTCGAATCGAAGTTCGACGCCGACACGCCCTTGACCGCGATCGGCGCAAGGTTCAGCCCGATCACCGCGACCACCGCGCCGGTCACCACGGGCGGCATCAGCGTCTCGATCCAGCGCGTGCCGATCGCCGACACGAGCGCGCCGAGCGCGACGTACACGACGCCGCACGCGACGATCCCGCCGAGCGCGACGGGGATGTTCGGGTTCGGGCCGCTGCCGCCGTAGCCCGTCACCGCGATCACGAGGCCGATGAACGCGAAGCTCGAGCCGAGATAGCTCGGCACGCGGCCGCCGACCAGCACGAAGAACAGCAGCGTGCCGATGCCCGACATGAAGATGCACAGGTTCGGATCGAAGCCCATCAGCAGCGGCGCGAGCACGGTCGAGCCGAACATCGCGACGACGTGCTGCACGCCCATCGCGACCATCTGCGGCCACGGCAGGCGCTCGTCGGGGCCGACCACGCGCGCGGACGCGCCGGTCGACTGCACCCGCCAGCGCGGGAAGTAGGAATCGGACATGGGAAAAAGGGCTCCTGTCGGTCGCCGGCTGCGACGGTGCGCCGGTCTGGAAACTCGCGCGAGTTTACGGAGCGGAAATGGGGCTGGCAAGCGCGGCCCGCGCGCTTGACGGCGGGCGGCAGTACGAACCGACGGCCGCGCAATTTCGAACCTGTCCGCTTCCCAGCGCGCGGCGCGCTGCCCTACAGTACGCGGACCGCTGCGATACCAGGGCGCAGCGGGTTGTGAGTGGCTCCCTCTCGCCGCCCGCGCGTTGCGCCGGGCGGCTTTTTTATGCGCACGCCGATCGCGCCCGCGGCCCGCTGCCGCGTCGCGCGACGTAAGCGGGCGCTCACATCGCGCAACGCGCGCGGTCCGTCACGGGTTGATGTACTGGAACAGCGACAGGTTCTGCAGCTGCGCGTACGCCTTCTGCGCGCCCGTCAGCGCGTTCTGCATCTGCAGGAACTGGCTGATCGTCGACACCATGTTGGTGCTCGTCAGATCGGCGAGGTTGCTGGTCACCTGCAGCGTATTCGTCTGGTTCACGGCCTGCATCGCCTGGATTTCCTGCTCGCGGCCGCCGACCGACGCCTGCACGGTGAGGATGTTCGTCATCGTGTTGTCGAGCTTCGTCGTGCCGGTCGTCATCGCGTTCGCGAGCTTCGCGGCCGCGACCGTGTCGCTGCCGATCGGCACCTTCAGCGCCGCGATCATCGTGTCGAGCGTCGCGAACACGTCGGTGCCGGCCTGCGGCGCGGGCGTGACCGAGAACGTGTCGTTCGGCGACGGCGTGCCCGACACCGGCACCGACAGGCCGTTGCCGAGCGCGATCGCCGTGCCGTCGGCATACGGTTGCGGCGCCGTGGTCGTCGGCGGCGCGGCCGTCTCGTCGGTCACCGTGTAGGTCGGTGCGGCCGACGTGCCGCCGAACGTGATCGTGAACGTGTGCGTGTTCGTCGCGGCCGACGGATCGGTGATCGTCACCGCGCCGATCGTCGCCGTGCCCTGATTCGCCGCGCCGGCGGCCGGCACCGGCTGGCTGCCGAGCATCGGCACCGACAGGAACACGCTCGCGCCGTCGTCGCCTTGCGCGATCGTGCGCGTGTCGGCGATCTGCACCTGCCGCGCGCCGCGGTCGCCGCTGTAGACCACGCCGCCGCCCGTGCCGTTCGCGAACGGCGCCGTCGTCGACTGGTAGCCCGCGAACAGGTAGTTGCCGGCGCCGTCGGTCGAGTTCGCGAGCGTCAGCAGCTGGTCGCGATAGCCCTGCAGCTGCGTCGCGAGCGCCGACCGGTCGCTGTCCGACAGCGCGCCGTCGCCGGCCCGGATCACGATCGAATGGATGCTGTTGAGCAGGCTGTTCACGCTCGTAAGCGCCTGATCCTCCTTCTGCAGCGACGACAGCGCGACGTTCTGGTTCGTCGCGTACTGCGACAGCGTCGCCGAGGTCATCGACAGCTGCACGGCCTGCGCCGCGCCGAGCGGGTTGTCGGCGGCCGTCGACAGGCTCACGCCGCTCGAAATCTGCTGATACAGCTGCGCGAGCTGCGCCTGCTGGTCGCTCATCTGCGCGACGTTCAGCTGGTAGAACTGGGCTGTGGAAATCCGCATCGCTTCGATCCCCGGAATCAGTTGAACAGGCCGAGCACGGTCTGGAACAGCGTCGCCGCCGTCTGGATCACCTTCGCGTTCGCCTGGTAGAGCTGCTGGTACTGCATCAGGTTCGCCGCTTCCTCGTTCTGGTTCACGCCCGACACCGACTGCTGCGCGGACGTGATCTGGCCGACGAGCGCCGTCTGCGCGGCGCTCGACGACTTGAGCTGGCTCGCCGCGTTGCCGATGTCGTTCACGTAGCTCGCGTACGCACCGGTCAGCGTGACCGTGCCGTTGCCGAACGACTTCGCGGTGACGAGCTTCGAGAGCGCGAGCGCGTTGGTGCCGTCGTTCGTGCCGCCCGCGTACGGACCGATCGTGAACGTATCACCGTCGGCCGGCGCGCCGGACAGCGACACCGTCACGCCGTTCAGCGCGCCCGGTGCGGTGCCCGACATCGTCAGCGTCGCGCCGGCGGCCGGGTCGTACGGCACGGGCGTCGTCGAGCTCGCGATCGTCACCGTCTGCGGCGGCGTGCCGGCGATCGTCACCGTCGTGCCGGCCGGGAAGCCCGACAGCGACTTCGTCGCCGCGTCGTAGGTCAGCGTCGTGGCCGGCACCTGATAGCCGGCGCCCACCGGCCCCTGCGTGATGGTCGCGGTGCCCGCGTTGGTCGACGCGGCCCACGTGACGACCGGCGACGCGGCAGCGATCGCGGAGCCGTTCGAGGTCGCGAGCTTGAAGCCGTCGAGTGCGCCGCGCGTCGGCAGCACGGTGAACTGGTCGCCGGCCTGCATCGTGCCGGACGACACCGAGAAGTCGAGCCCGCCGATCGAGCCGGGCATCGTGTTCGACGTGCCGACCACCGAGCCGGTCGCGCGGTCGGTCAGCGTATATTGCGTGCCGTCGAACGACAGCGTGTAGTCGCCGGTGGTCGGCTGCGACGCGTTCGAAAACGACACCGACAGCGTCGCGTCGCCCTGGTTGCGCGTGTCGGCATAGACGGTCGGCGCGCCGACCGCGAACAAGTTGCTGCCGACGTTGCCCGACAGATCGATGCCGAGCGCGTTCTGCGCGTTGACCTGCGCGGCGAAGCTGGCCGCGATCGCGCCGAGCTTCGCCTGCGCCGGATCGAGCGTCTGGCTGCGGAACGCGAGCAGGCCGCCGAGCGTGCCGCCGGACAGCGACGTGTCGGGCAGGTACTGGTTCGGGCCCGGCGGATTCGCGCCGGCGATGCCCTGCGACACGACGGTCAGCTCGCTCGGGTCGGACGGCGACGTGACGGTCGCGAGCTGATAGCTCTTGTCCGCGACGACGAGCGGCTGGCCGCCCGCGAGGAAGACGCTGTAGCCGTCGCTGTTGCGCACGACCTGCACGCCCGCGAGGCTCGACAGGTTCGACACCGCGAGGTCGCGCTGGTCCATCAGCTGGTTCGGCGGCTGCCCCTGGCTGCTCGCGGCGGCGATCTGCTGGTTCAGCTGCGCGATCTGCGCGGTGTAGGTGTTGATCTGCGACACGGCGCTCGTGAGCTGCGTGTTCACGCTCTGGCGCAGTGCGTCGTACTGCTGGCCGGCGGCCGTGATCTGGTCGGCGAGCGTCTGCGCGTTGCTCATCGCCGTCTGCCGCACCGTCGGGTCGGCCGCGTTGTTCGCGACGTTCTGCAGCCCCGTGAAGTAGTTCGTGATCGCGGTCGAAATGCCGGCGGTCGGGCTGCCGATGTAGTTGTTCAGCTGCGCGACGAGCGAATACCAGGTCGACAGCGCGCCGCTTTGCGTCTGCGCGGTGTTCAGCTGGTCGCTCAGGTACTGGCTGTACTGTCGCTGCACGGTAACGGTGTTCACGCCCTGCGGCAGATAACCGCTGCTCGTGTACTGGCCGCTCGCTTCCGCGTAGACGGGCCGCTCCACCGAATAGCCGGGCGTCGCGGCGTTGCTGATGTTCTGACCGGTCGTCGTGAGGCCCCAGAGCGCGGCGTTGAGGCCGCTGACGCCGAGGTTCATGAGTGTGTTGGACATGCGCGATCCTGATGAGCCGGCCGCGCTGCGGCCGCCGGGTTGCGTGACTCCCGGTATAACGGCCGCGGATCGAAAAAATTGAGAGAAAAATGGCCGCCCGACGCGCATGTCGCGCATCGGCCGCCGGCGCTGCCCGACGCGACACCGGCGAGCCTGCCGCGCGCCGTCGCGCGGCTCCCCGCGTCACGCGCGCGCGAGCGAGCGGCGCTTCATCTCGAGCTGCGTGATCAGCCGCTGCAGCGTGTTTTCGGCGCTGCCCGGCAGCGACAGGAAGCGAAAGCCGAGCTGATAGCGGCGCGCGCCGTTCGGCAGTTGCGTCGCGCGCTGCGACACGAGCTGCAGGTCGAGCGACAGCTTGCCGTGCCCGGTGAGCTCGAGCTCGACGTCCGGCAGCACCGTGCCGAGCGCGAGCGCCTCGACGCGTTCGTCGGCCGTGCGCAGCCCGACGCCGCCGAGCGACAGGTTGTGCACCTCGAACTGGAAGCGCTCGCCGTCCGGCAGCGCGCCGCGGCACAGGAACGGATCGACGACCGGCGCGTCCACACGGAAATACTCGCGGCGCTGGATGCACACGAGCACGTCGGGGAAATCGGCGACGAACGCCGGCAGCCCCTCGTAGCGCGTCTCGCGCGGCGTGCCGGTCGTGAATTCGACGCGCACGCCTTCGGGCGCGGCCGAGAACGCGCAATGCGCCGCGCCGAGAATGCTCGCGTTCTGTTCGGACAGCGCGCCCCAGTCGAACGTGAACGTGCGTGCGCCGACATCGACTTCCAGCAGGCGCGTGACGAGCTGGCCGCCCGGATACTCGACGGTCAGGAAATCGCCGCGGTTCACGAGATTGCGCAACTGGACGCCGATTTCCAGCGGATTGCGGCGGGCGTAGTCGGGGCCGGAGTGGCCCGAGTCCAGGCTCGGGTCCGTCGACGTTTCGATATTCATGGCTAGCCGGTCTTTCTTGTCATGGGCGCACGCGTAACCGGTGCGCGATAAAACCGGGCCAGAATACGGGGCCCGGACGCAGGTCTCTCACACTTAGCGGCAGTGCTGACCGAAAGTTTAGATCGATTTGCCGAATTTTTTTGCGCAAACGTTGAAACCGCGCGCGGCGGGGTGCCGGGCGCGGTTCGTCGGAGGCCAAAGCGTCAGCGATTCGTCAGCCGATCTGCTGCATGATCGAAATCAGCTTTTTCGCGTAGTTCGGGTCCGTCGCATAGCCGGCCTTCTGCATCCCCTGCGCAAAGCCCTCGACGCTGCGGCTCGCGCTCAGCACGCCCGCATAACGCGGATTGTTCTTCAGCAGGTTCGCGTAGTCGGTCATCGCGTGCTCGTACGAGTCGTACGCGCGGAACTTCGCGACGACGCGCCGCGGCGTGCCGTTCACGTATTCGGTCGTCAGCGCCGATACCGTGCGGCCGGTCCAGCCGCGCGTCGCCTTGATGCCGAACACGTTGTAGCTGGTCGAGCCGTCGGCCGCGCGGATCTCGCGCTTGCCCCAGCCCGATTCGAGCGCCGCCTGGCCGACGATGAAGCGCGCCGGAATGCCGGTCGCCGCGCTCGCCGCCTCTGCGGGGCCGGCGAGGCGGTCGACGAACGCGTCCGCGTCCGGCGCACCGGTCGCGCCCTTCAGCGGCGGCGTCAGCGCGCTGCCGGCCGAATAGCCGCGCGCGCGCGACAGGCCGCCGTTGTTCGCCGCCGCGTTCGCATAGGCGTTCGCCATCGCGCTCATCGCGGCGAGGCTGCCTTCGTTGCCGACCGCGCCGAGGCCGGCGCCGAGATCGCCCGCCGCGCCGGCGCCCGCGCCCTGCCCGGCGTTGCGCATCAGCTGCTTCATCAGCGCGTCGGCGACGCCGATCCCGCGCGACGACATCTGCTGCGCGAGCTGCTGGTCGAGCATCGACGTGTACATCTTCGACGTATGCGAGTCGAACAGCCCGCCTTCGGGCGTCGCATCGCGCATGCTCTTCAGCATCATCTGCGTGAACATCGCGTCGAACTGGCCTGCGACCGCCTTCGCGCCGCCCTGCGGCGACTGCTTCGCCTGCGCGCGCAGCGCGTCGAAGCCCTGCACGTCGAGCGCGAAGCGCTGCGTGAGGTCGGTGGTACCGGGGAAATTCGCCATTTAGATGATCTCCAGGTCCGCGCGCAGCGCACCGGCCGCCTTCATCGCCTGCAGGATCGACATCAGGTCGGCCGGCGTCGCGCCGAGCGTGTTCAGCGCCTTCACGACGTCCGCGAGATTCGCGCCGGCCGTCACCATCTTCAGCGCGCCGTTGTCCTGCTTGAGCTGGATCTGCGACTGCTGCGCGACGACCGTCTGCCCGTTCGAGAACGGCCCCGGCTGCGACACGACCGGCTGCGTGTTGACGACCACCGACAGGTTGCCGTGCGCGACCGCGCAGCTTTGCAGCGTGACCATCTGGTTCATCACGATCGAGCCCGTGCGCGCGTTCAGGATCACCTTCGCGGCCGCCTTGTCGGGGCTCACGTCGAGGTTCTGCAGCCGCGCCATGAACGCGACCTGCTGCGCGGGATCGGCCGGCGCGGCGAGCTGGATCGTCCGCCCGTCGAGCGCGGTCGCGACGCCCGGACCGAAGCTCGAATTGACGGCCGCGACGATGCGCTGCGCGGTGCCGTAGTCCATGTCGTTGAGCTGCAGCTGCAGCATCCCGTTCATCTGCGCGAGCGCGTTCGGCACCGAGCGCTCGACGATCGCACCGCCGACGATGCGTCCGGCCGCGAGCTGGTTCACCTGCACACGGCTGCCGTTCGCGCTCGCGCCGGCGCCGCCGACCGCCATGTTGCCCTGCGCGAGCGCGTACACCTGCCCGTCCGCGCCCTTCAGCGGCGTGAGCAGCAGCGTGCCGCCGCGCAGGCTCTTCGCGTTGCCGAGCGACGACACGGTCACGTCGAGCGCCTCGCCCGGCCGCGCGAACGGCGGCAGCGTCGCGGTCACCATCACGGCCGCGACGTTCTTCAGTTGCATGTTGTTCAGCGACGACGTGCCGCCGTTCGCGGAGCCGTTGTTGATCGAGATGCCGAGGTTCGCGAGCATGTTCGCGAGCGTCTGCGTCGTGAACGGCGTCTGCATCGTCTGGTCGCCGGTGCCGTCGAGGCCGACGACGAGCCCGTAGCCGATCAGCGGGTTGTCGCGCACGCCCTGGATCTGCGCAAGGTCCTTCAGCCGCTCCGCATGCGCCGCGGGCGCGCCGAGCGCGCCTGCGACGGCGATCAGCAGGCCGGCGGCCGCGGCCGGCACGCGCGACGAGAGGCGGCGCAATACGGTGTCGTGCATCGTCTTCACCACGGCGCGATGTTCAGGAAGAAGCGCTGCAGCCAGCCCATCGTCTCGGCCTCGTTGATGTAGCCCTTCGCCGAGTATTCGATCCGCGCGTCGGCGACCTGCGTCGAGTACACCGAGTTCGACCCGGAGATCGTGTTCGGATTGACGACGCCCGAGAAGCGCACGAATTCGTTGCCCTGGTTGATCAGCATCTGCTTTTCGCCGCTGACGACGAGGTTGCCGTTCGGCAGCACGTTCGTGACGGTCACCGTGATCGTGCCGTTGAACGTGTTCGCCGCGCTCGCGCCGCCGGTCGCCGCGAACTTGTTGGTGCCGGCCGCCGACAGGTTCGCCTTGCTGAACAGCCCGCCGAGGAAGCCGGCGGTCGGCACGTTGAAGTCGGTGTTGCCTTGCCGGTTCGTGTTCGCGCCCGACGATTTCGTCGCGTTGATGTTCTCCGCGATCACGATCGTCAGGATGTCGCCGATGTTGCGCGGCCGCTGATCCTCGAACAGCGGCCGGCCCGCGTAGCCGGGATTGAAGATCGAACCCGGCGCCTGCATCGATACCGGGAGCGGCGGCTGCGCGGTCATCGGCTGCTGGACGATCGGCTCGCGCGGAATCTGCGCGCAACCGGCGAGCGCCGCCGCCGCGAGCGCGCAGGCGGCGCGGACGGCGGCGGGCGGGAGAAGGCGAACCTGCTTCATGGCAACGACTCGGTCCGGTTAGCTCTTCATCTGCGTGACGGTCTGCAGCATCTGGTCGGACGTCGTCACCGCCTTGCTGTTGATCTCGTACGCACGCTGCGTCTGGATCATGTTCACCAGTTCCTGCACGACGTTCACGTTCGACGCCTCGACGTAGCCCTGATTGAGCGTGCCCGCGCCGTTCAGCCCCGGCTGCGACACGTTCGGCGCGCCCGACGACGTCGTCTCCGCGAACAGGTTCTCGCCCTTCGCCTCGAGGCCGGCCGGGTTGATGAAGGTCGCGATCTGCAGCGAGCCGATCTGCACCGCGTTGCTCGAGCCCGGCTGCGTGACCGACACGACGCCGTCCTTGCCGATCGTCAGCGACGTCGCGTTCTGCGGCACCGTGATCGCCGGCAGGATCTGATAGCCGCTCGACGTGACGAGCTGGCCCTGCGCGTTGGTCTGGAACGAGCCGTCGCGCGTGTACGCGTTCGTGCCGTCCGGCATCAGCACCTGGAAGAAGCCCGCGCCGTTGATCGCGACGTCCTTCGAGTTGCCGGTCTGCGTGAGGCTGCCCTGCGTGTAGAGCCGCTCGGTCGCGACCTGCTGCACGCCGGTGCCGAGCTGCAGCCCGGACGGCAGTTCGGTCTGCTGCGTCGAGTTCGCGCCCGGCTGGCGGATCGTCTGGTACAGCAGATCCTCGAACACCGCGCGCGAGCCCTTGAAGCCGTTGGTGCTGACGTTCGCGAGGTTGTTCGAGATCACGTCCATCTGCGCCTGCTGCGCGTTCATGCCGGTAGCGGCGATATAAAGCGAACGATTCACTTGTCAGGTTCTCCTGCGGGGGGCTGGCGCGGCTCGCTCAGCTGAAGTTGAGCAACTGGTTCGCCGACTGCTCGTTCTGGTCGGCCGTCTGGATCAGCTTCGACTGAAGCTGGAATGCGCGCGCGTTGTCGATCATCGCGACCATCGCGGTGACCGGATTCACGTTGCTGCCTTCGAGCGAATTCGGCACGACCGCGACGTTCGGATCGGCGTCGGCCGGATTGCCGTCGGCGGTGCGGAACAGGCCGTCGTTGCCGCGCACGAGCGCGGCCGGATCGGGATTGACGAGCTTCATCTGATCGACGATCGCGACGGCCGTCGGTGGATCGCCCGGCATCAGCGCGGACACCGTGCCGTCCTTGCCGATCGTCACTTCCGCATTCGGCGGCACCGAGATCGGGCCGCCGTTGCCGACCACCGGCAGGTTGCTCGCGTTCACGAGCTGGCCGTTCTGGTCGACGTGCAGGTTGCCCGCGCGCGTGTACGCCTCGCTGCCGTCCGGCAGCTGCACCGACAGCCAGCCGGGGCCCTGCACCGCGACGTCGAGCGGGTTGCCGGTGCGCGTGATCGGGCCCGGCGCGAAGTCGGCGCCCGGCGTCGACGCGAGCACGTAGGTGCGCGTCGTGTTCGGATCGATCGCGCTGCCGTCGCCGAAATTCATCGGCACCGCGCGGTAGGTCGCGAGCTGTGCGCGAAAGCCCGTCGTCGACGCGTTCGCGAGGTTGTTCGCGACGATCGCCTGCTGGTCGAGCGACTGCGACGCGCCGGTCATCGCCGTATAGATCAGTCGGTCCATGGCTGCCCGTTATCCGCGCGTTACAGATTGATCAGCGTCTGGTCGACGGTCTGCTGCGTCTTGATCGTCTGCGCGTTCGCCTGGTAGTTGCGCTGCGCGGTGATCAGGTTCACGAGCTGCGACGTGAGGTCGACGTTCGAGTTCTCGAGCGCGCTGCCCTGCAGCGTGCCGTGGTTCGTGCTGCCCGGCACCGAGATCTGCGGGACGCCCGACGCGGCCGTCTCGGCGTACTGGTTGCCGCCGATGTTGACGAGCCCGTTCGGGTTGTTGAAGTTCGCGAGCGCGATCTGGCCGAGCACGGCGGTCTGCCCGTTCGAGTAGTTGCCGGTGAGCTTGCCGTCGGTGCCGATCGTAAAGGTCGTCAGCGTGCCGCTCGCGTAGCCGTCCTGCGCGAGATTGTTCACGCCGTCCTTGCCGCCGTACTGCGTGGTGCCGGTCAGGTCGAGCGTCAGCGTCTGCGGCGTCGCGGAGCCGTCGGTGTTCGGCACCGTGAACTGGAACTGGCCGAGCGCCGCGGTCGGCGTGGCGGGCGAGCCCGTCGTCGTGCCCGAGATCGCGCCCGACGAATCGAACTGGATCGTACCGAGATCGTTCGTCGTGCCGCCCTGCACGCCCGCATACGCTTCCCAGGTGCCGGCTGCGGACTTCACGAAGTAGATGTTGACGGCCTGCGAGCCGCCGAGCGAGTCGTACACCTGGATCGACGTCGAATAGTTGTAGGTCGTCGTGTCGGTCGCGTCGAACGGCGTCTTGGTCGGCACCGTGTCCTGCGAGTTCAGGTTGAACTGGCCGGTGATCTTGGTCGTCGCGGTGGGCGCGATGTTGGTCGTCGGCGCCTGCAGCGGCACGGTCTGCGCGGTGTTGATCACGCCGTTCTTGTCGGCCGCGTAACCCATCAGGTTCAGGCCTTGCGAGTTGACGATGTAGCCGTTCTTGTCGCGCTGGAACGTGCCGTCGCGCGTGTACGTGATCGTGCCGTTGTTCGACATCTGGAAGAAGCCGTTGCCGTTGATCGCGACGTCGAGCGACGAGTTCGTCGTGTTGATCGTCCCCTGCCCGAACTGCTGCTGCACCGACGCGAGCGCCGTGCCGATCCCGATCTGCGTGTTGACCGACGTCGCGATCGAGTTCGCGTACATGTCGGAGAACTGCGCGGTGCTCGACTTGAAGCCGACCGTATTCGCGTTCGCGATATTGTTGCCGATCACGTCCAGCGCGTTCGATGCGCCGGCGAGGCCGCTCAGACCCTGTTGATAACCCATTTCGGTCTCCGTTTCGAGGAAGCTGGATCAGTTGGTGGACGCGCTGCCGGACGACGACGAGCCCGTGTTCGGGAAGATCGACGCGACCTGCGTGAGGCCCACCGTCGAACCGTTCGACAGCACGAGCCCCGGCGTGCCGTCCGACTGCTTGATGACGCTCTGCACCTGCGCGGCGGTCAGCACGGTCGGCGCATAGCTCTTGCCGTCGGTGCCCGTGTACTGCGCGCTGATCGTGTACTGGCCGTCCGGCAGCGCGTTGCCGGCCGCGTCGGTCGGCGTCCAGTTGAACGGCACGGTGCCGGCCGACTGGCTGCCCGCGTTGATCGTGTTCACGACCGCGCCCGCCGAGTTCTTCACGGTGATCGTCAGGTTCGACACGTCGGACGTCAGCGACACGCCGAACGGCGACGCGGCGCCGCTCTTCACCGCGACCGTATCGCCCGGCGCGAGCACGTTCGAGCCGATCAGCAGCGCGGCCTGCGTCTGCTGGCCGGCCGCGAGCTGCGTCGACAGCGACGTCAGCGATGTGTTCAGCTGAGCGATGCCGCTCACCGTGTTGATCTGCGCGAGCTGCGACGTCATCTGCGAGCTGTCGACCGGGCTCGTCGGATCCTGGTTCTGCAGCTGCGTGACGAGCAGCTTCAGGAACGTCGCCTGCAGGTCGCTCGCCGACGTGCCGGTCGTCGACACGTTGTTGGTGTTCATCGTGTCGGTCGGCAGCGTCGATACGTTCGCGCCGTTGCTGCCGATCGTCGTGGAGGAGGAGGTCATGCTCGGTGGCCTTGTGTCGAAACTGTCGGGTCGGTCGAATCGGGCGCCGCGCGGCTCACGAGCCGATCGTCAGCGTCTTCAGCATCAGTTGCTTCGCGGTGTTCAGCGTCTCGACGTTGGCCTGATACGAGCGCGACGCCGAGATCATGTTCACCATTTCCTGCACCGGGTCGACGTTCGGCATCTGCACGTAGCCGTTCGCGTCGGCGGCCGGGTTGGCGGGGTCGTAGGTCGACTTCATCGGCGACGGATCGTCGATGACCTTCGTCACGCGCACGCCGCCGACGCCCTGGCCCGAGGCGGTGCGCGCGCCGCCGATCGGATCGGTCGCGAACACGACCTGCTTCGCCTTGTACGGCTTGCCGTCGGGGCCGGTCGCGCTGTCGGCGTTCGCGAGGTTCGATGCGGTGACGTTCAGGCGCTGCGACTGCGCGGACAGCGCCGAGCCGGCGACGCCGAAGATGTTCATCAACGAGGGCATGAAGGCTCCTTGTGCTCGGGTTCGGAAACGGCGCGCGCGCTCACGAGTTCGTCGTGATCGCGGCGATCATCGCCTTGATCTGCTGCGTCATCACGGTCATCCCGGTCTCGTAGTGCAGCGCGTTGTTCGCGAACTGCACGCGCTCGACGTCGAGATCGACCGTGTTGCCGTCGAGCGACGGCTGCAGCGGCATCCGGTACTGCGCGCGCCCGTAGTCGTCGGACGGGCCGCCGGTCGGAATCAGCTTCACGGTGCCCGCCATGTGGCCGGGCGCGGTCGAGGCCATCGTCATCCCGCTCGTCACGCCGGCCGGCTGCGCGAGCGGCAGCTGCGCGGCGTTGCTCGGCGCGAGTCCGCCGTTCGCCTGCTTCAGCGAGCGTGCGAGCGTCGACGCGAAATCGACGTCGCGTGCCCGATAGCCCGGCGTATCCGCGTTCGCGATGTTCGACGACAGCAGTTCCTGCCGATAGGCGCGGACGTCGAGCGCCTGTCGCCCGAACGCGAATTCGGCATCGAGTTTGTCCAGCATCTGTGCGTCCTCCGGATGAAGCGCTGCACGCCTGCCGCGCCGCGCGGGCCCGGAAGGCTTTTTTCCATGACAGCGATGGTAGGCGGCGCGCGCAACCGGCAATCGTGCGAATAACGCGGCAAAGCCCCCCTCTATTCATCGTTTGCGCGCCGGGCGCGCTCCCTAGAATGCGAAGCGGATCAACGGATCGAGGACACGGCGATGACGGGCGGCGCACTTCGCGGAACGGACGAACGGCGGACGCAGCGCCGGCGTGCGCGCGCGCTCGGGCTCGCCGCCGCGCTGTCGGTCGTCGCGGCGGTCGCGCACGCGGACGACGGGATGATCGTGATTCCCGGACGCGGCGACACGGCCGAGCACGCACTCGCGAGCGCGAATGCCGCGAGCGGCGGACGGCTCGGCGCGAACGACGCCGCGCCGATGCGCGACGCAGCGAATGCGGCGGCCGCCGGCACCACGAGCTTCGTGGCGAACGGGCCGGCCGATGCGGCGCCGGGCACGCGCGGCAATGCCGCCGTCGTCACATCGGTAGCCGCCGCGCCGCGTGCGGCCGACCCGAGCGGTATCGTGACGGTCGTTGCAGGCGCGTCGGACGCGGTGCCGAACCTCGTGAAAACGCCGCCGCGCGCGGCGCTCGCGACGCGTGCCGTACCCGCCGTATCGGCAACACGCCCTGCCGCCGTCACCGCGGCCGCGACAGCCGCACCCGCTTCGCCGCCGCCGACGCAATCGGCCGGCGCCCCCGCCCAGCAGGACCCCGACACGATCCGGCGCGCGGCGCTCGCGTTCCTGCAGCAGCAGATCGCGGGGCTGCCCGGCAAGACGAGCGCGACCGTCGCGCCGGCGTTCCCGCGCGGGCTCGCCGCCTGCACGACGCTCGAGCCGTTCCTGCCGACCGGCGCACGGCTCTGGGGCCGCACGACGGTCGGCGTGCGCTGCGCGGGCGAGCGGCCGTGGACCGTCTATCTGCAGGCGAAGGTCACCGTGCACGCGACCTACTACGTCGCCGCGCGGCAGATCGCGCCCGGCGAGCCGCTGAGCGCGGCCGATCTCGTCGCACGCGACGGCGATCTGACGGTGCTGCCGCTCGCGGTGATCACCGACCCCGCGCAGGCGATCGGCGCGACCGCGCTCGCGCGGATCGCAGCCGGGCTGCCGCTGCGCCAGGACATGCTGAAGAGCGCGGCGTCGGTGTCGGCCGGGCAGACGGTGCGCGTCGTCGCGGCCGGGCCCGGCTTCACGATCTCGGCCGAAGGCAGCGCGCTCGCGAATGCGGCGCCCGGCCAGTCGGTCAGGGTCAGGATGGCGGCGGGCCAGATCGTCACCGCGATCGTGAAGGACGCGGGGACGGTGGAGATCCCGCTGTAAGAATGCAAAGGATTGTTTATTCGGAGAATTTCGAGCGCGCGATGCTAAAGTTCGGGCCGCACCTGCCGTTATCTGGGTCAAACCGTACAGGAACGCCATCGTGAAAATCGATACCACTCCGAACCCGAGCCCCGTCGCGCCGGCCAGCACCGGCAACGGCGCCGCTCGCCCGCAATCCGGCGCGGCCGCGTCGACCGCGCCGCAGGCGTCCGACGCCGGGTCCGCCGGCGGCGACGCGACCGTGAACCTGTCCGGTCTGTCGGGCCAGTTGCGCGCGCAGTCGGCCTCCGGCGGCGCGGACATCGACATGGGCCTCGTCCAGTCGATCAAGGACGCATTGAAGGACGGCACGCTGACGATCGACGCGAACAAGATCGCCGACGGCGTGCTGAACACCGCGCGCGAACTGCTGCAGCAGCAGCGGCCGCGCGGCAACTGAGCCGGCCTCCGGTTTGCCGGCGCCCGGCGCGACGAGCATCACGCGATGAGAGAAGAACTGCTGGCCACGGTCAACGACGAGCACGCGACGGTCGAAGCGTTCGCGTCGCTGCTCGCGTATGAGGAAAAGGCGCTGACGACGGCCGAGCCGCTCGCGATGCTGCCCGACATCGTCGAGAAGAAGACCGCGCTGCTCGACCGGCTCGCGCAGCTCGAGCGCACGCGCGACACGCAGCTCGCGGCGCTCGGCTTTCCGGCCGGCAAGAAGGGCATGGATCTCGCGGCCGAGCGCGACACGCGCCTCGCGGGCTGCTGGACGCTGCTCCAGCAGGCCGCCGAACGCGCGCGCCGCGCGAACGCGAACAACGGGATGCTGATCCGGATCCGGATGGACTACAACGAGCGCGCGCTCGCCGTGCTGCGCTCGGCGCCCGCGCCGGCCGGCGTGTACGGCCCGGACGGACGCGTGTCGGCGCTGATGCGCTGACGCGCCGAGACGGCCGGCGAGCGCCGCGTCGCCTGCGCGGCCGCCGCGCCGCCCACCGACGGCGAAGTTACAGCAGCGGGCACGCCGTCACCTGCGTGCCGCGCTCCACACACATCCGCTCGTAGTCGCGCAGATACGCACGCTCGTCGTCGTCGAGCAGCGCCAGATCGATCAGATCCCAGTCGTAGCCGACCGCAACGAGATTCTCGAAGCGCACCTTGTCCGGCTCGCGCTCGCTCGGGCGGATGACGACGATGTTCTCGATCCGCACGCCACCCTTGCCCGGCACGTAGATGCCGGGCTCCACCGAAATCACCGCGTTCGGCACGAGCCCGTAGGGCGCGCCCGGCGCGAAACGCACGCCGCCTTCGTGCACGTGGATGCCGACGCCGTGTCCGGTGCCGTGCCCGTAGTCGTAGCCGTGATCGCGGCAGACCTGGCGCACGAGCGCGTCGACGTCGCCGCCCGTCGCGTCTTTCGGGTAATGCGTGACGAGCCCCTTGATGCACGCCTTCAGCGCGACCGTGTAGATCTCGCGCTGCCACGGCTGCGCGACCGTGTCCGCACGCGTGCGCCGCAGGACGACGCGCGTGCAGTCGGTCGCGAACCCCGCTTCGTAGTACGCGCCGCTGTCGAGCAGCACGAGTTCGCCTTCGGTCAGCTCGACGTCGGCGCTCGCGGCCGTGTAATGCGCGTGCGCGCTGTTCGCGCCGTTCGCCGCGATCGACGGAAACGTCAGCGCGACGGCCGAGCGCGCGCCGTACGCGTCGTTGATCGCGCGCGCGAGATCGTATTCGGTGTGCCGCCGGCCGGGCTCGCCGGCCTTCGCCCAGCGCATCGTCTCGGCGATCGCCGCCGAACTGCGCGCGAACGCGTCGCGAAACCGGTCGAGCACGGCCGGCGTCTTCGCGGCCCGCATCGCTTCGACCGGATTGAAGTCGGCGTGCGTCGCATGCGGCCAGACGCGACGCACGCTGTCGGCGAGCGCGCAGTTCACCGCGTCGAAGCCGTAGCAGACGTGCTCGACCGCGAACTGCGCAACGAAGCGCTCGAGTGCGCCGAAGTCGCGCCGGATCACGTGCAGCGCCGGATACGACACGAGCTCGACCGGACAGCGATCGCAGCCTTCCGGCAGGAACAGCACGATCTGCTCGCCGATCACGAACAGGAAGCCCAGATGCGACGACGCGTTCGGCAGATGGTAGCCGCGGCTGTTCAGCAGATAGGCGAGATCGTCGGACGCGCAGGTGACGAACGCGGTCTTGCCGTCGGCCGCGCCGGTCCGCGCGGCGAGCCGCCGGTTCAGCGCCGCGACGTGCTCGGCGACGCGTGCACCCGTCATCGACTCCGGCAGCTCGAAGATCGGCCGCTCGACATGCCAGCCGGGCAGCGCAATCGCGCGGTCGACGGCGCGATCCGCGACGCTCGACCACGTCAGCGCCGCGTCGCGCGTCGCGGCGAACAGGCGCTCGCGCTGGCCGACGCTGACGCGCCAGCCGTCGTAGCCGATGCGCGGCACGTGCGCCGCGTGCGCGACCAGCCAGTCGGCGATCGCGGCCCAGATGGTCCGATCGAGGCCGAGCTTCTCGACGCGCACGCGCGCCGGGTCGCACTGCTGCTCGGCCTGCAGGTGATAGCGACCGTCGACGAACAGCACGAACGGCGGCATGCCGAGCGCACGCGCGGCCGCTTCGCCGAGAAACACGCCGCAGCCGGCCGAGCCGTCGAAACCGGACAGCGCGTAGCGCGGATTGTTGTGGCGCGGCAAATACTCGGTCACGTATTCGTCCTGCGACGTGACGACGAACGCGTCGAGCTGCAGCGTGTCGAGTGCGCGCGACAGCGCGGCCTGCGTGTCGGCAACGGAAGCTTGATACGGCGAGAGGCTGGAAAAGCTGTATGTCAGTCGATCGATCATCGAAGGGTCGTCCTGTCGTTGTTATCGGCACGCGTGCTGCGGCGTGCGCGTTGTGCTCGCATGCGGCGGGACCGGCTGGCGGGTGGGCGTCCGGGCGTTGCGCATGCCGCAAAGGCGTCGGCCGCGCGGCCTGGCTCGCGCCCGTGCGGTGTGCCGCAGCGCCGGCCGCCGACGCGCGGATGCGCCACGATCCGGTCTTGCCGGCCGCGCGAGAATTTTCGTCACACTAAAATTTCGGCGCACGCGCGACAGAATCTAGAGCAGCGCGGAATTGAGGTCAAGCTTAAATTTTGGTGTCACTAAAATTCCGCGATGCACGCGCGGCGCCCGCCGCGCCGACGCGGCCGAACGACGTCGCGCGGTACAATGCGCCGGCATCGCCGCCCGAAACGGCCGTGCCGCGTGCGATTCGCGGAAAACCGCATCCGGGCCGCCGGCGCCGTCCGTCCCCGCCTTCCGGCTCGCTGCCACGAAAGAGATTCATGGATTCAGACATCATGCGTATCGGCCAGCGCATTCGCCGCCTGCGCCGGGAAGCGAAGAAGACGCTGCTGGAAGTCGCGACCGAAGCGAAGCTGTCGGTCGGATTCCTGTCCCAGGTCGAACGCCATCTGACGGGCATCTCCATTTCGTCGCTCGTGAACGTCGCGAAGGCGCTGAACGTGCCGCTCGGCGCGCTGATCGACCAGCCGCGCCAGGCGCAGCCCGATTCGCACGCGGGCCGGCGCGAGTCGTATGCGGTCGACCGCACGTCGCAGTGGTACGAACGGCTGTCGACGACGTTCGACGGCAGCCAGCTCAATGCGCTGAAGGTCCGGATGATGGAAGGCTACCGCTCCGAATGGGTCGCGCACGGCGGCGACGAGTTCGTGTACGTGCTGAGCGGCCGCATCTGCTACACGATCGGCAAGAAGGACTACCCGCTGTCGCCCGGCGATTCGCTGCACTTCGATGCGCGCAAGCGGCACCGTGTCGCGAACGTCGGCGACGGGCCGGCGGAAGTGATCGCGGTCGGCACGCTGCCGCTGTTCGACGACAGCCGCGCGACATTCGTCTCGGCGACGATGGATGTCGCGCAGCGCACGGGCGACGCGCAGGCCGACGCACGGCATGCGGAGACGCGCACACGCGATGCAGCGCCGCGCCGCCGTGCGCCGGTCGCGACGAAGCGCGCCGCCAAGCCCGCCGCGCAATCGGCATCCAAGCCCGCCGATGGCGGCGCGGCGGCATCCGATAGCGAATCGCCCGCGCGCGTCGGTCGCCGCACGGCAAGCGCACCCGCTCCGCGCCCCAAACGCGCGGCGCGCGCGAAGCCCTAAAGCGTTGCCCCGGCAGCGGCGCAACCTGCCCGCCGCCTACGCCTACCGCCGAACCTGCCTGCGTTCGGGCGCACACCGTCCCCGCACCCCATACGCCGTCCCGTCGTCCGCCGTCGCCCGCCGCCTACGCCGACCGCCGAGCCTGCCTGCGCGCGGGCGCACACCGTGGCCCGCACCGCATACGACGTCCCGCCGTCCCCCGCCGTTACTCGCCGATCTCGAGCGCGTGTGCGACCGCCTCGATCCGTGCGCGATGCACGGCGTCCTTGATCTTCGCCGAATCGCTGCCGGTCGCGCGCGCAATCGCGCCCGCGTCGACGCTGCGCGCGGCCGCGAGCGCGACGCGCAGCCGCTCGGCCTGCGGATACGGCTGCGCTTCGAGCCCGAGCCGCCCGCGCGCGTCCGCCTCGCATGCCTGCAGCATCTCGGCGAAACGCGCCGGCTTGCGCAGCGCGTCGGTGCGCTCGAAGAACCGCACGAGCGCCGCCGCGCCCATCTCCATCACGCGATGCAGGTTGCCGTGCTCGCGCGCGACGACGAGCGCGAGGTCGCGGCATTCGTTCGGTACGCGCAGCCGCTCGCACAGCGGCTTCAGCAGATCGACGCTGCGGCCTTCGTGGCCGGTGTGGCGCGGCAGGACGTCGTCGGGCGTCGTGGCCTTGCCGAGATCGTGCGTAAGCGCCGCGAAGCGCACCGGCAGCGAATAGCGCTGCTTCGCCGCGTAGTCGACGACCATCATGACGTGCACGCCCGTGTCGACTTCCGGGTGATAGTCGGCGCGCTGCGGCACGCCCCACAGCCCGTCGACCTCCGGCAGGATCCGCGCGAGCGCGCCGCAGTCGCGCAGCACCGCGAACATCCGCGACGGCTTCGCTTCCATCAGCCCGCGCGCGAGCTCCTGCCATACGCGCTCGGGCACGAGCGCATCGACTTCGCCCGCGTCGACCATCCGCCGCATCAGCGCGAGCGTATCGTCGGCCACCGTGAAGTCGGCAAAACGCGCGGCAAAGCGCGCGAGCCGCAGAATCCGCACCGGGTCCTCGACGAACGCGTCGCTCACGTGCCGGAACACGCGCGCACGCAAATCGCGCTGGCCGTCGAACGGATCGATGACCGGGCCGATCAGCGTGCCGTCCGGGCTCACCTCGCGCGCCATCGCGTTGATCGTCAGGTCGCGGCGCGCGAGATCCTCGTCGAGCGTCACGTCGGGCGCGTAGTGGAACTGGAAGCCGTGATAGCCGGCCGCCGTCTTGCGCTCGGTGCGCGCAAGCGCATATTCCTCGTGCGTGTCCGGATGCAGGAACACCGGGAAATCCTTGCCGACCGGCCGGAAGCCCTGCGCGATCATCTGCTCGGGCGTCGCGCCGACGACCACGTAGTCGCGGTCCTGCACCGGCACGCCGAGCAGTTCGTCGCGGATCGCACCGCCCACAGCGTAGATGTTCATCGCGCCGGCTCGTATTCGGCAATCACGTTCGTCTCGCGCCGCGCCGCGTCGATCCACTGCCGGACCGCCGGCAGCGCGGTGATGCGCGCCGCATAGCCGGCCGCCTCGGGCGAAAGCGTCGGCGCGTACGTGTTGAAGCGCATCACGACCGGCGCGTACATCGCGTCGGCGATGCCGAATTCGCCGAACAGGAACGGGCCGCCCGAGGCCGCGATGCACTCGCTCCACAGCGCGTCGATCCGCGCGACGTCGGCGAGCGCTTCGGGCGTCGCGCCGCGGCCCGGCATCGACGCACGCACGTTCATCCCCATCTGCGTGCGCAGCGCGGCGAAGCCCGCGTGCATCTCGGCCGAGATGCTGCGCGCATGCGCGCGCCGCGCGGGATCGGCCGGCCACATCGGGTACTGCGGAAAGCGCTCGGCGAGCGTCTCGGCGATCGCGAGCGATTCCCAGATCGCGACGCCGTGATCGTCGATCAGACACGGCAGCTTGCCGGACGGCGAATATTCGCGGATGCGCGCGGCCGTATCGTCGCGCCGCAGCTCGATCGCGATCTCGTCGAACGGAATGCCGAAATGCGTGAGCAGCAGCCACGGCCGCATCGACCACGACGAGTAGTTCTTGTCACCAATGACGAGTTTCATGATGGTCTTCCGAAAAGCGCGAAAGTGAAAACGGGGATGGGCGCGCCGCCGACGCCGCGCTAGCGGCGCGAGCGGAACGCTTCGAATCGCGAGCGCTGCGCGGCGTCGCCGAGATAGGCCGGTGCGATGCTCTCGAGACTCGCGGGCACGATGCCGAGTTCCGGCGCGAGCGGCCCCGACAGCACGTTCGGCACCGACATCGACGCGAGATTGTCGCGCGTGATCACGGGCTCGCCGGGCAGACACTCGAACACGCGCGCCTGCAGCTGCGCGAGCGCGTCGGGCAGCCGCACGATGCGTGCCTGCCGGCCCACCAGCGTGCCGCAGTAACGCACCAGCTGCTCGAGCGTGTAGACGGTCGGCCCGCCCAGTTCGTACGTGCGCCCGTGCGCGGCGCTCAGCTCGAGCGTGTTGACGAACGCGCGCACGACGTCGCCAACGAATACCGGCTGAAAGCGCGCGTCGGGCATCGCGAGCGGCAGCACCGGCGCGACGCGCTGCAGCCGCGCGAAGGTATTGAGAAACGCGTCGCCGGGCCCGAACACGACCGACGGACGAAAGATCGTCACCGCGAGCGGCTCGGTCGCGGCGATCGCGTGCAGCGCGGCCTCGCCGTCGCCTTTCGAACGCTGATACATGCTCGGCCCGTGCGAGTCGGCGCCGAGCGCGCTCATGTGCAGCACACGCCGCACACCGGCTTCGGCGCACGCGCGCGCGAGCGCGGCAGGCAGCGCGACGTGCGCGCGCTCGAAGCCGGCACCGTACGGCGTGCCGCGGCCGCCGTGCAGCACGCCGACCAGATTGACGGCCGCCTGCGCGCCGGCGACGAAGCGCGCGAGCGAACGCGTGTCGAACGTCTCGAGCTCCACGATGTCGACCGGCAGCATCGACAGATGGCGCGCGTGCTCGCGACGGCGCGTGCCGATCCGGACGTGCTTGCCGGCATCGATCAGCGCTGCGACGAGCCGGCTGCCGATAAAGCCGGTGCCGCCCAGCAGCGCGACGGTCTGGCCATCCATGGTCGGAACCTCAAAAAGGACACTGCCGCGTCGTGCGCGGCAGTGTGAAGGTTGCGAATCAGGGCGAGATCATGCCCAGCCGTTTCTTCAACGACTGCGGTTTGCCTTCGAACAACGCCGCGTAATACACGGTGTTCGACAACACGTTCTTCACGTAGTCGCGCGTCTCGTTGAACGGGATCGTTTCCGCGAAGATCGCGCCTTCGACGGGCTGCGTCAATACCTGCCGCCACTGGCGCGGGCGGCCGGGGCCCGCGTTGTAGCCGGCCGTCGCGAGCACCGGCGAGCTGTCGAAGTTGTTGTAGATGTCCGCCAGATACCAGGTGCCGAGCTGGATATTGGTATCGATGTCGTGCATCTGCGCGCGCGTGATCGTGCCCATGCCGAGCTTCTTCGCGACGAGCTGCGCCGTGGCCGGCATCAGCTGCATCAGGCCGCCGGCGCCCGCCGACGAACGCGCGCTCGTGATGAAGCGCGATTCCTGGCGGATCAGCCCGTACGCCCATTCGATGTCGAGGCCGGTCGATTGCGCGTAGCGCTCGACGATGTCGCGATACGGCGACGGATAGCGCAGCGTGAAATCGTGCTCGGCCTTCGTGCGATCGGCCGTGTTGACCGTGCGGTCGAGCAGCCCGATGCGCTTGCCGTATTCCGCGGCTGCGAGCAACTGGCGGTCGGTCATGCCGCGCAGCGGCCAGTTCCATTCGCGGTTGCCTTCGAGCCGCAGGTTCAGCGAATAGAAGCGCTGCGCGAGCGCGAAGCCCGGCACCTTGCTCATCGCGTCGATCTCCGCGTCGCTGACGCGCGTGCGCGGCGGAATCGTCGTGCGCTGACCGAGCTCCTCGCCGGCGAGCTGCCCGTAGAAGTTGAACTGGCCCGCGACCTGCTCGAATTCCTGGTTTGCCTGCAGCGTGTCGCCGCTTTGCTTCAGCGCGCGCGCATGCCAGTAGATCCACGCCGGATCTTCGCGCAGCGACGGCGGCATCTGCTCGATCGACCAGCGCACCATCGGCCAGTTGCCGGCGAGCAGTGCCGCGCGCGTGCGCCATTCGTAGCCGGAATTCGACAGCGGCGCGTTCGCGGACTTCGCATACCAGACCGACGCGAGCGGCGAGCGCTTCAGCGCGCCCTGATAGCCGATCGCGCCCCACGCGATCGCCTGCTCCTGCTTCGTCAGCGACGGCGCGATCGACGTCAGCATCGCGGCCGCCGAGTCCGGATCGTTGCGCGCCATCCGGCCGAGCGCGATCAGCGCGAGCTGATGCGAGGCCGCGTCGGCGCCGACGCCGCGCGCGAGGTACAGCGGCGGTGCGCTCGTCGCCTGATCGAAGCCGACCGGGCGCGCGCCGAGTGCGTCGACGATCTTGCCGCCGAGCGACGTGTAGTTCTGCTCGTACGCGAAGCGCGCCTGCTGCCACACGTCGTCGCTCGTGAACTGCTGATTGACCGCGAGTGCGGTGATGAGGTCGACGCACGCGTCGCCGTAATACTTCGGCTCGACGAGCAGCGCGCGCGCCGCATCGGCGACGTTCTCGCCGCGCGCCGCGCGCGACTCGAGCGCGTAGCACTTGACCTGCGTGTCGTCGTCGAGCACGAAACGCTTGTACTGCTCGTCGAAATTGCGCCAGTCGTGGCGCGCGCCGAGCACGAGCAGATAATCGTTGCGCATGCGATCGGCGATCGCCTGCCCGTCGTAGCGCTGCAGGAACGACACCACGGGCGCGTCCGGCGCATCCACGCGCGCGCGGCCCGTCGAGTCGAACAGCTGCGGCTTGATCTGGAAATACTCGACGTACGACGGCACCGGATAGTTCGGAATCATCGCGGCGAGCTGCGCAGCCTTCGCTGCGTCGTTGCGGCGCGCCGCTTCGCGAAGCTGCACGAAGATCTGGTCGTCCCCGGCCAGCGTGTCGTCGTTCGGGGCGGCACAGGCGGCCGTGCCCGCGACGAGCGCGGCGGCCGACAGCGCGAGCGCGACCGCACGATATACTCGGAAAAGGCTGTTCGACATCGTTTTGAATGGAGCACGAATTGAGCGAAAGCATAGCACGCAACCCTGTGCCGAACCCGAAGGTTGCGCTTCGCAAAACGCTGTCCGGCGCGCGCCGCGACGCCGCGTCGCGCCCCGCCGCGAACGCTTCGCTCGAGGCGCGATTGCGTGCGTTGCTCGAGCGGCTCGCGCCCGTGACCGTCGGCTTCTACTGGCCGCTTCCCGGCGAATTCGATGCGCGCGATGCGGTGCTCGCGTGGTGCGCGGCCGGCAGCGGGCGCCGCGCCGCGTTGCCCGTGATCGGCGAGCGCCACACGCCGCTCGCGTTTCACGCGTGGGATGCGCACACGCCGATGCGCGAAGGCCATCACCGCATTCCGGAGCCTGCATCCGGTGTCGTCGTCATGCCCGACCTGCTGTTGATTCCGTGCGTCGGCTTCGATCTGCAGCGCTACCGGCTCGGCTACGGCGGCGGCTATTACGATCGCACGCTCGCCGCATGGCCGGGCGCGTCGCTCCCGGTCACGGTCGGCATCGCGTACGACGCATGCCGCGTCGACGCGCTACCGGCCGAAGCGCACGATCTCGCGATGGACTGGATCGTGACGGACGCGCAACTCTATCCGTCCGCCGAATGAGGACGCACGGCGGCGTGCCGCACGCATGCCGCCGTCGCGCCGAGGCGCGCAATCGTTTACAGCGATGCCGCCGCGCGCGCGGCCGTGTCGTACAGGCCCGATGCGTGGCGCAGCAGCTGCGCCGCGTCGCCGATCTGCTCGTTCGTGAGGCCGCTGTCCTTCAGCGTCTCGATCAGACAGTGCTCGCGCACCTCGCGATACTTCAGACACAAGTCGCGCCCCGCGTCGGTCGCGGAGAAGAACACTTCCTTGCCGCTTTTCTCGCTTTGCACGTAGCCGCGCGCGATCAGTTTTTTCAGCGCATAGGTCGCGACGTGCGTATCCTCGATATTGAGCACGAAGCAGATGTCGGCGAGCTTCTTCTTGCGTTCGCGATGGCTGACGTGATGCAGCAGCGATACTTCGACCGCCGTCATGTCCTTCGCGCCCGCCGCCGACATGCAACGCACCATCCATCGGTTGAATGCGTTGCCGGCCATGATCAGCCCATATTCGAGTTCCGACAGTTCGGCGCTCGAGTCGGAGACGAGATGTTCGGACGAGACGATCTTGGTCGGATGACGCTTCATGGAGAGGCGGCGCAAGCGGGTTGTCAGGGTGTGCCGAGTGTACGCCAGAAGGTCTGGCGCACACGCTAGGCAAAAACGCTTATTGGTAACTTATCGATATTTTATCGAGAATGTACGTTAACATTGCCGTCCGAACCGTGCCAGTCCGATGACGCAACCTCGCATCTATCCGCTTGGCGACACCGCACTCGTCTGCGAAGTGCCGCCGCCCGCCACGCTCGACTGCCAGCGCCGTGTCTGGGCCGTTGCCGCGCACGCGCGCACGTGGCCCGACGTCGTCGATGTCGTGCCCGGCATGAACAACCTGACGATCGTGTTCGACGCGCTCGCCGCGAGCGCCGAATCGCTGACGCCGCTGCTGCGCGACGCCTGGCAGACGGCCGACGTCGAGCACGCGGACGGGCGCGAGGTCGAGATTCCGGTCGAGTACGGCGGTGCGGCCGGTCCCGACCTGGCGGCCGTCGCCGCGCACACCGGGCTATCGGCCGACGAGGTCGTCGAACGCCATGCGGCCGGGAAATACGTGGTGTTCTTCATCGGCTTCCAGCCGGGCTTCGCGTATCTCGGCGGTCTCGAGCCGGCGCTGCATGTGCCGCGCCGCACCGTGCCGCGCCTCGAGGTGCCGGCCGGCTCGGTCGGCATCGGCGGCGCGCAGACGGGCATCTACCCGGCCACGTCGCCCGGCGGCTGGCAGCTGATCGGCCGCACGTCGCTCGCGCTGTTCGATCCGTCGCGGCAGCCGCCGACGCTCTTGCTGCCCGGCGACCGCGTGCGATTCGTCATTGCCGGAGTCGACGCACGATGAGCCAGAACCACGCACCGGGCAACATCGAAGTGATGCGCGCCGGCCCGCTGTCGAGCGTGCAGGATCTCGGCCGGCGCGGCGCGCGCCATCTCGGCGTCGCGCTCGGCGGCGCACTCGACGGGCTCGCGCTCGAAGTCGGCAACCGGCTCGTCGGCAACCGGCCGGACGCGGCCGCCGTCGAAATCACGTTCGGCCCCGCCTCGTTCCGCTTCACGCGCGCGGCGCGCATCGCGATCACCGGCACCGAGTTCGGCGCGACGCTCGACGGCAAGCCCGTGTATTCGTGGTGGAGCCTGCCCGTCGAAGCCGGACAGACGCTCGTGCTGCCGGCCGCCAAGCGCGGGATGCGCGGCTATCTGTGCATCGCCGGCGGCATCGACGTGCTGCCCGTGCTCGGCTCGCGCAGCACCGATCTCGCCTCGCATTTCGGCGGCCTCGGCGGTCGCGCGCTGCGCGACGGCGATCGTCTGCCGGTGGGCGTGCCGCCGGCCGGCATCGGCTGCCTCGCGCCCGACGCCCCGGAGTTCGGCGTGAAGGCGCCGGCCTGGTGTGCGTTCGTGCGCGTCGACGAGCCGCCGCGCCGCCATCGGCCCGCGCATGCGCCGTGGGCGATGCCCGTGCGCGTGCTGCCGGGCCCCGACTTCGCGTCGTTCGCGGCCGATTCGCAGCAGGCGTTCTGGGACGAGGAATGGCTCGTCACCGCGAACAGCAACCGGATGGGTTATCGCCTCGCGGGTGTCGAACTCGTGCGCGAGCGGCCGGCCGAACTGTTGTCGCACGCGGTGCTGCCCGGCACGATCCAGGTGCCGCCGAACGGTCAGCCGATCGTGCTGATGCACGACGCGCAGACCACCGGCGGCTATCCGAAGATCGGCACGGTGATCCGCGCCGATCTGTGGAAGCTCGCGCAGGCGCGGCTGAACCTGCCGATCCGCTTCGTGCGCACGACGCCCGAGGCCGCGCGCGCCGCGCTGATCGCGGAACGCGCCTATCTGCGTCAGATCGACGTCGCGATCGAGATGCGCGAGGAGGCGCGCCGCCGCGCGCAGTCGCAAGCGGCGTGACAATGGACGGTGCAGCACTTGCGCCGCATCCAGGCGGCGCACCACGCAATCAGTGGATGAGGAACACCATGGAAATCGATCTGAACGCCGATCTCGGCGAAGGATGCGGATCGGACGAGGCGCTGCTCGACCTCGTCACGTCGGCGAACATCGCATGCGGATGGCATGCCGGCGGCGCCAACGCAATGCGCGACTGCGTGCGCTGGGCCGTGCAGAAAGGCGTGTCGATCGGCGCGCACCCGAGCTTCCACGATCCGGAGAATTTCGGCCGCAAGGAAATGCAGCTGCCGGCCGGCGACATCTACGCGGGCGTGCTGTACCAGCTCGGCGCGCTGTCCGCGATTGCGCAGGCCGAGGGCGGGCGCATCGCCCACGTGAAGCCGCACGGCGCGCTGTACAACCAGGCCGCGCGCGACCCGATGATCGCCGACGCGGTCGTGTCCGCGATCCACGATTTCGATCCGTCGCTCGCGGTGTTCGGGCTCGCGAACAGCGTGTTCGTCGCGGCCGCGCGCAATGCGGGGCTCGCCGCGGTGGAGGAAGTGTTCGCCGATCGCGGCTATCGCGCCGACGGCTCGCTGGTGCCGCGCAGCCAGCCCGGCGCGCTGATCGACGACGAGAACGCGGTGCTCGCGCGCACGCTCGACATGGTGCGCGACCGGCAGGTGCGCGCGGTGAGCGGCGAATGGGTGCCGCTCAATGCGCAGACGGTTTGCCTGCACGGCGACGGGCCGCATGCGCTCGCGTTCGCGAGAAGGATTCGGGAGGCGCTGGAAAAGGCGGGGGTGGAGGTGGCGGCGCCGGGGGCGTTGCAGGCGGGAGAAGGGGTTTAGCGGGGTCGTTCCACAAGTGCGGCACAGCGCGGCGAGCGCTGACGATCTCCGGCCGTGCGATCAAACAAGTGTCGTTGTCCCTGTCGTCCCGCGACGGGACCTGCATATCCAAACAACCGATAACGCGTCGGGCTTTCAAGGACCGGCGTTACTCGCCCTCCGCCGATAAGTCGTATATTTCTCGCCGATTTCACAAGAACCGTGAGAAATTCCATATTCCCGCGAAATTAAACCGCTGATAGCCTTCACTCTCGGGGCTGGCAATCGAGCCGACCCGTCACCCGTAATCAATCGAGAGGAAAATCAAGTCATGCGCGTCCTGACCAAAGAAGAAATCTCGCACGCAAGCGGTGCGATTACCTGCACACTCAATCCGAATCCGATCAATTACGCCGAACTGGGCGGCGCCATTGCTCTCGGCGCGCTCGGCGGAAACTGGCCGGGAGCGATTCTTGGCGGGGGGCATCAACTATCTGTCGCAAAGCTGGAATTGCGTCTGGCGATAAATACGGATCCGGCGCTCACGCTCACTGAGCGTCGGACTCAGCCACCCACTCGCTAGAATCAGCCCTTCTTTTTTGGTTAATCGATGAAAATGAAAGACATTGCTGAGGCGGCACGGCAGTTTTCTCGTTATGGCATCTTCCTGGGGCCGCTTGCCAGCCGAGCAAAAAACCGATGCGTTGGCGTCCTGGTGGGCGGCACTGCCAGAGGGCTCGTATTCGCAGCGGGATACGCGCTCTTGCTATATGCGCTTGACACGTGGTCGCCGTTCAAATGGTTGGCAGGCACTGTCGCTTTCCTGCTGTATGCGTTCGTGCTCGAGATATATGGAAGCCGACGGAAGCAGCAGTAGAAAGCTCGCTCCACACGGTCTCCGCCCATGGCCACGACGGAAACCGTACTTAAAACCTTACTTCACGACCTCACCGCTCGCTTGAACATAAAAATCGCGAGCAAGCTCTTATTTTTGAACGGAAATAGAAATCGCAAAAGCCATCGACAAAATCCATTTACCCAAACCCGACCAGGAAATCGAAGTACTTTAATTCGCACAAAAGGCGAAAACACACGGACTGGGGCTCATTAACCCTACCGACATCGCCCTTCACATGTCATCTTCTTTGCTATTTTATTTTCACGCGAGATCGCCCGGTCCGGCAGTATGCCCGGCGCAGTTCACGGAGAACAGGCGACGCGCGCTCATTGAGATCGAGTCGCGCACAACGATCGGCATTTCGCCTGTGATTTACCGCGCGCTTCGATTTTCCGGTCGTTGCATTGACGCTTTCGACCGAAGCTGACACACGCAAAATCAGCATGATGCCTGGATCACGCTCCCCTCTTTTTCGCAAGGAAGCGCAGGACGCACAACGCACACCGGTCTTCGGTTCGATCGTCCTCGCAGGCCCCGTCTCGTTCGCGACGGCAACTGCCGTTGCGATCTGCATCGCGCTCGGCGTCATCCTGCTGTTCGTGTTTGGCAGCTACACACGGCGGACAACGGTGGCCGGCGTCGTCGTACCGAATACCGGGTTGGTCAAGATTTACGCCCCCCAGCCGGGCATCGTCCTGGTCCGACACGTCACCGAAGGGCAACATGTCGAGAAAGGGCACTCTATGTTCGTCGTCTCGCGCGAGTTGCACAGCGCGGCCAACGGTCAAACCCACGCGGCGCTCATCGCGAGCGCACACCAACGCAAAATCGCCCTGCAGCATGAGATAGACAAGGTGCGCATCCTGCACCGAAGCGAACTGGACAGGCTGCACGCGCGGATCGCCAATCTACGCGCCGAACTCGGACGCATCGACGTGCAGCTTGCGAGCCAGGAGCGTCGCACCCACCTTGCGGTCGATGCGACGCTACGCTACGACCGACTGCTTGCAAATGATTTCATCTCGAAGGACGAGGCGCAGCAACGTCACGCCGACCTGTTCGATCAGCAATCGAGGTTGCAGGGTCTGAAGCGTGAACGCGCCGCATCCGCCCTGGCGCTCAACGATGCAATCAATGAACTGTCCGGACTGGGACCGAAGCACCAGAACCAGGTGTCGCAAATGAGACGCAGTGTCATCGACGTCGATCAGACAGTGATCGAGAGCGAGGCGCAGCGCGAATTCATCGTGACCGCTCCAGAATCGGGAACCGTGGCGGCTGTCCTGACGGAGCCCGGACAGACAGCCGATGGCTCGCGTCCACTCGCCAGTATCGTGCCAGACGGCGCCCATTGGCAGGCCCATCTTTTCGTACCGAGCGAAGCAATTGGATTCATCCGGACCGACGATTCCGTCTTGATTCGCTATCAAGCGTATCCATACCAGAAATTCGGGCAATACGCGGCAAAGGTCGTGTCGATTGCGCGCTCCGCGCTGTCTGCAGCCGAACTCTCGAACAGCGGCGCACCGCCCGAGATCATGGGCAGCTTTTACCGCGTCACCGTTGCGTTGAAAGAGCAGGATGTCACCGCGTACGGCGCATCGCAAAAGCTTCAAGCCGGCATGTCGCTTCACGCGGATGTCTTTCGGGAACGGCGCCGGCTGTACGAATGGGTGCTCGAACCGCTCTACAGCATGACCGGCAAACTCTGACATCTCATCGTCCATGTCGCTTATCGACCGCCTCTCCCTCCCTCTCCGTCGGAAGCTTCCGATCGTCCTGCAAACTGAAGCAACAGAATGCGGGCTGGCCTGTCTTGCGATGGTAGCCGGACATCACGGCCATCATGTCGACCTCGCGGCGCTGCGTCGCCAATTCGGCATCTCACTGAAAGGAGTCGGTCTCGCGCGGCTCATGGAGATCGCCGATCACCTCGCGTTCGGCACCCGCGCACTCAAGCTCGAACTGGAGCAACTTGCCCAACTGCGAGTGCCTTGCATCCTGCACTGGAACTTCAACCACTTCGTCGTATTGCAGTCCGTCGGAGCCAAGTTCGCCACGATTCATGATCCCGCTCACGGCCGTCGCACACTGTCGCTCGACGAGGTATCGCGAGCCTTTACCGGCGTCGCGCTCGAACTGTGGCCGACAAATCGATTCAAGCGTGTCGATCCTGCTCCGCCAATCAGGTTGCGTGCGCTGATCGGTCCGATTTCAGGGCTCGGCCGCTCTCTGGGCCAAGTCCTGCTGCTGGCACTGGCCCTCGAGATCTTCGCGCTGACATCGCCTCTTTTCCTGCAGTGGGTCATAGACGAAGTCATCGTCAGCACGGACCGCGACCTGCTCACCGTGCTCGTGCTCGGCTTCGGACTACTCTTGCTCATGCAGCAAGGCACGCATGCGGTGCGGGTCTGGATACTGATGTACTTCAGCACGACATTGAACGTGCAGTGGCGCGCGAACCTGTTTGCTCATTTGCTCAGCCTCCCGGTCCGCTACTTCGAGCGACGCCATCTGGGAGACATCGTTTCTCGATTCGGAACCATCGACACGATCCAGAAAACGCTCACCACATCGTTCCTGAGCGCAATCATCGACGGTCTGATGACGATCGCGACATTGCTCATGATGTTTCTGTACAGCCGTGCACTGGCGCTCGTCGCACTCGGCACGATGCTGATATACCTCCTGCTGCGCTGGCTCTGGTATCACCCGCTTCGACAAGCGACCGAAGACGAAATCGTGCATGGCGCCAAGCAACACAGCCATTTTCTGGAGACAGTCAGAGGCGTGAAGACCATCAAGTTGTTCAACCGGCAAAGCGAGCGCCGCGCCACCTGGTTGACGCTGCTGGTCAATCAGGTGAATTCGGGTTTGCGCGGGCAAAAACTCCAGTTGCTGTACCAGCAGCTCAACGCGCTGCTCTTCGGTATCCAGGGCCTGCTGATTATCTGGCTCGGCGCGACGATGGTGATGGACGGTCAGTTCACGGTCGGCGTGCTGATGGCGTTCAATGCGTACAAAGGCCAGTTCGATAGCCGGGTCGGCAGTCTGATCGACAAGTTCTTCGAAGTGAAAATGTTGCAACTTCAGGGCGAGCGGCTTTCCGATATCGTGCTCGAAGCTGCCGAGCCCAACATGACGCAGCGTCTCGTGCCTGGAGAAACGGAACAGCTTGCCGCGAGCATCGAGGTCGACAATCTGACGTTCTCTTACGCAGACGGAGAACCGGCCGTGCTCGACGGCCTCTCGTTGAAAATCCACGCCGGTGAATCGGTTGCGCTCGTCGGCCCGTCCGGATGCGGCAAGACGACCCTCGTCAACATACTGCTCGGCATTCTCGAACCGGTCCGCGGCACGGTGCGGATCGGCGGTATTGATCTAGACCGTATCGGACTTGATCAACTGCGGACGCTTGTCGGAACTGTAATGCAGGACGACGTCCTGTTCGCGGGGTCCATCGCAGACAACATCAGCTTCTTCGATACCAGCCCGGATGCAGACTGGATCGCCGAATGCGCATCAATCGCTGCGGTGCACGACGATATCGTGACGATGCCGATGGGATACAACACGCTTGTCGGCGACATGGGAACCGTGCTGTCGGGTGGGCAGAAGCAACGGATCCTGCTCGCGCGCGCACTCTACAAACGCCCGAAGATCCTCGTACTCGACGAGGCCACAAGCCATCTCGACCTGCAACGCGAACACCAGGTCAACGCAGCCGTCAGCACATTACAGATGTGCGATTCACGGACATCGTTTCACTTCTTAGAGCGCCGCTTTCGTTGCGTGGTGGAGCTTGCGGCTCCGGTAGGAGACGCGAGCTCCACCACGCGCCGGTGATGTTCGGCGAGGACCTTGTCGACGCGCCATTCGCGGTGCCGGATTCGCTCTTTCGCTTCGTCGTAGTCGCTGTCCACTTCCTCTGCCAAAGGTGTGCTTTCGGTAAGCTCCGCGATACGATCGACGGGTGTCTTGCCACCAAGCGAGCCATGCGGGCGCCGCCAGTTGTAGTCAAACTGCCACTCCTCAAGTCGTTGAGTGATCGCATCCTCGGTCGGCGAATGATGCGACCAGAATTCGTTGAGGTCGGTGAGTTGTGAGCGCTCGACTTTGCCGTTGAGGTGTGGTGAGCGTGGCGGAATAGGTCGGAATTTGACGCACTCGCTCATCAAACGCCGTTGCACCGACTCAGCAAAGAACTCGCCACCTCGGTCGGTCTGGATGCGCTGGATCGGGAACGGCATTTCTTCGATAACGCGATCAAGAAAGAGCAGCGTATTTCGGGCATTTCTACGTGGGTAGATCGCCAGTACCCGGAACCGGGAACAGTCGTCAATTGCCGTGTACTGGTATGCGCCTCGAGCGATTTTCATCGTGTCCATCTGGACGCGGTCTCCAGGCACCGGCCTGCTATAGCGTTTCGGCTGCGCCGGCCGCCTGGACCGAATCAACGGCTTTACGCCCGCCTCGCTCAAGATCTTGTGAATGGTCGCGAGGGATAGTTCTCGTTGTTCGTGCAGTCGCAGTTCATTCTGGATTCGCCGTGCGCCTTTGCGCTCGGTACGCAATCGGAGAATCGTCGCCCGATCGGCCTCGGAAACTTTCCGATTCGGGCTGCGGAGTGGGCGACGACTTTGAGACTCGAGACCTGCTTCGCCAGCATCCTGATAGCGACGTAACCATTTACGAAGTGTCGGTCGAGATATACCGCAACGTGCGCACACGAGGCCGGCATTGCCAGTCTCGTGATACATGCGCACCCAACGCAATCGCGCGGCGATCTCTCTGTCCATCGCTTCATTCTAGTTGAAACGATGTCTATGAATCACACATTACAGATAACCCGCGTCATCGTTGCGCATCGCCCGGAAACGATCGCGTCCGCGTCACGCGTGATCGTTCTGAATGGCGGCAAGGTCGCGTTCAATCGGCCGACTTCGCCGTTTGCTAACCCGGTATCGGCGTCCAAGGAACGCTCCGCCCGATGAAACGTTGCGCGTCCGCCCTGCTCATTGCCATTTCCGCATTTCCTCTGACCGCCCTGGCCGCCCCAATCGACATGCTCGCAGGTCGCATCGGCACCCCGGCGTTTTCGATTATCGAAGCTGCCGCATGCCCGACTGCCGAGATCGACGCGCCGTTCGAACTGGAAGATGTGATTCTTCGAGCCATCTGCATGCGTCCTCGCGCGCGCCAGACGTGGGCGGCCATACAAGCACGTATTTCTGCAGTCGGATCGGCCAGGAGTGCGTATCTACCGTCGCTCAGCGCGAGAGCCGGAATTCAGCGCGATACGGTTTCGACACGACATGACTACAGTGCATATGGTCTCGGCTCAGTTGACCGTTCTCAGACGATGTCGGCAAGCGATGGCTCACTGGAGCTGACCTGGCTGCTTTTCGATTTCGGTCGGCGCGGCGCGAACGTACGACAAACACGCGCGCTGCTCGCTGCCGCCCATGCAAACCACGACGAGACGCTTCAGACGATCTTTTTCGATGCCGCTCGCGCTTTTTACGCGGTGCGTGATTCACAGGCTGCCGTTCGTGCTGCGCAGTTGACCGAAGACGTGGCGGTGGAAAGCGTAGCGATCGCACGCGCAAAACATGAAGCGGGCGCCGGAACCTTAAGCGACCAATTGCAAGCGATCACGAGCTATCGTCGGGCCGTGCTGGACCGCGTCACAGCCGAAGGCGATGCGCGCACGGCTGCAGGCCTGCTGTCGGTTGCGATGGGCCTTGGCCCCAACGTACCGATCAGGATTTCGACTGCAGACACGATACCGGACGAACGCGCCGTGACCGCAGGCATCGACTCGTTGATCGACGAGGCAAAAACCCGTCATCCCGCACTGGTAGCTGCACGCGCAATACTCGATGCAGCCCAGGCGGACGTCGACGCCGCTCATGCTGAAGGCCGCCCTACGCTTTCGTTCGCTGGCAAACGAACGCGCAACAAGTCCTTCGGACAACGCTCGGGAGAAGCGCCTGTTTACCCCAACGGCAGCAGTACGATCGGCATTCAGTTGACGATTCCGCTGATCGATGGCTTCGGCTCCCGCTATCGCATTGCACATGCTCAGGCCCGAGCGGACGAACGGGAGGCAGAGTTGCGTAACACCGAGTTGCTGATATCGGCGGAAGTCTGGAAGAGCTATCACGGCCTGCAAGCCGACGCGGCCAACCTGACAAACTCAAGAGACCTGCTCGAGGACGCCGATCGGTCGCTCGATATTGCGCGCGGACGCTACAAAGAAGGTGTAGGCACATTTACCGAATTGCTCAATGCTCAGGCGGCCCGGGCCGATGCAGAACGGCAACGTGTGCAGGCCGTATCGAAATGGAGAATGTCGCGACTGAGGCTCGCGACCAGCCTCGGCAATCTGCGATTATCGAGGCCCGATTGGATCGGCCGATACGATTGACTTCCTCGCGTTGGCAATCCGCTGTCACCGATTTGCGGAAACATCCGCTCCGACGACCACGATCAAATACGCTTTGGCTCCCTTACGGCCACCCGCGCCACTCCAGGCTCCTGAGGAACGTTCGGCAGATAACCCAGCGCCACGGCCTTGTAGATGGCATGCGCCCGGTTATGGGCGTTCAAGACGCGCAATACGTTGCCGATATGATTGTCGACGGTTCCCTCCGCAAGCCTCAGCGTCGACGCGATGACCTTCGTCGGATAGCCGACGCACAGCAGCGACAACACGTCGCGCTGGCGATTCGTCAGACGCTGCAGCGGGTCGCACTCTGATCCCGGATCGGGAAAGCATCGGCGGCCGTCGAGCACGGAGCGCAACGCTGCGGTGAACTCGTCGACCGACGCCATCTTGTCGATGCAGCCCGCCATCCCCATCCGCTTGGCCTCCCTGATCCAGAATGGGCGATGAACCGACGTGACCGCCACGCATCGATTCGCCGCTCCCCTCTCGCAACACTGATGGACAAGCGACAGGCCGTGACCGCCACGAACATCGAGATCGACAAAGATGCGAAACCATCTGCACGTATCCCGAACCGAATTCATGGCGCTTTCCGCACAATGACAAACGGTCAATTTCACCCGCTCGTCGATCATCGCGAACGCGAGCTCCATTGCATGCGCGACGATCGGCTGCGATTCGATCAGCAGAATAGGTCGCGTCCGATACCGGTCGTTCATCGATTCCTTATCCATGGTTCTGGCGTTTTCCTGGATGGCGGGCACATCGTCCCAACCCTGCCACGACAACCATCTCAAAACAACGACCGGCCAGCGCACGGTCGCCACGACCGAATCGAAGAAAAGATTCGACTATCGGGCTACGCATCGTCTGGAGGCTTGACGGGGAAAGTCCGCGGCCGGCATGTCGCAGGACACGACGGAAAGAGACGCAACAGGAATCGCCGCAAACCCAGACGGGCATCGGTCGACCCGCGACGATGGCTAGCGCCAAAAACTATTACAAACCGCAAACTGACCTGCGGCTCGCAACGTCGTGTTGCGCGGCGCGGCTCGAGCGGCATTTTGTCGGTGAAAGGAGAGGTCCCGGTGACGCAGGACAAACGCGACGGCGCTGTCGATCGGGCGCCGCACAAAAGAAAAAAGCGCCCTCGTAGCGCTTTTCTGTCGACGCATTCGCCGCGGCTTCGCCGTCTGTCGATACGTCCACCAAACCGTCTGTCGGCAGCGACCGGAAAGCTGCTCCGGATGAAAAAACGTCCGCCGCCGCCCGATACTGCATTCCCCGGTCGGACGACGGAACGCTGCTTTTCGCAAGTCGGTCCGCATGCATTTGTTATCCGACGATGATGGCCCCGCCGTGCATGCAGCCACGCCGTGGCCGGCACGCTGACGACGTGCCGGCTGCGCTCACCCCGCGCTTTTTTTGCTACCCCGTAGAACTTACCTGTACTTATCTGTTCTTTTCATTTTTTCAACTTGTGATGCGAAGAATAGAGATTGGCCGAACCGGATGTCAATCGTTTTAAACGCTATTTTCCGACGAATCGAGGGTTTTCCTGATCGGTGCGCCGCGCGCCGCACACGTCGCGTGCCGTCGATGCGCAGGCAATCAAACGGGGATGGATCGAAGCGGCGCGTCGGGCGCCTTCAGTTCGCGTCGACGCTGTAACCTTGTCGACGCAACAATTCGAGCACGCCGCGCGGGCCGCCCAAGTGCAGCGCGCCAATCGCGACGAACAGCGGGCGGTTCGGCGCCGCGATTGCCGTCATCCGTGCAACGAAGCGCCGATTGCGTTCGTACAGGATCTTGTTGTCGATCGACGCCGACAACGCCTTCGATCGCGCCAGCCGTTCGCTCTTCGCGACCGCCCAGGCGGCGATCGCATCGGCGTCGCCAATTCGCCACAGTCGGTGCAGCGTCTTCACGTCGTCGGCGTTCTGCGCGGGCGTCTGCACCATGTCCTGCGCGAGCATTTCGCGCTGCTCGGCGAGCGTCAGGCCGGTGAACGCGCGCATCTGCTCGGCCAGCGTCTCGAGCCCGATCACGCGGCCGCCCTTCTTCTTCAGGAATACGTTCTGTAATTGCGCCTCGGTGCCGTACTCGGTCTGCAGGCCGGCCGACAGCGAATCGTAGGTCTCGACGACGAGCGACGCGAGCCACGGCCGCATCTTGCGGATTTCCGCGAGCGCAGCCGGATTGCCGTGCAGACGCGCCGCGAGCCGCTGCCACAGCGGCTCGGGCAGCAGCCGGGGCAGGCAGGCGTAACGGCAGACGCCGTACTTCGCGACGTCGTCCTGCGATTCGAGCAGATCGTCGGGCGACAGCTCGAGCGCGAGCGTCGGCGACGCGGCGAGCGCGGCGAGGATGCGCGGCCGGAACGGCTGCGCGCTCGGATAGTCGGACGGGTCGCCCGTATGCAGCGTGCCGAGCACGTAGAGCGTGACGCGGCCCTTGGTCGCGACGTAGAACGGCATGCGCGCGGGCTGCACGCGCACCGCGCCGCGCGCGACGGTGCCGTTCGACTCGGACGGCGGCACGTGAAAGCCCGGCAGGCTCACGCCGGGCGGCGGCACCTGTGACGGATGGATCGGCGACGTGGCGGGCGCTCGCCCTTCGGCGCGCGCCACGTCGACCGGCACGCCGATGCCGGCCGCAAGGCATGCACCGGCCAGCGCCGCGCCCGTCACGGTGCGCACGCTCCAGCGCCGCGCGCTGCGGCAGGCGCGCAGCATGCGCGCGCTGCCCGCTCCCGAACGGCGCGCGCTCGACGCGCGCGCCGCCAACCGTTCAGGCATTCGCCTCCCCCACCTCCTCGGCGCGATGGCAGGCCACGCGGCGTCCGTCGACGTCGCGCAGCTGCGGTTCCTCGACACGGCACCGCTCGATCGCATACGGGCAGCGCTGGTGAAACGCGCAGCCCGACGGCGGATTGAGCGGCGACGGCAGCTCGCCCTGCAGCTTGATCTGCACGCGGCGGTCTTCCTCGAAGATCGCCGGCGTCGCCGACATCAGCGCGCGCGTATACGGATGGCGCGGCCGTGCGTAGATCGTCGCCTTGTCGCCGAGCTCGGCGACGCTGCCGAAGTACATCACCATCACGTCGTCGGCGACGTGCTCGACCACCGCGAGGTTGTGCGAGATGAACACGTAGCTCGTCTTGAACTGCTCCTGCAGATCCATGAACAGGTTCAGGATCTGCGCCTGGATCGACACGTCGAGCGCGGACACCGGCTCGTCGGCGACGACGATCCGCGGCTCGAGGATCATCGCGCGCGCGATCGCGACACGCTGGCGCTGCCCGCCGGAGAACATGTGCGGATAGCGCTTCGCGTGCTCGGGCCGCAGCCCGACCGTGCGCATGATCTGCGCGATGCGCTGCGCGCGTTCGACCGCGGTCAGCTTCGTGTTGATCTCGAGCGGCTCGGCGAGCGTCTGCTCGACGGTCTTGCGCGGATTCAGCGACGCGAACGGATTCTGGAACACCATCTGCACGCGGCGGCGCAGCTCGGCGATCGTGTCGCGGCTCGCGCCGGCCACGTTCTGGCCGTCGATCGAGAGACGGCCGGACGTCGGCGTTTCGATCATCGTGAGCTGGCGCGCGAGCGTCGATTTCCCGCAGCCCGACTCGCCGACCACCGCGAGCGTGCGGCCGCGCTTCAGCGCGAACGACACGCCGTTCAGCGCCTTCACCGTGCCCTGCCCGAACATCCCGCGCCGCACCGTGTAGTGCTTCGCGAGCTGGTCGGCCACCAGCACGTCGTCCTCGTCGTGCTCGACGCGGCGCGTTTCGTTGACAGCATTCATCGTGCGCCTCCGTTCAGGTCGACATGGGACAGGTTCAGCGGCTTGATGCAGCGCGCGCGCATTGCATCGTTGCCGGGCACCAGCGTATCGAGCGCCGGGCGCGCCTTGCGGCAATCGTCGACGACGTACTTGCAGCGCGGCGCGAACAGGCACCCGGACGGGCGATCATCGCGGCCCGGCACCATGCCCGGCAATGCGGCAAGGCGACGCGCCCCCTTATTGTGCTCGGGAATCGCCGCGAGCAGCGCTTCGGTGTACGGATGATGCGGCGCGCGGAAGATGTCGGGCACGCGGTTGGTCTCGATGATCTCGCCCGCGTACATCACGGCGACGCGCTGCGCGACCTCCGACACCACGGCCAGGTCGTGCGAGATCAGCACGAGCGCCATCCCGCGCTCCTTCTGCAGCTTGACGAGGAGATCCATGATCTGCGCCTGGATCGTCACGTCGAGCGCGGTCGTCGGCTCGTCGGCGATCAGGAGCTTCGGGTTGCATGCGACGGCCATCGCGATCATCACGCGCTGGTTCATCCCGCCCGACATCTGGTGCGGAAACGCGCCGATCCGGTTCTTCGCGTCGGGAATGCCGACCTGGTCGAGCAACTCGAGCGCGCGCCGGTGCAGCGCGTCGCCGCGCAGCCCTTCGTGCAGCTTCAGCACCTCCTTGATCTGGTAGCCGACCGTATAGCTCGGGTTCAGGCTCGTCAGCGCGTCCTGGAACACCATCGCGACGTCCTTGCCGACGATCCTGCGCCGCACCTTCGGCGACGCCTTCAGCAGATCCACGCCGTCGAACGTGATCTCGTCGGCCGTGACCTTGCCCGGCGCATCGATCAGCCCCATCAGCGCCATCATCGTCACGCTCTTGCCGGAGCCCGATTCGCCGACGACGCCCACCACCTCGCCCGGCGCGATCGACAGGTTGATCCGGTCGACCGCGGGCAGGCCGTTGAAGTTCACCGCGAGATTGCGGATGGTCAGTAGATTCGAAGTCATGTCACGCCATCCGTTTCAGTTTGGGATCGAGCGCGTCGCGCAGCCCGTCGCCGAGCAGGTTGATCGCGAGCACCGAAATCAGGATCGACAGGCCCGGCATCGTGACGATCCACCATGCGTTGTCGATGTAGTCGCGCGCCGAGGCGAGCATCGCGCCCCACTCGGCGGTCGGCGGCTGCACGCCGAGGCCGAGGAAGCCGAGCGCGGCCGCATCGAGAATCGCCGACGAGAAGCCGAGCGTCGCCTGCACGATCAGCGGCGCCGTGCAGTTCGGCAGCACCTGCGAGAACATCAGGCGCAGCGTGCCGGCGCCGGCCACGCGCGAGGCGGTCACGTATTCCTTCTGCAGCTCGCCGAGCGCGGACGCGCGCGTGAGACGCACGTAGGCGGGCAGCGCGACGATCGCGATCGCGAACATCGTGTTCGTGAGCCCCGGCCCGATGATCGCGACGACCGCGACCGCGAGCAGCAGCGACGGCAGCGCGAGCAGCACGTCCATGATGCGCATCACGGCCGTGTCGGCCCACTTCTGGAAAAACGCGGCGACGAGGCCGAGCACGATGCCGGGGATCAGCGCGAGCACGACCGACACGAAGCCGATCCAGAACGACATGCGTGCGCCGAACATCAGGCGCGAAAGAATGTCGCGGCCCGCTTCGTCGGTGCCGAGGATGAATTGCCAGTTGCCGCCGTCGAGCCACGCGGGCGGAATCTTCACGTAGTCGCGGTATTGCTCGACCGGGCTGTGCGGCGCGATCAGCGGCGCGAAGATCGCGACCGCGATCAGCACCAGCACGACGATGCCGGCGCCGACGGCGCCGCGGTTGCGCGAGAAGTTGGCCCAGAACTCGCGCAGCGCGAGCGCACGGCCGCCGGCCGGCGCGGATTCGCTCGGCAGGGTGTTTTGCAGATTGCTCATGGATTACCTCGTGTGGCGGATGCGCGGATTCAGCACGCCGTACAGCAGGTCGACGATCAGGTTCACGACGATCACGAGCGTCGCGATCAGCAGAATGCCGCCCTGGACGACCGGATAGTCGCGACGGCCGATCGCATCGATCAGCCACTTGCCGACGCCGGGCCACGAAAACAGCGTCTCGGTCAGCACCGCGCCCGCAAGCAGCGTGCCGATCTGCAGGCCGATCACGGTCACGACCGGAATCAGCGCATTGCGCAGCGCATGCACGACGACCACGCGCGCGGGCGACAGCCCCTTCGCGCGCGCGGTGCGGATGTAGTCCTCGCGCAGCACTTCGAGCATCGACGAGCGCGTCATCCGCGCGATCACGGCGAGCGGAATCGTGCCGAGCACGATCGCGGGCAGGATCAGGTGGCTGACCGCCGACTTGAACGCCCCCTCGTCCGGCGCGAGCAGTGCGTCGATCAGCATGAAGCCGGTCGGATGCGGGAAGTCGTATTCGACCGCGATGCGGCCCGACACGGGCGTCCAGCCGAGATACGACGAAAACACCATGATGAGGATCAACCCCCACCAGAAGATCGGCATCGAATAGCCGGTCAGCGCGGTGCCCATCACGCCGTGATCGACGACCGAGCCGCGCCGCAGCGCGGCGATCACGCCGGCCGGCAGCCCGACGACGAGCGCGAACACGAGCGCGCACAGCGACAGTTCGACCGTCGCCGGAAAGCGCGCGAAGAACTCGCCGGCGACGCTCGTGTTCGTGACGATCGACGTGCCGAGGTCGCCGTGCAGCGCCCGGCCGATGTAGTGGAAATATTGCACGGGCAGCGGCTGGTCGAGCCCGAGGCGTTTCATCGCCTCCGCGTGCATCGCGGGGTCGACGCCGCGCTCGCCCATCATCACTTCGATGGGGTCGCCCGGTATCAGGTGAATCAGCGCGAACGCGAGGATGGTGATGCCGATGAAGGTCGGAATCACCATGCCCACGCGGCGCAACACGAATCGGAGCATGATGCGTCTCGTCTTTTCTTGTGGGAAATGTGCGACCGGCGACGGGGAGCTCGTGGCCCCCCGCCGCCGGATGGGTAGGTCTCGGTCTTCGTGACAGCTTACGCCTGCCGCGTTACTTCACGCTCACACCATCGAAGCGTGCGTAGCCGAGCGGCTCGATGCGCATGTCGACCACGTTCTTGCGCACCGGCTGGTACACCGTCGAGTTCGCGATCGGCGAGAACGGCAGCTGCTGCGCGAAGATCTGCTGCGCCTGCGTGTAGAGCTTCGTGCGCGCGTCCTGGCCCGTCGTCGTGCGGCCCTTCTGGATCAGGTCGTCGAACGGCTTGTAGCACCAGTGCGAGAAGTTGTTGCCCTTGATCGCCTCGCAGCCGAGCAGCGTGCCGAGCCAGTTGTCGGGATCGCCGTTGTCGCCGGTCCAGCCGATCAGCATCGTGTCCTGCTCGCCGCCGTGCGCGCGCTTGATGTACTCGCCCCACTCGTACGTGACGATCTTCGCCTTCACGCCGATCTTCGCCCAGTCGGCCTGGATCATCTCGGCCATCAGACGTGCGTTCGGGTTGTACGCGCGCTGCACCGGCATCGCCCACAGCGTGATCTCGAAACCGTTCGGATAACCGGCCTTCGCGAGCAGCGCCTTCGCCTTGGCGGTGTCGTAGGCGGGCATCTTCAGGTTCTTGTCGTAGGACCACTGCGTCGGCGGCATCGGCGCATTCGCGGCCTGGCCCGCACCCTGATAGACCGATTCGAGAATCGCCTTCTTGTTGATCGCCATGTCGAGCGCCTGACGCACCTCGAGCTTGTCGACCGGCTTGTGCTCGACGTTGTACGCGAGGTAGCCGAGGTTGAAGCCCGGCTGCGACGGCATGTCGATGTTCGAGTCGGCCTTCAGCGTCGCGATGTCGGCCGGACGCGGATAGCTCATCACCTGGCATTCGTTGCGCTTGATCTTCTGCACGCGCACGCCCGGATCGGGCGTGATCGAGAAGATCAGCTTTGACAGCTTCACTTCGCCCTTCTTCCAGTAATCCGGATTGCCGTCGAAGCGGATCGTCGCGTCCTTCGTGTAGCTGCGGAAGATGAACGGGCCCGTGCCGACCGGCTTCTGGTTGATGTCGGCGGCCTTGCCGGCCTTCATCAGCTGATCCGCGTATTCGGCCGACAGGATCGACGCGAATTCCATCGCCATGTTCTGGATGAACGGCGCGTTCGGTTCGGCAAGCGTGAACTTCACCGTGTACGGATCGACCTTCTCGACCTTCGTGATCAGCTTGTCGAGGCCCATGTCGGTGAAGTACGGGAACGACACCGGATACGCCTTGCGGAACGCGTTGTTCGGATCGAGCATGCGCTCGAACGTGAACACGACGTCGTCCGCGTTGAATTCGCGCGTCGGCTTGAAGAAGTCGGTCGTGTGGAACTTCACGCCGTGGCGCAGGTGGAACGTATAGACCTTGCCGTCGGACGACACGTCCCACTTCTCGGCGAGGCCGGGCTCGACCTTCGTGCCGCCGCGCACGAATTCGACGAGGCGGTTGTAGACGGTGAACGTGGCGGCCGTGAAATCGACGCCGGTCGTGTATTGCGCGGAATCGAAGCCCGCCGGGCTGCCTTCTGAGCAGTAGACGAGCGTTTTGTTCGGGATCTGTGCGAATGCAGAGCCCGCGACGCCGAGCGATGCCGCTGCCACGCCTGCAATGGCGGTAACACGCAGGGTGTGCAACAGACGGTTGTGTTCCATGTTTCCTCCAGGTCTCCAGATCGGAACCGGTCCCTCCCGGGGCCGGCGTACGCGGATATTACTTGAGCAAGCGATTTTGCAACAAGCCGGAGAAAAAACCTCTCTACACGCATTTGCGCGGGTTTTTGCCGATGTTTTGCGCAATCGAAAGCTGTCAACGCGTGCGCGAGCGACGGTTCCGCGCATCGCACGCGTGTTTCCGTCGGCAACTAAACAGGAGGGACGCCGAAGCAGACGTGCAGCGCATGGCCACACGGTGCGCCTTTACCGCGCTTTTGCAGCGTTTTCGCGTATTTCGCGCGCTGCGTTGCACGCGCCGCAACGGCCGGCGCGCGTGCGCTTCATGCGGGCGCGTCGAGGTCCGCGCTGCGTGCGGGGACGAACGCGACCGCGACGATCGACAGCGCGAGCCCCGCCATCACGTAGTACGTCGGCGCGAGCGGCGTGCCCGTCACCTTGATCAGCCACGTGACGATGAACTGGCCGAAGCCGCCGAACAGCATCACCGCGACGTTGTAGGCGATCGATAGTCCGGTCGAGCGCACGTTGGCCGGAAACAGTTCGGCGATCATCGCGCCGAACGGCCCGTAGTAGCCGGCAAGCGTGATCGACAGCACGACCTGCACCGCGATCAGCCGGCCGATGCTCGGCGCGGCGTCGAGCCATGCGAACAGCGGATAGATCAGCGCGAGCGTCAGCACCAGCGACCAGAGCGACAGCCCCTTGCGGCCGATGCGGTCCGACCATGCGCCGGCGAGCGGCGACAGCACGGTCAGCAGCAGATTGCCTGCGATCACCGCATAGAACGATTCCGCGTACGGCAGCTTCAGCTGCTTGACCGCGAAGGTCGGCAGATAGCTGATCAGCACGTAGATCGTCACGGTCAGCGCGATCACCGAGCCGAGCCCGCAGAGCACTTCGCGCGAGTGGCGCGCGAACACTTCGCCGAGCGTCGCGCGGCGCGCGCTCTGCTGCGCGTGCAGAAATGCTTCCGAATCGGCGAGATGGCGGCGGATGTAGAAACCGATCGGGCCGATCATCAGCCCGATGATGAACGGCACGCGCCAGCCCCACGCGCGCAGCGCTTCGGGCGACAGGCCGCGCGTGACGGCGGCGCCGACGACCGCGCCGATCAGCAGCGCGGCGGCCTGGCTCGACATCTGCCAGCTGCCGTAGAAGCCGCGCTTCGAAAACGGCGCGGCCTCGATCAGCAGCGCGGTCGCGCTGCCGAATTCGCCGCCCGCGGAGAAGCCCTGCAGCAGCCGGCCGAACACGATCAGCAACGGGCCGCCGATGCCGATCGCCGCATACGGCGGCGCGACCGCGAGCAGGAAGATGCCGGCCGTCATCAGCAGGATCACGAGCGACAGCGCGGCCTTGCGGCCCGCGCGGTCCGCATACAGGCCGAGCACGATCCCGCCGATCGGACGCATGAAGAACGCGACGCCGAACGTCGCGGTGGTCAGCAGCAGCGACCCGTATTCGCTCGAGGTCGGAAAGAACAGCTCGGCGATCACGACGGCCATGAAGCTGAACACCGTGAAGTCGTACCACTCGAGCGCGTTGCCGATCACCGCAGCGGCCACCGCACGCCGGTTCAGCGCACGCTCGGGGCGGACCGGTTTCGTTGAATTCGCAATCGTCGCCATGCGTGCCTCGTCGTGGAGAGTTCGCCGTCGCGGACGGCGCGGCGTGCGCGTTGCCCCGCGCATCGATGTGCAGCGAGTGTAGAAAGCACCGGAACCGTTTTCAAGCAATAAAAACGCCCGCGTTCGCAGGATCGCGGGCGTTGTGCGGTTTTCACCACATATCGCGGCATCGCACGATGCCGCCGGGCCTCAGCCCATCTTCGAGAACGCGCTGCACCAGCCCTTCGCCGCGACCTGCTTGCCGCCGAACGCCGCGCATGGACCCGACGTCGAGCCCTTCTTGCCCTGGTACAGCATGCAGGCCGCGCAATCCTGGCCCGCTGCATATTTCGGATACTTCGCCTTGTCGACCTTCGTCGCGTCGGCCTTGTAGCCGAGCGCCTGCGCAGTCGGGTCGCTTTCCGACAGCATCGGCGCATCGGCCAGCGCTTCGCGCGACAGCGCCAGCGCGGACACGACGCCGACGCTCGAAATCAGGAAACTCCGACGGGATGTTTTCATGGGGACTCGCTCCAACGTTATCGGTTTGAAAGCTGTTCTGGCGACAGCCGCTACAGCATAACCGCCAAGCGCCGAAACGTGCGTCCCGAAATGCCGGAAATAATGAATTTCACACGGCGCGCCTGCGATGCGCGCCGGCCGCCGTTCGCGCCGCGTCGCGCGAGCGCGCTCTAGCCGTATGCGGCCATCTCGCCCACGCGCTGCGCGAGCGCGAGCGACGCGGTAAGCCCCGGCGATTCGATGCCGAACAGATTCACGAGCCCGCGCACGCCGTGCTGCGCGGCGCCCTGCACGATGAAGTCGGCGGGCGGCTCGCCGGGCCCCGCGACCTTCGGCCGGATGCCCGCGTAGGCGGGCTGCAGCGCGCCGTCGGGCAGCTCGGGCCAGTACGCGCGGATCGATGCGTAGAACGCGTCCGCACGCGCCGGATCGACTTCGTAGCGCAGCGCGTCGATCCATTCGACGTCCGGACCGAAGCGCGCCTGCCCGGCAAGATCGAACGTCAGGTGAATGCCGAGCCCCGCGCGGTCCGGCATCGGATAGACGAGATGCGAGAACGGCGCGCGACCGGACAAGCTGAAGTAGTTGCCGCGCGCGAGATAGAGCGGCGGCACCCAGCGCGGATCGAGGCCGCGCGTGCGGCGCGCGAGCGCCTGCGCGCCGAGGCCCGCGCTATTGATCACGCACGCGGCTTCGATCTCGGTCGGCGCGTCGCCGCCGGTACGCACGACGAAACGCCCGCGGCGCAGCACGTCGATCGATTCGACCGGCGACTTCAGCGCGCATACGGCGCCGTCGCGCTGCGCGTCGCCAAGCAGCGCGAGCATCAGCTGATGGCTGTCGACGATGCCGGTGGACGGCGAGAACAGCGCCTCCACGCATTCGAGCGCGGGCTCGAGCGCCTGCGCTTCGGCGCGCGTGAGCGGCAGCAGATCGAGCACGCCGTTCTCTTCCGCACGTGCGGCGATCGCCTTCAGCTGCTTCACCTGCGAGGCGGTCGTCGCGACGAGCAGCTTGCCGACGCGCCGGTGCGGCACGTGATGCGTGTCGCAGAATTCGTACAGCAGGTCGCGCCCGCGCACGCACGACAGCGCCTTCAGCGATCCGCGCGGATAGTAGAGCCCCGCATGGATCACCTCGCTGTTGCGCGAGCTCGTGCCGGTGCCGATCGCGTCGGCCGCCTCGAGCACGAGCGTCTCTCGTCCGCGCGCGGCCAGCTCCCGCGCGATCGCCAGACCCACGACGCCCGCGCCGATCACTACACAATCCATCTGCTCCATGACTTGTCGCGTCGCTCGCGCGTAGAGGGGAGACAGCGGAATTGTACGTCCCGGTTCGCCCGCCTGCCGATCGCGATGTACGTCTCGTCACGACTGTTACGCATCGCACACGCGGCGCGGCGCGCGCCCGTCGCGCGCCGCTCAGAACCCGATCGGCCTGCGCCGAGCCGAGCCTTCGTCCGCGCGGATGTCGCGCGGCTCGATCGCGTCGCGCCCGTCGAGCCGCGCGGCGCCGAACGCGTGCAGCAGTGCGCGGCGCATCGTGCGCGGCGGCGTCGCGGCCAGCACGTCGAGCGCGGCATCGCCGAGCGTTTCCGGGAAGCGCCGGCCCCACGCGTGCGACATGCGGATCTCGTCGTAGATCGTCTGCGCAATGCGGCGCGCGCCGGCCGCGTCGGGCGGCGCGATCTCGTAGACGTTCATGCGGTTCAGCAGCGGCTCCGGAATCGCGTGCGCGTCGTTCGCGGTCGCGATCCAGATCACGTTGCCCGCATCGATCGGCACTTCGGCGAATTCGTCGACGAAGGCGCGCGCCGTGTCGTGTTCGAGCAGCGCGTAGAGTGCGCCGAGCGGATCGTATTGCGCATCGGCGCCCGCCTTGTCGATTTCGTCGACGGCGATCACGGGGTTCGCATAGCTGCCGTTCACGAGCGCGTCGAACACCTTGCCGGGCTTCGCGTTCTTCCATTGCGACGATGCGCCCGACAGGATCCAGCCGGCCGTCAGCGAACTCATCGGCACGTAGTGATACGCGGTGCCGAGCATCTGCGCGAGCGCCTTCGCGAAATGCGTCTTGCCGATCCCCGGCGGGCCGAGCAGCAGGATCGGCATCAGTTCGAGCCGATCGTCGGTTTCGAGGCAGAGCGCGACCTGCTTGCGCACGTCGTCGAGCGGTTCGGCGAAATTAGGCAGCGCTTCGCCGAGCGCGTCGAACGACGGCATCCGGTTCGGCTTCACGCAGAAACGCAGATTGCCGGTCTTCAGCATCCGCTCGTAGGTTGCGCGCAACGCATCGCTCGCGCTTTCGTTCAAATCGTTCAGTGCCGTCTCGACCTGCTCGAGGTCGTACACCGTGCTGAAAGACGCCACCGCCAGTTCCTGTTTCACCATCGCCGTCGTCATACCAACCTCACCGCTGCTTGCTGTCACACGATCATCAGACCCTTACGATTTTCAGTGTAGCGGCGCGCGTCGCGCGTGCAAGCAAGCAGCCGCGCGAGGCTGCTGCTAACACCGGCCGCGCGCTGCAGGCCCGCGCCGCGCGGCGTATCATCGTCAGTTCACCGGTCGCCGCGCATGGCCGGCGGTGCACCGCGTACCGCGTCCGCTTTCGTCCCCAGGGTATGCCGATGTCCGTCCCCGCCGCTCCTCCGAACGTCGATCCCGACGCGATCCGCGCCGTCGACGCCGCACTGACGTCGCGCCGCTCGGTGCGCGCATTCCTCCCGACGCCGGTGCCGCGCGCGACGCTCGAGGCGATCCTCGAAGCCGCGAGCCGCGCGCCGTCCGGCACGAACATCCAGCCGTGGCACGTGTACGTCGCGACGGGCGCGACGCGCGATGCGCTCGCGGCCGCGCTCACCGCCGCATACGACGATCCCGCGCGCGACGAAAAATACGTCGCCGAATACGACTACTACCCGCGCGAATGGGTCTCGCCGTATATCGACCGGCGCCGCAAGGTCGGCTGGGATCTGTACGGCCTGTTGAACATCGGTCGCGACGAGAAAGCGCGCATGCATGCGCAGCACGCGCGCAATTTCCGCTTCTTCGATGCACCGGTCGCGCTGTTCTTCACGCTCGACCGGATCATGACGCACGGCGCATGGCTCGACTGCGGGATGTTTCTGCAAGGCGTGATGACGGCCGCGCGTGCGCGCGGGCTCGATACGTGCCCGCAGGCCGCGTTCGTGCCGTTTCACCGGATCGTCGCCGAACACCTCGACATCCCGGACAACGAACAGCTCGTCTGCGGGATGTCGCTCGGCTACGCCGATCCGCATGCGGTCGAGAACCGCCTCGTCACCGAGCGCGCGAGCGTCGCCGAGTTCGCGCGTTTTTTCGCTTGAAAACGCGTGACGCGTACCTACTTTTCACAGCATCCGTCCGTCGCCGGCACGCCGATGTGTCGCGCCGGCGCACGGCCGGCAGCGGAACCGCAGCGCGACCGTACCCGAGCCAAAGCGGGACCGCAGTGAGACCGTAGCGGGACCGCATCGTGCTTCGCACCGCTCGCCGCCGCGTGCGGCGACAACGCTGCCGAAATCGATCGGGCGTAAGATGAGCGTCCGTTCCCCACTACCCCGCGTTTCCGGAGAAGCTTCATGCTGAAACACGGCCTGGCCGTCCTGCTCGCGAGCGTCGCGCTCGCCGCCCATGCGCAGAGCCCCGCACCGGCCGTCGTTGCGTGGGAGATCCAGGTCGTGCGCGACGGTCAGACGATCGACACGTTCCAGCAGCAGACCACCGTGGGTCAAACGCGCACCGACACCCATCGCTATCCGTCCGCCGTGCCGGTCGGCTGCGGCAATGCCGCGCGCGTCGTGCCGACCGAGCGTTCGCGCGCCGTCACGGTCGCGCCGCTCGCCGCCGATACGGCGGCCGGCACGGTCTCGCTCGCGCTCGACGTGCAGGAAACGCTCGACGACGAAAGCGCACGGCAGAGCGATCCCTGCATGCCGGCGTCGCCGCGCCAGATCGTCGCGAGCCATCCGGGCCTGTCGGTCGGCGCCGACGCCTGGACCGACTGGACGCTCGTCGAGCAGCATCCGCATCTCGTCTACCGCGTGCGCGCGCACGTCGCGAAGGACTGATCGCCATGGCTGCCGACGCGCTATCCGTCCCGTTCGCCGAACCGCACGCGGCCCCCGACGAAATCACCGCGGTCAGCTGGAACCTGCACAAGGGCCGCTCGCCGCTCGGCTTCACTGCATGGAACGCGATGCGCGACTGGATGCAGTCGACGCACGCGGACGTGTATTTCCTGCAGGAAGCGATGGCGCGGCGCATGCCGCGGCCGGTGCTCGCGCAGGGCTTCGGCGCGCCGATGGACGATGTCGACGACGACGTCTGGCACTGCCAGGCGACCGAGATCGCCCGCGCGCTCGACTGGCAGATCGCGCTCGGGCCGAACGTGTTCAAGCCGTCGTGGCGGCACGGCAACGCCATCCTGTCGCCGCATCCGCTCGACCTCGGCGGCCGCTGGGACATTTCCGCGCACCGCTTCGAGCGGCGCGGGCTGCTCGTCGCGCGCGCGACGCTCGCCGGCGCGCGCCCCGTCACGCTGCTGTGTGCGCACCTCGCGCTCACGCGCGCGGCGCGGCTGCGCCAGATGCACTGGATCGCGCACTGGATCGTGCGCAACGCGGGCGACGATCCGCTCGTGCTCGCCGGCGACTTCAACGACTGGCGCAACGATTCGGTCGCCGTATTCGGCGAGATCGGGCTGTCCGAAGTGGCGACGCTGCTCGGCGAGTCCGGGCGCACGTTCCCGGCGTTCTCGCCGGCGCTCGCGCTCGACAAGATGTTCGTGCGCGGCCTCACGCCGCTCGAGTGGCGCGCGCCGTCGAGCGAAACCGCGTGGCTGTCGGACCACCTGCCGTACATCGCCCGGCTGCGTCTCGATCCGCGATAAGCGCCGCCCGGCGCGCACGCGCGACCGAAAGCGCATCGTAAGCGCGCGTTGCGCCAAATCCGCGCGGCCACGGGGGGCAAGCCCGCGATTCGCGCAGGCAGGGTAAAATAGCCAGTTCCTCAAACGTCTGTCATCGAGAAGGCGCGTGTCCGACGCGCCGGCCGGCCGATCCGCGATCGGGCCGACGCACTCGGTTTTTGCCCGTTTTTGGGCCCGTTACACGCGTCCGCTACGCGCGTCCGTTTTGAAAGCCATGAGCAAATACGACACCGCCATCGTCCAATCCGTCCATCACTGGACCGACACGCTTTTCAGCTTCACCTGCACCCGTGAGCCGAGCCTGCGCTTCAACAACGGCGAGTTCACGATGGTCGGCCTCGAGGTCGACGGCAAGCCGCTCGCGCGCGCCTACTCGATCGTGAGCCCGAACTACGAGGAGCACCTCGAATTCTTCAGCATCAAGGTCCAGGACGGCCCGCTGACGTCGCGCCTGCAGCACCTGAAGGTGGGCGACACGGTGCTGATCGGCAAGAAGCCGACCGGCACGCTCGTCGTCGACAACCTGCTGCCGGGCAAGACGCTGTGGCTGCTGTCGACGGGCACGGGCCTCGCGCCGTTCATGTCGATCATCCGCGATCCGGACATCTACGACCGCTTCGAGAAGGTCGTGCTGACGCACACCTGCCGCCTGAAGGGCGAGCTCGCGTACATGGACTACATCAAGCACGACCTGCCGGGCCACGAGTACCTCGGCGACATCATCAAGGAAAAGCTCGTCTACTACCCGACGGTCACGCGCGAAGCGTTCGACAACGAGGGCCGGATCACCGACCTGATCGCGTCGGGCAAGCTGTTCACCGATCTCGGCGTCGCGCCGTTCTCGCCGGAAAACGATCGCGTGATGCTGTGCGGCAGCACCGCGATGCTGAAGGACACGACCGCGCTGCTCAAGCAAGCCGGCCTCGTCGAAGGCAAGAACAACGCACCGGGCCACTACGTGATCGAGCGCGCTTTCGTCGACTGATCCATCCCCAAATTTGTGAAGCATCAAGAAACCGGAGCGAAGGCTCCGGTTTTTTTTCGTCCGCGCTTGGCGAATTCGTAACAATGACGGACCATTTCATCTCAAATAGTTACATTTGACGCGCCGCATCGACGACCTTCGATGTCGGTTTTTTTCCTACGCCGCGTTCAATCCGATTATTCACATTTACCCTTAAATGTCCGCCCGACATGACCTTTTCGCCATTTTTGAGATATTATGCGCGGCGCGTGACGCTGACTTGGCCGCACGCAAGGGGTCGGACTCAGGTGTTACTGAATGTAACTTTTGTTACCTTGGCATGCCGCCGTTTTCCGGCCGCATGCGGGAGCCGGACGGCCGCCGACCCGCGCCGCCGACCGGTGTCTGAACCGCTTTCTGACAGCAGGGAGAGTCATGGATACGTCGCTTAATGCGCCCCACGGCGCTCACGCCCCGTTCCCGTCGCGGCTGCCCGCGCATGGCTGCGCCGCCGCAACGTCGGCCGATCCCATCCCGAAATCCGATCCGTGCGCGCAGCGCATCGCGGTGCTGTCCGCGCAGCTGCTCGCCGCCGATGAAGCCGCGCGCCGCCATCTGGCCGGCGAGCTGCACGACGGCCTCGGCGCAGAACTCACCGCCGCGCGTTTCGCGCTCGCCAACGCCCAGGCGTGGCTGCCGGCCGACGCGCCGGAAGGCTGCCTGCGCGCGCTCGAACTCGCGCAGCGCGCGCTCGACGCGGCGACCGACGCGAACCGCCGGCTGATCGACGCACGCGCCGTGCCGGCGCTCGACAGCGGCGTCGTGCCCGCGCTGTCCGCGTGGATCGACGGCTTCGCGGCCCGTACCGGCCTGCGCACGAGCTTCGTCTGCGCGGCCGATGCGCGCGTGCCGCACCTCGCCGGCGACGCCGCGCTCGCGATCTTCCGCGTCGCGCAGGAAGCGCTGTCGAACGTCGCGAAGCACGCGCGCGCCGCCTCGGCCGACGTGCGGATCGACGCCGACGACACGTTCCTGTCGCTGATCGTCACCGACGATGGGACCGGTTTCGCGCGCAAGCGTCGCGCCGGCTACGGGCTCACCGGCATGCAGGCGCGCTGCGCCGCGTTCGGCGGCGGGCTCGACACGACGTCGGGCGCGGCCGGGCGCGGCACGCGCGTGACCGCGTACTTCGCATGGGACGCGCTGCTCGGCGCGCCCGCCGCGGCTCGTTTCGCGTCGCTGTCGTGAGGTCGCGATGGGCCTGAACATCCTGCTCGTGGACGACCACGCGATCGTCCGGCAAGGGATCTGCCAGCTGCTCGTCGACCGGGGCGTCGCGCGCGAGGTCACCGAAGCGGAAAACGGCGCCGACGCGCTCGCCGCCGTCGACCGGCAGACGTTCGACGTGATCCTGCTCGACATCTCGCTGCCCGACACGAACGGCATCGAGGTGCTCAAGCGCCTGAAGCGCAAGCTGCCGCGCACGCCGGTGCTGATGTTCTCGATGTACCGCGAGGATCAGTACGCCGTGCGCGCGCTGAAGGCCGGCGCCGCCGGCTATCTGTCGAAGACGGTCAACGCCGCGCAGATGATCGGCGCGATCCAGCAGGTCGCCGCGGGCCGCAAGTACGTGAGCCCCGCGATGGCCGAAGCGCTCGCCGAATACGTGTCGTTCGAGAACGAGCCGCTGCCGCACGAAAAGCTGTCCGACCGCGAATATCAGACGCTCTGCATGCTGGCCTCGGGCAAGCGGCTGACCGACATCGCGAACACGCTGTCGCTGTCGGTGAAGACGGTCAGCGTGTACCGGTCGCGGCTGCTCGAGAAGATGCGGCTGTCGAACAACGCGGAACTGACGTTCTACGTGATGAGCAACCGGCTCGTCGACATGTCGCCCGCGTCGGGCACCTGACGCACCGCGCCCCCCCCTCTCGCTGTCCCACGCGCAAGGTTCCGGCGCGGCCGCTCGGCCGCCGCTCGGCCGTTGCGCACGCAAGCGCTTGTTTTATCGGACGATTCGGCGACGCAACGCTGCGCGAGCGCGAGCCTTTTGCGTCAAATCGGCTAAAATTGCGGGTTTTCACTCAGTCAGCACCGCCGCTCCCGCGCGCCCCGCTGACGATCCACCCGCAATGTCTCTCTTTCGCAAGAAAAACGTCGATCGCATGATCGCCGGCGCGCACGCCGCCGGACTCAAGAAGGCGCTCGGCGCGATCGACCTGACCTTCCTCGGCATCGGCGCGATCATCGGCACCGGCATCTTCGTGCTGACCGGCACGGGCGCCGTGCAGGCCGGGCCCGCCCTGATGCTGTCGTTCGTGATCGCCGCGATCGCCTGCGGCCTCGCCGCGCTGTCGTACGCGGAGTTCGCGTCGACGATCCCGGTCGCCGGCTCGATCTACACGTATTCGTATGCGACGCTCGGCGAACTCGTCGCGTGGATCATCGGCTGGGACCTGATGCTCGAATACGGGCTCGCGGCATCGGCCGTATCGGTCGGCTGGTCGGGCTATCTGCAGTCGCTGCTGCAGGGCTTCGGGCTCACGCTGCCGACCGTGCTGACCGCCGCGCCGGGCGCGGTGCCCGGCGTCGTCACGTGGTTCAACCTGCCCGCGTTCCTCGTGATGATCGTGATCACGACGCTGCTGTCGATCGGGATCCGCGAATCGACGCGCATCAACAACGTGATGGTGTTCATCAAGGTGTCGGTCGTGCTGCTCGTAATCGCGGTCGGCCTGTTCCACGTGACGCCCGCGAACTGGAAGCCGTTCATGCCGCACGGCTGGAACGGCGTGTTCGGCGCGGCCGCCGTGATGTTCTTCGCGTTCATCGGCTTCGACGCGGTGTCGTCGGCGGCCGAGGAAGTGAAGAATCCGAAGCGCGACCTGCCGATCGGCATCATCGCGTCGCTCGCCGTTTGCGCGGTGCTCTACGTGACGGTCGCGGCAGTCGCGACCGGCATCGTGCCGTCCGCGCAGTACGCGAGCATCTCGCACCCGATCTCGTACGCGCTGCAGGTCGCCGGCGAGAAATGGGTCGCGGGCTTCATCGATCTCGGCGCAGTGCTCGGCATGCTGACCGTGATTCTCGTGATGAGCTACGGGCAGACGCGGATCATCTTCGCGATGTCGCGCGACGGGCTGCTCCCGGGCACGCTGTCGCGCGTGCATCCGCGCTACGCGACGCCGTTCCTGACAACCTGGCTCGTCGGCCTGTTCTTCGGACTGATCGCCGCGCTCGTGCCGCTGAACGTGCTCGCGGAGCTGATCAACATCGGCACGCTGGCCGCATTCTCGATGGTCTCGATCGCGGTGCTCGTGCTGCGCCGCACGCACCCGCACCTGCCGCGCGCGTTCCGCTGCCCGGGCGTGCCGGTGGTGCCGCTGCTCGCGGTGGCGGCGTGCGTGTTCCTGATGGTGAATCTGCAGCCGGTCACCTGGATCGCGTTCGGCGTGTGGCTCGTGATCGGTCTCGCCGTCTATTTCCTCTATTCGCGACACCATTCGAAGCTCGCCCGCGGCCACGCGGAGTGATCCCGCGCGCGGCGCAGCGACGCGCCGCCCGCACTGACGGCGCGCCGCCTTGCGAGCGCGCCGTTTTGCTTTGCAGCCGCCGTCGCACGCGCGGTGCACGCCGAGCACGTCCGCGGCAGGCGGTTCATAATGCGCGCAATCAACGAGGGAACGACGATGGAAAGTGTGGATCTCGACGTGCTGAAATCGAGCGCGCGCTGGCTCGACGAAGGTCGCCGCGTGCTGCTCGTGACGGTCGTGAAGACCTGGGGCTCGTCGCCGCGCCCGGAAGGCGCGATGCTCGCGGTGCGCGAAGACGGGCTCGTGGTCGGCTCGGTGTCGGGCGGCTGCATCGAGGACGATCTCATCGCGCGCGTGCATGCGAACGGCATCGCGCGCGACGCGCGGCCGGAAGCGGTCAAGTACGGCGTGACGGCCGAAGAAGCGCACCGCTTCGGGCTGCCGTGCGGCGGCACGATCCAGCTCGTGCTCGAGCCGCTGACGCGCGACAGCGGAATCGCGGCGCTCTGCGCGGAGGTCGAGGCGGGCCGCCTCGTCACGCGCACGATGACGCTCGCGACGGGCCGCGCGTCGCTGTCGCCCGCGCAGGCGACCGACGGGCTCGCGTTCGACGGCGAGCGGCTCGTGACGATCCACGGCCCGCGCTACCGGATGCTCGTGATCGGCGCCGGGCAGCTGTCGCGCTATCTGTGCCAGATCGCGGTCGGGCTCGACTATCAGGTGACCGTCTGCGACCCGCGCGAAGAATACACGGACGGCTGGGACGTGCCCGGCACGCGCATCGTGCGCACGATGCCCGACGATACGGTGCTCCACATGAAGCTCGACGCGCGCTCGGCCGTGATCGCGCTCACGCACGATCCGAAGCTCGACGATCTCGCGCTGATGGAGGCGCTGAAGACGCCCGCGTTCTACGTCGGCGCGCTCGGCTCGCGGCGCAACAACGCGGCGCGCCGCGAGCGGCTGCGCGAATTCGATCTGAGCGAAGCGGAACTGAGCCGGCTGCACGGGCCGGCCGGCATCTACATCGGCAGCCGCACGCCGCCGGAAATCGCGATCTCGATTCTCGCCGAGGTCACGGCCGCGAAGAACAACGTGTCGCTGCCGACGATCCTGCAGGTCGAAGGCGCGAAAGCCGCGCGCGAGATCGCCGCGAACGGCGGCGCGACCTGCGGGCTCTGAAGCCGGCGCGGCCGCACTCGCGGTCGCACCGCGACGCCGCGCGCAATGCGCGGCGCTGCCCGTGCCGTCACGCGAGGCCGGCGGCGAGCGCCGCGGCCACCGAGCCGGCGACCAGCACGACGCCGACGGTGCGCCGCTTGTTCAGCTCGGTCCAGAGCAGCACGCCGGTCAGCGACAGCAGAATCAGCGACCCGGCGATCGTATCCATCAGCAGCACCCAGCCGATGCTCATTCCGACGCCGCGATGCAGGTTGTTCAGCGTTGTCAGCAACGTGTTGCCCGTGCGCTTCACCGACACGTAGCCGTTGCCCACCCAGTATTCGGCCTGCAGGTTCTGCCGCGGCCCGAACAGGCCCATCTGCCAGTGCTCCGGCTGCATCACGTGCCGGTCGCCCCACGCGACCGGCTGCGCGGGCTCCTTGCGCACGCGCCCCGGCCGGCCTTCGAAATGCAGTTCGCGCTGCAGCCACTTCGTCATCGCGGCCGGCGTCTTCGGCGCCGGGTCCGGCAGCGCGAGCTGCAACTGCTCGACCTGCGGCTCGCCCGTCGCGATCTTCAGCGGCGGCGCGCGATGATTGAGCAGCACGCCCGTCACGCCGAACAGCAGCCCGAGCACCGCCCCCCACAACCCGACCCAACCGTGCACCTTGCGCAGCCACTTGATGAAGGTGGCGCGGCGCGACCGCGAACGGCGTGCCGCCAGCTCGGCATCGGTCAGCGGACGTGCGGCCGGGTGCAGCACGGCAACGCCCTCGCGGGGCAAGTCCGCGTGGAGCGGATCGATCGTTTCGGGCGCGTTCACGCGAAAGCTTCCATTCTTCAAAACGACGGGCGGCGCGCCGGTTCGCGCGCCGCCCGCTCAACATGAAATGAGAATGGCTATCATTACACAAATCGAGATGCGCCTCAACGGCGGCGAGCCCGCGGCGACGCCGTGCGATCGGGAAAAAGCGATAAGAAGACGTGCGATCGAAGGGAGATGGCAGACCGTTGCGCCCGAATAACGACAGAAAGCCGTTTGTATTATTCGCGCAGCGCGCGACCGCCGGATCGCGCTCAGCGCAGCGGCGGCAACGGAAAACGCGGCGCGGCGGCGTCGGCCGGCGCATCCGTGCGATCGAGCGCATAGAGCCACGCGAGCAGGTCCGCGACGGCTTGATAGAGCTGCGGCGGGATCCGGTCGTCGAGATCGACCTGCATCAGCAGCGACACCATCTCGGGCGCCGTATGCACGTAGAGCCCGGCCTCCTTCGCGCGCGCGACGATCATCTCCGCGAGCGCGCCATAGCCCTTCGCGAGGACGCGCGGTGCCGTATCGCCGCCCTTCGGATCGTAGACGAGCGCCGCGGCGCGCTTGCGGTGCGGCGTCGTCATCGCAAGGCTCCGTCGTCGGGCGGCACCGGCGGTACCGGCACCGCAGCGCTTCCGGCCGCCGCCTGCGCATAGGCGCTCGCGGCCGCCTGCGCGGCAAACGCGTCGAACGGCTCGGGCTGCTCGTCGACCGCGCGAATCGACAGCCCGCCGAGCTGCAGCCCCGATCCCTCGAACCGCCGCCGCAGCGCAGGTTCGTGCTGCGCGAGCCGCGCGGCGCCCGCCTGGTTCGCGCGCAGTCGCGCGACGAGCTGCGCGCCGTTCAGCTGCAGTTCGGCGTCGACCGTGCCGAGCGTCGGCAGCGTCAGCGTGAGCCGCGTGCGCCACGCGATGCCGTCGCCCGCGTCGTCGCCGCTGCGCGGCGCGCGCCCGCCCGGCTCGTCGGGCTCGATCGTCCAGTCGACGCGCACGCCCGGCCACGCTTCGCCGGTCCAGCGAAACTGGTCGGTCGCGAGCGTGTCGAGCTGCTGCCGGACGACCGGCACGGCCGCCGGATGCACGGGCGTCGGCGGCGCCGCGTCGGACGGCGCTGCGGCGTCGGCCGGGCGCGCGACCGACGCGCGCCAGTCGGCGAGTTCGTGCAGCGGATCGGTTGCGTCCGCCGCCGCGCGCGCGAGCGGCGGATGCGGCTGAGCGCCCGGCATCGGTTCCGGGGCGGAGCCGTCCGGCCGCGCGCCGCCGGACGCAGCGGCGCCCGACGCAGCGGCGCCCGGCTGAACCGCCGCGCGCGCGGACGGCAGCGACAGGCGTGGCGTGAGCAAGACATCGAGCGCATCGTCGTCCGGCGCGGCGTCCGGATCGGCCGACGTCTGCGCGCTCGCGATGCGCGCCTGCGGCTCGCGCAGCAGCGTCGCGAGCGGTCGCTGGCCGGCGAACCACTGCGCGAGATGGGATTCGTAGAAGAGACCGCTTTCGCCGACCGCCTGCGCGAGCGCCGCCCGCAAGGCGCCGGCAAGCGACGGCGGCGCGGCGTCGGCGGCAGTGGCGGCGGCAGTGGCGGCGGCAGTGGCGGCGGCAGCGCCCGGCGCGGGGCCCGAAGCGGCCGCTGCGGTCGCATGCCCGGACTGCCCGGCGGCGTCATCCGCCGCCGCGGCGAACAGCGCGGCCGGATCGGGTACGAGCGGCATGCGCCCGACGACGGCAGGCGTGGCATCGCCGCCCGTGCGCGCGATCGCATCGAGCACGCGCGCGACATCGGACAGCGCGGTCTGCGTGGAGGCCGCGGGCGGCTGCGGCAGCGCGCCGCTCGCCTCGGACGACGGCGCGACGCCGGCGCCCGGCGTGCCGACCTGCGCCGCGGCGCCGCCGGCGGCCGCCGACGCTACGCCGCCGGTCAGCAGGCTGTCGAGACGGCTCGCGAGCAGCGCGGCCGCAACGGAGTCGATACCGGTCATGATCGGAGCCTGCTCACCTCGGCCACATCGTTGCGCACTCCGGGAACGAGGCCGCCGCGCTGCCCCGGAATACGGGCTCTAGCCGCGCGTGCGGTAGAGCTCGGTCAATACCTTGGTCGAACGCCGCGTCTCGAACAACGCGGACAGCCGCGCGACTTCGGGGCTCGCGAGATCGCGGATCGCCGCGTCGTCCGCGAGGATCCGGCGGATCAGCGCGAGCTTGCGGCCCAGTTCCGATTCGTCGAGCGCGATGTCCCGCTCGGCCTCCTTCAGCGCATCGACGAGCCGCAGATACTCGTCCTGCAGCCCCGACAGCGCATGCCAGTCGGCGCCGCGCGCCGCGCGCAGCATCCGGCCCGACACGGCCGCGAGCGCCTCGTAGCGTGCGAAGTAGTCGGCCTTGCGATTCATCTCGGCATATCGCCCGTCTGCTGCGCGGCCATCCGCGCGACTTCGGGGCCGATGCCGGTCCATGCTTCCTCGAGCGTCGCGAGTAGTCCGTCGACCTCGACCAGCATCGCGTCGCTCGCCTGCGCATTCGCTTCGAGCAGCCGCCGGCCGATATACGCGTACAGCGCGTCGAGGCGCGCGGCGATCTCGCCGCCCGCCTCGCGGTTCAGCGCGGCCTGCAGGCCGCTTTCGACGATGCGGATCGCCTTGCCGATCGCGTCGCCGCGCGCCGGCACGTTGCCCTGCTGCAGATGCATGCGCGCGAGCGCGACGGCCTGGCGCGCGCCCTGATAGAGCATCGCGATCAGCCGGTGCGGGGAGGCGCCCATCACCCCGGTCTCGACGCCGACACGCGCGTAGGCATTGGCTCCAGCGTGTCCTGGGGAAAACATGCGCTTCTCCTTGTTGATGCTTGGCTATGACGGGGGCCGCTGCCGTGCGTCGCACGGCGCGGTTTTCTCCCTGAGTTATCGGAAAGGAACGGGAAAGCTTTAGGCGCGCGGCGCGCGATGCGCGGCGAGCGGTGCGCGGCGAGCGGTGCGCGGCGAGCGGTGCGCGGCGAGCGCCGCAGCGGGCCGGCGCGCCGGCCGGCGACGAAGGCGGGGCAGCGGCCCGCGCGTCACACCGACATCTGCATGATGTCGTTGTAAGCGCTCACGAGCTTGTTGCGGACCTGCAGCCCGAACTGGAAACCGATATTGGCCTTCTGCATGTCGACCATCACGTCGTTCAGCGACACGTTCGCCGCGCCGACCTCGAATGCCTGCGCTTCGCCGAGCGCGCGCTGCTGGTCGCCGCTGATCTTGTCGAGCGAGGCCTTCATCGCGCTCGCAAACGTGCCGGCCGTCGCCGCGCCCGAGCCGGCGAGCGCGGCCGCCGGGCTCGCGACGCCGCCCGACGCCTGCGCGGCCATCGCCTGCATCTGTTGCAACACCGAACCGATTCCGCTGACGTTCGCAGTCATGCTGTCCCCAGACATAGAAAGAAATGACCCGGCCGCACCGGGCGATCCGCGCGTGCGCAATGGCCGCACCATCCCGGATCGCGAAAAAGAATAGCAGCGCACCGTGCGGCAAAGCCGCGAAAGTACGGGGGAAACCCGGCTCTTTTCGGTCGATCGAGACCGGGCGCGGATGCCGATAATCGCATCGTGTCATTGTCCGCCCGCTCGTCCGAGCGGCTCAGTCGTCCCGCTCCGGAGAACCTCGACGCATGGATTCGCAGGCCAATTCGCTGATCAATCCCGATGCCCGCGCGGGCCTCGCCAGCCCGGTGCCCGGCGCCGCCGCGGCCGCCGCGCTGCCGGGCGCGGGCGGCGCGGGCGCGGATTTCGGGCTCGGCGGCTTCGCGGAACGCATTCCGGGCATCGCGCGGATGAAGGGCAATCCGAAGCTGCCGTTCCTGATCGCCGTCGCGTTCGCGGTCGCGGTCGTCACGGCGCTCGTGCTGTGGAGCCGGGCGCCCGACTATCGCGTGCTGTACAGCAACCTGTCCGACCGCGACGGCGGCGCGATCATCGCCGCGCTGCAGCAGGCCAACGTGCCCTACAAGTTCGCCGACGCCGGCGGCGCGATCCTCGTGCCGGCGGCCCAGGTGCACGAAACGCGGCTCAAGCTCGCGGCGCTGGGGCTGCCGAAGGGCGGCGCGGTCGGCTTCGAGCTGATGGACAACCAGAAGTTCGGGATCAGCCAGTTCGCCGAACAGGTCAATTACCAGCGCGCGCTCGAAGGCGAGCTGCAGCGCACGATCGAGTCGATCAACGCCGTGCGCGGCGCGCGCGTGCATCTCGCGATTCCGAAGCCGTCCGTCTTCGTCCGCGATCGCGAGGCGCCGAGCGCGTCGGTGTTCGTCGATCTGTACCCGGGCCGCGTGCTCGACGAAGGCCAGGTGCAGGCGATCACCCGGATGGTGTCGTCCGGCGTGCCCGACATGCCGGCGAAGAACGTCACGATCGTCGACCAGGACGGCAATCTGCTCACGCAGCCGGCGTCGGCAACCGGCCTCGACGCGAGCCAGCTGAAATACGTGCAGCAAGTCGAGCGCAACACGCAGAAGCGCATCGACGCGATCCTCGCCCCGATCTTCGGCGCCGGCAACGCGCGCTCGCAGGTCAGCGCCGACATCGACTTCTCGAAGCTCGAACAGACGTCCGAAAGCTATGGGCCGAACGGTTCGCCGCAGCAGGCGGCGATCCGCAGCCAGCAGACCAGCACCTCGACCGAGCTCGCGCAAAGCGGCGCGTCGGGCGTGCCGGGCGCGCTGTCGAACACGCCGCCGCAGCCGGCTTCCGCGCCGATCGTCGCCGGCAACGGCGCGAACGCACCGCAGACGACGCCGGTCAGCGACCGCAAGGACCAGACGACCAACTACGAGCTCGACAAGACGATCCGCCACGTCGAGCAGCCGATGGGCACCGTGAAGCGGCTGTCGGTCGCCGTCGTCGTCAACTATCAGCCGGTCGCCGACGCGAAGGGCCACGTGACGATGCAGCCGCTGCCGCCCGCGAAGCTCGCGCAGATCGAGCAGCTCGTGAAGGACGCGATGGGCTACGACGCGAAGCGCGGCGACTCGGTGAACGTGATGAACAGCGCGTTCTCGACCGCGACCGATCCGAACGCCGACCTGCCGTGGTGGCGCCAGCCCGACATGATCGCGCTCGCGAAGGAAGCGGCGAAGTGGCTCGGCATTGCGGCAGCCGCGGCGGCGCTCTACTTCATGTTCGTGCGGCCGGCGATGCGCCGCGCGTTCCCGCCGCCCGAGCCGCCGGCGCCGGCGCTCGCGCTGCCGGGCGAGCCGGTCGTGCTCGACGGGCTGCCGGCGCCCGAGCCGGAAAGCGAGTCCGATACGGCGCTGCTCGCCTTCGAAAACGAGAAGAACCGCTACGAACGCAACCTCGACTACGCGCGCACGATCGCCCGCCAGGATCCGAAGATCGTTGCGACCGTCGTGAAGAACTGGGTGTCCGATGAACGCTGAAGGCTTGACCAAAAGCGCGCTGCTGCTGATGTCGATCGGCGAGGAAGAAGCCGCGCAGGTATTCCGCTTCCTCGCGCCGCGCGAGGTGCAGAAGATCGGCGCCGCGATGGCCGCGCTGAAGAACGTCACGCGCGAGCAGGTCGAGGACGTGCTGCAGGAGTTCGTGAAGGAAGCCGAGCAGCACACCGCGCTGTCGCTCGATTCGAGCGAGTACATCCGCTCGGTGCTGACGAAGGCGCTCGGCGAGGACAAGGCCGGCGTGCTGATCGACCGCATCCTGCAGGGCAGCGACACGAGCGGCATCGAAGGGCTCAAGTGGATGGACTCGGGCGCCGTGGCCGAGCTGATCAAGAACGAGCATCCGCAGATCATCGCGACGATCCTCGTCCATCTCGATCGCGATCAGGCCTCCGAGATCGCGTCGTGCTTCACCGAGCGGCTGCGCAACGACGTGATCCTGCGCATCGCCACGCTCGACGGCATTCAGCCGGCCGCGCTGCGCGAGCTCGACGACGTGCTGACGAGCCTGCTGTCCGGCAGCGACAACCTGAAGCGCAGCCCGATGGGCGGCATCCGCACCGCGGCCGAGATCCTCAACTTCATGACGAGCGTGCACGAGGAAGGTGTGCTCGAAAGCGTGCGCCAGTACGACCCGGACCTCGCGCAGAAGATCGTCGACCAGATGTTCGTGTTCGAGAACCTGCTCGACCTCGAGGATCGCGCGATCCAGATGGTGCTGAAGGAAGTCGAGTCGGAGACGCTGATCGTCGCGCTCAAGGGCGCGCCGCCGCCGCTGCGCCAGAAGTTCCTCGCGAACATGTCGCAGCGCGCGGCCGAACTGCTCGCCGAGGATCTCGACGCGCGCGGGCCGGTGCGCGTGTCCGAAGTCGAGACGCAGCAGCGCCGCATCCTGCAGATCGTGCGCAACCTCGCCGAGAGCGGCCAGATCGTGATCGGCGGCAAGGCGGAAGACGCGTATGTCTGATCCGGCCAGCGTCCGCACGCTCACCGCGTACCAGCGGTGGGAGATGGCGTCGTTCGATCCGCCGCCGCCCCCGCCGCCGCCCGACGACGCGGCCGCGGCCGCCGCCGCGCTCGCCGAGGAACTGCAGCGCGTGCGCGACACCGCGCACGCCGAAGGGCATGCGGCCGGCCACGTCGAAGGCCAGGCGCGCGGCTATCAGGCCGGCTTCGAGCAGGGCCGGCAGCAGGGATTCGAGGCCGGCCAGGCCGAAGCGCGCGAACAGGCCGCGCAGCTCGCGGCGCTGGCCGCATCGTTTCGCGAAGCGCTCGCGAGCGCCGAGCGCGATCTCGCGGCCGACGTCGCGCAGCTCGCGCTCGACATCGCGCAGCAGGTCGTGCGTCAGCACGTGAAGCACGATCCGGCCGCGCTCGTCGCGGCGGTGCGCGACGTGCTGGCCGCCGAGCCCGCACTGTCCGGCGCGCCGCATCTGACCGTCAACCCGGCCGATCTGCCGGTCGTCGAAGCCTATCTGCAGGACGATCTCGATGCGCTCGGCTGGAGCGTGCGCACCGACGCGTCGATCGAACGCGGCGGCTGCCGCGCACACGCGGCGACCGGCGAAGTCGACGCGACGCTGCCGACGCGCTGGCAGCGCGTCGCGGCCGCGATCGGCAAGGTGAGCACGTGGTGACGCCGCCTACGCCCGAGTCGCTCGCGCATGGCGCGATGACGCCGCTCGAGCGTGAACTCGCGCGCGCGTCGCGCGGGTCCGACGTCGTGGACGATGCGCGCGAGACGCACGAGACGCACGACGCGGACGATGCCCACGCCGCACCGTCCGCCGAGCGGGCGACGCAGCGTACGTCGTCCGCGCCCGACGCGCGGCGCGCCCCGCACAATCCGCATCTCGCGCACTGGCGCGAACATCTGCACGCGCTCTCGGCACGGAGCCAGCGCGCACTGCCGCTGCGCCCGTGCGGGCGCCTCACGCGCGCGGCCGGGCTCGTGCTCGAGGCGATCGGACTGCGTCTGTCGGTCGGCGCCGAATGCACGATCGAATTGCCGCCGGGCAGCACGCTGCCCTATGCGGAGGCGGAAGTCGTCGGCTTCTCCGGCGAGCGCCTGTTCCTGATGCCGACCACCGACGTCGCGGGCGTGCTGCCCGGCGCGCGCGTGTGGCCGCTCGAACGGGCGCCCGTCGCCGATCCGCTCGCGGGCGCGAAACGGCTGCCGGTGGGCTGGGAAATGCTGGGCCGCGTCGTCGACGCGGCCGGCCGCCCGCTGGACGGGCTCGGCCCGCTCGCGTCGAAGGTCGACGCGCCGCTGTCCGCGCCGTCGATCAATCCGCTCGATCGCGAACCGATTCATCACGTGCTCGACGTCGGCGTCCGCGCGATCAACGCGCTGCTCACCGTCGGCCGCGGCCAGCGCATGGGACTGTTCGCGGGCTCGGGCGTCGGCAAGTCGGTGCTGCTCGGCACGATGGCGCGCTACACGAGCGCCGAGGTGATCGTGATCGGCCTGATCGGCGAACGCGGCCGCGAAGTGAAGGAATTCATCGAGCAGATCCTCGGCGAGGACGGGCTCGCGCGCTCGGTCGTCGTCGCGGCGCCAGCCGACGTGTCGCCATTGCTGCGGATGCAAGGCGCCGCGTATGCGACGTCGCTCGCCGAATACTTCCGCGACCAGGGCAAGCACGTGCTGCTGCTGATGGATTCGCTGACGCGCTATGCGATGGCGCAGCGCGAGATCGCGCTCGCGATCGGCGAACCGCCGGCGACGAAGGGCTATCCGCCCTCGGTGTTCGCGAAGCTGCCGGCGCTCGTCGAGCGCACCGGCAACGGGCCCGCAGGCGGCGGTTCCATCACGGCGTTCTATACGGTGCTGACCGAAGGCGACGATCAGCAGGACCCGATCGCCGATTCGGCGCGCGCGATCCTCGACGGCCATATCGTGCTGTCGCGCGCGCTCGCCGAGGCCGGCCACTATCCGGCGATCGACATCGAGGCATCGATCAGCCGCGCGATGACCGCGCTGATCGACGATACGCATCTCGACCGCGTGCGCCATTTCAAGCAGATGCTGTCGCGCTATCAGCGCAACCGCGATCTGATCGCGGTCGGCGCGTACGCACCGGGCCGCGACGCGCAGCTCGACCGCGCGATCGCGCTCTATCCGCGCATCGAAGCGTTCCTGCAGCAGGGCTTTCGCGAATGCGCACCGTTCGCGTCGAGCCTCGCGGCGCTCGATGCGTTGTTCGATTCCTGAATCCGTTCGCGGATCCACCCGGTCCCTGGAGGCTCACGCAAATGGCACACGGTTTCCCGCTTCAACTGCTGCTCGATCGCGCGCAGGAAGACCTCGACGCGGCCGCGAAGCAGCTCGGCACCGCGCAGCGCGACCGCACGGCCGCCGCCGAGCAGCTCGACGCGCTGCTGCGCTATCGCGACGAATATCACGCGCGCTTCGCGCAGTCGGCGCAGCATGGGATGCCGGCCGGCAACTGGCGCAACTTCCAGGCGTTCATCGACACGCTCGATGCGGCGATCGCGCAGCAGCGCAGCGTGCTCGCCGCTGCCGAACTGCGGATCGACGAGGCGCGGCCGAACTGGCAGCAGAAGAAGCGCACCGTCGGCTCGTACGAGATCCTGCAGGCGCGCGGCGTCGCGCAGGAAGCGCAGCGCGCGGCCAAGCGCGAGCAGCGCGAAGCCGACGAGCACGCGGCGAAGATCCTGCGCATGCGGGCCGACGCGGCCCGGACGTCGTAATCCGCCCACCGCCTTCGAACGAGAGAATCGCCATGCCTTCCCTGTCCCTGACCGGCGCCCTGATCGATACCGTCGGTGCCGCGCTGAAAGCCGCGGGCCGCAGCGCGTCGTCTGCCGCGAGCAGCGACCGCGATGCCGCGACGCCCACCACGGCGCCGTTCGCGCAGACGCTGCAGCAACGCGTCGACACGCGGCACGATGCCGACCGGACCGCCACCGCAGATGCCGCGCCGCCGAAATCGGCCGACGCGAAGCCGGTTGCGGCCAAACCGGACGAGGACGACGCGTCGCCGGACCAGGCGCACGCATCGACCGCGACGAATCCCGATGCGGCCGCACTCGCGGCGGCCGCGGCCGTCCAGGCCCAACTGCAGGCGCACGCGGACGGCACGTCGCCTGCCGACGCATCCGCGCAGTCCGCCGCAGCGGACGGTCAGCCGGCGCTGGCAACGACCGCTTCGACGCCGTCCGGCACCTCGCCCGAGGCCGCGTCGGCGGCCGCCCCAGCGACGGCGCGCGACGCGCTGCACGCGGCGCTCGACAAGCTGACGGGCGGTGCCGGTGCCGTCGCGCTGCCGGCGTCGGGCGCGGCTGCGCCGTCGAGCGCCGCAACGGCCGCGGCGCCGCTGACGCCGCCGATCCCGAAGGCGCCAACCTTCGGCCATGTGCTCGCCGATGCGAAGGGCGCGGCGCCGCAGGCGCAAGCGCAAACGCAGGCACAAGCGCAAGCCGCCGCGCAGCCGGCATCGGCCACGCCGCCGAGCGCAGCGGCGACGCAACCCGACGCGCATACGGCCGCTGCCGCGACCGACGCGGCCGAACCGAATGCCGCCGCAACGCTCGCGGCGGCCGCCGCGACCGCCGCCGCGCATGCGAATCTCCCGACGCCGCCGGCATCGGCCGCGATCGCCGCGGCGAACGCGCACGTGCTCGCGCCGCCGGTCGGCACCGCCGACTGGACGGACGCGTTGAGCCAGAAGGTCGTGTTCCTGTCGAATGCGCACCAGCAAAGCGCCGAGCTGACGCTGAACCCGCCGGACCTCGGGCCGCTGCAGGTCGTGCTGCGCGTCGCGGACAACCACGCGCATGCGCTGTTCGTATCGCAGCATGCGCAGGTGCGCGACGCGGTCGAAGCCGCGCTGCCGAAGCTGCGCGACGCGATGGAAGCGGGCGGGCTCGGGCTCGGCAGCGCGACCGTCAGCGACGGCGGCTTCGCATCGCAGCAGCAGCCGCAACAGCAGTTCGCCGGCGGCCGGCCGTCGCAGCGCGCGGGCGGCGGGTCGTCAGGCGCCGATGCACCGGTCGACGCCGCGCCATCCGCGACGGCCGCATCGAGCGCCGCCGTCGCGCGCCGCGCGGGCCTCGTCGATACGTTTGCCTGAACATCGCGCCGCGCCGCACGCCGCTCAGCGGCCGTGCACGGTAGCCGCGGGCTGATCGCGCGGCACGCCGCCCCTGCGCGCGGCGACGATGAAGTCCGCCGCGCGTTCGCCGATCATCACCGACGGCGCATTCGTGTTGCCGCCGATCAGCGTCGGCATCACCGACGCATCGACGACGCGCAACCCTTCGACGCCGCGCACGCGCAGTTGAGGATCGACGACCGCGCGCGCGTCCGAGCCCATCCGGCACGTGCCGACCGGGTGATAGATCGTGTCCGCATGCGCGACGATCGCTTCGCGCAGCTCGGCTTCGCTCTGATGCGGATGCGTGTAGAGCTCGCGACCGCCCTGCGAGGCGAGCGGCGGCTGCGACAGGATGCGGCGCATCGCCTGCGCGCCGCGCACGAGCAGGTCGAGATCGCGCGAATCGCTGAAAAAGCGCGGATCGATCAGCGGCGCATCGCGCGCGTCGCCGCTCGCGAGTGCGACCGTGCCGCGGCTGTACGGACGCAGCGCACACACGTGCAGCGAATAGCCGAATCCCCAGTGCATCTTGCGATTGTGATCGTCGACGAGTGCCGTGCAGAAATGCAGCTGCAGGTCCGGCCGATCGAGCGACGGATCGCTCTTGATGAAGCCGCCCGCTTCCGCGACGTTGCTCGTCATCATTCCCGTGCGGCTCGAGAAATAGCGGGCGAGCGCGGGCGTCATCTTCGCGATCCCGCGCAGACAGATGCCGACCAGCTCCGACGAATTCACGCGCGTGTTGATGATGAAGTCGATGTGGTCGATCAGGTTTTCGCCGACGTCCGGCGCATCGTGCACGACCGCGATCCCGTGCCGGCGCAACTGCGCGGCGGGCCCGATGCCCGAGCACATCAGCAGTTGCGGCGAGTTGAACGCGCCCGCCGACAGGATCACTTCCGCGCGCGCGCCGAGCGTCTCGATGCGTCCGTTGCGCGACACCGCGACGCCGACCGCACGCTTGCCGTCGAAGCCGACGCGCAGCACCGTCGCATCGGTGATCACGTGCAGGTTCGGCCGGTTGCGGCCGTAGATGTATGCGCGCGCGACGCTGCAGCGCGACCCGTCGCGATGCGTGACCTGATAGAAGCCGACGCCTTCCTGCGTCGCGCCGTTGAAGTCGTCGTTGAGCGGATAGCCGGCCGCATGCGCGGCCGCGATGAATCGTTCGGAGAACGGATTGCGAAAGCGCAGATCCGATACCGTCAGCGGACCGTCGGCGCCATGCCATGCATCGGCGCCGCGCTGGTTGCCTTCGGCGCGGCGGAAATACGGCAGCACGTCCTGCCAGCCCCAGCCGGTCGCGCCGATCTGCGCCCATTCGTCGTAGTCGCTCGGATGGCCGCGCGTATAGATCATCGCGTTGATCGCGCTCGAGCCGCCCATGCCACGGCCGCGCGGCTGATAGCCGCGGCGCCCGCCCAAGCCCGGCTGCGGCACGGTCTCGTAACCGTAGTTGGTGCGCAGCTTGAACGGCACGAGCGCCGCGATGCCGACCGGCATGTTGACGAGCAGATTGCGCTCGGTGTGCGGGCCCGCTTCGATGAGTGCGATCGTCGCGTCCGGGCACGCGTCGGCGAGGCGCGCGGCGACGCTCGAACCGCCCGAGCCGCCGCCGACGATGATGTAGTCGTATTGCATGTCACGTCTCCTTCGTGTCATGCGGGGCGCCCGGCGCGGCCCGGGTCCCGCTTGTAATGTTCGGGCATTGTAGGAACGGCCGTCTGCTGCGCGGCGCGACGATTCAAGAGCGATTCCTCTAAACGTGCGCGTGGACTAAATTTAAGATGTGCCGATTGACTGCGCGCGATGCACCGGCCGCCAGAAGCCGATCCGTCGCGAAACGGGAGAGAGACGATGCAGCGTCAGGTTCTGCAGGCCGCATGCCGCCCGGATGACCGGGACGCGCCGCGCGGCCTGCGCATTTCATTTCAAACGCGCACGTGCACGGCCGCGCATGGTACGACGCGCGCGTCCGGCGCGAATCGAACGGCGATAGCCATTGCCGACCGTTTGGACGGTCTGCGCGCGCAACGATTCGACGGGTCGCGCGCAGTGTCCCGTGCGCGCGTTGCCGCGCACGGCAACGGTGCATCGCCCGGTGATCGCGCCTTGCACGCGCGCTGCCGTTCGTCGCTGCGCGATGCCGCGCACGCATGCCGCGCGCGGCGTACTCCGTGCGGCTTCACCGTCGCGCGGGCGCGACGCTTGCCGTCCCGCCTCGCCTGCTGCCGCCCGACGCGCACCGACATCCTGAAGGAGACGACATGAAGAACGATCTGCCCGAACTGGCGCCGCAAGCGCAGCCGTCGATCGACGCACTCGATACGCTGCTGCGCGAGCAGCGCGCGGCCTATCTGCGTGCGCCGTATCCGGCATGGGAGACGCGCGCGCGGCATCTGCGCGCGCTGCGCACGATGCTGATCGACCACGCGGACGCGCTCGCCGATGCGATCAGCGCGGACTTCGGCCATCGTTCGAAGCAGGAAGTGCTGCTCGCGGAAATCTGGATGGCGAAGGAAGAGATCGACGATGCGCTGCGGCACGGCAAACGCTGGATGAAGCCGATGCGCAAGCCGATGAACAAGTGGCTGCGCCCCGCACGCGCGAAGGTGATCCCGCAGCCGCTCGGCGTGGTCGGCATCGTCGCGCCGTGGAACTACCCGGTGCTGCTCGCGGCCGGCCCGCTCGTCTGCGCGCTGGCGGCCGGCAATCGCGCAATGATCAAGATGTCCGAACTGACGCCGCGCACCGCTGCGTTGTTCGAGCAGCTGATCGCGACGACGTTCGCGCGCGACCACGTCGCCGTCGTGAACGGCGATGCGCAGGTCGGCGCCGCGTTCAGCGCGCTGCCGTTCGATCACCTGCTGTTTACCGGTTCGACGCAAGTGGGCCGCCACGTGATGCGCGCGGCGGCCGACAACCTGACGCCCGTGACGCTCGAACTCGGCGGCAAGTCGCCGGCGATCATCGGTCCGAACGCGCGCTTCGATGCGGCCGTCGACGCGATCGTCGCCGGCAAGACGCTGAACGCCGGGCAGACCTGCATCGCGCCCGACTACGTGCTGCTGCCGCGCGGCATGGAGGCCGCGTTCATCGAGCGCGCGCGCGCCCGCTTCGCGACGCTCTATCCCGATCTGCAAAACAACGGCGACTACACGACGATCGTGTCCGACCGCCATTTCGCGCGACTGCAGCAACTCGCGAGCGACGCGCAGGCGGCGGGCGCGCAGCTGCACGCGCTGTCCGACGCGGCATCGGATCCGGCGTCGCGCCGCTTCGTGCCGTGTGCGCTCACGCACGTGCCGGCGTCGGCGCAGGTAATGCACGAGGAGATCTTCGGGCCGCTGCTGCCGCTCGTGCCGTACGAGCGGCTCGACGAAGCAATTGCGTACGTGAACGCGCGCCCACGTCCGCTCGCGCTTTATCTGTTCGACGAGGATGCGGGCACGATCGAGCGCGTGATGCACGAGACGATCTCCGGCGGCGTGACGGTCAACGAGACGCTGATGCACATCGCGTGCGGCAGCCTGCCGTTCGGCGGCGTGGGCGCGAGCGGGATGGGCGCGTATCACGGCTACGACGGCTTCGTCACGTTCTCGAAGATGAAGCCGGTCGTCATGCAGCCGCGGATCAACCTGCGCGGACTGATCGCACCGCCGTACGGCAAGCGCTTCGCGGCGGTGATCAAGCTGATGCTGAAGTTCTAGGGTCTGCCGACATACGGAAGGGGCGGGCGTCGCGACGAGAACGGTTGCGCGCGACGCAGCGAATGCTTGGCGTATCGGGCACGAGTCGCCCGGCGGCGAGCGGCCGTCATCGGCAGATGCAAGCGGCCGCGGTTGCCGCGCGTGCCGTCACACCGGCCACAACGGCCCTTCCTGCATCGCACCGATCTGCTCGCGCAGTTCGAGCACGCGCGCTTCCCAGTATCGATGCGTGTTGAACCACGGAAACGCTGCCGGGAATGCGGGATCGTCCCAGCGTCGCGCGAGCCACGCCGCGTAATGGATCAGCCGCAACGTGCGCAGCGCTTCGACGAGATGCAGCTCGCGCGGCTCGAATTCGCAGAAATCCTCGTAGCCGGCGAGCAGGTCCGCGAGCGCGCGCGATGCGCCCGCGCGATCGCCGGGCAGCAACAGCCACAGATCCTGCACCGCGGGCGCCATCCGGCTGTCGTCGAAGTCGACGAAATGCGGGCCCGCATCGGTCCACAGCACGTTGCTCGGATGGCAGTCGCCATGCGTGCGCAGCATGCGGATCTCGCCTGCGCGCTCGAACGCCGCCTCGACGCCTTCGAGCGCGAGCGCGACGGCCGTTTCGTACGCGGGCCGTACGTCGTCGGGAATGAAATCGTGCGCGAGCAGATAGTCGCGCGGCTCGTAGCCGAACGTGCGGATGTCGAGCGACGGACGCGCGACGTACGGTTGCGTCGCACCGACCGCATGAATGCGGCCGATGAAGCGGCCGAGCCATTCGAGCGTATCGCTGCGATCGAGATCGGGCGCGCGGCCGCCGCGGCGCTCGAAGATCGAGAAGCGGAAGCCGCCGAACGCATGCAGCGTGCGGCCGTCGAATGGGCGCGCCGGCACGGCCGGAATCTCGCGCGTGGCGAGTTCGGCGACGAATGCGTGTTCCTCGAGGATCGCTTCGTCAGACCAGCGCGCCGGACGGTAAAACTTCGCGACGACGGGCGGGCCGTCTTCGACGCCGACCTGATAGACGCGGTTTTCGTAGCTGTTCAGCGCAAGGAGGCGCCCGTCGGTGCGCAGACCGGCCGGCATCAGCACGCTGTCGAGCGCATCGAGCACGCACTCGGGCGTGAGACCGGCAAACGGCGGGCCGTCGGGAGAAGCGGGGGCGGAGGTGACGTCGTTCATCCCCCGCATTGTGCCGCGCGCCGCGCCGAAAGACGAGCGTTCGGCACGGCGCGCTCGATCAGTGGATCGCCGCGCCGGCCGGCAGCACGGATTCGCCGGTGTCGATCAGATCCTCGAGAAAGAACGGCTCGGTGTTGAGTTCCTTGGACTCGCCCGGCACGCCCGCGTACCAGGTCACCATGGCCATGTCGCCCAGGATGCGCTGGACGATCCCGCGCGCGCCCTTCGGCACCGCGATATGGGTAGTGCAAACAATCGACCCGACATGCATGATGGTTCCCCACTCTTGAAACTTGAAACGCGGCCTTGTGGAAGGCCGGCAAACGCGCGATCGGCGCCGCTCTCGCCGGAGCGTTGCGCGCGATCCCATTGTTCACGGTTTATCGAAGCGCGAAAAGAAGAAGAAGCGGGCAAAGCGCCGCGATTTCGTCGAATGTCTCCAATCAACCACTGCGCCGCACGGGCGCTTGCTCGCGCGGATGCCCCCATCATACCCTGTCGCCTGTCGGCCGCCGCCGATTCCGCGCAAGCGCATCCGGCGCGTATGCAGGCGCGCGCAGCGGGCGCGCGCAGCGGGCGCGCGCAGCTGGCGCGCGCAGCTGGCATGCATGTCGAGCGGCGGCGATCCACGCATCCGTTGCCGGCGTGCGCGCAATGCGGTACCTTTGACGTTCATTCGCATTCCACTGCCTTCGACACGATGCATTCGCTCACGTCCGCCTTTGCGAGATGCCGGCCGCTGCCCGACGCGCGGCCGCGGGCGTGCACGCATCCGTCGATTCTTCCCCCGCCTGTCGCACCGCCGCTCGTCGGCGCCGCGCCGCCCCCGCCGGCACTCGCCGGCTGATCGGCCGGCCTTTCGCTTCGTCTTCCATTCGCCGCCTGTCGACGTTCGTGCGCCTTGACGCACGCGCGTCGTGACGCGTGCGCATGGAACGTTCCGATTCGTTCAGACAGGTGAATTCCTATGGTTTCGTTCAAACCCGCGCTACGCGCGCATGGGGCGACGTCGCTGTTCGTGCTGCTTTGGAGCAGCGGCGCGATCTTCGCCGAACTCGGCTTGCGTCATGCCTCCGCCTTCGTATTTCTCGCCGCGCGCTTCGCGCTCGCCTCGCTCGTGCTGCTCGTGCTCGCGCGCCTGCGCGGGCGCTGGCTGCCGCCGCGCGGCGAACGGCGCATGACGGTACTGACCGGCGTGCTGATGATGGGCGGCTACTCGATCTTCTATCTGCTCGCGCTCGAACGCGGCATCGCGCCCGGCGTGCTTGCGACGATCCTCGGCGTACAGCCGATCCTGACGCTCGCTTTCGTCGAGCGTCGTTGGCAACCGATGCGCGTTGCCGGGCTCGCGCTGGCGCTCGCGGGACTGGCGCTCGTCGTCTGCCGCGGCATCGGCGATGCGCGGCTGCCGGTGTCCGGCATTGCATGCGCGCTGCTGGCGCTCGGCGCGCTGACGGTCGGCTCGCTGCTGCAAAAGCGCGTGCGCGCCGCGCCCGCCGACGTGCTGCCGCTGCAGAACGCGATCGGGCTCGTGCTGTGCGCGATGGTCCTGCCGTTCCGGCCGATCGCGTTCGACGTGAGCTGGGCGTTCGTCGTCCCGCTGCTGTGGCTCGGCATCGTGATCTCGGTCGTCGCGCAGCTGCTGTTCTACCGCTTGATGCAGCGCGGCGATCTCGTCAACGTGACGAGCCTGTTCTACCTCGTGCCGATCGTCACCACGCTGATGGACGCAATGTGGCTCGGCAATCGCCCCGCGCCGCTCGCGCTCGTCGGCATGGCGGCGATCGTCGCCGGCCTCGCGCTGGTGTTCCGCACGCCGGCTACACGCGCGCAGTCCGGCCGCGCATGAGCGAGCGGCCGCCGCACAGCCGGTGTGGCGGCCGCCTCGCCGATGATGCGGCGTTGCGCCGGGAAACCGCAATCAATATGAAAGACTGATGCAAGGCATTCGTCGAATACGCGAAAAAATGCGCGGTTTTCCGGGTTTTCCGCAGACTTTTTAATGGTTCGGATAGCGAAAAACGCCGCCGCGTTGCCTATACTCGAAACGACGTCCCGCTCGCGATCGGGACGCATGAAACGAGACATGCCCGGCATGGCGCCGGAGCCGCATGCGGCTCCGGCACACGTAGGAGACACGCATGACGACCTATTTCACGATCGGCGACTTCATCCTTCTGATCCCGATGGCGCTCGCCGGCGCGCTATTTCTCGGCGCAGTGCCGTGTGCGACGCAGTTCCGCCACAACCTGCTGCGCGCGCTGGGCGTGATTCTCGGCGTCGGCGTGGCGGTGCTGCTCGTCGAAGGGCTACCGGCGCTGATCTAGCGGCACGCGCCGGCGCGCTGCCGATGCGCTCGTCGTGCCGCGCTGCTGCGGCGCGCGCGAACGCGCGCACGCCGCATCGCTTGCCGTTCAGATCGCCTGATCGGTCGACGGCTTTTCCCACAGATTGATCCCGCCTTCGGTCGCGTAGCGATCGATTTCGGCGAGTTCCTCGGCCGAGAACTCGAGGTTCTTCAGCGCGCCGACGTTTTCGCGCACCTGCTCCGCGCGGCTCGCGCCGATCAGCGCGGACGTCACGCGGCCGCCGCGCAGCACCCAGGCGAGCGCCATCTGCGCGAGGCTCTGCCCGCGCCGTTGCGCGATCTCGTTCAGCTTGCGCACGTGCTCGAGGTTGGTCGCGCTCAGATGCTCCTCCTTCAGCGAGCCGCCGCCCGGCTTGTTCACGCGCGCATCGGCCGGCACGCCGCCGAGGTATTTCGACGTCAGCAGCCCTTGCGCGAGCGGCGTGAACGCGATGCTGCCCGTGCCGATCTCGTCGAGCGTGTCGAGCAGCTCGCGTTCGATCCAGCGGTTCAGCATGTTGTACGACGGCTGATGGATCAGCAGCGGCACCTTGTACTGCGCGAGCAGTTCGGCCATCTCGCGCGTTTTCGCCGCCGAGTACGACGAGATGCCGATATACAGCGCCTTGCCCTGCTGCACCGCCGCTGCCAGCGCGCCGGCCGTCTCTTCGAGCGGCGTATGCGCGTCGAAGCGATGCGAATAGAAGATGTCGACGTAATCGAGCCCCATCCGCTGCAGGCTCTGATCGAGGCTCGCGAGCACGTACTTGCGCGAGCCGCCGCCGCTGCCGTACGGGCCCGGCCACATGTCCCAGCCCGCCTTCGTCGAAATCAGCAGCTCGTCGCGGTACGGACGGAAATCCTCCTTCAGCAGCCGGCCGAAGTTGATTTCCGCGCTGCCGTACGGCGGCCCGTAGTTGTTCGCGAGATCGAAATGCGTGATGCCGAGATCGAACGCGGTGCGCAGGATGTCGCGCTGCGTCGCGATCGGCGTCGAATCGCCGAAGTTGTGCCACAAACCGAGCGACAACGCGGGCAGTTTGAGCCCGGATTTGCCGCAGGTGCGGTATTGCATGTCGGCATAACGTTCGGAAGCTGCTTCGTAGGCCATGGATTTTTCCCGTGAGGACATCGGAGGAGGAACGCGCCGAACGCGCATGCGCGCGCCGGCGGCAAGCAAGCACGCCGGTAATGGTAGCGAACGCCGCGCAAGCGCGCACGGCGATGGACGCAGCGGCGGTCGTCCCCTACACTGCGGCGTCTCGAATCACCGTTTCCGCGAGGTTGGTATGTCCCGGGTCATCTCGGTTGCGCTGCTCGTCGGCGGCATCGTGCTGCTGTATTTCGGCGGGCAGTCGTTTCATTCGCTCAACGACAATCTGTCGCGCTTCTTCACCGGCTCGCCGGCGACGAAGACGATCCTGCTGATCGCCGGCGGCGCCGTCGCGCTGCTGGTCGGCCTGATCGGCCTCGCGATGCCGGGCGGCAACAAGCGCTGATCGATCGCGCCGGTTCGGGCGCGCATGAACGCGTCGCACGCACCGGCCCGCGCACAGCGCAACGGGCGGCCAGGCCGCCCGTCGTTTCGGTCCGTCGTTTCGGTCGGTCGCAGCGGCCGTCGCTCGCTGCGCCTCGCGCCCATGCAGCGCGCCTAGAACTGCACTTCCGGCTTCGATGCCGAACGCGTGCCGGGGATCGGCCGGTTGCTGATCCCGTGATACGTGTAGACGAGCGAGAATTTCACGTCGTCGGAGCGGTTCTGCCCGGCCGAATGCAGCGTGTTGCAATGGAAGAACACGACGTCGCCGGCGTTCAGCGACGGGCACGTCGCCGCGTCGATCATCGCGCGGTTCGCGGGCAGATCGCTGCGGAAGAACTTCGCGTCGTCGAATGCATCGGCCCCGAATTCGGCCGTATGCGAGCCCGGCACAAGCCACAACGCGCCGTTCTCGTTCGTCTCGGGGCCGAGCGCGAGCCACACCGACACCATGTCGGCGCGCTCGAACGCCCAGTAGCGAAAGTCGCGATGCCAGCCGGTCAGGCTGCCGTACGCGGGGTGCTTCGTCATCATGCAGTTGTGATGCGCGCGCGACAGCACCGGCTGCTCGCCGAAGTACGCGCGCATCCATGCGCCGATCTCGGGTGCGATCGCGCGCTCGGCGAACGCCGGATCGCGGCCGTACGCGTCGAGCAGCCGCCGCACCGTGTGCCCGCCCGGCGCATGCTTGGACTCGGGTGCGCCCGGATAGCGCAGATCCGCTTCGAACTCGATCGGCGCCGCGGCCTCTTCGAGCTGCTGCTGCGCGATGCGCTTGAGCGTCGCGCATTGCTGCTCGCCGACGAGGCCGCGCGCGACGACGAAGCCGCGTTCGCGCAATTCCGCGACCTGCTCGCGGATCGATTCCGACTGCAAGGGAGACGACATGGGATGCCACGCGATTATTGTGTGAATGTGACGATTGTAAATCGGCGTCCGATCGGGCGAACAGCACCATTGTCGTGCGCAGGGGCATGCCAATCGGCAATTTGACCGCGATCAACGGAACTGTTCGGCGCCGCAGCGGCCTCAGCGACAGGCGCAATTCGGCGCGTGCCAGACGGCACAAGGGTTTATCGCGACTTTTGCCCGTCATGAAACCGCTGTAGCCTGTCGCGGCCTGTCAATTCTGGCGGGCGCGGCGCGCAACGACTTTCGGTAAGATGCGTTGCGCCATCCGAGGCCGTTCATACCAGTGCGCTCTTCAAGGGCGCCACCATTCAAGCGAAGCATCGTTCACATGCCATTCCGTCTGACTTCCCGTCTCAGCCGCGCTGCCAAGCGCGTCGTACCGTCCGCTCCCGCCCGCCCGCTGCGCCATCACCGGACGCGCGTGCGCGCGCTGGCGGAGCGTACGCACGCGCTCAGCCGGCTCGACGGCATCCGCGCGTGGTTTCACGCCTTTTTGTCGCTGATGAGCGCGCAGGCGCTCGCGCGCCGCGCGGGCCTGCGCTCGCTGCTGCAGAAGCCGTCGTCGCTGCGCGCGCTCGCGCTGCGCCGCGCGCAGGCGCCGCAGCGCCGCGTCAACCGGCCGCGCCGCCTCGCGGCGAGCAACGGCTGGTTCGGGTTCGGCGGCCGCTGAATCGAGCGGCATCACCGCATCCGCGCCCGTGCGCGGGCGACGCACAAGAAAAAACCCCGGCACGCCGGTAATGCCGTTCAGTTAAGCAACTGAACGGCATTTTTGTTTTGGGGAAGGAGTGGTTGTAAACGCTGCGCTGAGATGTTAACTTTTGGCGCGATGCTGACCGACCACCTGACCTTCATGCTCGATGCCGAACCTACCGACCTGAGCCGGTTGGCGGAGCATCTTCCCCATGCATGGATCGAACAGGCCATCGAAGCGACAGGCACGGCGAGCATTCGTCGCCGTCGCTTGCCGGCTGAACAGGTGGTCTGGCTGGTGATCGCGCTGGCGATCTATCGTCATTGGTCAGTCAGCGAAGTGGTGGACAGTCTGGAACTGGTGCTGCCCAACGAGACCACGTTCGTCAGCAAGAGCGCCGTCACCCAGGCCCGGCAGCGCTTAGGCCACGCCCCGATAGCTTGGCTGTTCGAGCAAACCGCGCAGGCATGGTGCAAGCAGGATGGTGCGCGCCATGCCTTCAAAGGGCTTAGCTTGTGGGCCATGGATGGCACCACGCTACGCACGCCGGACAGTGCCGCGAATCGGGAACATTTCGGGTCCCAAAGCTACGCGAGCGGCAAGGTGGCCAGCTACCCGCAGGTGCGGGCCGTCACGCTGACCTCGATCCCGACGCATCTGGTAGCAAACATCGCGTTTGGCCGCTACGACACCAACGAGATGATCTACGCCAAGAATCTGCTGGAGCAGATTCCCGACCATTCGCTCACGGTCTTCGACAAAGGCTTCCTGGCAGCCGAGATCCTGTGCGGCCTGAGCTCGGGCGAACGCAATCGCCACTTCCTGATTCCGGCAAAGTCCAATACGCGTTGGGAGGTACTGTCGGGCAAACCGGACGATGCATTGGTGCGCATGCGCGTCTCGCCTCAGGCTCGGCAGAAATGCCCCGATCTGCCGGAGTGGTGGACGGCGCGTGCAGTGCGCATTCAAGATGCACAGGGGCGGGAACGTGTACTACTGACGTCATTGACCGATCGGCGCCGCTTCAAGTTGGCCGATCTGGTTGCTTGCTACGAGCGGCGCTGGCAGATCGAGACCAGCTATCGCGAACTGAAGCAGTCCATGCTCGGTAGCGAACTGACTCTACGTAGCCGAACCGTCGACGGCATCTACCAAGAGATCTGGGGTGCGCTGATCGCTTACAACCTGATTCGCCGCGAAATGGCTTGCGCCGCCTTCGAGGCCAAGTGCGAACCGACCGAACTGAGCTTCGTTCGCTCGTTCCATCTCATCCAGCACGAGATGATGTGGGCTGCACGCACGCCTGCCTACGCCAAGCTGCCCGCCGTGCTCAAGCGACTTCGCGAACACCTCAAGCTGCTCATCAATGTAAAACGGCCCGATCGCAAATGCGATCGGGCCGTCAAGTCCCGTCCTGCTCGTTATGCCGTCCGGTTCCTCAGAAAGAACCTTAACTGAACGGCATTACCGGCACGCCGGGGTTTTTCGTTTTGGGGCGAACCGCGCTTACGCGACGCGTGCCGTCGGCTCCACGCCGGCCGCTTCGGCCAGCGCGAGCGCCTTGTCGGTCGCTTCCCACGAGAATTCCGGCTCTTCGCGGCCGAAGTGGCCGTAAGCGGCCGTCTTCTCGTAGATCGGGCGCAGCAGGTCGAGCATCTTGATGATGCCCTTCGGACGCAGGTCGAAATGCTCGCGCACGAGCTTCGTGATCACCGCATCCGACACGCGGCCCGTGCCGAACGTGTTGACCATCACCGAGGTCGGCTCGGCCACGCCGATCGCGTACGACACCTGGATCAGCGCGCGCGACGCGAGGCCCGCGGCGACGATGTTCTTCGCGACGTAACGGCCCGCATACGCAGCCGAACGGTCGACCTTCGACGGATCCTTGCCCGAGAACGCGCCGCCGCCGTGCGGAGCCGCGCCGCCGTAAGTGTCGACGATGATCTTGCGGCCCGTCAGACCGCAGTCGCCCTGCGGACCGCCGATCACGAACCGGCCGGTCGGGTTCACGAGGAACTTGATGTCGCCCTTGATCAGGTCGGCCGGCAGCGTCGGCTTGATGATTTCCTCGATCACGGCTTCGCGCAGCGCCGGCAGCTCGATGTCCGGCGCGTGCTGCGTGGACAGCACGACGGTATCGATCGAATCGGGCTTGCCGTCGACGTAGCGGATCGTGACCTGCGACTTCGCGTCCGGACGCAGCCAGGGCAGGCGGCCGTCGCGGCGCAGGCTCGCCTGGCGCTCGACGAGGCGGTGCGACAGATAGATCGGCAGCGGCATCAGTTCCGGCGTTTCGTCGCAGGCATAGCCGAACATCAGGCCCTGGTCGCCCGCGCCCTGATCGAGGTTGTCGTCGTGCGCGCGATCGACGCCCTGCGCGATGTCCGGCGACTGCTTGTCGTACGCGACGAGCACCGCGCAGCCCTTGTAGTCGATGCCGTAGTCGGTGTTGTCGTAGCCGATGCGCTTGATCGTATCGCGCGCGATCTGGATGTAGTCGATGTTGGCCGTCGTGGTGATTTCGCCGGCCAGGACGACGAGACCCGTGTTGCACAGCGTTTCGGCGGCAACGCGGGAGTATTTGTCCTGTTCGAGGATGGCGTCGAGAATCGCGTCCGAGATCTGGTCGGCGACCTTGTCCGGATGACCTTCGGAGACGGATTCGGACGTGAAGAGATAATCGTTTGCCACTTTTTCAGGCTCCTGTGTGGTTACGGTTGGTTTCACGTAGCCAGCTTCTTTCGGCCTGAAGCGGCGACGCTTTAGCGGATTACCAGTGCCGGGCAGCGCGCATCGCGCCAACCGGCTTCGCCCCGCAAGTTGTCAGTTAACTCGGCGAAGCCCGTATTATAGCGGCTTTCGTGAATTGTCACAGAGCGCCGCCCGTGCTGCATCTTCCGCTGTCCTACCCCCCTGTTCGCAACGCGCCGGCCCGCCGGTCCCTCGGAGGTCCCGCATGCTAGGCCGTCTCGGCACGCACCTCGCCATCGGCTTGCTGAAGCTGTTCGCCCTGCTGCCGTACGGTCTCACCGCGCGCATCGGCGACGGCCTGGGCTGGCTGCTGTACCAGATTCCCAGCCGGCGAAAGCGCATCGTACACACCAACCTGAAACTCTGCTTTCCGGACTGGAGCGACGCACGCCGCGAGGAAGTCGCCGGCCGGCACTTCCGCCATGCGATCCGCAGCTACGTCGAGCGCAGCGTCCAGTGGTTCGGCTCCGAGAAGAAGCTCGCGAAGCTGATCCAGGTCGACAGCGCGATCGATCTGGACGATCCCGACCTGCCGCCGACGCTGTTCCTCGGCCTGCACTTCGTCGGCATCGAGGCCGGCTCGATCTGGCTGAACCGGTCGCTGCACCGCCGCTGCGGGTCGCTGTACCAGCCGTTCTCGAATCCGGTGCTCGAAGCCGAAGCGAAGAAGGCGCGCGGCCGCTTCGACGCG